>JAAVDJ010000009.1 GCA_014801875.1 Bacteroides sp. | reverse complement strand
GACTTTCGCCTCCTCTGAGGCTCCCTTCGCGTGGGTTCACTTGTATAACGGGAGATTGTAATTTTGGTTTGATGTCTATCGAAAGGAAAGTATAAATTTTTTTACAAAAAACAAATGTTAAAGGGTGGAATCGTTTGAAAGATGGATATTTAGGATTAAAAATAGGGATAAAAATTTAACGAATGTTAAAGGGCAGAGGGAAGCGGCAGAGCCCCGGCGGGGGTATGAGCTTCGCGCTACGGGGGCTGACGCACATATACGCGCTTCGCGCGCACCACCGAACATAAATGCCTTGTGCTCCTCCCGGTGCGCGATGCTGTAGGGGCGGTTTGTGCGAGGCGGGGGAAAACGGAGCAGGGGCGCACAATCTTGTGCGCCCCTGCGGTATAGGTTGGTTAGTGGAGTCGTTGTTGTTATTCCACTGTTTTCTTTATTATCTCACTTTCAATATTATTTCATGACTTTCTGCGCTTTGCCGTTAACGACGCGGATGTATATGCCTTTTTCAGGATTTGCTACGCGCTGGCCCTGGAGATTGAAGTATACTGAATCACCTTCTTCAGCATCGATGGTGTTGATGCCGGTTGAGCCGTCTACTGTCAGAACCATGTTTTCAGGATCGAAGATGTATGTACATTTGCCGTCGAGGTCAGATTCCCAGTCAGTGCCTTCTTTCATTGCACCGAATTGACCTTTAGCAGCAATTTTGCCATCGCCATCAGACTTAATCCATGCTTCGTGAGAATCTACGGCATTATCAGTTTCCTTAATCACGAAGTTCTTAAAACCATTGTCAGTAGTGAACGACCATTTGTTGTCGTTGGTCTTTTCCATTGCGTAGGTTTCCCAGTCTATTCCATTGACAGAACCGTGAATATGGTAAACATAATCGTGTTCAATATTCTCCACGATATCGCCTGTAATGGTAATTGTGTTTGTAGACGGAACGAATGTAACTACTGCGTTATTCACAACATCTGAAAGCACAATATTTGTAGAGTCATCGCCATAATAGCAAACGTAAGGAACGCCTACAGTGATGTTTTCTCCGTTGGTTCCCCAAGAAGCATCAACCCAATTTCCTACAGTGATCTTGAACTCACCGCTAAGCTGAGCTATGGAAATTGTGTAGCAGTCATCCTCAACTTTGGTAAACTTGTTGTCACTCTGAGACCAATTGTTAAATCCACCTGCAAGGAAGTATTCTGTTTCATCCTCTACCGGAGGAATTGGAGTCGGGTCAGGCTCTTCTATCACAACGGGAGTCACAGTAAGCTTGAGAGTATTGAGATTGACAGTGATGTCGTAAGTGCCGTTTTCAACTTCGAAAGCATTTTCATTGGCAACTAATATATCGCCAGTGATAACACCATTATCATCCGGAATCATTTTTCCACCATCTCCGACCGCATCACCATATCTTGTGCCACAATCAGTCCACGGGCCGAGTTTAGAGATGAAAGAGAAGAGACCTGTGTTATCAACTTCCCCCTTGATAATGGCCTTTTCTAAAGTGTAAATACCGGCGCTCTGTGTAGTCATTGCAATAGCACTTTCAGGTGTCCACTCATTTTCGTTGACTTCACCGACAAGATAGAGAGTCTCAGGTAGGTCTTCCGGGTTGATCTCAAAGTTGATGTGCTTGACTGTCAGCTTTCCTTCTGAGAAGTCATCTTTTGTTACTTCAAGAGTGAGAAGGACATTTCCACTTTCTTTAAGAGAGAGATTAAAATCTTCTCCATTTTCTGAGGGGATAGGCTTCACGTCATAAGAGCCATCTTCAAGACCGAGACCGTCTTTCATAGTGAATTCACGAGTCTGCCAAGCCCCGCCAAAGAATTTAAATGCCTTGTTGGCAGGGATATATTTTTCAATAGTATAGATCTTGCCGTCAGTAGTGGTCATTTCATTCTTGTGTTTATCTATATCCCAACCGTCAATGCCGATGAGATACATTTTTTTGAAATCCTCGGGGACAATCTCACCCTGACCTTCAATTGTGAGACTTGCCGTAGCGAAGTCATCATCAGTCACAAGAGTGAATGTCACTTCACCACCTTTGGCCAAAGTCATAGCATGAGTGCCGGCAGTAAGAGTATATGAACCGTCTGTCAGGTCTGCACCGGCACCACCAAGGTTTCTTACCTCAGTGTTATCGCCACAGAAACGGAAAGACTTGGTAGACATATCGGGCACAGTGAGAGTATAGGTGCGTCCGTCGGTAGTAGTCATGCGATATTTCTCCTTAATAGACCAATTGTCGGTGCGTTCTCCGATAAGATACATACGAGGAAACTCATCTTCAACAACATCCTGACCGGTTATGGTGAGAGTGGCGGAAGAGTGGTCTTCTTTAAGGACAAGAGTGAAAGTGATAGATGCTCCTCCTGCATCAAGGCTCATGTTTGAGAGAGCAGGATTTATATCAAGAATATATTCCGTCTCATTCTTAAGATTAGCGAGACCATTAGAGAAGTAATGTTTGTGGTCGTCACGACCGAAGAATTTGAACTCATAGTCGGCTGTAAGATTCTCCTTAGTAATGGTGTAGGTCTTACCGTCTGTTGTTGTGAGTTTGTTTGCTTCTTTAGTGTTCCAACCGCTTTCTTCGTCAACTATATAGAGAGGTGCAAATTCATTCTCTTCAGGATGATCCTGACCCTCAATCGATACAATAATACCCTCAAAGTTGTTGTAAGGTGTGACAGTGAAGGTTACGTTACCGCCCATGTGAAGGGACATATTCTTGGTATCATCGGTGGAAATACGCATAGTTTCATTGTGGATCTCGTCGTTACCATTAGAGAAATATCGATAGGATCCGTCAGTGAAAATAACGAAGAATTTAAATGTATAATCAGGGTCAGCATCAGCCACAGAAAGAGTATATGTCTTTCCATCTGTAGTAGCCATCTTGAAGTCAGCACTTTGTGCAAATTCATGACGACTGCTTAGAAGGTATATCTTTGCGTAGGGATCGCTTCCTAATGCATTGTATGAGCCATTTACAATAGTTGCTATAGCATCAGTGCTTCCCCCTTTGCTTTTTAAGGATGAAGCCCCGTAAACAGCACCGTCAACAACTTTCAAGTTGGCAGTTTGTTTATCATTTCCCCACTCAGATTGTGAGCTACGGAATATAATTTCATCATTTCTTAAAGAAGCTGCATAGAGAGTATGTCCGTCTATTTCAACGGTTGTCAGCTCTTGATTAAAGTCGGGAGACCATGAATAACCATACACATTGGCCCAACCGGTCCCGGTGTTGTCAAAATATACTGTTGGAGTATCATCTGTAACTTCGGTATAAACACCATCAACGACTTTTGCTATTTTAGCATTTTCGGCATTATACACAATACCGTCTTCCACGTCTAAGTTACCTGTTTGACCTTTACCCCAATCATTTCCTTCACGGAAAATGATTTTGGCATACTCAGTCTCTGCAACATAGAGTTCATGCCCGTCAATGTTCACTTGGCTTACTTCACCTGCGACATCGGTTTTACCTTCTGTGCCAAAATTCCAGGTTGAAATAGTGGCCCAGTTTTTTGAGTTGTCGAAGTAGACTTTCGCTGCATACCCCGGAAGGAAGGCGAAAAAGGCTACCAGGACTGAAAGTAATAATTTTTTCATTCAGTTAGATTATTTTGGTTAATATTAAGGGTTAATTGTCAGAGATATTAATTCTGAGGGTATGAGTCGCATGGAAAGTCACGATTCGGCACAGCGTGTGAGCCGGGGAAGAAACAATACATTTTGGATGCGAAACATGTAAGAATTGTCAGGGTAAACGAAGGTTGGCGGTACCAGACGCTAAGAGTCGTTTTAAGAGCGACAGACCTTGTCGCTCTTAAACGACAAAATTAGGAATAAAGGTTGAAACAGCAAAAACTTGCTGGTAGAAAATGTAAAAAGGTGTTGTAAAACATATTTTTGGAGATGGGGATTTAGGAATGGGGAGCTTCGCGCTACGGGGGCTGACGCACATATACGCGCTTCGCGCGCACCACAGGACTTGCGGCTAAGGCTTCGGGTTGGCTTCGTAAGACAGGGCTTCGATGGGGACGCACTCCGTGCGTCCCCTCCCGGTGCGCGAGGCAGTAGGGGAGGTTTGTGCGCGAGGGGAGGGGCGAAAACGGAGCAGGGGCGCACAAGATTGTGCACCCCTGCGGTATAGGTTGGTTAGTGGAGGCGTTGTTGCTTTTCCACTATTTTCTTTAATATCGTTTCTTCAATATTATTTCACTACTTTCTGAGCTTTGCCGTTAACGACGCGGATGTACATGCCGTTTTCAGGGTTAGCTACGCGTACGCCCTGGAGGTTGAAGTATACTGCTTCACCTTCCTCAGCTACGATTGTGCCTACAGAAGAGCCTTTGTCGATTGTAAGAGTCATAGCCTCCGGATCGAAGGTATATGTAGCAGGCTCAGTGAGTGTGGATGTCCAGTTTTTACCGCCTTCTTTTACAGAATATTTGCCGAAATCTGTGATTGCAGGGTCTTCATCAGCAGATGAATACCAACCTTCCTGCTTGTTGTTGTGAGCAGTGTCAACATACCTAATACCGAATTCAACAAGAGGTTTATCAAGGGTAATAGTCCATTTGCCATCAGTACCTTCAGTCATCAGGTTGTCATCCCAAGAACCACCTGCAGTGTTGGGGCCGTAAAGAGAATAAGCGTAAACAGGGTCCACATCCTCGATTTCCTCACCTGTAACGGTCAGAGTCATTGCTTCGAGATCCAAGGTAAAGGTATATTTACCCTTGGAGATAGAAAGATTCTTACCATCTTCGTCTGTAAGCTCAATCGGGGTGTTCAGTTTAACTTCCGGCTCAGTAAGGGCAGCGTACCATGCAATCTGATTGTCGCCTTCAGTAATTGCAAGATTTGCAACCTTAATACCAAAATTACCAGCTTCAACCTCTTTATCAGCCAAAACATACTTGCCGTTCGTCAGAGTCATCTCTTCGTCAGACCATGTACCGGTGAAGATATCGCCACGAATATAATAATGGATATCACTTTCTACCGGATCGTCCTCGCCGCCTGCTCTGGAAGTGATGGTGAGAGTAAGGGTCTCAGGATTGAAAACAAAATGAGGTTCAGTGATGGTGGCTGCGACAGTTATATTATCAGCGGACTTGTCATCGCTGCAAATATATGCGGTTCCCTCTTCCAACGGCTCACCATTGGATCCAAACACCACAGACCAAGAGCCGTTTGTGATTTTAAACTCAGCTTCGGGAGTAAGGTCATCCTCCATATCATAAACGTAGAGGCCATTTTCATCCTTTTCAAATTGGAACGCATCACTATTTTCCACCCAGCCGGTAAATGTGCCGGCGAGGTAATAAGAGGTTTCAACTACTACGGTCTCACCGGATAGCGTCAAGGTATGATTTGCAGGATCGAAAGTGAAAGTAAGAGTTCCCTCTGCCTGAAGCACCCAGTTTTTACCATTATTATCAGTTACCGGATATTCCCCGGGCTCTGTAATTGTAGTAGCTTCAGGAGCTGAGAACCAACCCTTCTCAGCACCATTTTCGGCACGCTTGATTCCGAATTCACCCGGTTTAATTTCTCCGGTCCATGAATAGACACCATCTTTTTCAGTCATGGCAGGGGAGTCTGTCCAGTTGGAGCCATCAAAAATTGTGCCACGGATATGATATGTCTCGACAATCTCGATTACTCCCTCATATTTTGTGAAGGAGATAGTTTCCGGTGTTCCTTCATCAGACACCTTGAGCGAAATTGTGTAGTTTCCTTCAATGGTAGATGCAAAATTATGATTATCTGCATTATAGAGGTTGTAGGTGCCAGCCTCAGTAATCTCATAGTCAGAGGCTGCGCCACTATACCACCCGGTTTGGTCATTTCCACCATCGTTAGTAATCTTAACACCAAAATCACCAGCTACGAGTGTCCCCGTGGTTTCATACAAACCAGTGGTGGCATTCTTTTCAAGTTCAATGGATTCCCAGTTAGTGTTACCGAAGATTGTACCGTGCACGAAATAACGGTCTGCGTTTGCGGCGAAGGCGAGAGCCAGGCCGGCTAATGAAAGTAAAAATTTCTTCATTCAGTTAGATTATTATGGTTAATATTATGTTGTTGATTTATTATTCTAAATTTTAAGGTTGCGTCATTGTTCTACCTGTAGAATCATAGCAAGACAAGACATGGAGAGTTTGGGTAGAAGACTGAGTTTGACGGTTTAAGGCGTTTCATAAGCTTTCGCCGACAAGGTTTGTCGTCTTTGGGCGACAAAATTAGATTAAATGACTGGTAGATGCAAATAATAATGATACTAAAATGCGAAAACATGTTTTAAAACATGTTTTCGCGAGAGAGCAGGCGCTTGCATAATAAGGGAGGGGCGGCAGAGCCGCGGCGGTGACGAGCTACGCGCTACGGGACTGACGCATATATACGCGCTTTGCGCTAGGGGGGCTGACGCATATATACGCGCTTNGCGCGCACCACCGAACATAAATGCNTTNTGCTCCCCNCNGGGGCTGACGCANATATANGCGCTTCGCGCGCACCTCAGGACTTGCGGTTGGGCGCGGTGCGCGGGGCGCAGGTGTGCAGGGGGAGCGTGGGGGGGAGAGTTAGAGGGTTATTTTTTCGAGAGGGCGGAGGGCTGTCCAGGAGAATAGGGGGAGGAGACCCCGGGCGGAGATGGGGAAGGGTTCGGGGAGGAGACCGGAGTAGTAGGCAAGGAGTCCGATGATGTGGGAGGGGGTGTATTCTTTGCGTAGCTCTTCCATGCTCAAGGAGGCGTCGCGTTTTGACAATCTNTCCCCTTTTTCATTACACAGAAGGGGCACGTGGGCATATTCAGGCGGGGTGTGTCCTAAGAGNCGATAGAGATANATCTGCTGGGCGGAGGAGAGGAGAAGATCGCTCCCACGCACCACCTCCGTCACACCCATCGCGGCATCGTCTGCTACNACAGCCAACTGATAGGCCCATGCTCCGTCAGCGCGTCGCAACACAAAGTCACCACAATGNCTGGCGAGATTNACACACTGCTCCCCATACAGGCGATCCGTNAAACATATATCCTCATCNGGCACCCATATTCTCGTGGCTCTCTCCTTACGGTCTCCGGATTCGAGNCANGNCCCTCCCAGCCTCGGAGGGCGGCAGCTGCCGGAATAGACCACTCTTCCGTCGCTTTCGTGAGGNGCCTGCGTAGACATTATGTCNGCNCGGGNNCAGAAACANGGNTAGGTGAGACCTGCATCCGCCAAACGNCCGAACACCTTTTCATATAANTCANCACGCCGGCTCTGAAGGTAAGGGGCGCACGGTCCGGTGCCGTCAATACCCCCTTCATCCCAGTCGAGACCAAGCCAAGCGAGGTCATCTTCGATNAGNCGNGCATACTCCAAACGAGAACGCTGCGGATCGAGGTCTTCGATCCGCAGTATCCATTTNCCNCCGTTCTTCTTGGCCGACAGCCAAGAGATTAGGGCAGAAAAAACATTTCCGAGATGCATCCTCCCTGAAGGGGAAGGGGCAAACCGACCTACAGTCATCTCATTGCCTCCACCTCCTCAGTGGTGAGAGGTATTTTCTTGCCGAGACGGCGGCANCCTGTTTCAGTGATAAGATAATCCTCCTCATTACGGATTCCACTGAAATCCTTCCATTTTTCTACCTCNTNGTAGTTTATGAAATCGGTAAACTTGTTTTGAGAACGCCAGAGGTCGATCAATTCCGGGATGAANTATATGCCCGGTTCGATAGTGTGGACGAATCCCGGTTCCAAAGGACGCGCCAGGCGGAGCGACTTTCTTCCAAACTGAGTGCTCTTCGGCTGTCCGTCGTAACCAACCCACACTTCTCCGAGATTCTCCATATCATGCACGTCGAGCCCCATCATATGTCCGAGTCCGCAGGGATAGAACATCGCGTGAGCCCCGGCAGCAACCGCCTCCTTTGGGTCACCCTTCATGATGCCGAGCTGCTTGAGCCCATCACACACCACTTCGCAGGAAAGTTCGTAGACATCCTTGAAAGGGATTCCCGGACGCAAGGCCCCGACAGCGGCGAGGTGGCTTGCCACCTGTATGTCGTAGATTTCCTTCTGGCGGGTAGTGAATTTCGGATCGACGCAAATTGTCGACGACATGTCTCCGGCATACCCCATCTCAGTCTCGGCGCCGGCATCAACGAGGAGCATCTGCCCGGAGCGGGCCACGTTTCCGTGGTAATGGTTGTGGAGAGTCTGGCCGTTGACAGTGGCGATGATAGGGAAAGAGAGACGCATACCGGCGGCCTCGGCCACAGCATGTATGGCAGCGCTCACCTCACACTCCCTCATACCGGGGCGGAGAATACGCATTGCCGTGATGTGCATGTCGGCAGTGACATCACAAGCACGCTCGATTTCGGCAATCTCCTCTGCTGTCTTATGATTTCTCATATCGACGACACCNCGGATAAAATCCACGTCGGGCATTTCGTTTCCCGGCATTACTCCGAGCAGGCGGAGGAGAGNNATGTTATGCTCCGGACGGTAGGGAGGGAGNTAACGCACAGTCTGAGCCTTCCCCTTCGCCGCAGCGAGGTATTTTTCAAGATCGGCCGCCGGGCGTGTGTCGGAGATACCCACCCGTTCCGCCTTGTCGCGCAGGGAGGGTTGAGTNCCCATCCAGACGATATCGTCTATGGTTAGTTCGTCTCCGAATATAATNTCNCGGTCGTTGTCAATGTCTATTATGGCATTCAGCCCTGCGAAAGGGAGGCCGAAATAATACAGGAAAGAGGAATCCTGCCGGAAGTCATATGTATTGTCGGCATAGTTCATGCCGCTCTCGTTGTTACCTAAGAAAAGGAGGATGCCGGAGCCGACGCGACGTTTGAGTTCGGCACGCCGGTTGATGTAGGTCTGTGTTGGAAACATAGTGTTAGATTTAAAAAACAAATGCGGGNCATTCCGGGGAATGCTCCGCAAATTTAATAAAAATATTTGATTAAATTATTTATTCAGATTGATATTTCCGTTGGCATTCTGTGCAGCNGCCTGCTTTTGGAGAAGGTCGCGGATTTCAGTGAGGAGCACTTCTTCTTTAGTGGGCTCGGGAGCAGCCTCGGGTTCGGGAGCGGGTTCCGCCTCTTTCTTCTTCAGCTTCACGGCATAACGGAGCGCGATGAAGATAGAGAGGGCGATGATGATGAAATTGACGATGTTCTGGATGAACATACCGTAGTTGAAGGTGACAGCCTCATGTATGACAGCGCCGGCCTGGTCGAGCTCTTCGGGACGGAGCACTACCTTAAGGTCGCTGTAGTTGACGGAGCCGGTGCAGAGAGAAATGACAGGCATGATAAGGTCATCGACCAGAGAAGCGACAATCTTGCCGAAAGCGCCACCGATGATCACACCGACAGCCATGTCGATGATGTTACCTTTCATTGCGAACTCCTTGAAATCTTGCATGAATTTACCCATAATGTTGAAGCAATTTTATAAGTTTATAGTTTTTGAGCAAAATGTATGGAAAGGGGAGAGAAATGGTTAAAAAGAGTCTAAAGAGAGAAAAATAACGCTAAAAAGAGCTCTTTTTCGAATAATAAAACACCGAATCGTTAAAAAACGTTCATTCAAGGTTGCAATACCGAAACTTTTTTGTAATTTTGCATACTGTAAAACAAGATGCTCCCCCCCGGCAGAAGGGAGGCGTAATCTATGTTCAAGCCAATAAAAAAAGGTAAAAAAGCAAAATATAAAAAAGCAACCCAAAACTTTAAAGCAATGACAAAAATTGGTATCAATGGCTTCGGCCGTATCGGACGTTTCGTGTTCCGCGCCTCTACAAAGAGAGATGACATCGAGGTAGTTGCAATCAACGACCTTCTTCCTGTAGATTACATGGCATACATGCTTAAGTATGACACAATGCACGGACGTTTCGACGGCACAGTTGACTACGATATGGAGAAGAGCCTCCTGATCGTAAACGGCAAGCCTATCCGTGTGACTGCATGCAAGAACCCCGCAGAGATCGGTTGGGGCGAGGCAGGTGCCGAGTATGTTGTTGAGTCAACAGGTCTTTTCCTCACAAAGGAGAAAGCACAGGCCCACATCGAGGCAGGCGCAAAATATGTAGTTATGTCTGCACCTTCAAAGGATGACACTCCTATGTTTGTATGCGGTGTAAACGCCGACACTTANGCAGGCCAGCAGTTCGTATCAAACGCTTCTTGCACCACCAACTGTCTCGCACCTATCGCAAAGGTGCTCAACGACAAGTTCGGTATCAAGGAAGGTCTTATGACAACTGTACACTCCACAACTGCAACACAGAAGACAGTAGACGGTCCTTCAATGAAGGATTGGCGTGGTGGCCGTGCAGCATCCGGCAACATCATCCCCTCTTCAACAGGTGCAGCAAAGGCAGTAGGTAAAGTAATCCCCGAGCTCAACGGTAAGCTTACCGGTATCTCCATGCGTGTTCCGACTCTCGACGTTTCAGTAGTAGACCTTACTTGCAACCTCGAGAAGCCCGCAACTAAGGAGGAAATCTGCGCAGCAATGAAAGAGGCAGCAGAAGGCGAACTCAAGGGTGTGCTCGGCTACACTGAGGACGCAGTAGTAAGCTCTGACTTCCTCGGCTGCCCCCTCACTTCAATCTTCGATGCAAACGCAGGCGTTTACCTCACAGACAACTTCGTGAAGGTTATCTCCTGGTATGACAATGAGATCGGCTACTCCAACAAGGTGCTTGACCTCATCGCAATCATGAAGAAATACAACGGTTAATNANCAAAAAACCGGCATTTCAGCGGGAGCGACTCAGTCGCCCCCGCTTTTTTTTATGGTTTTGGTTTGGCTCCATTAACATTTTTTTATTAACTTTGCGGAAACTCCTCGACTTTTAGCTTTTAGCTGCCATCCCATATTCACTGACCCCCTGCAGAGCCATCGGAGCGCGAGGGAGTCAAAACCAAAAGCCATGAATGCTCAAGATTCAAATATATACTGGCTGCTGAACGACCTTCTGGCGTTCTTCCTCTCGATAACGATTGCGGGATTTGTTATCCCAAAAATCATACTGATAGCCTTTCGCAAGAATCTTTTCGATGAAGTGAACGAAAGGAAAATACATCGTGGGGTAGTGCCACGTCTCGGNGGNATAGCCTTNTTNCCGGCCCTTCTTTTTTCAATAGCGCTCGTCAGCGCCGTCAATATGCGTCTTGATTTCCCTCAGATGCAGGCNGCTGTCGACGGGCGGCTGATGCCCTTGTTTTTTGAAATATGCGCCATTATCCTTCTCTATCTCGTCGGAATAGCCGACGACCTTATAGGAGTGAAATATCGGGCGAAATTCATAGTNCAGATAGTGTCGGGAGCGCTTGTAGGNGCTTCAGGAATGTATATCGGAGATTTCTACGGCATGTTCTGGCTCCATCATCTTCCCCCTCTCTTAGGGTGGATGATAACNCTGCTGCTGGTGGTGTTCGTGGTCAATGCAATAAACTTAATCGACGGTATCGACGGTCTCGCCTCCGGTCTGAGCGCGATAGCCTTGGCTTTTTATGCAGTTGTCTTTTTTATAGGGGGGGAATATATCTTCTCTATGCTGGCCGCCGCCACAGCAGGCACCCTCTTCCCATTCTTCTACTATAATGTCTTTGGCGACGCAACCAAGCAGAAGAAAATCTTCATGGGCGACACGGGAGCCTTGACCACAGGAATGGTGCTTGTCTTCTGTGTGATAGGGGTTATGATCGATCGTCCGGATTTCCTTACGGAGAACTACAACCCGGCGATAGTNGCTCTCTCCCCNTTGATTATACCCTGCTTCGATGTGTTCAGGGTGTATCTTCACAGAGTGCGTAAGGGTAGGAATCCCTTTCTGCCGGATAAATGCCATATTCATCACAAGCTTCTTGCACTCGGGATGAATCAAGCGTCAGCCCTGCTCACCATTCTGGGGAGCTCGCTGGTGTTCATAGGGTGGAACGTGCTGGTGTCCCCCTTGGTCAACCCCAATTTTATCCTTCTTTTCGACGTCCTTCTATGGACTGTCGGGAATATCCTTCTCACCAAGGCTATCCGCCTGAGGGAGAGACGGACAGGGGAACAACTTTACGATTAACGCAAAAATTTTTTAAATTAGGTATATACATTTCGGGTTGGGTTGCCGTGAGGCAACCCTTCCTTTTTACGTTTTTTAACATATGGTATAGGGTATAGTTTATTAAAAAATATTAACTTTGCGCCAAAATTAGATAATTGCAATCTAAAAAGCAAATATCATAAAATATTTCTATTATTAATAATGATAATGTAGAAATATTCTATTTGCTCTCTTCCCCTCCCCGTCGAGTTGATGTTCCATTATAATACTCTTATCTATGAAAATTCTACAGGTAAAAAAGATTAACGCCGCATGGCTCACGGTGTTTGTGGTGATGTTAGGGCTAAGTATAGTCGGATGTTTTGTGACCCCGCGAGAGGGGATATTCAATCTCCCGGGAGAGAGTCTCTTCGCTAATGTAGCGTGGATGATAACAGCCACCATTTTCGTTCTGATGATGACTCCCGGACTGTCATTTTTCTACGGCGGCATGGTGAGGGTGAAGAATGTCATCTCGACGATGCTCCAGAGTTTCATCGTGATGGGTGTCGTGAGTGTTATCTGGGTGGTATTCGGTTTCTCTCTTGCATTCGGTCAGGATATAGGGCATGTGTTGGGAAACCCGGCAACTTTCTTCATGTTTGACAATGTCGGTGTGACCAACGTCACTGACGCATCCAATGAATGGTCGCAGATAGGGATAGCCACCACTACGATTCCGCTGGCTTTGTTCGCACTTTTCCAAATGAAATTCGCCATCATCACCCCCTCGCTGATTACTGGTTCGTTTGCAGAGAGGGTGCATTTCGCGGGTTATCTCCTTTTCATGGTGCTCTGGACAATCCTTGTTTATTGCCCTTTGGCGCACTGCACATGGCATCCTGACGGCCTTTTCGGAATGATGCATGTACATGACTATGCCGGAGGGATTGTGGTGCATGCAGCGTCAGGCATAGCGGCCTTGACAGGGGCTATGTATCTGGGGAAGCGCACTACGAAAAAGGAATCAAAGCCGGCCAATGTCCCTTTCGTGCTTCTCGGAGCGGCTCTCCTCTGGCTCGGATGGTTCGGTTTCAACGGAGGTTCCTCTCTGGCGGCAGACGGAATCGCGATTTCCGCGTTTCTCAACACGAACACAGCAGCCGCTACCGCTATGGTTGTCTGGATTGCGATGGACGGTCTGAGAGGCCATAAACCCTCCGCAATGGGCGCAGCGATAGGTGCTGTCGTGGGATTGGTTGCCATCACACCCTGTGCCGGTTGGGTCAGCGTAGGACAAAGCGTCTGCATCTCCTTCATCATAACCATCTGCTGTAATCTCGCCTGCAGCTGGAAGGGGTACAGCAATATGCTTGATGACGCTCTTGACGTCTTTCCAACCCACGGTCTGGGTGGTATAATAGGGACGGTCCTGACCGGAATTTTCGCTTATGATTTCTTTGCCTCTTCCGATCCCGAGATGATTTCACGCAATGAATTTTTCTGGAATCATATCCTGGTGTTGCTAATGGTTGTGGTCTATACATTCCTGATGAGCTATGCGCTCTATTGGTTCACAGACAAGATTATCCCCATGAGAGTGTCCGGAAGAAGCGAGATAATAGGTCTTGACAAGAGCCAGCACGATGAGGAATATGGGGGGGAGACCGGCCTTGCGGAGGATTCGATTACGCTTGATGATTGGTACAGAAGGCAGGAATAATCATCCCTGATAGGCGTGCATGGAGTCAAGATAATTTACCCCGAAATAAGTCATTCCTACAGATAGGAGGGCAAGAAGCAGGTAGAGGTGGAAATTCCGGTTTCCGCCTCTATCTTTTTTATTGAAGACATGGTTGTGGAGAGGGAGGGAATAGATTAAAAACGTCACGAGAGCCCATGTCTCCTTGGGATCCCAGCTCCAATAACTTCCCCAGGAAACATTAGCCCAGATCGCTCCGGTGAATATCCCGAGTCCTAACAGCCATACCCCCGGATATAAGAGCAATAGGGAGCGGCGTCTCATTTCAAGGGGGGATGCGACTCCACACAAAGCCGCCAGAGAGTTTACGGATGTCAGCAAAAGAAGGGCATAGGCAGTCATGACAAGAGAAACATGGATTGAGAGCCAGGGGGAGTGGAGTACAGGCATAAGGGGAGTGACCATAGGGTTACGGGCAACCAGGTGTGCCACGAGCGCCACCGCTCCTGCGGCAAGCATCGCCAATCCCTCCAATGTGTCACGCCCTTCCGAAGCCGGGGTCAACCACCGTCCCGCAATCGACAGCAGTATAAAGACAGCCGCCACAAATTCCAGAGTCTCGAACGTGTTGGAGAGGGGGAAGCGTCCCGAAAGAATCCATATCAGGGAGATGTTGAGGAGGGCTATTACGGCCGCTACAGGAAGAAAGATTCCACCGAGGCTCCGGAGAATACTTCCGAAGGCACTTTTTCCTGCGACAATCCCGACGAATTTAAGGAAAGCTCCGCAAAAGAGGGTTATGAAAAGGATAAGTGTAAAGGGGATACGATTATAGAGAAGTTCAAGCTCCACTCTCCATCCCGGTAACGGTTGCTCCCCCGGAGGAATAGGGAGAATGACAGAACCCTGCACCAATCCAAGGAGTATTCCGGCTTTTTCATCAAGTTGCTCGATATCGCGGCTATTATCTTTACCTCTCAGACTCTCCACACGGTATCTACCCTCATTGTCGAAGAGGTCAGAAAGCGAGGCGTAGCGCCCTTTGATTCCGAGTGCGGATTGCAAATCACGGTTCTTGATCTTCATCAACGGAATCTCTTTCCATTCCTTCGGATAGAGAGAGAACGAGAGAACCACTTGCTCGGAGGAAAGTCCCCGATAGCTTGTCTTGCCATAGAGCTTGAGCAAGATGTCGCGTGAAAGGGTGTTGAAAGTGACCACTCTCCCTTCATATATTACCTGCTGTCTTGACAGGGAATCGGCTGTCTGCCTCGATATACCGACCACTGTGGCACCCGCTGCACTGAAATCAGAGGCGACTACAAGGAGAAGCAATAATGAGGCACCGCGCAGAAGTCTGCGGAATCTCCCCTCAGGGTTCAGGAGAACCAGCAGACCACCGACAGCAAAGAGCAGATACCCCGAATAGGAAAGGAAAATTCCATAAGGATCATGGCTGACTGCAAGGATTGTGGCCCCCTCCGAATCATAAGAAGACTGCATGAAACGGTAACCATCCCGACTGAGGATCGTATTCATGGAGACAGTCACAGTGTCATCGCCGGCTATTATCTTCGAGCGATAATCCATCGGAATCTCCCCCCCGGGATAATAATCAATCCTGAAATCGAGCAGAGAGACAGGGAAAGGGAGAGTATGGATGGTGGCATCATCCTCACTAATGAAGGTATTGACTGTCGTTCCCTGGGTAAGCCTCATATACCCCGATTTCTTCAAACTCCAGGTGGCCAATCCCCCTGCCAACATAAGGAGAAAAGAGAGATGAAGCAGGAATCTTCCGGGCTTTATCCACATCCGGCATTTGAAAATGACAAATGTCAACCCACCCCCGGCCACTCCCCATAGAATCAGGAAAGGGAGAGAGTTATAGAAAGAGGGGGAGAAGAACGTCGAGGCGGCAAGGATGACCGTAAGAAGCAGATAAAGCCCGATAAGAGGGTTCATGCCGGATAGTTTGATAAGGGTTTCAGAAAACGGGAAATTCGGAAGTCTCGGGACGCATCGCCATACACTCCATCTCTATGAGCCAACCGGGACGGCACACAGGGGCGAGCACTATGACATAAGGGATGTCAGGAAAACATTTCGAGAAGAGGTCGCAAACTACCTGATAATCGGCCGGATCACGCAGATAGACAATGATATGACCGACATCTTCCCAGCCACATCCGGCAGCTGCGAGGAGAGCCTCAACGTTTTCCCACATCCTGAGAGTCTGCTTACGCACATCCCCGGGCCATACCACCTCACCGAAACAGTCGATGCTGGCCGTGCCGGATATGAATAGATGGCGTCGGTCGCCATAGTCCACACTGGTGGCTCTTTCAAAAGCAACGCCATATTCAAAAGTCGGATTGAGGAATTCCGGAGCACCGATCTGGCGCATTTGTCCCGGGAGAAGACCTTTGACGGAATAGGAATCCATCTGGACAGTGGAGCGTCGGTCGGCATGTCGTCCTCCAATTCCTGTGCTGGCTATGAAACGTGTGGAGGGTGTGAGTCCAAGTTCCGAAAAGGCACGGTTACGCCCGGAGACAACTCCGGCGTAATTCACATCCACATTCTGCACGAAAAACCAAGTCCGGACGCAATTCTCCAGCAACGAGGCTTCAATCTTTCTCAGACTCTCATCTGTGGATTTAAGAATGTCGTAGGTCGCGGCGTCGGAATCCAGTCCCGGGCGGTGGTTGCCTCCGCTGAAGATATGACGGTATGCACCGTGGCTGACAGCGTAGGCCCCATCATTCAGAGCCTCTACTTCCACATCCTCGATAAACCATACCCACACCGCCCCCTTCGTGAGATTCAACGGAGGCTGTTCCACAATCGACACGGCACATCCGGCGAGGTGAGGAAGCTGTGCTGCCTGGTTGGCAGCATCACTGAGAAACCACCTGATGAAGACAGGGCGCATTCTTTCTCCTATAGTTTCCCGGAGGGTATCAAACTCGCATTTTATCCCTTCTGCCTGCTTGGCGAAAGGGAGAGAGGAGTCTTCCACTGTGATTACGGCGTGAATCTCCCTTGCTCCTGTAGAGGAGGAAAGTGTCTTATATTGAGTCATTTTTCTGCTCCTTTGTTAATCCAAGATTCTATGAAATCAGTTTTTTCGAAAGTGAGAAGGTTCGAATGAGAGAAAGCCCAGGAATCGGATATACCGGTAGCCAGCGCTTGCCAGAGAGTTGAAGCTGAGGCATCCCCCGGCTTTACCCTCATTTCCCCCTCGATCACAGTGGAAGGGGTGTCGACCAGCATTGCGTAAGCCTCCTCCGGGAGAAGATCAAGCCCCGCAGCCGCATGGCCGGTCGCGCCGTGACATTGGCTGCACGTTGTCATGAATATCCCGTTTTCCATAACTTTGAAAGGGTCGGCATCCACTGTTCCGATGGAAAATGTGATTTCATCGGAATCACCCCCGTCAAGCGGTAAGGAAGCGAGAGTGAATATACGCTCACGCAGCCTGTTGATGACACACAATTCCACGGAGGTGGCATCCTTCGGGATGTTTGCGAGCAAGATGTCGTCATCACCATTCTTTACTGTCTTCGTGACGCTTGCGAAGCGGTTATCTTCACTGAAAGCCGCCAGAACTACGGAAAAATCCGAACCATAGAAGTCACTGCATCCCACAACGGACCCTTTCATCACGACAGAGCGGCCGCTTCCTTCCGAGTCACTGTCGGAAGAAGGGTATATCCGTCCGTCGTCGCAAGCGGAGAGAAGCGCTGCACACGCCGAGAGAGTTGATAAGAACCAAACTCTAATTTTCATAGTTATCCGTTCCTGTGATATGTTAGAAAGTGTATTGTATTTGCACGGTCGCGTTGTGTTGTGCGAGCCCGAGATCATCATTGTCGCGGTCAAGCTGAGTGGCGTGTCCGGTGCGCCCCATATATCGGTACATCCCCTGAAGCTTCAGGTTCGCCCCCTTGAAATAATAGTTAACACCGACCGCCGGCATATTCAGCAAGCCCCCTTTATCGAGTCCGTTTCGATCGAAGAAATCATATCTGAGAGCCCCTTGGAGGCGGTCTGTGAAGAAGTAACCGCCCTGGACATAACCACCCATATAATTGAAGGAATCGTCGATTTTCTGACGTTTGGTAAAGCCAACGTGCATATAGTAGGCCTCTCCGGCGAGGTAAAGGCGGTTGTGCATCCAGGCCAACTCGAGACCGGCACGAAAATCGTTGGTGCTCTCGTTCTCGCTTTCGACATTCAGGGAGGTGGAGACTCCCACGAGAAGACGGTTCATGTCAAGCTGATAGGGGTTGCCCTGAGTAGCGGGCATCACTCCGAAAGGCTGGAATGTAAAACGAGCCGCATAGAGGAGGGAGGGTATATGCCAGTCGTCGCTGAAGGTTTTCCCGGCAGTGTTCACGCTTGACCCGGTCCCGTTGAAGAGTCCGGCCTGATACCCCCATTTCCCTTTAATCATACCGTGGAACTCCACTCCGAGGTCAAATCCGGTCATCATCGAGGGGGTGACGGCATTGAGGGAATGAGGCATTATCACGGGCGCTGTCAGGGAAACGGGAAGGGTAGGGAAGAGGGTTTCTCCCAATGTGGTGAGGGTGGCGTGGGTGAAGGGGGTCTTGAATTTACCCACTCGAACGCAGAAAGCGTCGCGCACCTTCATGTCTGCCCATGCCTGCTGAAGGATTCCGCCCCCCGAAGACGCCGCGTTGATCGACAGATTATAAGTGATAAATCCGAAAGCGCGCCCCGTGAATCCCAAGACCGCATAGGGAATGGAGAATCCTGAATTATGCACATGGTCCTGATTATAGGCCGGGTCGAGACCCTCACTGTCATAATAGTTGTAATCTACGGCAGTCTGGACCATAAGGTAAGGCTTGAATTCGAATTTCTTGTTGGCGCTCTCCCAGACGAAACCTTTCCGACCGGCAAAGGAGACAACGCCGTTTTCAGTGTCGCTGTCATACTGAGCCGAGGCTGACAATACGGAGGCTCCGAGAAGCAATATGGAAAATATCTTTTTCATTATGTTCGTTTAGTCGTGTTTTCTTTCTGCAAAAAAAAAATGATTGTCAGAGGCTTTTCAGGAATGTCACAATGGCGTCGCGGTCTTCCTTAGGCATATTTCTGAATAGGTTTTTAGATGCTTCCCCCTCGCCGCCATGCCACATTATGGCTTCCACAAAATTTCTGGCTCTACCATCGTGAAGGAAGTAGGTGTGACCGTTCACTCTTTCCTGAAGACCTATTCCCCATAGGGGAGTCGTTCGCCATTCATTTCCGGCCGCCAACCCGGAGACATAGTTGTCGTTAAGACCTACCCCCATGATTTCCGACCCCATGTCGTGAAGCAGGAAGTCGCTGTAAGGATGGATTGTCTGCGACCCGAGCCAGGGGAGGCGGGTGCCGTTGAGAAGAGTGGAGCCGCCGGGTCGTGTATGAAGGGTGGTCACATGACAGAGATGACATTTCGCCTCATAGAATTTACTTTCCCCCCTTTTCACGACAGGATCGTTGACATCACGACGCGCAGGCACTCCAAGACTCTGCATATAGAGGTCAACATTCTCCATATCTTCCGTAGAGACGTCAAGGCGGTCATAAAGAAGTCCCATCATAGAACCTTCCGACATCTGAAGCTGTCCCTCGCAAATCTCTTCAGGATAACGGCTGTTGGTCACCCCCATATCGGAGGAAAAACCTAACTCAACCGTAAGATCGGCATGCTGGGCTTTATTCCCCGAGACACCAAGACATTTCACCCCCCTTTCGGAGATATAGTTGCAGCGTCCGGATATGCCGTATTCAGGGTAGTTGCTGCGTCGGGCAAGCGCCTCTATTTCGTTAGGATCGAGCGCCATTATTTGTCCCATTCCAACGTGTCTGAGGGGTATGCGGACAGTGCAGAAAAGATCATCCGGGGAGATGTCTCCCTTATACCAGTCTGTGATGGTATATGTCGGCGCAGCCAGTTCGTAGGTTTCACCGTCAGGGAAGCTGAAAGTTTCGTATTTCCACTCCACTTTCAATTTTCCCTCGGCCGAGACACCGTAGATCGACTGGTCATGAATCACACGCCCATACCCCTGAAAGAAAGCTCCATTCTTACGTGTGACATAGATGAGGGCAGATGTGAAACCGTAAGGGCCGGAACCGTGGTCGGCCCATCCGGCCGGTTTGGTGCGCCCTGCGTTGCTATGGCAGCTTCCGCATGAATAACCGGCATATACCGGTCCGAGCCCTCCTCCATATCCGTTAGAGCTTGTGCGCATATCGTCATAGAGCTTGTCACCACGGTTGAACCGCGTGTTGTAGGTCTCAGTCACCCAATCGGCGGGAGAATCGTAGGCTTTTGATGAATTAAGGAAGATTGTGGAGGTGCCTGCCGAGAGGGCATACCCCTCCGGCACCTCCACATCCAACACGTCAAGACCCTCTTCACTGCAGGCAGTGAAGAGGGAAACAAGAGCTGTGATATAAATATACAGTCTTTTCATCAGATGATCAGTTGGTTACTTTTCTCGGTTCTCCATCTTTGAAGAGAAGGAACTCAAGAGTGTGGAATCCGCGAATGTTCTGAGCGGCTTCTACTTTGTTATCATCGTCGCCTTCGCCCCATTCGAGGTCGGAGAAATTGCCGCTCTTGAGATGGTTTACGATAGCATCCTGGTCAAGAGGCCAGCTGTCCATGTTCGGGTCGAGTCCGAGGGCATCCACAGGACCGAAAAGGAAAGCCTCACTTTTCTCCCATGGTTCGCGTGCCAAAAGCCAGGCGTTTGCAGCCTTTCGGAAGTTGTCATCGGTGCGGGATGAAGCAAGATTCTTGACAGCCTGAAGGAGAGCGGCGTTACGTTCGCGGAGGGTGTTGTAGGTCGGGAGTACAACATTGTCAGTATAGTTCTCCACAATCTCCTTCAACTGAGGGTCAAATTCCACATCAAGATTCTGGAAGAAAGGTTTCAGGCGTCTGGTGATGAGGTTGTCAAGATCAGCGCAGGCATCCATTGCTGCGCGGGCCTCACTGCAATTGATATTGTTGCGGAAAGGTTGCGGAATCGCGAGGATAGCGTCATAGGCGGCTGTGATGGCTGCGCGGGTGTCTGTATCGAGAGAAGGGTCCTCGCTTTTTACGAGAGCAGCCATCGACTTCTCATTTTCCGAGCCGTCAAGAGAACCGAGGTAAGAATTGCGTATGGAGAGGATATTGTTTGAATAGTCATCACGGGAATGCCAGCTATACCATGATTCCACAGCATAAAGAGCCTCTTCAGTGCGTCCGGCGTTATAAAGGTCGAAAGGATCGCCGATTTTCGCCTCGCCTACCTCATTTGCTATGTCGGAGCATCCGTCGAGTATTTCCTCGATACAGTTGAGTGGACTTGTGTAAGGGGATGTAGCGTTCTTGAAGATTACGGAGTAGGCTTGGCCACCCTCGTAGGAATTAGCCCAGGAGTTATAAAGGTCTTCGGAATCGCGAGCAAGGAGCTCTGCAACCTTAACCGAATAGTTGTGCCAGCTGTCGGCATTTTGAGCAGAGTAGTCGATGTCTTTTGATTCGACAATTTCCTGTTCCTTTTTAGGTTCGTTGTCATCACTGCTGCAGGCTGAGAGTGAGGTAAGGGCAATAAGAGAGCCTCCCGCCAAAATGGCGGAAATGAATAATTTGTTGAAATTCATGAAGGTATGTTTTTAGTTGGTAATTTCTGGGAGGGCTGGGAGCTTTGGGAGAGTTGGGAGGGCTGGGAGCGTTGGGAGCTTTGGGAGGCTTTTCTCCTTATTTCTTAAAAAACCAGCCTATGTAGGCAATCCCTATCGAGATTTCGTTCTCACTGTTGTAGGGCCCCTTTCCGAACACTTTTGAGGTGCCTATCTGACGGTTGGAGTAGTCGGCTTTTACGATGAGGTTGGGAAGAGGAAACCAGTTGAGGCCTGCACTCCATTTGCTTACTTCAAGCCTCTTATCGGCAGTATAGGGCTTTTCCACGACTTTCTGCGGATTGAAATACTCGTAGCGTGCATAGGGGTATAGGGTGGGACACCCCTTGATAGAGAATAGATTGCCGAAATTAAAACCTACTTCCGCTCCATAGCTCAACGTGTTTTTGGCCACCGGGGTCAGGCGGCTGTAAGGGGAAGCTCCGGGGAGGCGGTTGTTGCGTTCATTGACAGCGCGACTGTTGCCGAGGTGCCCGTAAGTTATATCCCCTCGAAAGGTGACGATTTTGTTGCGGTATTGAGCATCGAATGAGAATATCTCCAAAGGTATTCTGCCGTAGGAGGAGTATGTCTGCGATTTGTCGGAGTTAGCGCCCGTGTCGCGACAATAATAGAAGGAAACGCCTGTTCTTAGCCCTTTCACACCTCGCCAGTCAATACGGGCTACATACCCGGGAGATGTGAAATTATCAGTCTCAAAGAATCCTTGTTTGCCGGCGGCTATCCATGTGTCACGGTCAAAACCGTTAGCATTAAGACCGGCCACAATCATTGCCTCGTAATCAAACAGGGCATATCCTTTCCCAAATGTTCCGAAGAGGGTGATTCCGGTCTCATGCCATGTTGACGGGAGCATGGCCGTCTGGCTTTCCGGACGAACAGTACCGAAGAAATTGATAGGCTCGTGGTGAGCGTTAGTGAGTCCGATAGGGACAACCTGATGTCCGGCGCGTATATTAAATGCGGGAACAATCAGACGGGTGATGTGAAGTTGTTCGAGAGCCACCTCTCCACCCTTTTCAATCTCTGTCTCATATTCTCCGTTCTCATTGTTTTCAAGTTCGACGGCGGTTCCGGTGCCACCGGCTTCAAACTCAATTTCAGCTCCGAGAATCCATTTCTTATTGAATTTGAAATCGAATCCGAGAGTGAAGCGGGGAATTGCGATAGTATTGCGATGCTCTTTGCTGCTTCCTTCCGCCTGAAAACGGTTAATGCCATAATCTTTGAAAGAGGCAACAATTTCGGCATAACTACCAACCCGGAAACGATCGTAGCCGGCAGTGTCGGCAAGCTCCTGGGCAAACGTCGTGAAGCACCCTGCGGCGGTCGTCAGAAGGATTGTCTGAATTCTTCTCTTTAGATTAGTGGAAATCATTTCTGAGATGTTTTTGGGTTGTTGAGACAACATTGTTTTGACAATGCAAAATTACAACCGGCTAAAAACATCCGAAATACACACTAATGGGTAAAAATCCCTTTCTCTCTACCCATAAATTGTTAATAATCCCACCGCATTCCGTGCTCCCCTTTATCGGCAGAGTTGATCGAGCGGCTCTTTTTGTTGAGCAATTTTCCCGAATTGAATTGGTAGCGTATGCCGATTTCAAGAAGGTTGCCCTGGTCGTTCATGCGATATTCAGAGGAGCGCACCACTGTCTGCGACAGAGTTTCGCAGCGGTATCGACCTCCATATCGGCTGAAAAGATTGCTCCATGTAAAATTAAAATTCCAGTTGCCGATATTCTTATATATGGCAAGGGAAGTGTAGGGCCATCTGCGGATTTTCTGTGTCATACCCCACATTGACCATGATGGAATTACATTTTCGGCAGTCATATTTATCTGCCATCCTCTCCAATATAGAGCCATGTCAAGATTCAGATACCAAGAGCAAAAAGTAAACGTATCCGGAGTTTTCAGTTGATTATGTCCCCAGCCGCCGGATGCTTTGAAAGAGAGGAATTTCCAGAGATTGGATACCCCGATATTAAAGTCAGTTCCATAACTTCTGAAGCTTTTTCCATTGGCAGGTATCTCTGTGAAGAAGCCGTAGAAGGGGCTGGCGGGATCATAATCAAAATTTTATTGTGCGAAAAATGTGCGAAAAGTTATAATTTAGCATGTTATTGTTTATTTATTGGGGATGTAAATCTAAAATTAATATATGTTTATACAATATTTTGAAGTCTTGTCATTTCCTGTCAGACCGAAATTTTTTATGGAATGATAATAATCTCCATAAAAAGAGCCAATAAAACCTAATTAAGTTGTTTGATAATTGTGAATGGATTAATTTTGCAAGTGTTATAGATGTGAGTGAAAATATAATCTCTTTATGGCTCGGAAGTTTTCTATTTATAATATTTATAAGGGGATTTTGCTTCGCATTAAGGTTGCACAAAGTTATGGTATTTATCCGGATTAGCCGCATATTTATGTGTGGTATTTTAGAAGGATATAATAATCCACTGCTATTAGAGCGGGATTATTGAATTAAACACCTCGATTGGCTCTAATTTTATATTTAAACGACAAATAACGACTTGTGGTTAGAAGAGACAATGACTATCTTCTCAACATCATAAAAAGTTTTGATGTTATAAAATTAAGATATGGCAGCTATAATTAATTAATGGACAGCATTTGGAAGAACCGAATCAAAGTGTTAAATTTGTAGACTATAATGAAAAAATGATGATACGTAGGTTTTCCGTATATAAAGGTATCCCTTTGGGTCTAATAATAAAAAAAGATTTAAAGCGGAATAGTATTAGTCAGAAAGTTTTGGCTGATAAGGTTGGCATATCGTATAGTTCTATGAACAGAGCACTAAATGGTAAAAGGGTTCTCAGTGATGAAGAGGCTTCCTGTATAGATGCAATTATGGGATATGAGGAATCATTTACTAAACAGATGCAAAGTTATTTTTTAGAAAAAGATAATAAAAAAAATATTTCAAATGAGACCATCATTCCCCCTTATATACGAGCTTGTGTGTTTTGGGATATAGATTTGGGTAAATTAGATTGGATAAAACACCGACAATTCATTATAAACAGGGTAAGTCAATATGGTAATTATGAGGAGAGAGAGAATGTGGAAAATTTTTATTCAAGCTTAAATCTTGGGACTTGCATTATATGCTGATAGATAAGAATCTCAAGTTGGCTGAACTCATAGATCTGCATGCACGGCGTTTTACTTATGAACATGATACTAATCAACTATTAAAAAGCCTTTCTGATTTTTCTAAAGCAGATGATGAGCCAGACCCGATTTGTAATTTGGGTAAATTTTGGGATATGATTAAGCTTGATCTGCTGGATGAGTTAGAGAAATTTAAAACTGAGTAGGAATTATGAGATTAGTTATACAACGTGTTTCCGAAGCATACGTAAAGGTGGATGGTGAGATAAAGGGAGAGATTGGGAAAGGATTGATGATCCTTGTAGGGGTAGAAAACGGGGACACAAAGGTGGAGGCGGAATGGCTGGCTGCAAAAGCGGCCAAGATGCGTATCTTCCCAGACGAGAATGAAGTCATGAACAAATCCGTGATGGATGCGGGAGGGGAGATTCTTGCCATAAGCCAATTCACTCTCACTGCTTCCACCAACAAAGGAAATCGCCCGAGCTACATTAGGGCAGCTAAAGGGGAAGAGGCAAAAGAACTCTATGATTATTTCTGTGCCTGTCTGAAATCAATAACCGGGAAAAATATAGAGAAAGGTGTGTTTGGAGCCGACATGAAGGTGTCTCTAATCAACGACGGCCCGGTGACCATAATAATAGATTCACGACTGCGGGAATAATCACATTTGAGGTTTTAATTTTCCTTTCCATCTTATCAGCCTTTCAGATACGTCGGATTCTGAAAGGCTTTAATTTATTTGGTTGTTTGTGTAATGTGTTAATAATTAGAGTTTTATTTATTTTTGATATGCGCGGCAAAATAAAAGCGGAAAATTGCAAGAATACGCTTTTTTCTCCAATTCCGCTTTGAGCCCGATGTTTATGTTGTAGATGTCGATTTTTTTTGTATTTTTGCAAGTCGGGAGAAATCAATTCTACCGTTTACATCAAATAATCATACATGGTATCTTTTGACACAAAGAATGTGGAAATGCCGCGTCTCGACCTGGAAAGGGTAGGGCGCTGGTTAGGAGAGGTCGCTGCGGCTCATGATCGAAGAATAGGTAATATAAATTATTTATTTTGCGATGATGAGGAGATATTACGGGCTAACCGTGAATATCTCCGTCATGACTATTATACGGATATAATCACTTTTGATTATTCCCGGCGCGACAAGATAGGTGGGGATATATTTCTTTCACTCGACACTGTGCGAAGCAATGCCGAGGAAATTGGAGAGCCTTACGAAAGAGAACTCCTCAGGGTCATAGCGCACGGTGTGCTTCATTTGTGCGGAATAGATGATAAAGGTCCCGGGGAGCGCGAAGTGATGGAGGCACACGAGAACTCAGCTTTGCAACTTTGGCCCGACACGGAGATAAAGAAAGATTAAATAACTTATAATCAATATGATAAAGAATGAAATTTGATTATGATGTAATAGTGATAGGGGGTGGTCATGCCGGATGTGAGGCTGCTGCGGCGGCTGCACGTCTCGGAGTTTCCACATTGCTTGTCACAGCTGATCTCAACCGCCTTGCCCAGATGTCGTGCAACCCCGCTGTAGGGGGTATAGCGAAAGGCCAGATTGTGCGTGAGATTGACGCGCTCGGAGGGGAGATGGGTATAATTGCAGACAAGACCGCAATCCAGTTCAGGATGCTCAACTGCTCCAAAGGTCCTGCCGTGTGGTCACCGCGTGTTCAGTCAGACCGCACCCGATTTATAGATGAGTGGAGGAAAACCCTTGAAAATATTCCTAATCTGCGACTTTTTCAGGATATGGTCGTCTCATTTCTGATAGAAAATGAGGATGGCACACCAACCGTGAAGGGGATTCGCACAGCTCTCGGATTTGAATTCAAGGGGAAAAGGATAATTTTGACAGCGGGCACTTTTCTGAACGGCCTGATGCATTTCGGAGCCACCCAAATTGCCGGAGGACGAATTTCAGAACCATCATCCATCGGACTCTCCGATCAACTCAAGAGCTTAGGAGTAAGCACCTTGCGGATGAAAACGGGCACTCCCGCAAGAATAGATGCCCACAGCATAGATTTTTCACTTGCCCAGCGTCAGGATGGAGATGACAAAGTTGAGACAATAGAGACAGTTTCCGCCGGAGAAGAGGAGAAGGTGACGCTTGTGGAACGTGATTTCCATAAGTTTTCATTCTTGCCGGAAATCGGCCGAACCCTTTCCCCACGCAGCTGCTATATTGTGCATACAAACCCGGAAGTGCATGAAATCCTGCATGATAATCTCGCCTCCTCACCTCTATATAACGGACAGATTCAGAGCATCGGCCCGCGCTATTGTCCTTCGATAGAAACGAAGATAGTGACCTTCTCCGACAAAGATAGTCATCAGTTATTCCTTGAACCGGAGGGTGAAACCACATCTGAATTTTATATAAACGGATTCTCAAGTTCGCTCCCCTGGGAAGTTCAGCTCGAGGCCCTGAGGAAAGTTCCCGCTTTGCGGGATGTCCACTTCTACCGTCCCGGTTATGCGATAGAATACGATTATTTTGATCCTACGCAGCTCACTCATGACCTGTCGTCAAAACTAATCGGACACCTCTATATGGCAGGTCAGGTCAACGGCACCACCGGATATGAGGAGGCCGGAGCCCAAGGGCTAATTGCCGGCATCAATGCAGCCTTGAGTGTGAAAGGGGAGTTGCCTTTGGTTCTCGGGCGTGATGAAGCCTACATAGGTGTTCTTATAGATGACCTTGTCACGAAAGGAGTAGACGAACCTTACCGAATGTTTACCTCCCGGGCGGAATACAGGATTCTGCTCCGTCAGGATGATGCTGATATGCGACTCACGCCGATAGGTTACAGAATAGGACTTGCAGATGCCCACCGTCATGAGGCTATGCTCCGGAAGAAAGAAGCCCGGGATTCATTGATTGAATGGTGCGGCACATTTCTTGTGAAGATGGGAGACGGAATCAATGAGAAGCTGACAGCACTCGGGACAGCACCATTGACCGCATCCGTGCGCCTGACGGAACTATTGAAACGTCCGCAGCTTAATTTCCGTAATCTTTCGGATATCATCCCCAAATTGAGGAAACGACTTGATTCGATAGAAGAGGCGAGACGAGAAGAGATTATTGAGGCTGCTGAGATATTGATAAAATACGGAGGATATATCGACAGAGAGAAGGAGCAGGCGGAGAAGGCAAGAAGACTCGAATATGTCAAGCTCCCGCATCATCTCGACTATAACACTCTTCTTTCCCTCTCCACCGAGGCACGCCAGAAGTTGAGCCGTATCCGCCCCGCGACCATAGGACAGGCCTCGCGCATACCGGGGGTGTCTCCGGCCGATATCAATATCCTCCTTGTGTTGCTCAAGAGATGATGAATGTTTCCCGCAGAAATTTTTTTGAAACATAAAAAGAGAAATGTGGAGAACTAAGTGAGAATAAAAGAAATAGAGAGAAATTGTTTCACGTGGAACAATTTTAAAAATATATAATCATAAAATTAAAGAGACATGAAACTCGAAGAATTGAAGACCTTGATACGTGATGTGCCTGACTTTCCCTCGAAGGGGATTGTATTTCGCGATCTGACAACGATGCTCAAAGATGGAGAGGCGCTCCAGGTGGTCAGCAAGGAGCTGGCAGACCTTTATCGTGACAAGGGGGTCACAAAGGTGGTCGGAATAGAATCGCGTGGTTTTATAGGGGGAAGCATTCTGGCTTATGAGTTGAAGAGTGGTTTTGTGCCGGCTCGTAAACCCGGGAAGCTCCCGTCGGTGACGATAAAGAAAGCATATGCCAAAGAGTATGGGGTGGACACAATAGAGCTCCATAGCGATGCGATAAACAGCGATGACGTGGTGGTGCTCCACGACGACCTTCTCGCAACGGGCGGAACAATGCTGGCTGCTTATGAACTTGTGAAGAGCATGAACCCGAAAAAGATCTATATAAATTTTATTGTAGAATTGACAGCGCTCAATGGGCGGGATGTCCTTCCGAAAGACTGCGAGGTGACTTCCCTTCTCAAGTATTAAACTTGGGGAGACTGCTGACATGACAGGGCAGGGTGGGGCGTCAATGGCGTGCCGCCCTGTCTGTTTATTTAAAATCTTATTTTATGGATAAAGGAATGTCTGATGAGGGGAAAATATCCGGAGAATGGATTTCACATCCTGTTGCCGGGCCGGAGGAGGTGAAGACGGAGATTGACCGCATTCTGTCTGATGTCGGGAGAAATATCGATGAAACCGGTAAATTTGATATTGAAATAACTCCTGACCGCACGGCTGATGATTTGCGCAACAATCGCCCGGGCGTACATCTGAGAGAAAAAATCCTGGGGCTTCCTGAGGCACCCGGCGTCTATATGTATATCGACAAACATGGGAGGGTGATATACGTCGGGAAGGCGAAGCGTCTTAAAAGGAGAGTGTCTTCCTATTTCAACCGTCGCCATGATTCGATAAAGACAAACCTGCTGGTGCGGAATATTGTCGATATGCGATTCATTGTCGTAGGGAGCGAGGAGGATGCCCTTCATCTTGAGAACGCCATGATAAAGGCTTATCAGCCCCACTACAATGTGCTGCTCAAAGACGATAAATCCTATCCCTGGATAGTAGTGACGAAGGAGCTGTATCCACGTGTCTTCATGACAAGGGAGAAGGGAATTGAAGGGAAATATTACGGACCTTACAGCAATCAGCAGTCGGCGAAAGTGGTGCTTCAGCTCATTCGAGATGTCTTCCCTTTGCGGAGCTGCCGGCATCTTCTGGATGAGAAAAATATCGCTCGGGGAAAGTTCAGCCTGTGTCTGGATTATCATATAAAGAAGTGCAGCGGATGTTGTCGCGGACTTATCTCCCCCGATGAATACGGAAAATTTGTGCAGCAGGTGCGTCAGATTCTGAATGGCGAGACAGTGATTCTGGAGAAATATCTGAAGGATGAGATGACGCGCCTCAGCGAGGAATGGAAATTTGAGGAGGCGCAGGGAGTGAAGGAGAAATATGAGATTGTGAAGCGATACAATGCCAAATCCGTCATCGCCCTGACGGAAGAGGAGGATGCGGATATGTTCGCTTACGATGAAAACGGGGATTCCGCTTACGTCAACTTCATGCATCTTCATAACGGGGCAGTGGTGCAGAGTCTGAATATGGAGTTCCGGAGGAAACTGGCAGAGACCCGCGAGGAGATTCTCTCCATGGCAATAGCGGAAATAGGACGGCGCTTTGAGCGCACGTTCCGGAAGGTAATCGTTCCTTTTGAGCCGGATGTGGAATTTGAGGGGGTAGAGTTCATTGTTCCGAAGCGCGGCGACAAGAAAAAGATTCTTGATGTCGGTCTTAAAAACGTAAGGCAATATATGACGGACAAGGAGAAGATGGCGGAGAAACTTGACCCGGAGAAAGGGGTCGAGAAACTGATGGAGCAGATGAAATCAGATTTCCGTCTTAACGTGCAGCCACGTCATATAGAGTGTTTCGATAACTCCAATATTCAAGGCACAAATCCTGTCGCGAGCTGTGTGGTGTTTCGCAACGGCAAACCCTCGAAGCGAGACTATCGCCATTTCATAATAAAAACAGTTGAAGGACCCGATGATTTCGCCTCCATGAAAGAGGTGCTCCACAGACGCTATTCAAGGATGATTGCCGAAGGGGAACCATTGCCGCAGCTTGTGGTGGTGGATGGCGGTAAGGGGCAGCTGAGTGCAGCCGTGGAAGCTTTCGATGAAATGGGGATAAGGGGAGAGGTGGCTCTCGTCGGGATTGCGAAGCGTCTTGAGGAAATTTATTTCCCCGGCGACCAATATCCTCTATATATCGACAAGAAGAGCCGGAGCCTTCAGGTGGTGCAGGCGCTGCGCGATGAAGCCCACCGATTCGGGATAACCCACCACCGTCTTCGCCGTTCGAAAGGGCAGGTGGTGAGTGAGCTCGATGGAATAAAAGGGGTCGGGGAAGCAACGGCAGGAACCCTTATGAAAACTTTTAAAAGCGTGAAAAGAATAAAGGAGGCAACCCTCGACGACCTCGAAGCCGCCATAGGGAAATCCAAAGGAGGAATTGTCTACTCTCATTTTCATCCGGAAGAAACCAAGGGATAAAGGAGCCGGAGTGTGCTGATAAATTCATGTTGGTAGGGAAAGTCAGGGCACAAGAGGGCAGGAAAGGATAAAAAACAGAAAAGGGAAAAGAACAAACCCCTTCTTTCACGTTATAATAAATATATGTCCGGAGTATTCGATCCCAATTCCGGACATATGCTTTATCCAATCCTCGGTGGTCACGACAGTTTAGAGGCCGGAGACGACCATACGGATGATAGGATCAAATCAGGAATTACGAAAAGAAAACCCATTTGATATGGCAAAGAAAGAAAAAGATAACAAAGGGGGAAGATCGCCCCGAATGAAAAGGGAAGAACTTCAGCAGAAGATACTGGAATTTCTCCAGAAAGAGAAAAGACAGGCGTTCAATTATAAGCAGGTGGCCTTCGGCGTCGGGGCGACCCATCCCTCCAACCGAAACGACGTGATAAATCTCCTCGATGAAATGGTGGCAGCCGATATAATCATCGAGGTTGAGCTTGGACGCTACAAAGCGAACACGGAGCATGCAGCCGATAATGTCGGCACATTCGTGCGTCGAAGCAACGGCAAGAATGGAGTCATGATTGACGAGGAATTGATTATGGTCGCCGAGCGTAACTCCATGCACGCGCTCAACGGCGACAAGGTCAGAGTGGAGATTTCCGCAAATCGCCAGGGAGCCGAGCAGGAGGCCAAGGTGATTGAAATTATCGAGCCGAAAGACCAGGTGTTCATCGGGACTCTCAATGTAGAGAAAAACTATGCTTCGCTTATTCCCGATTCCAAATTCCTCGCAGCCGACATAATCATTCCCCGCTCCAAACTCAAAGGGGGTAAGACAGGCGACAAGGCCATAGCGCGAATCACACAATGGCGCGACGAGGAGATGAATCCACGCGGAGAGGTTGTGGATATCCTCGGACGAAAAGGGGAGAACACCGCCGAGATGCATGCCATTCTCGCCGAGTTTGGACTTCCCTACAAATATCCCGAAAATGTGGAGAAGGCAGCCGAGATAATTGATGCCGGAATCACTCCGGAAGAAGTGGCGAAGCGTGAGGATTTCCGAGGCGTCACCACCTTCACCATCGACCCGCGCGACGCCAAAGACTTTGACGACGCCCTCTCCATCCGCCAGCTTGCCAACGGCAATTGGGAAGTGGGAGTGCATATCGCCGACGTCACTCATTACGTCACACCCAACACCATCATCGATCGTGAAGCTCAGCAGCGAGCCACGAGTGTCTATCTCGTGGACCGCACGATTCCGATGCTTCCGGAACATCTTTCAAACGGAATATGCTCCCTGCGGCCAAACGAGGAGAAGCTGACATTCTCCGCAATCTTCGAGCTCGACAACAAGGCCAACGTGATAAACTACCGCATCGGACGCACCGTCATAAAATCCGACCGCCGCTTCACGTATGAGGAGGCGCAGCAGATAATAGAGACCGGCGAGGGTGATTTCGCACGCGAGGTGCTCACGCTTAACAGCCTTGCCAAGCAACTCCGCGAACGCCGCTATGAAGAGGGCGCATTGGAGTTTGACCGCGCGGAAGTGCGCTTTGAAATCGATAAAGACGGAAAACCGGTCAGTGTCTATTTCAAGGAATCGAAAGACGCCAACAAACTCATCGAGGAATTCATGCTCCTCGCCAACCTGACCGTTGCCGAGAGCATCGGGAAAGTGCCCAAAGGGAAAAAGGCGAAGTCGTTTGTCTACCGCGTCCATGACAATCCGGACCCTGAGAAAATCTCCAACTTCTCCCAGATAGCCCTCCGCTTCGGATATAAGGTGAAGACGGAAGGTTCTGCGAAGGTGGTTAACCAAAGCGTCAACAAACTCCTCAAAAACGTAAAGGGGAAAGGGGAGGAGAATATGCTCGCCATGCTCGCCATACGAAGCATGGCCAAGGCTGTCTACACCACCGACAATGTGGGTCACTATGGACTTGCCCTTGACTACTACACCCACTTCACATCCCCCATACGCCGCTATCCGGACATGATGGTGCATCGTCTTCTCGCGAAGTATGCCGACGGCACAAGGAGTGTCGACAAGATGAAACTCGAAGACCAATGCAAACACTCTTCCGACATGGAGCAGCTCGCCTCCAATGCCGAGCGTGCCTCCATACGCTACAAGCAGGTGGAGTATATGCAGGAGCGCCTCGGAGAGGTCTACGACGGTGTGATTTCCGGGGTCACCGAATGGGGTTTCTATGTCGAGCTGAATGATAATAAATGTGAGGGGCTCGTGCCTGTGCGCGATTTGGCAGACGATTATTACGACTACGATGAGAAGAACTTCTGCCTTATCGGTCGCAAACATCATAATAAATATACCCTCGGTGATGAGGTGAAAGTGCAGGTCGCGCGTGCTGACCTCGACCGCAAGCAGCTCGACTTTGCCCTCGTCTCAGACGATGGCAATCCAAACCGTCCTCTCCCTGAACAGAAGAGACGTAACCCGCGCCATGACCCCAAAGGGAAGGGGCGTGACAAAGGGAAACATCGCTCCCACGGCGGAAATCAACGCCGGCGCACAGCTCAAGGAGAACAGAACGAAAATAAGAATTGAAAATATATTTATAAAACCTGTACAAAATGAATCGTAACACAATCGCAGTTATAATTGGCGGCGCGGCACTCCTCTGTGGCGCGACGGCCAATGCGCAGGACAAGGTCGTAGTCGCGACCGATGCCTACCGCTGGCAGGGTGACACGCTGTATCAGGATGAGTTCAAGGCCTGGGCGGTAAGCCCCGAAGAAATCAGAAGCACCTACAAGGGGCGCCCGGGGTATTTCATGCCCGTAGACCAGGTGTGGCAACGCAAGAACGATCTTTCAGCTTATCCGAAAGTGGCGGGAGGGAATCCTCTCCTCGAGGCTGTCTACAACATGGGTCTCGACGAGATGGTGAACGCCGTGGAACCGGACACCACCTTGCGCACCGGCAAGGAATGGGCCGGAGTCTGGACCCGCGATGTCAGCTATTCCATCATCCTTTCCATGGCAGCCCTCCAGCCGGAGGCTTCCATGATTTCATTGCTCAAGAAAATCAATCCGGAGGGACAGATTATCCAGGACACAGGCTCCGGCGGCGCATGGCCTATTTCTACCGACCGCATGATATGGACTGTCGCTGCATGGGAAATCTATAAGGTCACGGGAGACAAGAAATGGCTTGAGACAGTCTATCCGGTCGTCATCAATTCAATTGTCAAGGATTCGAAGACTGTCTTCAGCGAGAACAATCTCGTGAAGGGGGAGACCTCCTTCATCGACTGGCGTGAGCAGAGCTATCCGAAATGGATGCAGACCGCCGACATCTCCCAGAGCGAGGCTTACGGCACCAACGTGCTTTATGCTGCTGCCCTGAAATGCGCCTCGGAGATGGCGGAAGTGCTCGGCAAGAAGAAAGAGGCGGAGATGCTCGCCAAAGGGTCAGAACACCTTGCCGCCGCAATCGACAAGACATTCTGGATGGACGACAAAGGGTATCATGCAATGTACACCTACGGTCGCGACAATCTTATCCTGAATCCCCGGGCCGAGACCCTCGGAGAGTCGCTGGGTATCCTCTATGACGTCACTCCCGCGGATAAGCAGCAGACAGTTTCACAGAGTAACCCTATCACCAAATACGGGCCGGCCATATTCTTCCCGCAAATCGCCGATATGCCGAACTATCACAACAACGCCCTCTGGCCTTTCGTGGCTTCTTATTGGGCGCTCGCGCAGGCAAAGACCGGCAACGAGCAAGGTGTGTTGGAGGGTATCGGAAGCGTGGTGCGTCCGGCAGCTCTCTTCGCCACAAACAAGGAGAATTTCAACCTCGACAACGGCGACTATTTCACCGAGCTCAACTCCTCCAACATGCTCTGGAGCCTTTCGGGAAATATCGCCCTTACCAATCAGATTCTGTTTGGCATCCATTTCGAGAAAGACGGACTTAGGATAGAGCCGTTCGTGCCCGAAGCTTTGGGAGGAGACCGCACTCTTTCCAACTTCCCGTATCGTGGCGCACGCCTCAACATCACTGTCAAGGGTTACGGCGACAAGGTGAAGACACTTTCTGTAAACGGAAAGGCTCTCAAGCCTGAGCAGGGGAAGGTGATTCCGGCTAAACTTCTTGCCAAGGGTGGCGACATCGTGGTTGAGATGAACAACGAACCGATTGCTCCGATGAAGCTTAATCATACCGCCAACGTTAAGGCTCCGCTGACACCAATCACATGGCTTAGCTTCGACGCCGAGGTGAACGCACCGGGTGTGCCGGTCAACAATCTTCTTCAGTGGAACCCGATAGAGTATATCGGTGAGTATATCGTGCTGAAGGATGGTAAGGAGGTGGGACGCACCCATCAGACCTCCTGGCCAGCTATCGAGGAGGGAGAATGGCAGGTGATAGGAGTAGCCGGCGACGGCACTCAAAGCTTCGCCTCAGAGCCCCGCAGCAACCGTGCGGAGCGGTTCTGGGAGATGGATAAGACTGTGACCGCAGTGTCATCACCGGAAGTGTCATACGCGCCCAAAGAGGGTGTGAAAGGGTATTACGGCTCCGGATTCGCGGAGACGGATATGACTTCCGGTCCTGTCAGCGCTGTGTTCGAGAATAAAGGGGAGGCAATGCCTGAAGGGGAATATGCGATCAGTTTCCGCTATGCCAATGGCAATGGCCCGGTCAATACCGAGAACAAGGCCGCGATCCGCAGCGTGTATGTAGACGGAGTAGATGTCGGCACGGTGGTGCTTCCGCAACGCGGCGTCGGTAATTGGGACGACTGGGGGATGTCTAACAGTGTGAAAGTGCGACTCGCACCCGGTCAGCACATAGTGAGGTTGGTCTACAATCCTGAAGACGCGAATATGAACCTGAAGACGAACCATGCGCTTATAGATGGTGTGAAAGTGGTTCGCACAGGGAAATGACAATAGAAATATTGTAAAAAAAACCGGAGGGCAAATGCTTGAAAAATAAAAGGATTTGCTCTCCGGTATTAATTTTTTCAATAGAAAAAAGGGAAAATATTTTGTCAGTTTGGAAAAAATGCGTAACTTTGCAGTCGGGTGAGTCCTACACGACCAGCTCCCCATTAATCCCCCAGGTCTTGACCGAAGCAAGGGTAGTGGGTTGAGCGGTGCGATGTAGATCGCTCGCCCACCTGCCTCTTTAGCTCAGTTGGCCAGAGCACGTGATTTGTAATCTCGGGGTCGTTGGTTCGAATCCGACAAGAGGCTCGAAATGCTGCTTGCAGCATAGCGTTGAATGTTTTTCATAATTTTGTTTTGGCGGCGTGTTTGTGAAAGCATGCCGTTTTTTTATGTCCCGCTCTCAGGTAGCAAATAATTAGTGGCTCATCTCTATTCCGGCAAGCTCGTGAATATTGTTTCTTCAATAAAGCTCCCCTCTAAAATTTCTTAATGGAGAATAAAGCAAAGCCGCAGCTGATTCACATCGGCTGCGGCTTTTGATTCTTTTTCAAACTAACCTAACATCATGAATTGTTTCTGTCTTTATAACGCCATAGATGGATTTTGGTTTGATGCCCGTGTGTTTTTTTTCTAAAAATTATTTTCTGTAGGGTCTTTTTTATGCGATTATGATTAATTTTGCGGTCAGAAAACAATTAACCTTATAAAACTCACACATGAATAGATTTTACTCTATGATTGCCGCCGGAGTGTTGGGCACAGCTGCTTTAGCCACTCCTACGGCATCAGCTATCGGCTGGCCTTCCAACTATCAGGGGGTGATGCTCCAGGGGTTCTACTGGGATTCATACGACGATACGAAATGGACCAACCTTGAGGCGCAGTCTGACGAACTGTCAAAATATTTCAAACTTATCTGGATTCCAAATTCCGGCAAATGCGACTGGATGGGTTATATGCCCCAGTATTGGTTTACAAACCATAATTCCGCTTTCGGAACAGAGGAGGAGCTTCTCTCGATGATTCAGACCTTCAAGAGCAAAGGGACGGGATTTATCGCCGATGTGGTCATAAACCACCGTAACGGCGTCACCAACTGGTATGATTTCCCGGTGGAGGAATGGAACGGCAAGACGTGGAGCATAGGTCTTGAAGGGATATGCAGCAACGACGAAATGGCGTATGCATCCGGACAGCCTAAACCTACCGGAAATCCTGACACGGGCGATAATTTCGACGGCTGCCGCGACCTTGACCACACCAACGCCAATGTGCAGGACAATTGCAAGAACTACGTCAAATGTCTCAAGGAGAAATATGGCTACGTAGGTACTCGCTACGATATGGTGAAAGGGTATGGCGGGCAATATAACAAAATATATAACGAATATGCCGATGTCGAATATTCCGTAGGTGAATACTGGGATTCGAATTATGACGCTGTGGCCGGCTGGATAAACGCCACGGGAAAGACTTCCGCAGCTTTCGACTTCCCTTGCAAATATGCCCTCAACGAAGCTTTCTCTTCAAATGATATGACCAAGCTCGTCTGGAAAGCCAACGGCACGACAGACCAACCCGCCGGAATGATTCATTTCGGGTATAATAGATATTCGGTGACATTCGTCGACAACCACGACACATATCGCGACGGCTCCAAATTTACCGGCAATGTCATTGCGGCGAATGCCTTCATCCTTATGAGCCCGGGCACTCCCTGCGTGTTCCTTCCCCATTATCAGGAATACAAGAAGGAGATTCAGGAGCTGGTCAATATCCGTAATTCTGTCGGAATCCACAATGAATCGGCTGTGAAAGTGCTTCGTTCCTCACGCGATTGCTATATGGCTGAGGTGACAGGGAAGAACGGCAAGGCTGTGGTGAAAGTGGGCGGTGCGATGGCGTCTCCCGACGGTTATTCCGATGAAGACATAAAGGCTGTCGGCAATGATTATTGTGTCTGGACAAAGTCTGACGTGCAGGGTGGCGGACAGGAAGAAGGTGGTGACGACATAAACGTATCTACCCCCGCATCCCTTTACCTTATGGGAGACATCGAGGGTGCCCTTTGGAATACTTCAGATAGCCCCGCAATGACAAAGAAGGGGGATACTTTCACCATCACTGCCACTTTTGAGGCAGTCGAAGGGGAGACCTATTGCTATTTCAATCTCACGGATGCCCTCGGCGCGGACTGGAAGGAGCTGAATAGCACCGCAAACCGCTATGGCGCGGCTGAAGAGGGTGTGCTTGTGGAAAACAACTCTACCGTCAATATCACCCGTTATGCCAATGGAGTGGATGCATCCAATTGCAAATCGTGGATGATACTTCCGGGCACCTATACCCTTACTGTCGATTTCGCGACGATGAAGCTTGCCATCGGAGAGGGCGACGACAATAACGGCGACGACAATAACGGCAACGATAATAACGGGGATGACAACAACGGCGACGATAACAACAACAACAGCGAATCGGCTCCTGCGGCTCTCTATCTGATTGGAGACCTGGAAAACGATAATCACTGGAATCCTGCTGCCAGTCTTCCCATGATCAAGAACGGAAACACATTTACAATTACCGCTACGTTTGAGCCTTCAGGCATCAATACTCATTGCTCGTTCAGCTTCACCGAGGCTTTGGGAGCAGACTGGGATATTCTTAACGGAAGTGCCAACCGCTATGGTCCCGAGACAAAGGATATGGAGATGACAGAAGGGGTTACTTCTCCGATAGTGAAATTCCCTAAAGGTGATGATGCATGGCTCTGCACATCCTGGCAAATCCTCCCCGGCACCTATACCCTTACGGTTGACTTCTCCGACATGACTCTCGCAGTCAAGAAAGTAGATGACAATGGCGATGACAACAACGGGGATGACAACAACGATTTATCCGATATGCCTGAGGCTTTCTATATCCTTGGTCATGCCAACGGCAACGACTGGGATTATGCCACAGGCGTGGAGATGACCAAGACCGAAGGCTTCTTCACCGCTACTGTTGATTTCGTGCAGCCTGCGCTCACTAAGGCAGAGGAAGATCCCTATGCATATTTCTCGTTTGCCAAGAGTCTCGGTGCTTCCTGGGATGAGATAAACGTGGCCGGAAACCGTTTCGCTCCTGCAGCTGACTTCACCGTAAATCCGGAAGGGGATACCTTCGCTCTCGAAGCGAGCGCCGCTCCCGCACAGGCCAAGGCCTACCGTATTCTCCCGGGGAAATATGATGTGAAAGTGGATTGGGCAGGGAAGACCATCGCCGTTAAGAAGGTTGGTGAAAGTGGTGTAGGCTCCATGACAGTCTATCCTGCCGGAGAGGAGACAATATATTTCAACCTTCAGGGAGTGCGTGTGGCAGAACCTTTGAAGAATGGAATATATATCCGCATCAGAAACGGCCGGGCTGAGAAGATAAAGCTTTGAAGATAGGGGGGCGGTCAGAAAAGACTGCGCGCCCGAAAAGGAATCGGAAGCGCCCGAAAAGGAATGCGCGCCCGAGCAAAATTGAGGCGCAAAAAATTTTGAGCGCCCTTGCAAAATTATGTCAGTGTGTATAAAGCCATGGCTTTATACACACTGACATAATTTTTTCCTCTTTCTTATTTCTTATTTCTTATTTCTTATTTCCTCTTCCTTTCTTATTTCCTCTTTCTTATTTCTTATTTCTTATTCCTTATTCCTTATTCCTTATTTCTTATTTCTTATTCCTTATTTCTTATTTCTTATTTCCTATTTCTTATTTCTTATTCCTTATTCCTTATTTCTTATTCCTTATTTCTTATTTCTTATTTCTTATTTCTTATTCCTTATTTCTTATTCCTTATTTCTTATTCCTTATTTCTTATTCCTTATTCCTTATTTCTTATTCCTTATTTCCTTCCCCCGGGCGGAAATATGAATGCAGAAAAAAAGCGACCGATTCACATCGACCGCTTTAACGAATTTTTTTAATAACTAACCTAACATCATGAAACGATTTACACTTATATAACACGGCGACGGGAAAAAGGTTTGGTCAGGAATGCATTTTTTTCAAAAAAAATATATCCGGACCTGAAAAAGCTTGAATTTAGATGGAAAAATGAAAAATATATTCCGTTTTCGATTGTTTAACTAATGAGGTTGTTTAAACTTTTTGCGGGCTTATTTATTTTATTAAATATTTCTGTAATGTGGAGTCTTCTTTGCCCGGCTAAATCCAGACAAAGAAAAAGTTTAAACGCCTTCAATGGAGGAGATTTGACAAAATAAATTTTTTCTGAATAAAATTAAAGCTCGATATGTATATCTACAATATAACATTCGTCATAGATCCGGCTCGTGAGGATGAATTTCTGACCTGGATGAGAGGAGAAGCCATAGCGGCGTTGTTTAATGAGAACAGTCTTGCGCGGAACCCGCGTCTTCAGACAGTGGTTGAGACCGGAGGAGAAAAACCTTTGCCGGAGCATGGCCTGAGCATCGCCCTGCAAGCTGAATTCGACACGGAGGCCTCAGCCCATGAATGGGATTCCACCACACTCCCCCCGGTGCTCGGTGATTTTACCCAAAAATTCGGTCCGCACTGCGCGTTTTTCGCCACTCTCCTGACTGTCATTCCCCTATGATAGGAAACGGCAAAGAGCGCCATGAATCCTATCCCCCTCTGCAGTATGAGAGGGTCATAATGGGAATTGACCCCGGCACAAACATCATGGGTTACGGTGTCTTGGGAATAAACGGGAAAAAGCCGGAAGTGATAGTGATGGGAGTGATAGAGCTCAAGAAATTCGAGAGCCATTATCTGCGTCTCGGAAAGATATTCGAGAGGGTCACGGGCCTTGTGGAGCAATATCTTCCGGATGAGCTTGCAATCGAGGCTCCCTTTTTCGGAAAGAACGTTCAGTCGATGCTGAAGTTGGGAAGGGCTCAGGGAGTGGCTATGGCGGCCGCTCTGGCGCGCGACATACCGATAGCTGAGTATGCTCCTCTTTCGATAAAACAGGCTGTCACAGGAAGCGGAGCGGCCTCAAAGGAGCAGGTGGCGAATATGCTGAAATATATTCTCAAGATTCCACCGGAAAGGATGCCCCACCTCCTTGACGCCACGGATGCCCTCGCAGCGGCTCTGACCCATTTCTACGAGACGGGAAAACCGAAAGTAGACAAGGGCGCGAAATCCTGGGAGCAATTCCTGAAGCAGAATCCCGACAGGATAGCAGGTAGGAGGCGTTAGGCTCGAGGCTGGAGGCTGGAGGCTCGAGGCTCAAGGCTCGAGGCTCAAGGCTCAAGGCTGGAGGCTGGAGGCTGGAGGCTGGAGGCTCAAGGCTCGGGGCTCAAGGCTAACACCAAAAACCAAATTTTCATTTTTCATTTTTCATTTTTCAATTTTCAATTTAAATATGGATAGATATCAGAAGGCAATTGCCGAAAGCATGGTCACTACCGACGACACGGTCGTAGCGGCGAAAGTGGCTGAGATTATGGAAAAGGCTCCTGAAAATGCCAATCCGGACGTATATAAATTTCTTCTCAATTCAATCGACCTCACGACCCTCAGCACTGAGGACAGCCAGGAGAGTGTGACTCATTTCACGGAGGCTGTCAACGAATTCGATGAGGAGCACCCGGAACTTGGCCATGTGGCCGCAATCTGCGTCTACAGCAATTTCGCGGAGGTGGTACGTTCGGTTCTGGAGGTCTCAGGAGTGGATGTCGCGGTAGTTGCCGGAGGATTCCCTTCGAGCCAGACCTTCACGGCTGTCAAAGTGGCGGACGTCGCGCTTGCTGTGGCCGGAGGTGCCAATGAGGTGGATGTCGTGATGAATCTCGGCTATCTGCGCGATAAGAACTATGAAGATCTCTGCGACGAACTCATAGAAATCAAACACACGGCAAAAGGAGCCAGGATGAAGGTGATTCTGGAGACAGGCGCATTGAAGACGGCAGAGGCGATAAAGACCGCCTCCATTCTTGCAATGTATAGCGACGCCGACTTCATCAAGACCTCCACCGGGAAAATCTATCCCGGCGCCTCGCTTGAGGCCGCATGGGTGATGTGTCAGTGCATCAAGGAATATCATTCCAAGACGGGGCGTAAGGTTGGCTTCAAGGCAGCCGGAGGAATCCGCACGGCAGAGGAAGCGGTGGGCTATTACACACTGGTCAAGGAGATTCTCGGAGAGGAATGGCTCACCCCGGAGCTTTTCCGCATCGGTGCGAGCAGCCTGGCCAACAATCTGCTTGCGGCTCTCGGCGTCACGGATTTCAAATTCTGAACATCCCGATAAATACTATATAACGACAAATGGCGGACCCGCGATGGGTCCGCCATTTGTCGTTATGGAGTAAGTCTTTATTCCTCTTCTTCATCTATTAGTTCCCACACCTCATAGTCGATCAGGATTTGATTGAATTCATCCATGCTGACGGAAGTGAAAGTCCGGTAATTTTCCGGAAGAAGGGTGAAACCCTTGTCGGCTTCCTGTATCACTTTGCCGATGATCTCTTTTTTCGACAACCCTTCATATTTATCATCAGTAAGGTTGTCGACCCAACACCATGTCAGGGTCGAGCTGTCAAGGCGTGTGACCTCAAACACCTCCGGGCTGACCATCTCCTCCCAGTTGTTTGAGTCAGGATTCTCGCTTTCCAGACCTTTTCGGAAATCCATAAGTATGACGAAATTATAACCCGGCTCATAGAAATAGCTGTCGTCCATCAGAGAATAGCTCTTCACACCGTTGGAATCGTCGAGGATAAGATCGAAAGCCACAGTCTCGCTCATGAAATAGAGATATCGACCGTTTCCGTCGGTCCATACGCCCAGAATATCCTTTTCATCCCGGGGAGCAGGTTCATCGGAAGAAGAGCAGGAAGAGAGAGAGATGAAGGAGATAAGAATAAGTGTAAGATAAAGAAATTTATTAATCATCATAAAAAGGGATTGATAAAAGAGAAAGGCGCTTCGAGAAGGAAGCGCCTTTCGTTATAAAGAGGCCAAGGGCTTAATCTTTATACTTTTTGAAAATGATTGAGGCGTTGTGTCCGCCGAAACCGAAGGTATTGGATAGAGCAGCGTTTATCTCCTTCTTCTGAGCCTTGTTGAAGGTGAAGTTGAGGTTATAATCCACATTCTCATCATTGTCACCCTCCTCATGGTTGATTGTCGGAGGAATGATTCCGTCGGTAATAGCCTTTATGCTGAAAAGAGCCTCGAGCGCACCGGCGGCACCGAGAAGGTGTCCGGTCATGGATTTTGTGGAGCTGAGGTTCATCTCATAGGCATGGTCGCCGAATACCTGCTTCACGGCTTTGGCTTCGCCAAGGTCGCCCACCGGGGTAGATGTGCCGTGGAGGTTGATGTAGTCAATTTCCTCAGGTTTCATTCCGGCATCCTTGAGGGCATTTTCCATCACGAGGCGAGCGCCGAGCCCTTCAGGGTGAGTGGCGGTGATGTGATAAGCATCCGCACTCATACCTCCGCCGGCCACTTCGGCATAAATTTTGGCACCGCGAGCTTTGGCGTGTTCGAGCTCCTCGAGCACGATTGCAGCCGCACCTTCGCCTACTACGAAACCGTCGCGAGATCCGGAGAACGGACGAGAGGCCCGTTTAGGATCATCGTTGCGTGTAGAGAGAGCCTTCATGGAATTGAAGCCGCCGACACCTGCGGGGAAAACGGCTGCTTCAGCGCCGCCGGCCACGATTGCGTCAGCCTGGCCGAGGCGGATGATGTTGAAGGCATCGATAAGGGCGTTGGTAGAGGAAGCGCACGCAGAGACCGTGCCGTAGTTAGGACCACGGAAACCATGGTCGATGGAGATATGTCCGGCAGCGATGTCGGCAATCATTTTGGGAATGAAGAAAGGGTTGTATTTAGGCCCTTGCTCCTCGCCGTGGAGGGCAAAATAGCCTGCTTCCTCCTCGAAAGTGTGAAGACCGCCGATGCCGGCAGCGAACACCACACCCACGCGATTTTTGTCAATGTTCTCATTTTCAAGGTCAGCATCGTTGATAGCCTCTTTGGCAGCCACGAGGGCATACTGTGCGTAGAGGTCAAGCTGGCGAAGCTTCTTGCGGTCGAAATGCGCGGCTGCGTCGAAGTCTTTCACCTCGCAGGCAAACTGAGTCTTGAATTTAGACGCATCAAAATGCGTGATAGGCCCCGCTCCGCTGACACCGTTGACGGCATTTTCCCATGCTGAAGCAACGTCGTTGCCAATAGGAGTGAGCGCGCCGAGGCCGGTTACTACAACTCTTTTTAATTCCATATCGGGAAATTGGGGTTGATTGCGGATTATATTATTTTGAGTGCTCCTCGATGTAAGAGATAGCGTCGCCTACAGTTGTGATCTTCTCTGCGTCCTCGTCAGGAATTGAGATGCCGAATTCCTTCTCAAACTCCATGATGAGCTCTACAGTGTCGAGAGAGTCTGCGCCGAGGTCCTTGCTGAATTCAGCGTTGGGAGTTACTTCGTTCTCATCGACAGTCAGTTTGTCAACGATGATTGCTTTCACTTTGGATGCGATATCTTCCATAAGTCTAAACTGATTTGGTGTTAATAATTACTTTTGCGTTGTTTTCAGGCTGCAAAGTAAATCAAAAAATTCCAATTGAGGAAATTTTTCAGCAAATTTTGCACGAAAAAACATTTTCTGTGCAAAATTTCATCCTCTCTCTGCCCAAAATTCAGCAAATAATTTTTTTTGACTTTTATTTTTTCAGCATAAGGGATATTAAGAACTCTCGTCCGCGCAGCATGGAGTGGGTTTCCATCTCTGATGCTGTTCCGTAGGAGGTGTAGGAGAAATCTTTCTTGTCAAGGATATTGCTCACTCCGGCGGTAATGTCGATTCGTTTGCTGAGATGGAATGTAATCCGGGAGTCAAGCATTGCCATGTTTACGAATCCTCCTGCTGTCTGTATCCTGTAATGGTCGAGCGAGGAATGCCATACAAGCCGGGTGAAGGGTGTAAGGGTCAGGGTCGCGTTCCAGATGAAACTGTCCGTGGAGCGGTTTGAAAGCGAGCCCACCCTCATGACGTTTCTGTCCCAGCCGAAACGAAGGCTCCAGTTGACAATTCCTCCTGCAGCTCCGTTTATGAACGGACCGACATAAATCATGCGTGTTCCGATGACTGAAGGCAAGCCCTGGGAAATCATATGGTTGTCATTGATTATATAGTTGCCCCTGATTCCTGCCACTCCGTTTATGAAACCTATGTTTGTGCTTAAATCTCCCCTCACGATGGTCATTTCGCTCGATGTGTCAGATTTTCTATAGGAGGAAAACACGAAATCATCCTCAACGTTGCGCACTGTCTCATATCCCGTGTGGTTCCATATTCGAGAGGCGTAGGCATTCAGAAATATTCCGGAGGGGACGTGGCGCCAGCGTAGGCTGAAACCTACGCTCTCGGCAGATGGGGAGAGATAGTCGGTGGTGCCTGTGCTGACATGCCTGTAATCGGTCAATACGGGGAAAGGGTGAAGGGTATGAAGGGAGGCGGGAGAACGGCTGATACTGCCATTGACAGCGACTGACACTCCGGGATAGGGCTTCCAGCTGAGTGTCAGGCCTGGATTAAACAGGAATTCAGTCCGGTCGGCAAGATTGGGGGAGAGGAAATAGGAGTAAAGATTAAGAGGAACATTCAGATGCGCTTCCACACGGCGGTGTGCCCATTTGAAGGAGGGTTTGATGAAGATGCGGAGATAATTGGTCGAGAGAGATTTGAAGATGTTTTGGTCCGGGAAAAGTGTGTCGGAGATGTCAGTTGAGAATGAGCGGAAGAAACCTGCCACTCCTCCCTCCATCTCGATATGCACGCGCCTGATTGCCATCCCGAAAGAGATTCTCTCGTCAGTATAGAACGAATGCTGGCGTATCTTTTCGGAATATGTCCCGTCGGGCAATGCCACAGAAAGCCGCTCAGGAAGAGAGACCCATTCATTTATGCTTTTGAAAGTCACGAGTCGGGAACCATGAATGCGTCTCATCACTTTAAAGCGGTTGCTGACATGAAATTCAGGGGAGTGAGCCGTCTGCCTGTTGTCGAGAGTGCCTGTGGTGTTCAGGCGCAGGTCGTTCCAGGAAAGATCAGCGTCAAGCACATTGGTGAGATAGAATGTCTTGCGGTTGATTTCAGTAGAGACTTTCGCTGTCAGGGCATTTCTGTGGCTTACGGAGGAGCGGTCTTCGGAGATTACCTTCTCACCCTCCGGAAGGATATATGATGTAATGGAGGAGGCGGCGGCGGTTGCTCGGTCATTTAGGTAGTCTATCTGTAGTTTTACATCGCTTCCGTCTCCTGTTTTCCAAAGATTGTTTGTCGACGCCATCCATGAGCGGTTGAGGAAAGTGGATTTCAAGCGAAGCTGTGGAGGAGACGGAAGTGACAGGGAAAGGTAAGGTGTAATTGTCTCGTCGCTATGATCGGCATAGAATCTGGTCAGTTGGTCGGCTAACCTGACCCCGGTGTTATTGGCCTTGAATGTGGTTATGTTCTGATATTTCCCCATAATCATCATTCCGAAGAGATCCGTGTCCCATACGAATCCATGCGGCTGTGTCGCCGCTCCGGCGCCTATCATGCCATGCCCGGTCAGCTTAGCCTTTGCCCTATCCTTCAGTTTCAGGTTTATGGCAGCCTGATCGGATATGCTGTATCCTTGAAGCACACGTATCGGCTGATGATTCTCCATCACCTCCACCGCCCCCACGTCTCTATGGTCGATTCCGTTGGTGGCGATTCCATATTTCCCCTCAAGGAGGTCGCTCCCCTCGATGTAGAACTTATTTATTTCAGAACCCTGATATTTAATTTTTCCGCTTTCTGCAACGTCGATTCCGGGCATATGTCTCAGCACGTCACCAATCGAGCGGTCCTGGCTCTGTGCGAAACTGCTGACGGTATAGGTCAGTGTGTCTCCCTCGGCAGTAATGGGCTTGCTTTTCACTACCACTTCCTTGAGCTGCAGCGCGCCATCCGCAAGAATGACGGTAAGGGGGGAATCGGCGTAATCCAAAGGACTTGTATAAGTTTTGTAGCCCGTGGCGGAGACAGTTATGGACAGGTCCGGGAGATTTTTTTGTATGGTCAATAAGAATTTCCCATCCGCCTCTGAAGATGCGAATGCTTTCATCTTGCCGTTGCTTTTGACAACGACATTTGCTCCGGGCACAGGAGAGCCGGAGGTCTCCTCTATGATTGTTCCTGCAAAAGTGGCTGTCTCTTCCGGCTGACCGTAGAGCAAAGAGAGAGGACACAGCAGGAGAAAAGCGAGGATGAAAGTTCTCATATCAGATATTTAGTCAGGATAATTCATTCATGTGGATAATCCGTTTCAAGGAAATCATATTTGCTTTTACGAGGAGGTCGGGCAGCCGCCCCCTGTTTGGCCAATATTGACTGAATGCGATAAGTTGAATTGCCTTGCAATTTCTCTCTCCAAAGACGGGAAAGGACTTTCAACCGGGATTTATAGACGAAGGGATCTTGGCTTGAATAAATATATATTCCTACAGGCTGGAGACCTGAATCTGTGATTGCTGAAGCGAGGAAATGATAGTCGGAGTGGGTGTCGTAAGCTTCGAGCACCAGCCCCGGGAGCCCGGCAAGTTTCCACGGACCCTCCTTGAAGGGGAGTTCGGGGGCAAACCAGGCAGTCCAATGTCGACCACGATAATCACAGGTGGCTTTAAGACACTCGTACCCGAGAATCTCCTTAGTGTCCGATTCAATTGTCCATTCAGGTAGTTCAGTATCTTCGATATAATACTCATTATCCGCACTGGATTGATACACGAGTGTCTGGTTTTCCCTGACATTCCTGAAGACAAACTCCCTTTCAAGACCCCCTATGCTTACGAAGCGTTTTTGACCGGGAGGGTTTGCTGCGCGATAAATCTGTTCAGACAGTTCGAAATTATTTGTCCGTAAAGAGTCATACCACAAACTTTTAGGGGGATAGAACATAGAGGATGTTTTCCCTATTCTCAGTCTCATCTCTTCTGAAATAATAGTTTTTTTTGCACGGTTCAGCGTGTCAAGATTTGTCACTTTATCATAAGTCACTTCAAGAATGGCCGGTTCTTTCGGTTCAATGATTGACCCGAGAGCGGAGCACAGTGAGGCAAGAGCGAGCAAAAGAAAAATCTGTCTTTTCATATCTATAAATATTTATATTTTTAAGTGTTATAATTGTGAATCTAAAATCAGATACTCCAAATCTTCAGGTTCGTAGATAGGAGGAAACAATTTGCCATTAATAACTAAACGAGGGAAAGAGGATTATAATGAAGGTGTTTAAACAACTTCCAAAATTATTTCATTTTAAATCTTAGATACTTACTGAAAAATATATCAGATTCTTATGTGAAGGATAGAGAAGAGATAATTTCGCAGTTCCTCCGGGGAAAGATATATAATTGCTCCAATGCCGATCAAGAGAGCGAGGAATACCAGGAGCAGCACAAGATTCCCCCATCTCACCAGAGAGGGAGGAATGTCTCCGAGCAGTTTCTTTACTTTTTCCGAACGTTCATCCATGTTTCTATTCTTTAAGGTTCGAGGTTTGAGGGGGTTAATACCTCCAGCACACGCTTCGTCGCAATTCCTTCTCCCTTCTCCCTTCTCCCTTCTCCCTTCTCCCTTCTCCCTTCTCCCTAACTCCCCAGCTCCAGCTGATTGCGCACGAGGTTATAATATGCCCCTCGTTTAGCCGTGAGTTCATCATGAGTCCCGGTCTCCACCACTTTGCCATCGTCAAGCACAATGATATTGTCGGCATTGCTCACCGTCGAAAGGCGGTGGGCAACCACCACTACGGTCTTCCCCTTGTAAAAATCCGCGAGGTTCTCCACAATCACGCGCTCGTTTTTGGCATCCAGTGAGTTTGTGGCCTCGTCAAGGAAGATGAAATCAGGGTTACGATAGACCGCCCTCGCTATCAGAATACGCTGCCGTTGTCCTTGGCTTAATCCGCGTCCGTCTTTCCCCACTTTAGTGTCGTATCTCAACGGAAGAGACATCACATAATCATGGATACAGGCGATGCGAGCCGCCCGTTCCAAACGTTCCGGGTCAATCTCATTATCATCTACGGCAATATTCCTGGCGATGGATTCGGAGAAGATCACCCCGTCTTGCATCACCACTCCGCAATGTCGGCGCCACCACTTCATATTATAATCGGAAAGAGGCTTCCCGGCCACCTCGACAGCCCCCTCCTCCAAGGGATAATATCCCAGCATGAGTTTCAGCAAGGTTGTCTTTCCGCTTCCGCTCGCCCCGACTATAGCCGTCACTTTCCCCTCCTGAATATCGATCGACACGCCGTCGATTGTCTTCCGCAGCGCGTGAGGGTCATAGCGGAATGAGACATTCCTGAATGCTATCCCCCGAGGCTCTCCGGCAGGAAAATCCGTAAGCCGTTCCCTTTCCGGCTCCTCGTTACGTCCGCCGTGAATCTCGTTGATGCGCTCCAGAGAAATCTTAACGTCCTGAAGGGAAAAGACAAACTGCATCAGCTGCGCCACCGGGGAATTGAGCTGCCCGACAATATACTGTATCGCGAGCATCGCGCCCAATGTGATTTCTCCGTGTATGACCGCGGTCGCGGCGAAGACAGTAATCAGGATATTCTTCACTTCGTTGATGAATATGCTTCCCGCTTCCTGAGTCTGCTGCAGACGGAGAGATTTCATCTGCACGGCAAAGAGATCCGCCTGGCAATCTTCCCATTCCCAACGCCTGCGGCGCTCGCAGTCCTGAAGTTTTATCTCCTGCATGGAGGTTATGAACTGGAAAGTGCGGTTCTGGTTTATCGCCTGTTGCTCGAAGAGTTCGTAGTCAATGACCTTGCGCCGGCGCAGGAAAGTGGCTATCCACGCGCCGTAGGCCACGCTCCCGAGGAGGAAGATGAGGAATATCAGTCCGTCGTATATGAACAACACCACTCCGAAAATGAGGAAACTGAAGACGGTGAAGACCACATTCAGGAGCTGGGAGGTAAGGAACGACTGCACCCGGTTGTGGTCGCCCATGCGCTGGAGGAGATCGCCTGTCAGCTTTGTGTCGAAAAACGACATCGGGAGCTTCAGAAGCTTTATGAAGAAATCACTCAGCAGGGAGATGTTTATCCGCATGGAAATGTGGAGCAGAAGCCATCGGCGTATGAAGTCGGTGGCTGTGCGTCCGGCCACTATCATCAGTTCGCCGAGCAGGATGAGCCAGATGAAACCTACATTCTCATGACGTATTCCGACATCGACAATCGATTGCGTGAGGAAGGGGAGGATGAGCTGCAGGATGCAGGCGAGGAGCAGACCGAGGGTGATCTGCAGGAAATATTTACGGTATTGCCTGACGTAGCCGAACAGGAAGCGGAATGAACGTTGCTCCTCGCCGCTCCAGACGTCGTCTTCCATCTCCCCGAATTTCTCGGTGGGTTCGAGAAACAGTGCCACTCCCATCTCCTTTCCGTCGCGCGAGGTGCTTATCCAGTGCTGTCTGAATTCCGATTCCGAGAGGGAATAGAGCCCTTTCCCCGGGTCGGCGATATGGAACCGGCGCCCGCTGCGACTGACCTTACGGAGCACCACGAAATGGTTCTGGTTCCAGTGGAGTATTGCCGGGAGGGGAGCCGCTGCGAGCTGGGAAGGGCTGACCCGCGCGCCGCAGGTTTCGAGCCCCAATCGTTCGGCGGCATCGCTTATTCCCTTGAGCGAGACTCCCTCGGTGGTGGCATGACAGAATTTCGACACGAAATCGAGGGAATATCGGGCTCCGAAGTGGCGGCACACCATGGTCAGGGCCGCCACTCCACACTGCATGGCATCTCTCTGCTTTACAAAATCCTTATCTTTCATTCCCTATAGTTGTCAGTGTTCCTTTATTTCTCCTTCTCGAAACGGATATAGTCTTCCGCGTTGCGCACTTTCCCGTTTCCGAAGCGGAAACGTATGTTGATGCCTGCGCACCATGACCCTGTGTTTGTGAGATTTTGAGTCTGAGAAAAAGAGAATCCCGGAGCTGAGATGAAGGTATGATTTACGGCAGGGAGCAGGCGGGTAGGTATTATTCCGAAAAGGGCTACAGAGAGACGATTCTTTAGAAATAGTTTGAAAACTGAAAGATTCAGACCCTCCTGCCGCGCGATCTCCCGACCCATTGGAACAGGTATTCTGTCATCGCGCAGGAAATATTCAGCTTGTGCCACATATCCTTTCCCCATTATATTCCACTCTGCGGAAGCATCGAGATACCATGTGCGCCCATATCCTTTCGAGGCATCATATTTGCGCTGATACCACTGGTAGTTGCCGAGAATGTCTATTTTGAAATCGCGATGGAGATTGCGGAAAAACTGTATGCCCGCATACTGGTGGATGATAGTGCTGTTGGCGTAAGTCTGTATGACTCCGTTACGATAATCCTCAGAAGGAAGATATACGGTCGAGATGTCATTGGCAGCCCGTCTGTACATATATTCGATCTTCAGGCAGTTAAGAAATGTTATCTGTGGATTGGCATAGTGCATCACTTTTGCTTTCAGTTCCGGATTGCCGACATGGAGCACACCGTCAGCCACTTTCCATTGCTGAGGGGAGAGCAGGTCGAGATTCGGATATTCCACATCACAGTAGTATAGAGCTATTATTTTCATCCATTTGAAGGGACGCCAGTAGATTCGGGCATCAGGCATGAAGGATGATTCCGAGAGTTTCATGTCGTCGTTACTCTTGGAAATATGCTGCCAGCTTCCTCCAAGGCGAATATTGAAGTTTGAGACAGGACGGAAATAAATGTCTACGTTGGGAAGATTGCGTGTCTCGGAAAGATTGGTTCTCACTTCCGCTTGGCTGACAGTATTATAGTCGCGCCAGGTAAGGTTATATTTCAGGGAGATTCTCCATTTTTTTGAAGGACGCCATGAGGCGGTGAGATATGTCTGGATATAATCCTTGTCTCCGTCGGTAGAGGAAAATGAAGAGGAGAGGGGTTGGGAGAAATCACGGTTTTCCCTGATTCCATATCGGTTATAGATGAAGTCGGCAGAGAGATTCCAGTTATCACCGAGGGCTCCATGATAGAAAATTCCTCCAACGAAGTTATTGTTGCGATATTTCTGAAGATAGTATGAAGTGAAGTTGCCGGCGGGGTCTGACATTAGCTGATCTTCGCTTTTGCGTGCATTTGTGTGGTCATAGCTGAACTGGGCTGATATGACGTGTGAAGAAGAGAGGTTGCAGTCGATTCCAATCAGGGTCTTCCATGAAAGTGTACGTTGTGAGATATTAGGGTCGGACGCAGGGGGCGTGTCAGCCACAGTCGGCGAGAAACCTTCCGAATGTATGGAATACCCCTCCGCCTCTTTCCATAAAGAGCGAGAAAATTCCTCTGAGGCATATAAATTCCATTTTCCGAAAGTGGAGGTAACATTAAATGCTTCCCCCTCGTTGTTGGAGAAACCATTCTGCAGGAATTGAGTGTATTTCCCCTGAAGACTGAGGTCGATGCCCTGATAACTCTTATTCAGGATTATATTGACCACTATATTAGAGCCGGCATATCTTCCGGAAGGATTTCTTTCAATCTCAATAGATTTTATTCGCTTCGAGTTGAGGCTCATGGCATATTGGCGGGATACTTCCTGCCCGTCTACTATTACCTTTATGTCGGATTCCGTGCCGATGCGGATAGTTTCCGTAGCTTGATTTACGCTCACTCCGGGAAGTTTGGCAATCAGGTTGGCTGCGTTATTGGTATTTTTTCGCATTTCGTCAGTAATGGTGAAAATCTCTTTTCCCTCCGCATCTCTTTGGATGGATGCGGTCACTTCGATTCCCTCAAGACGTGTTTCTTCAGGAGAGAGTCGAAGTAGAATTGAATCGGTTCCTTCTTTGAAAGGAACCACAGACGGGGCATATCCCGTAGAAGTGCCTTTTATCAGGAATGGAGTTTCAGCCAATATAAGTCTTGCGATTCCGTCAGATTCAGAGAGTGAGGCTCCAATCAGGGTGCTGTCGTTGCGCAAACCGTAGACAGTAGCCCCGGGAATAGCTTCGCCGTTAGGTTGCTCCACTTTTACCACAAGTGTCCTGTCCGCCATAATTGAAGAAGTAAAGACCAACAGGGAGATGAGGAATAATATACGTGAAAACATGTTATGAAGAAGGAGAGAGTATAATTGGTTTTCGGTTTTATGTGTATGGCGTAAAGTTACGCAGGTCTCTCTGAATAATGACTACAAGACAGTTCCAATTTAATTCCAAAATGGTGGTTTGGAATTCGATTTAGAACTGAATTCTGAGGGTAAACGGTTTATAGTCAGTATTCTAATATATGGAGAGAAAAAGCTGTTTGGAATTCTTGCGATACGCTGTCCGCGTTCCGGATCCGAAATTTTCCGGAGTTATTGATGAGGATAGTTTTGGAAATCGTCTTCATGTTCAAATTTTTTTGGCAAAGTTACAAAGTTGTTCCCCCCGTTTGTCAAGGAAATGAGTACCGTTTTTGTACCAAATTACAATTATTTGGTGCATTGATATTTATGAGGGTGTAAAATGATGCTTTTAATATGAGTAAACGAAAAAAGTTTACTCATCTTTACGGAATCTTTACCGTCTCGGTATGTATCTTTTGCTTCGTCACATTCAAAAGCGCGTTCGACAAAAGGAAAAGCCGGGAGGATAATGAATGCACAGGTTTCGCTCCAATTGATAAGCCGAGGCACAATTGCCTCGAAGAATTTCATTGTATTCATGGCTGCCACGCAAGGATTCCTGAGGTATGGAGGTCGGTATCATTCAGCTCGTTCCCTTTTTTGACTTTTTTCCCGAAATCAATGAAATATGACGCGGTCAATTCTATAGAGGCATGTCGGGTGTCACCATATATTCCCTGATGATAGGAATAATATTTGGAAGACATCTTCAACGAACCGGATTCCCAGTTCCATCTGGTCAGATCGTAAGCTGTCAGCCGCACATTGAAACCACCCTTGCTCCACCCGATATTAAAATTCCATGTTGATTTGGTTTTCTTCAGTCCGCTTGACATATGGTTGTCAGAAAACTCATTTGGCGACTGATAATAGAGACCGAAACTGAATTTGCCGAGATAATAAAAAGCCTGAATACTGTAATTGAAAAATGTATGGTTCCAGCCTGCCGGACCGTTATCATGGATATGGTTCTCAGTAATTGATCCTTTCAGCATCAGGCTTCTTTCGAGCAGACGGAGCGTCAGGGTGGCCCCCATTTTTTGGTTTATATATTTGCCGGCGGGCTGTATGATTGTACGCAACAATCCCTCCTCGTCGTCATAAGGGATATAGTCGTAAGCACACCTTCTGTTTAGTCCCATAAGAGAGATGTAAGAGGAAAAGGATATTTTCTTAGAAAGCATCAAAGAATATCTCAATGCGAGATCAAGGGCTCCGTATTGTTTCAAATCCGGATTACCGGTAATCCACAAGAAAGGACGCGAATATATTATGATGTCACTCTTTTGATTGGCCGGCGGTGTCCACACACTCAGGTGTCCTTCAGCCGATATTTTTTGCTTATTGTCTATTCTAAAGTTCACATTCAGGTCAGCGTATGGACCGTAGCTTATCACATGGCGAGCGTTGAGTCTGGAAAGAGTCCGAGTCCATCCCATCCCGATGTTGGTATCCCATTTGCCCCGCCTGAAATAATAGCTTGCTCCTCCAAGAAGAAAAAAGGAGTGAGAACGGTCGTCAGCCAAGGTAGATCCGTTGTATGAGGTATTGTTAAAGGAATATATTGTGCTCAAGGTAACTCCTAAAGAACTGTATGGAGAAAAAGAATGAGAATAGTATACCACCCCCCTCAGATCAGATGAGACATCTTTCGCTCCGTTGATGATTGATGATATGGATGATTCTGCGTAAGATGAGTTTTGGGAGGTGTTAGAGACGACAGATTGAAGCATCATATTGAGGCTATTTCCTTTAGGCAGGGAGAAGAAATAGTTTCCGGAATAAGAGATATATCGTTTGATGTAGTCAGACTCTGAACTATAATTTGAGCCGGGGAGGACGGATGGAGTGTAGCTGACATCTCCGGAATAGCGGGCAATCGGTTGTCTGTCAATTTTAGCGGACAAAGTGGAGTTGGCAGAAATCTTATCTGAGGAATAGAGCGCACGGAAAGAGATCGTACCATTCCTATCTTTCTTTTTCGCTTTGGAGACTCCGGATTCGGCAACGAAACTATTAACGGGATAATTTGAGGGGAAGGAGAGGGACTCAGAAAGAGTGGTATATGTATGGTTGGATTCATCATAACTCCCAATTCCCATAAGGTCGAAGGTCATTGCCTTAAACTTCAATTTCATGTTAGCCCTTATCGAACCCTCATCAGTAATGAGAGTGCCTTTAGGGTTTATTTTGATATATCCCCCATATTGATATTGCAACATAACAAAGTTTACTACCCTCCGTTGTCCCATAAACTTTGGGTCGGAGGGATTGTCAAGAACTTCTATATATTTCACGTCTTCGGGACGCATTGCCCTTAGTTCCTCGTTGGAAGCGGGTACTTTGTTTATGAAAATTGCTATTTGCCCTCCGTCAGTAGAGCTTATACTCTCCGTAGCCATATTGACTGAGAGCTGAGGGATTCCCATTCTGTTTATGAGGTCAGCACCGGTCATGGCAGCGGATTTCTGTTTCCTGTCAGGTGTGTATCTCAGACCTTGGTCAGTCATCAATTCCGACTTCCCTTCAATCACGACCTCATTGAGCCTATTTGCGACAGTATCTTTCAGTTCAGGTGCTGTTGTCCGGGATAGACCGTAAAGAGAGCCACAAAAATATGCCCATAGGAATAATCCTAAAGGAAATAGCTCCGGCATATGCCGTAATTTGGAGTTTAGTATTTTCATAATTATAGAGAGCTAATGTAGCCTGATCAGCTTTTAATTTTTTTCCCACCTCTCACAAGGAGGCGAAGTTCTAACTCCCCTTTTAGATAATCTTTTAAAGACACATCTATTGAGTTTAGGTTGCATATTTTCTTATTAAAGCCATTTTGTTCAATAATCTTTTGACTACACGGCCCCATACATTGGGGAAGCATAACACAATCAAGACATTCAGAATTTTCAAATGTTGCCTTTCCCTGTCTTTTTGCCTGTATGATTGGATCCCAAACGGGATCACCTTCTTGTGATAGATAACCTTCTCTTGTAGATTTAGATAGAGTTCTTCCATTACAACGGAATAAATCGCCATCATAGTTTACAATCATGTGGCTTTTAACCTCAGCAGGGCATGAAACTCTTTTTCTGCTAAAAGAACCATGACCTACGGAGAAACCTAGATTAATCAGATTTCTTATTGTCTGATTTAGAAGTATACGTTGTTCAGAGTTGATCAAGTGTCGTGTTTGCCACACACGTTCAAGATGAAAATGAATAGCTTTTCTGTCTATGTCATTTAAATCTGTCAATAATGATGATATGTTTTTTAGTGTAGTATTATCGTAATTAATACGAATTGTAATTATAGGATTGGTGTAAGTTTCCGGATTGTAAATGTCTCTCGTGATTTTTTTAATAGCACAAATAATGTCATCGTATGTTTCCTTAGCACCCTCTTTACGTATACGGACGGTATTATGTTTTGTCCTATCTCCGTCCAAAGTAATTTGAAAATAGGGATTAATCTCTTTTAGAAACCTTACTGTGTCATCATCTATAAGAGTTGCATTTGTAATAAAGAATGTATTGAATTTCTTATTATGAGATTGTGCAATTTCCTTAATCTTTAATGATAACGGATAGGCGATAGAGGCGAAATCTGTCAAAGGTTCTCCTCCAAAAAAAGATAAAATAATCTTTTCATAATTTTTTATGTTCTTCGCAACGTACTTTACCACTCTCTCTTGTATATCGGCAGACATTCTTGTATTTGGAATATGTGATTCATAACAATACCAACATTTCAGATTACAATCTTGGGTAGGATATACCATCAACGTTAATTGATTGGGAGCGAATGCCTCTACTTTATTTTGAAATCTTATTTCATCTAATTCGTCCCTATTTTTATCAATTATAAACCCTAATTCAACAAGATGTTGAAATTGATAAGGGAATTGCTCCTTTAAAATTTCAATGCCACTTACTGAATTTAAAATTGAATGTATCTTTTCTGGAAGTCCGATATATTGATCGGTAAAAGAATTGTAGTAGATCTTGTATTTTTCAAAAGGTAAGATAATATTGTATCGGCTAAGTTTCATGATTGTTACCTTGTTAAGATTTGTTTTCTATATGGTAATCAATTTTTTGATTACCATATAGAAAATTTAAGTTGTAAGGATGAGGGAGAGTATGTTCGGATGTGATAGTGGATTTACACAGGTCTACCTTCAGGAGGAGTCTCGATTCCATTATCATCACCATCTTCACTACTATTGCCTCCACAATCGCCGGAGCAATTAAGTCCACATTGGTTGCCACAACCAACTCCACAACCTTGGCCACATAAAACTGCAGTTTCTCCTCCTGCAATTAGTAGCATTTCATCATCAGAGAGGAACATATTTTCGTATTCCTCCACTTTTAAGATAGAAAACTCCATAGTTAAAAATTATAAATTATTAATGCAAAATAGCCTTTTGGAAAGGGTATCTAATTATTATGCTTTTATCCAGCCGGCGAGCGAATGGTCGCTGAACCGGAACACGATACGGAAATCTCCTTTTAGAGAGAAAAGGGTATCAATGAAAGCGGCTTCGTCGGCGAGTTCGGCGACAGTATTTCCGTAGGCATCGAGAATCTCGAAGCTCACAATCTCGGCGTTGTCTACTCCTGAGATTTGGATTCCACCCACTCTGCTTATGGAGCAGAATAGAGGAACAGCGGGGCATCTTTCCTTCCTAGGGAAAAAAGGGGTGAGTTTCGGTTCTTCATCGGAATCATCCGGTCCTGTGGTTGTAATATCCACAAGGTAGGTTTCAAACTCCATATTATCATCTGCTGAGGCACATTCAAAAGAGCCTACGACAAAAAGAAAAGCCAGGAGGATAATGAAGAATTTTTGTTTCATGTGGGCAATGATTTGTTTTGTGTTGTCGGCAAAGTTAGAATAAAAATGGTTGATAAACAATAAGTAGGCTAAAGAAAAAGTGAGATTAATTGAGACTGGAGCCTGAAAATCTCACTTTTTTCTCCTTAATCTCAATTAATCTCACTTTTTCTCATATTCGATTTAGGCTTCCGCAGAGATTTTTCTGTTCTCAAAGTGATTTTATGACACGATCTATGAGGCGTGTGCCGATATTCCGTTTGAATATCTTTTTAGATATGTTACCCCGATGTCGGGAGACAGTACCCGGTTTTATGTCCAGAATATATCCAATCTCAGAGGGTCGGAAGTGACATCTTATCAACAAAGCAATCCGGTATTCGGCGTCCTCAAGGGAATTGTTGGAGAGCAATCGCAGATTCTCCCGAAAATGGGGTGATTGTTTCAACACCTCCTTTTCCAGAACAAGCCAGTCGTCAGTGGAAATCTCATTTTGCAAGATACAATCTCTGAATTTTTTCAGGATATCAGATGATGCCAACTGAATCTCAAGTTGAGGATTCGGCTCCTCTCCGTTGATAATGGGCATAAGGCGAGAAAGGAGTATCTTTCCCTTATTTTCGGATGAATCCGGATTTTCCTGAGGTGTATTATTCTCTTCAGTTGGAATAGTCTCATCTATTCTGTTGTTGGCAATCTCCGCTTGCGACAAACGCTCGGTCAAGTCAAGAATGTCTTTTTGAAGGAGGATAATCCTGCGACTCTTATTCCGTTCACGAATGAGAAAGACGATGGTTACGATAAGTAAGACTATAATTGCAATTACCACCCCTGATCTCCATTTCATCATTTTATTCTCAGCCTTAATTCTATTACGGTCATGAAGGTCGTAATTATAGAGAGACAATTGGTGAAGACTTTGCATGGAGTCGCGCCGTTCGTAGTGTAGGGCAAGT
>JAAVDJ010000008.1 GCA_014801875.1 Bacteroides sp. | reverse complement strand
TAATCAAAAATAAAAAATCTCCTTAATTAAGTCATCAGGATTAGGGGATGACTTTTGCGACTTTCGCCTCCTCTGAGGCTCCCTTCGCGTGGGTTCACTTGTATAACGGGAGATTGTAATTTTGGTTTGATGTCTATTAAAAAGAAAGTATAAATTTTTTCACAAAAACAAATGTTAAAAGGGTGGAATCGTTTAAAAGAGGAAGAGTTAGGATTAAAAATAGGGATAAAAATTTAACGAATGTTAAAGGGNNNNGGAGGGGTTGCGGCAGAGCCGCGGCACGGACGAGCTNCGCGCGGGAACAGGCGCCGGGGAGGTTNNGGCAGAGCCGCGGCACGGACGAGCTACGNGCNGGAACAGGCGCCGGGGNGGTNAGGACGAGGAGCTGCGGCACGGACGAGCTGCGCGCGGGAACAGCTGCCGGGGAGGTTACGGTTGGCGAAGGGCTGATGTGATGATAATTTTGGAATGTTGATAATTATTTACTAATTTTGCAATAATCAATAAAAAACAACATTGCCATGACTGATAAGATAGAGGCATCCCTCCTCAAGAATATACATCTTCTTTCCCATGCTTTGGAGGAGGAGAAAAAGATGATTACAAGTACCGACGGCGCTTTCCCGTCTGTCGACGGATTGAAGGAAGTGATCCGTTATGTTAACAATATTTTTTTCCCGGATCTTTTCGACAAGCGCCGCAACGGATGTGAGATCCGTTCTTTTTATATAGGAGTGGCAGTGGAGAAATTGTATTCCGTACTCTCAAAGGAGATAGCCCGAGCTTTGATGTTTGGAGAGGTAATTTCGGAAGACGAGGCATTTCGTCGGGGAAAGGATCTTGCCGCAAAATTTATAGATTCTCTCCCGGAGATAAAACGTTTGATATACACTGATGTGAAAGCTATGTATCAGAATGACCCGGCTGTTGATAACTGTGGAGAGGTGATTCTATGTTATCCGGTGGTCAGGGCAATGGTTCATTATCGTGTGGCTCATTCCCTTTTCAAATTAAAAATACCTGTTTTGCCACGTATTCTAACCGAGCTTGCACATTCCGCAACGGGGATTGACATTCATCCCGGAGCCGAGATTGGGGAGTATTTCGCCATAGACCATGGCACAGGTGTCGTGATTGGAGAGACTTGCATCATCGGTCATCATGTAACCCTTTACCAAGGTGTGACGCTGGGAGCTAAAAATTTCACCCTGGATGACAGCGGCCATCCTATCAATGTGCCCCGACATCCTATCCTCGAAGATCATGTGACGGTTTATTCCAACGCATCTGTTCTCGGAAGAATAACGGTAGGGCATCACTCCATCATAGGAGGCAACGTCTGGTTGACCAATTCAGTTCCCCCTGAGAGCCGCATTCTCCAGCGAAAACCAATGGCCACAACTTTCATTGATGGTCTGGGGATATGACATGCTGCCCGGCAAGTTCAGATATAATATTCCATCATTTCAAGGAGACCGGCTCGGAGTGCATATTTAGTGGCTTCGTAAACATTATTTACTCCCAACTTACGGAAGATATTTTTCTTATGGGTAGTGACAGTGTGGACGCTTGAAACTCTTTCTGCGGCTATCTCCTTCACGCTCAACCCACGGGCAATCATCTTGAGGATCTCAATCTCTGTGGGAGTCAGCTTATCCTCAATTACATGGTGTCCGGGAGTGGAGGAAATCACAGCGGCTGCTTCCCGACACAGATGGCGACTCCCGTGGGCAGCCGATTCGAGGGCATGAATAATATCTCCGGCGGTGCTTTCCTTGAAAACAATACCTATATTCTCTTCAACTCCGGCACGTCTTATGAAATTCTCACTGAGTTCTCCGGAACATAAGACCCAGGAGAACTCCGGGAAACGCTTATGGAGGACCAGAAAATCCTCGATACCCCGGAAATCGAACGTAGTATAATCAAGAACGACTATTCCGGTTTTCCTCTCGGTCATCTTTCCGGAAAGTTCCTTTTTGGAGTAGACATCATCGATTATTCCGCCGTTGACAGCACGGAGAATGAAAGATCGCATTCCGGCGCGTGTCAGATCATGATTATCAGCTATTATGAAGGTTGAATTGGTTGGCATATGTCAGGAGTGATATAGAATCTGAACATGAATATTTATCAAAATTGAAAGGCAAAGATTGCAAAATCTTTGCCTTTATCCTTTTTCAGTCTAAAACAGACTGGCAATCTCCGTTTCGGGACGTCCTAAGAGAGAGGCAATCTGTTTCAGTGAAGAGCCTTGNGCCTTTAAATGAGAAATTATNCTTGAAAGAAGTTGTTTTTCNCCTTCCTTAATCCCTTCCTTNATCCCTTCCGCGCGACCTTCGCACGACCTTCGGATAGAGCCTTGGATCTTTCTTGCGCCACNTCATATTCCANAGCCTCGCGGTCATCCTCCAGCTTGAGACGTGACTGGCTGTAGGCTATAAGTTGATCTTCCGCCAAATCCCCAAGTTCTGCGGCCTCAAAAAGATCATCAAACATAGGATAACCTTTCTCTTTTCCTTCCATATTCTCCATATTCTTTACTAAAAATAAATACCTCTCTATATCATTTTCACACTCATGGAAATAATTCTTGTGCATACATTTTAAATCAAGAAAAACCATGTGTATCTTATCAGAAAAGAGCTCACCCGTATCTTCGTCCATTAGGGAAATCCTTCTCACAAGGGTCGGCTTATGATAGGCAAGATGTGAACCCATTATATAGATTCCATATACTTTATCGTATTTGTATCTGTCTCCCCTCATTATTTGATTGAGGACTCCATGGGAACAATAAGCAATCGCACGGTCAACAAAGGTAGGCGGGACACGAACCTGCATCTCTACAATAATGTGCGAGTTGGTGTCTGTGGTGCAATAAATATCAAAAACCATTCTTTTCCCATCTTCTTTAATAGGAAGTTGCTCCTTATCCCGGAAATTGACATCAACGATTTTTTCTTTTCCGGTAAGGATGGTGTTGAGGAATTTTATCACTACCTTTTTATGTTTCTCGGAACCGAATACGAACTTGAAGGCATAATCGGTAAGGAGATTCATGTATCTTGCCATATCATTGTTTATCTTTTCTTTTGCAAAGATAAACAATGATAGATAAATAGCAAAATAAATTTATAAATCTTGCAGGTAGAATCTACGTATTCGGTCTTGCTGAAAACAATCTAAGCCCCTCGCCAACCGAAAGGTGAGCGAAGGGCTTAGTAATATTTGATCTATCTCGGTGAATCTGATTATTCCACAGGATAATCATCAAAAGCATAAAGCACTGTTGAAAGATACCGTTCCCCGGTATCCGGAAGAAGAGCCACGATTGTTTTCCCGGCGTTTTCCTCTTTCTTAGCCTCACGGATTGCAGCTGCAAGCGCCGCGCCGGAGGAGATACCTACGAGAAGGCCTTCCTTTTCGGCAAGCAGGCGGGAGGTCTTGATAGCCTCGTTGTCAGGAATGGGTATTACCTCATCAACTGCATCAGCGTGGAAGTTGCCGGGAATGAAACCTGCTCCAATACCCTGGATTTTGTGAGGACCCGGTTTCCCTCCGGAAAGGACGGGAGAACTTTCGGGTTCGACAGCAATTGTCTTTATGGCAGGATTGTGTGCCTTGAGTGCCTCGGAGGAACCACTGACAGTGCCGCCTGTGCCTACACCGGCCACAAAGATGTCTACCTTTCCGTCAGTGTCACGCCATATCTCTTCTCCGGTGGTGCGGCGGTGTACTTCCGGATTTGCCGGATTTTCAAATTGCTGAAGAATAACCGAACCGGGATTCTGTTCTTTCAATTCGTTGGCTTTCTTGATGGCTCCCTTCATGCCCTCAGAACCGGGAGTAAGCACGAGAGTTGCGCCGAGAGCCTTCAGAAGATTCTGACGCTCCACGCTCATTGTCTCCGGCATGGTGAGGATAAGTTTGTAACCCTTGACTGAAGATACCCATGCAAGGCCAATTCCTGTGTTGCCGCTGGTTGGCTCGATGATAACCGCACCCGGTTTTAATTCACCCTTTTTCTCAGCGTCTTCAATCATGGCAAGAGCGATACGGTCTTTGACGCTACCGCCGGGATTGAAATACTCCAGTTTCACAACTACCTTAGCNTTGAGGTCTTCCGCTTTCTCAATGTTCTTCACNTCGAGAAGGGGTGTGTTGCCGATGAGTTCTGTGAGATTGCTGACTATTTTTGCCATAATCGGGGTTGCTGACTTTATCCTCCTGCCTGGAGTTCTATATAGTCTTTTTTGATTTATTCAGTTTGTGACTGTTTACTTTCGATGTTGCAAAGTTACGTCTCTTTTTCCCTCTTGGAAATACCACAAATATGGTATATTTGGNATCAGNGCACCAATTCCCGGATTTTTCCCTCCAGTTCAGCTGNTGTAGGTGCATTGGAATCATCGTAACAATATCTGACGGCACCCGATTTATCAATAATATATATTCGAGGTATCCCTATAGATGCGAACAATGAATAGACTTCTCTTCCGGTCTGNGGTGAGAAAGGGAGGGTGAGGGAGTTNGCTTTCCAATAATTCTCTATGGAGAGAGCATCCTCTTCACGCGCCACACAGAAAATATCGATCTCTTCGTTATCNATGAAACTATCGTACACCTCCTGAAGCACCGGCAGGGAGCGACGGCAGTCAGAGCAGGAAGTGTTGAAAAATTCAATCACCCCCACTTTCCCCCGGAGCGAGAGGTTAGAGACGGNGCGNCCGTCATTTAGTATAATAGAGAAAGCCGGGAGGGAATCTCCCGGCTCAATNCCTNTATTATCGGGAANGTCCTCATTCACGCANGAAGCGAGAATGATGGTCAGNAACCCTGTGAGGATAGTCTTTATAATGGAAGTCATCCTTTATCAGTTTTCCGANTCGGGAGCCTTGTCGATAAGGTCAAGGAAATCGTCGAGTTTGGGAGTGATGATAATCTCAGTGCGGCGGTTACGCTGTTTNCCGAGCTCAGAGTCGTTGTCAGTGATAGGGTTGTATTCCCCNCGACCGGCAGCAGAAAGACGGTTGGGGTTGATGCCGTATTTGTTCTGGAGCACCTGCACGATAGAAGAGGCACGGAGGGCAGAGAGATCCCAGTTGTTGCGGATGTTGGTCTTGGAGATAGGCACATTGTCAGTATTGCCTTCCACGAGGACATCGAAATCCTTATAATCCTTCAGAATCTTCGCTATCTTGGAAAGGGTNTCCATAGCTCGGTCGTTCACCTCATANCTTCCGCTCTTGAAAAGCATATTGTCAGCAAGGGAGATATAGACCACCCCTTTGAGCACCTTCACATCCACTTCCTTGAGCTCGTCGGTGCTGAGAGAACGTGTGAGTCGGTTTGTGAGAGCTATGTTGAGGGAGTCTGATTTNGACTTTGCATCTACCAGCTGTTTGATATATTTGTTCGATGCGTTGATTTCATCCACAAGTTTGGCGATGTTTACGCTACCCTGCTGATTGGCAGCCATACTCTTGTCAAGAGTGCTCTTGATGTCGGCATACCCCCTTTTAAGCTCTGCGTTTGCCTGATTTGCCGATTCAAGCTGACTCTGTAGGTTTCGGCTGTCAGCATTGCAGTTGATGAGGTCCTCACGAGTGGCATTATATGAGTTTTGAAGCTCATCGTAGCGGTTCTGGAGTTCTGTCAGTTTCTTATTGCTGGCGCAACCTGAAGCGAGAATCGCTAAGAGGGCGCCGGCCATGAAAAGAGATTTGAATTTCATAACAAGCAAATTTTGGGTTAGACATACTTGAAATATATAACTTTATGGAGCGACGGAAGGTTCATTTCCTTTCCTTTCTCCATCTTTGCATAATATCGTTAAGCTGCTCGTGCTCGATAAGGAAGCCGTCGTGACCGAATTTCGACTCCATCAGTTCGAGACGNGAGCCGGGGATAAACTCGGCNAGTTCNTCCAGACAAGCCGGNGGGAAAAGGATATCTGAGTTTATACCGATGACGAGTGTGGGCGCCGTTATGCGGGCAAGAGCCTTCCNCAGACCTCCTCGTCCACGACCGACATCATGGGAGTCGCCACTCTCGCAGATCCTAACATATGAATAGACATCGAAACGGCGGCAAAGTTTATTGCCTTGATACTCCTGATAAGTCTGCACACGATGGAAGAAAGGGTCGTCTTTATCTTCAGAATCCCTCTGACTGAGGTTATAGGCGAAAGGTCCGCGATAGCTTATCAGTGCGATAGACCTGGCTGTGGCCAAACCATTTTGAGCCGCGTCNGCCCGGGGTTCTCCCCAGGTTGGATCCGTGNGGATAGCCATATACATTGATTTGTTGAAAGCAGCCAGCCAGGGACTNCAGGAGGAGTCAGTGGCGCAGAACATAGTGTATTCGGCAAAGTCCGGCTGCTCCACCATCCATTCNATGGCTTGGAAGCCGCCGAGGGAGACCCCGATCATTTCGTGTATCCGTTTAATTCCCAGATGATCGGCGAGCATACGATGAGCCTTCACCATGTCGCGTATGGTGACACGTGGAAATGTTCCCCACCAGGGCTCTCCNGTTGAAGGATTTACAGACGCAGGCCCCGTAGTGCCATAGCAAGANCCGAGCACATTCGCGCAGACGATGAAATATTTCTCGGGGTCAAGAAATTTCCCTTTCTCCACNGTGTTAGGCCACCAGTCNGCCACATCGGAGTTTGCTGTTAGTCCGTGCATGACCCATATGACATTGTTGCCGTCAGGAGCAAGCTCTCCGTAAGTGTGGTATGCGACAGTGATTTCGGGAAGTGATTCTCCCGATTCGAGGATGAAAGGTTGGTCAGAATGGAAATATTTTCTCATATCGGTGCAAAGTTAATAAAAAAAGGTGTTATTCCTCACGGAGTCGCACCTTTTTTTAAATTCCAATGTACCATTATTCAACCAAACATTCATCGGCCATTATATTGACAAAACCCTTATCCGTATGAAGATGGCCGATGGTGTGTCGCAGGTCATCTCGATCATGGACACACTGTTTATTTGATCCTTTGCGCAAAATTAATCAATTATTACATACAATGCAATTATTTTTATCAAAAAANTAAAAGAAATTTGAGATATTTTGTTATTTAGATAGTAATTTTAATTATTTTGTGTTATTTTGATTGTTAGTTGATTTTTGGAATTTTGCTGTTTCGAAGGTAAACTTTGTGTCTTTATGTTGAAATTTCATTTATCTCTCATTGGTGAGGGCATAAAGATTGTGACATAAATCTAAAAATATTGTTAACTTTGCGTCATGGAAACTATCGCACAGGCGCTGAGCCGCCGTCTTCATATACCCGTGGCCCGTGTTGAGGCCACAATATCGCTCCTTGACGAAGGAGCCACTGTCCCCTTTATCTCCCGTTATCGCAAGGAGCTCACCGGAAGTCTTGACGAAGTGGCTATACGTGCTATCGAGACTTCCCTCAAGAACGAGCGNGAACTCCGCGCACGGAAGGAATTCATACGTCAGGCTATAGAGAAATCCGGAGCGCTTACAGAGTCTCTCGCTGCAAAAATTGATAGCGCAGACACTATGACTGATGTAGAGGATATCTATGCACCTTTCAAACCGAAGAAACGCACACGTGCTACAATGGCACGTGAGAAGGGTCTGGAACCCCTCGCGAAGATGATGATGTCAGGAAACATAACCGACTGTTACAAGGCNGCCGTCCGGTTTGTCGGTAAGGAAGGGGTGAAGGATGAGAATGAAGCTCTTGACGGAGCCTCGGATATCATAGCCGAGTGGGCTTCGGAGTCTGCACGCCTGAGAGGAATCACAAGAAACGCNTATCANCGAGGCGGCAATCTGACCGTTACGCCTGTAAAAGGGAAAGAGAAAGAGCTTGAATCCTCACCCTTTGCGGCATATGGGGGATTCTCGCAGAGTGTCCGGAAGATGCAGTCTCATCAGTATCTTGCCTTGCGGCGAGCTGAAAGGGAGGGAATGGTGAAGGTGAAGATGGGTATAGAAGACCCCGAACGTCTTGACGATTCATTATGTCGGGCGTTTGTTCCCTCCAGGGCTACAGNAGAGTGTGCCCGTATGATATCCTCGGCCGTGATTGATGCTTCCGACCGTTTGCTGCGTCCCTCTGTAGAGAATGAAGTGGCAGCCACTTTAAAGGAGGAAGCCGACAAGGTGGCGATTGATATTTTTTCCGAAAATCTGCGGCAGTTGCTGCTTGCTTCCCCTTTGAAAGGAAGACGAGTGCTGGCCCTCGATCCGGGTTATCGCACCGGATGTAAGACAGTGGCTCTTGACAGTCAGGGAAACTTGCTTGAGGACACGGTCATTTACCCTGTCCCNCCTAAAGAAGACCTGAAAGGAGCGAAGGAAATTCTCGAAAGGTTGATACGTAAACATAAACTCGATGCCATAGCGCTTGGCAACGGCACTGCCTCACATGAGACGGAACGCTTCTTGAAAGGGAGCGGGGTGATGGAGCCTTCCCGAATCTATGTCGTGAGTGAGAACGGAGCGTCGGTCTATTCGGCTTCGGACCTGGCACGCAAGGAATTTCCGGATAAAGATGTNACGGTCAGAGGAGCTGTATCAATCGGACGCCGACTTATTGATCCGCTTGCTGAATTGGTTAAGATTGATCCCAAGTCGATAGGAGTGGGGCAGTATCAACATGATGTTGACCAGACNGAATTGAAAAATGCCCTTGATTTCACTGTNATGAGCTGTGTCAATGCAGTCGGTGTGGATGTCAACACCGCTTCGGAAAGACTTCTCTCCTACGTCTCAGGCATCGGACCCTCGTTGGCATCGAATATTGTGGCTTACCGTGCGGAGAACGGTGATTTCAAGACACGAAATGAGCTGAAGAAAGTGCCCCGTCTGGGACGCAAGGCATTNGAGCAAGCAGCGGGATTCCTAAGAGTCCCCGGGGGGAAGGAACCTCTTGACAACACGGGCATTCATCCGGAGAGNTACAAGGTTGTGGAGGCGATAGCCGCTATGCTNAAAGTAAAGACCGCTGACCTTCCGGCCAACGGTCCGTTGCTTGATAGTGTAGACGTTTCCAAAGTTGTTGCTCTCGGGCTTGCCGGGGAGGAGACGGTTAAAGACATAATAACCGAACTCCGCAAGCCGGGTCGTGACCCTCGTGTGGATGATGATAATGAGGCCTTCGTGGCAGGCGTCGAGAAGTTTGAGGAGTTACGCGAAGGTATGGTGCTTCCCGGGATTGTCAACAATATAACGGCTTTCGGAGCCTTCGTTAATCTCGGCATAAAGGAGAATGGCCTTATTCATATCTCANAAGTGTCACGNAAGCGAATCAATTCCGTAGGAGAGGTGTTGAAACTCGGACAAAGAGTAGAGGTGATGATAATAGAAATNGACCCGGNGCGCCGACGTATCGGACTATCATTAAGATTCTAATTCCCTTACCTTGGCATAGGAGAAATATCCNCGTTTGATNGACGGTCGAACCACCCATCTCTGCACGCAATATGCGCACGCTGTATATATAATCGCCAGAATCCAGAGCATATGGTAGTCNTGTGCTTCCTGCGCCAGGCTTGCTCCGTTGGTGTTCATACGTATGAAACCCTCCACACCCCAAGTGGCCGGGACTGCATCGCTAATGAATTTCCAGAAGGGAGACATGGCATAGCGTGGCCATGTGAGACCCGAAAGGAAAAGAAATACCACGGAGGTCACCACCCACAGCACAAACACAGATTCCCTTTCCCAGATGACACCCTGGAGACAGAAACCTAAGGCGGCGCTGGCAATAACCATTGGAAGNATGAACGCTATTATCTCAAGGTAATTGCCGGCCATGGGGAAGGAGAAGATTAGAGAGACGTAGTGTGTAAGGAAGATGATAGGGAGAATCAAGATGGTGATATAGCAGAGCATCTGNCCGGCCATGGTCATCAGGACGCTGGGCTCCTCATTAACTCCGTCATAGCCGATTAGGGAGGGACGTTCCCTTTTAGCTCCTCCCGACATACCAAGCGCCAGAATGATGCATTGCTGGAGGATAAGAATCAAGACTCCGGGCATGATGAAGGAATCGAAGCCACTCTCTATGTTACCCATGGCAATATTCTCTATCGGCATAAGGTCTCCATCGGTGANNGTAGTGNCCAATGGAGCGATGAGGTCGATTTTTTCCTCCATTATTTCCGCGCCCATGGCCTGCGAAACGTTTGTGGCGGCCATAAGGAATCCACGATAACGGAGCAGTAGGCTGGCTTCACAGTATATTGTTGCATTAGCTTGCACACCGTTTCTCACGTTTCTTTCGAATCCCTCGGGAATCTCCATGATTGCATAACATTTATGGGAATTCATGGCATGGCGCGCTTCCGCCAAGTCNGNAGCATACCCTATTACCCATGCCTCCTGGGTAGCGTCGATATTGCGTGTCATTTCGCGGCTCAGGGAGGTGCGGTCATGGTCGACAACCACCATTTTCACATCCCTCACCACTTCCGGATTATAAATCAGCGAATAGACAATCGGATATCCCAAGGGGAGGAACAGCAGGAAGAGCAGAATCCCCGGATCNCCGAGGATGAGTTTGAATTCCCGGCAATAAACCCTGAAAAACTGTAGTATGTATTTCTTTAAGAAGGTAAACATAAGGAGGGTGCTTTAAGGTGCGTAGACCGGCCGGGCCATGTTTCTCTTGATGTTCCATAAGAGTGTGAAGGGAAGGAGCATGAAGATAATGTAGGCCACGAACCATATCCTTGAGTAGTAGATGTCTATTCCGTTAAGAGCCTGATCGATATAGATAAGGAAATTATATCGTGTCGGAAGAATCCAGCTGAAGATGCTGATTGCTCCATACATGCTCTCCACCGGGAAGGAGAATGCGGCGATGGAGAAGGAAAGGATCCCGGTAAGGGCNCTTATCGANAGAGACATACGAAGATTTGGGAAAACTCCGAACACAAACAGTGCGAAACCCTGGCAGGCAAGCACAAACATNAGTTGAGACAGGGTTATCCAGAACCATGAGCCATGCATGGGATAGCCATTNATCTTGAAGAGCCATGACTCCATGAAGACAGCGATTACCCACCAGATAAGTGTCTGCGGGAGGAGTTTGGCGAAGAGAGCTTTCAGGATAGAACCGTCGGCCATGGCCAGCAAGCGTGTGGANGTTCCGTATTTTATCTCTTGTCCGAGGCTGAAGCAGGTGACGAGCAAAATCATCAGCTGAAGCACNCAAGGAATAAAAGAGTTGCAGAGATAGACGGCATAGTTGAGNCCGGGATTATGGATGGCTCTTGCCTGAATATTTATGGGCATCATGAGNGGAGTAATCTGGTCAGCTGTCGCTCCGACTGATTCAAGGACATTCATGGCTATTCCCGCTTTTGAGTAGAGGGCTGTTGTCTTGAAAGTCTTGAAGAGAAGGCTGGCCGGCACGAAGTAGGTCATGTTGGTGTAGAACGTTATGACCGGTTTTCTCCCCGCGAGAAGGTCTTGCTGGAAATTTTCGGGAATCATGAAGAAACCGAAGATTTTCCCCTCCTGCATGAGATGTCTCGCCTCCGTGAAGCTGTTGCAGTCTTCAGTTAAATCCACGAGCTGCATTCCGGCGAGGTTTTGAGTCATCGCCCNCGACATCGAAGAGCCGTCCTTGTCAATCATGGCAGCCGGNACTTTCATGGGGAGTCCGTTCTCCATCAGACTTGACAGGAACATGAAGCAGAAGAGGGGNAGGATGAAGAAGGCCGCCCAATAGATCGGCCTTCTCACAATCTGCAGCANACTTCTGCGGCATATGGCTATAAATCCTTTTTTCATAGGTTATTCTTACTGGTCCAATATCACGGACATGCCGGGACGCAGATTGTCAATCTTCTTTTCCGGACGCGCCTTCACCTGGAAAGTGCGGGCATCGAAATCTCCGGTGGATTTTGTGGCCTGCCAGTTGGCATATGTTCCGAGGTCGCGGATATAGAANACTTTCGCGTCNGTNTGTACATCAAGAGCCGGGATGTAGATTTTAATAGTCTTTCCGAGNGNGATATCCTTCAGAAGGGTCTCACGAACNTTGAAGACCACCCAATGGTCATCTTTCTGAAGCGACATGATTGGAGCGCCGGTTGCGACCAGTTCGGAGACATTAGGATAAATATCGGTTATNTCNCCATCNCANGGAGCGATGAGATANTGGTCTTCAAGNATNGCCTGCACTTCCTTCACACCCCCTTTTGCTACATTCACCATAGCCTGAGAGGCNAGTTTATCCTCTTTCTGNGCGCCTGCCTTGGCAAGGTCATATTGACTGCGGGCTGCCGATTCGCCTGCTTTGGCGGCATCGTAGGCTGCTTTCGCCTCGTCNCGNTTCTGCTCGCTCACAACTCCCTTTTCATAAAGATTCTGCATTCTNTGGTAAGTTTTCTGAGCGATACCGGAGGCGGCTTGTGCTTGTTTCCACANCTCCATNGCNCNGTTNATNATCTGNGAGCGNGTGCCGGCATCNACNCGGGCGTTGGTNGCNGCNGCNGCCTCTTCCATNGCCTGTGCCTGCGCCAACCGAGCGTCTACGAGTGTTGAATGTATCCTTACGAGGGTGTCTCCTGTCTTGACGTGGGCGCCCTCTTCAACGAAGAATTCAGCTACACGTCCGGGGAGTTTTCCTGAGATTCTAACCTCCGTGGCGTCAGCCTGACCCTGCACCGTATCCGGACCCTGCTTTATTGCAAGGAACCCGAATATGGCAAGCCCGGCGAGCACTAAAAGCACGATGACAATCGTGAGGATGAGGGTGCGGTCTTTAGCGGAGACTGCATCTTTATCAGCTTGGGTATTTACATCCGGCTGTTTTGGAGAAGTTTGGATTGAAGCCATATCTTATTATTTTAATGTCAATTCATTTATAAATCATATAAAAAACTCTTTCTCAATAAATGAGATTGCCTAACACTTTCGACAGGTAAGTCTGGCAGAGGCGTATCCCAATCTGGGCGTCAATTTTCTCGGAGTTTGCTGCCAGCCATGCTGTCTGTGCGCCTATGACGTCGTTTGTCGTGAGCACACCCTCCTTGAAGCCGAGTTCTGCCTGACGCATATTCTCGTCAGCTTTCTGAAGATTTGTCACTGTCATATCATAGGTTTTCTTTGCCTCATCGAAACTGAATTGTGCCTGGCTCACCTGAAGCTGCACTTTCTCCTCAACATCCTCCAGCATGAGACGCTGAGCGTTGGTCTGCGCTTTGGCCGCTTTATAACGGTTGTAATCCCCTTTCCAATGCCAAATGGGTACGGTCAGGGTCGCTCCGACGGTAAACCCTCCGCCGAAACGTTTTTCAAAACCGTCAATCACGTTTGGATTAGAGAATGAATATGCGCCCACGAGCGCTATTTTCGGGAGCATTTCCCCCAGAGCGAGTTTTTCACGACTCTGAAGCATATTGATTCCTTGTCGGATCATCTCAAGGTCCTGACGTTTTGCATAAACATCCTGCATATCCGGCTGACCTACGGGAATAGCGTTTCCGGCATTTTTCAATCCCTCGTCTTCAAGCTCCATCGTTGTGTTTACGGGCAGTCCGCAAAGCTGCGCGAGAGCCATGCGAGAGAGGGAGAGACCGTTGTCGACCTTGGTCAACGCAATCTTGGCTTCGTTAAGTTTCACTTCCACCGTCAGGAGGTCGCTGCGAGTCGCCACCCCTTCGTCAAGCATAGCCTGCACATCATAGCGGAGCGTGTCCACGAGGTTTACGAAGCTTTGAGCGAGTTCTTTCTTCTCCTTTAGCGACACTACGAGCCAGTAAGCTTCGTCGANTGCATACACCACATCCTGCGTCAGACTGTTGCGGGAAGCCTTGGCAAGTTTCTCTCCGAATCCGGCAATCTGATTCAGAGCACGTATCTGCCCACCCATATAGATAGGTTGGGTTAGAGTCAGGGCTCCGGCAAAAACGTTGTGTACATCAAATTCCATGGCCTCCTTAGGAATCACCGCCACTTCAGTAGGGATATAACTTCCCGTGGCTGGATCCTTTATCGGAACTCCGTTTGGGTCTTTAAGGATGTTGTAATTATATTTCTGAGTGGCCGGATCAAAGCTCATTGTCGGGAGTTTGGCATCCTCACCGAGCAGGCTGATTTTGTTTTGGTTATACATATAAGTGCCGGTAAAGTCAACTCCGGGCAAGTATGCTGCATGTGCGGCCTTTCGATAATATTCCGCACTTCGGATATTCTCCTCCGCCATACGGATGGTTTTGTTGTTTCTCACTGCCATGTTACGGCATGAATCAAGCGAGACGGTCGCTGAGGCGCCGATAGACAAGGAAGCTAAGGATAAAAGCAACAGAAGTTTTTTCATTATGTAGGATATATGTGGAATAGATAAGGTGGGAGTGCTAATGGAAGAGAGCATACCCACTTATAAATACAAAAAAGATAAAAAAATGTTTATAAAAAGAAAAATAGACCAATTAAAACGAAAAAAGAGGAGCTTCCCGGTTGATGGGAAGCTCCTCCTTACGAAGGTTCCTGATTATTTTATAAAGGTCACCGCCTCGGGATTCCATTTGTCGAGAGGGGTGTGAGGCGTTTTTACATAACCTATAGGGATGACGTTGAAAGGGACAAAGTCATCGCTTATGTCAAGTATTCCCTTCACTTCGTCAATTCGGTCAGGATGGGGGTAGAGAGCCGTCCAGACGCTACCCAGCCCTAAGGCGTGGGCTGCAAGAAGAATGTTCTCTGAAGAAGCTGAGACATCCTGAACCCAGAGTGTGGAATCCACTCCGTCAAGAAAACGTGATTTATCGCCACAAACCACAATCGCCACTCCTGCATCTTTTGCCATCTTGCAGTAGGGCAGCGTCTCAGCTAATTTAGAAAGTTGATGTTTATCAGTCACTACGAAGAAATGCCAGGGTTGGCGGTTTACACCTGTTGGCGCAGCCATGGCAGCCTTAAGGAGCACATCGATTTTTTCATTTTCCACTTCGCGAGTCGGATCAAATATCCTGTCGCTGGTTCGCGTAAGAATATTGTCGATTATAAACTTTTCTTTATCAGATACTATTGAATTCTTATCCATAATTATTTTTAACAGATGTTTTTTATAATTAAAACATTTGTTGATTCCTAAAGTTCGGATATTAAGGGGATGAGGTAGTCGAGAGACATTGAAATTTGGCAGGTTAGGGAATAATGGCTAATTTTGCAAATGGAAAATATTAGAAAGCCTTATTCATGAAAGGAAAAGCATTCATACGCAAAATTACCCCGGAGACCTANATGCAGTCNTACAAGAGCCTGATAAGGCTGGGAGTGCCTGTCCTTGTGACGCAACTTGGTGTGATAATAGTGAACTTTGCCGACACAATGATGGTGGGTGCTTACGGACTTGATGAACTCGCNGCGTCAGCTTTCGTCAACAGTCTTTTTGTCATCATGATTGTGATGTTGATGGGTTTCGCCGGAGGNGTCACTCCTCTTATAGGGGCGCTCTANGGACGCGGTGAGCATCATGANGGGGGGAGAATGNTGCGGGGAGCNTTGCAGGTCAATCTTATAATGGCAGTGATTTTCACTGNCTTGATGTCAATTCTCTATTTCTTTCTTGACCGTTTCGGACAAGATGAGGAACTTTTGCCTATAGCCAGGGAATATTATCTGATAATCCTTTTCACATTGTTGCCGATGTCGATTTTCAATTGTTTCCAACAGATGTGTAACGGCACCACCGACACAGCCACCCCGATGTGGATTATTCTCGGATGTGATGTGCTGAACATAGTGGGAAACTATCTATTGATATTCGGGAAATTCGGGTGTCCTGAACTTGGGCTGACAGGAGCAGGGATAAGCACCCTCATCGCACGCACAATCGCAGCCATAGCCATAGTGACAGTNGTAGGGTTGCGGAAAAGGTATCATCCTTACTGGACAACCATGAAGAAGGAGAGCGCCGGGAAAGAGAGAAGAATGAAAGTCTGGANTACGAGCTATCCCCTGATGATACAGAGCGGAGTGGAGTGCGGACTCTGGGCTTTCGGTGCCATAGTCAGCGGTTGGTTCGGGAAAGTTCAGCTTGCGGCCTACCAGGTGATGAACACNATAGCGCAACTTGGCTTCATGACATATATGGGTTTCGGATGGGCCACCTCCATCCGGGTTGCCAACTTCACCGGAGTNGGAGATATAGACGGGGTGAGNCAAATCACCAANGCCGGTTTGCACCTTGTNATGCTTCTGGCCACCATCGCCTCCATCGTGTTCTTCTTTTTCACGGAAAATCTTGTGCATTTCTTCACCCCGGAAGAGGAGGTTGCTCTTGCNGCGCTTCCATTNGTGCTTCCCTTGATACTGTATCAATACTGCGACGGAGCACAGTTGACGTTTGTCAACGCCCTTCGTGGTACCTCAGTAGTTAAACCCCTGCTATGGATTTCTATAACGAGCTACATNGTGGTNGGTATTCCNGTNCTNTTGTTNCTNGCCAAAGGTCTGAACCTCGGGGCNGAAGGGGTCTACTACAGTTTCTCCGTAGCTCTCGCGACNGCCACAATATTGCTGGTCATAGCTTTCCGCAATGCATTGACAGGTCTGTCAATAAAAAAATAGGTTGTGTTAAGACACTTTAATAGAAAAAATTGTGAATTGTCAGATAAATTTCATTACTTTGCACAATCTAACCATATCAGTGATAATAAATGGGTAAAATCATAGCAATCGCCAATCAGAAGGGTGGAGTGGGGAAGACCACCACCGCCTTCAATCTCGGAGCGTGTCTTGCCGCAGACGGTAAGAAAGTGCTTCTTGTAGATGCCGACCCCCAGGCGAATGCNACGTCCGGACTGGGAGTGAATCCGGATGAAGCTGAATTTTCGGTTTACGAATGTCTTGTCGATGGAGTAGACGCGCACAAGGCGATAGTNCCCACCGACATAGAGGGCCTCGGCCTGATATGCTCCCGCATAGACCTTGTCGGAGCTGAAGTGGAGCTGATGAACCGCCGCGACAGGGAGAAATCGCTCTGCAAGGCACTCGAGCCTCTGAAAGATGAGTTTGATTTCATTCTTATCGATTGTAGCCCTTCATTGGGAGTGATAACTGTCAACGCCCTTGCGGCAGCCGATTCTGTAATCATACCCGTTCAGGCGGAATATTTCGCNCTTGAAGGAATNTCTCAGCTTCTCAATACAATCCGCATAATCAAAAGCCGCCTGCGTCCCGAGCTTGAAATNGANGGTTTCCTCCTTACGATGTATGACGCCCGCCTGCGTCTGGCAAATCAGATTTTTGAAGAGTTGAAAGGNCATTTCGGCGACATGGTGTTCACGACCGTCATCCCTCGTAACATCAAGCTATCGGAGAGTCCGAGCCANGGCTTGCCTGTCATTCTTTATGACCCTGAGAGTCGCGGTTCGATAGCCTACAGTCAGCTCGGNAAGGAACTTGTGGCGCGCAACAGGCGTAAGAAAGCTTGAGCCCGGGATAGTGGTATAAGGAAACAGGGATTTTGAAGGNATGGATGAAAAAACAACAAAAGGAGTAAAATGGCATTGAAAAGAAACGCATTGGGAAGAGGGCTTGATTCCCTGATCTCAATGACTGACATACAGACCGGCGGNTCGTCGGCTATAAATGAAATCGAGGTTGAGCTTATTTATCCCAATCCCGACCAACCGAGGCGTACCTTCGATGAAGAGACCCTTGAGGAGCTTGCAACATCAATCCGTGAATTAGGAGTCATTCAGCCNCTCTCTCTTCGCGATGCAGGAGACGGCACGTATCAGATTATCGCCGGAGAGCGACGCTGGAGGGCTGCAAAGCTCGCCGGCATCTCCACTGTGCCTGCTTATGTGCGCACAGCTTCCGATTCGGAGGTGACCGAAATGGCTCTTATAGAGAATATCCAGCGTGAAGACCTCAACGCGATAGAGGTGGCGCTCGCNTTCCGCAAGCTAATCGACACTTACGACCTTACTCAGGATCGCCTTTCGGAAAGGATAGGAAAGAAACGCTCCACGATAGCCAATCATCTGCGTCTGCTCAAACTTCCGGCGGAAATACAGCTCGGATTGCGCGACCACAAACTTGAAATGGGTCATGCCCGCGCTCTTCTTTCTGTGGCNGACCCTAAGGAACAGCTAAAGCTTTATAACCTCATCCTGAANGAGGATCTGACCGTCAGGAGGGTGGAGGAGCTCGCACGGGCCTCAAGCGAACCGGAATTGCCGTTGCAGCCCAAGNCCCCGGCTCGCGACAACGGTGGATATGANGCTTTCGCCAACGAGCTTGTCTCCTATTTNCCTACTCCCGTGAAGTTCTCCCGCAGAGCAGACGGNAAAGGATCGATTACATTCAAATTCACCTCCGACGAAGAGCTTTCAAAGATTGTGGAGCTTTTCGAGAAGATGAAACATTGAGCAACGAGAGCGGATAAACCCGATGATGGAAAAGGAAAACAAATCAGATAAAATAATTGGGAAAGCGACGGCAGCNTTAATTGTGGCCGTGGCGGTGATTATGTCGTCCTTNGGAGTGTCGGCTCAGACGGCTACGCCTGAAAAGGTGCAAAATCCTGACTCGGCGGTATATCTTGACGCGGAACTGCTCGTCAGGGAGCCTCTTTCGCTTGAAGGGGAGGCTGCCGACACGCTTCAGACTGTGGTCACTGCCGATGACTATCCTTACGGCCTCGACGGAAAGAAAGAATTCAATCCGAATCCTAACCGTGCTGTCTGGATGTCGGCTCTTTTCCCCGGGCTCGGNCAAATCTACAACCGTCGATATTGGAAGCTGCCAATCATTGTCGGAGGATTCATGGGGCTGGGCTACGCGACGAGCTGGAACAACAGCCAGCTCTCGGATTATACCCAGGGGTATCGCGACCTGATGGACGACGATCCGAACACACGGTCGTATATGAATTTCTTCCCGCCGACCACCAATGAGTCAGACCTTGACAAAACATGGCTCGCCTCCACCTTGAAGTCACGCCGCGATTTCTATCGCCGAAACCGCGACCTTTGCATCATCTGTTGCGTTGGTCTCTATCTTCTATGCATGGTAGACGCATATGTGGATGCCTCTCTTGCTCATTTCGATATTTCTCCGGATCTTTCCATCGACTGGAGTCCGGCCCTGATTGTCAANCCCGGCGACCGAAAGGTGAGCGCCGGNCTCAACTGGGCTTTCAATTTCTAACCTCTCCCAAAACAAGACAAAATGAAAAGAACACTGCTCATAGCCCTTCTCGCCGCAGCCTCCCTTGGCTCATTTGCGAAGACAGACAAGAATCAGAATGTGCTTGATCTCAAGCACAGCATAACAGATAACTCAATCGTCTTTCCGGAAAGTTTCGAAGACGACACCCGCAAGCTCCAGGAAAGCTGGTTTGTGAAGAACTATACCGCCACCGACGACCGTTATGCCACCGAGCCGGACGCTGAGGTGACNGAAGCTGAGATGGTGAGACGTCTTGCTGCCCTTCCGACAGTGATAGAGATGCCTTACAACCAGATTGTGCGAAGCTATATTGACAGGTACACGAAGCAGGGGCGTGCGCAGGTGTCTGCTCTTCTCGGCCTCAGNCTGTATTATATGCCTATTTTCGAACAAGCCCTTGAAGAGGCCGGATTGCCGCTGGAGCTGAAATATCTTCCGGTCATAGAGTCAGGGTTGAACCCGAATGCGGTTTCGAAGCATGGCGCGGCCGGTCTCTGGCAGTTTATGCTCGGCACGGCGAAAGGNCTCGGACTGGAGGTCAATTCCCTTGTCGANGAGCGTCGTGACCCTTACGTGTCTTCTGAGAGAGCCGTGGCATATCTGAAAGACCTTTATACAGCCTATGGTGACTGGAGCCTCGCGATAGCGGCCTATAACTGTGGCCCCGGAACNGTGAACAAGGCGATACGTCGTGCCGGNGGTGACCCTAAGAGCCATGATTTCTGGTCGATATATTCCTATTTGCCTGCTGAGACACGCGGTTATGTCCCTATGTTTATNGCGGCAAACTATGTCATGAATTATTACCCACAGCATAATATATCACCTGTGCTTCCGGTCAAGCCCTTGATTATGGACACTATTCAGGTGAACGAGAGAATNCATTTCAATCAGATTTCCAAGGTGATTGATATCCCTGTGGAGGAGTTGAGGATTCTTAACCCGCAGTTTCGTGCTGATGTCATTCCGGGGAGCGCGGATGCCGCATACACTNTGATTCTCCCCTCACAGCAGATTCATGCCTATTTGATGAGCGAGAACGACATACGNAATTTTGAGGCTGATAAATATNGCAAGCGTGAGATNGTTGAGCCGGGAGAGGTTCTCGCCGATAATATCACTGCTGTGGAGGATACGCAGATTTGGCCCGACGATATGAACGAAGTGACGAATGGAAATGCCAATGGTTCCAAGCCGACAAAAGCTTTGGTCGTACATAAAGTGGCGGCCGGGGAGACGTTGTCGTCAATTGCCGATAAATATGGGGTGACGATAGCCGACATCAAGCGTTCGAACAATCTCCGACGTAACGCTGTGAGGGTAGGTCAGCAGCTTCGCATATCATCAAGTTCTCCGCAGGCTGTGGTTCAGAACACGGTAGCTACTGTCTCCGGGCGTAATCANCCGGTACGCGCTCCTAAGGAGACGTCTAAGGCTCAGACAAAGCAAACTCAGAGCAAGACTCAGACCAAGAAAGCCCAGAATAGTGCTCCCGCAAGCCATAAGCTGAAGAATGGTGAGACGCTGTCGTCTCTATCAAAGAAATATGGCGTCAGCGTTGAGGAAATCAAACGCGCAAATGGAATGAAAAACGACAATCTGCGCGCCGGCGAAAACATAAAGATTCCGACAAAGGGTACTTCTTCNAAAGCTTCGACAGCGAAGAAGGGCACTTCAAAGAAATCTTCCGCAAAGAAAGCCACCTCTTCCAAGAAAAAGACCTCATCCGGCAAAAAAAGGAAAAGATAAAAGGAAATAAGCATTACTCTTCCTCGAAAAAGATAAGAATAAAAGAGTCAGTGTGCGTAGACCCGTGGGTTTACAAACACTGACTCTTTTTTACTACCAGCTGGCTCTGAATCCGAGAGGAATGGAGAAACACAAAGGGTGCTCTCTCCAATAAGATGGNCGGGGAGCGTGGTTGTCGAAATTATATCTTAGGGAGGGTTCAGCGTAAATGCCTATATGCTTGCTGAAGTTGAACTGAACGCCGAAGCCTGCCGAAAGAGAGAATTGTATGCCCGGAGATGGATTCTTGACCAAGTCATCCGTAAATTGGGGTTCATTCCGCTCAACTATGTCTGTCTTCAAGGGGATATCCATGCCCATACCTCCGCTTGCAGAGAAGGAGAAGTGGGAAAGGTGAAGGAAGTCATAACGCACACGTAGNGGAATGCCGAGATAATGGGTGCGAACCTTTCTCCTCACATACCAACCATTTTCATTGTTGCTGAAAGAGGAATAGGCCAATGTGTAGTCNATGCCGGATTCTATGCTTAGGCCAGAAGTGAGGCGTTTGCTGAAAGAGAAGCCGATTGTTAAGGGAAAAGTGTTTTCCACATCCGTCACAGTGNTGTCAGAAGCACGAGTGGCGCTTCCTCGTGTGGCNGCAGTTGAGGTTGTGTCATTGCCCTTATCTTCTTTATTCCCCTCGCCATCGTCGATTGTGNAATTTCCATCNTCAGGAACGGTCATATCAATATCGCCATCACCCGGGTTTTCAGGTGGAACATCAGGAGGGGTATGATCCCAANTGTTGCCNGGAGATAGANGNCTCATGTCGCCAAANGTATGACTTTGCCCTCCGAAGTTATATGATAAAGCGAAACTCCAGCCTCTATGCTCGCCATAACTTTTTCTATGGCGNGGTGAGCAGGCNTCTGCAATCATATTTTTCTTTATGGATGTGTCGAATCGNAATACCTTGACATTCNCNGCGGTGTCAGTTTCTTCGGNAACAGTTCGGTTGGATGAATCCGGTGANATGCATTCGATTCCGCGTTCTTTGAGAGAAGAGATTGAATCACCGGATGTTGCGGATTGCGTCGGTTGCATCTGTATCCTGTTTGTCGGANATTCCGGTTGAGCTGACGGGTGAATAGGNNTTATCTTGTAAGATTCCGGNATTTGATTGAGCCCGGGAATTGGNGCAGACGGTNTATTGACAGTTGGTTTTGCAGAAGCGGTTCTGTGAGGGATGGCTTNCACGATCTTAAGNGATGGCTCGCGCTGCATATCGAAATATAGTCCTGAGGAGAGGACAAGCAGAAGGGAAAGAAGCCCTAACTCACGTTTCTTCTCGTTGACCATCTTCCGGAGCAGCTGCCTCGCATGGAACAGCTGGGAAGAAGAGGTATGAGGATTTATGCCGAGAATCTTTCCTATTTCCTTATGCGATTTGTTTTCAAGCACTGCAAGGCGGAAAATCTCTTTGTATCCTTTCGGAAGACGCTCGATAATCAGCAGAAGTTCGTCGTAAGGTATAATTTCACTTAGCTCAGGCGTCTCCGGAATNTCCCTTTCCTCATCCAGAAGGGAAGTTATATCGAGCGATTCAAGGTAATCAAGGCATAGATTTTTTATAATGGATGCCATCCAATATTCCAGCTTGAGCGGATTTCTGACCTCACCGATACGGGAAAATATAAGNATGAACCCATCGTGGAGAACATCCTCGCCGGCTTCATCCTCATGGAGGTATCTGTGGATAATNCGCATCATCGCGTGCCTATAGCGGCGATAAAGAAACTCCATNGCTTCTTTATCNCCTCTACAGCACCGGTGGATGAGTTCGGCATTTTCCATTGATGAATCTGACTATTTACTATAAAGACGGAAAAAACCGAAAAGACTGCATGTGGAAATAAAAAAATCGTCCCGGAAGGACGATTTTTATGATTGCCAGGCAGAATTGCCTCATTNTGCGTTGACGATGATTAATTGCAGCCGTCGCAGGAGCCGTTGTCGCAACCGCCGCCGCAGCCACCACAACCNCCGCCACAACCGCTGACCGGATGAAGCTCCTCNGGAGTAGCNTCGCGGACNTCATCCACTTCACCTTTATAGGTGACAGTGAGACCGGCGAANGGATGGTTGAAATCCATCTTTATCTTATCNCCCACTTCAAGAACCTCACCTTCCACACGATAACCTTCNGCTGTCATCATGGGGAGNTTCGCACCGACAACAACCTCATCAGCAAGTTTGCCGTCGCGCATGAAGATTTCTTTATCAAGNGTAAGGAGATAATCGTCACTTCTGTGTCCGAAAGCCGCTTCCGGGGGAAGAGTCACTTCAAAACGGTCGCCTTTGGACAGNCCTTCGAGGGCGGCCTGAAGACCGGGAACTATTTCATGACTCACTCCAAACACCATGTAGTCAGGTGCATTTTTTGGAGTCTCAAAGAGAAGTTCCCCATTGGCATCATTATAAAGTTTGTAGGAATAAGCCACGAACTTACCTGGCTCAACCACTTCTTTTTTCTTTTCTTCCATATATGTTGAAATTTAGAATTTTAAAATTTGAATATTATAAAGAGCAGCCATTATTCAGCGGGAAGGTCGTCGGGGTCTGAGGCACCCTCCTCNATCAACTCATCGGGATGCTTGAGCTCATATTGAGCCTGGGGCACTTCCGTGTTGAAGTAGAACCCTTTTGCCGCTTTGTCACGCAGGCGTTTCTTCGTTTCAGGGTCCGGCTCTACGGTCAGATANTCAAAACCCGGCTCAATGAAAGTTGCATCTGTCGCTTCATACCCGAGGAGCTGCACCATGTCATATTCATGCATGGGATAGATGACATACCATGCGTTCTCTATATCCTCACCCGTGCCGGTGCTCTTTATCGCGCCTAACAGGTGCTCGAGGCGATATTCCCAAATTTTCGCGCTCATATCTTTCCTTTTCTCCTTGAGGACGTGTACAAGAAACGACATCTGTCGGAGGTCGAAAGGATTGTCGCGGAGCGACAGCTCTGCATATTTACGGATAGTGTCGATTTCCTCCTTGGTNTGGGTTGCTTTTGAGCGGAGTTCATCTGTTACNCCCGAGTAGGGGGAAGTGCGGTAAGGGTCGTAGTCTTCCTGAAACATATATCCGAGATAGAAATTACGATACTCCTCATTGGTCATCGTAGTGTCGTTTCTCTGATATTTAGCCTGGAGTTTCGGGAAATAGAACGGGCTTGAAGGGTCGAGNGTAATTTCCCGGATTTTATCGAGATCCGGTTTCTCCACCGTAATTTTTCTTTTGCTCGCGCTTGCGNCCGACGGGACACTTGTCTGAGCGAATGCCACAGGGATTGTCAGGGCAAAAGCCGCGAGGAGAAAAGAGGGTATATATTTTGATAATTTCTTAATCATTCTTGCAGAAACTTGAAAGGATACAGGTCATGGGTTATGCGAGGGTATACCCCCACAATAGAAAGACCGTCATAAATAGAAAACGTTTAAGACGGNGATTGGTTTTATTTNGNCGGCTTACTCCGGTCGNGCTGTCTCCTCATCAGCTTTAGACAAGGNATTAGGGGANATAATNCNGGAGTCGGANTCAGACTTTGCGGGNGTCTGTTGTGACGANGGTTCAGACTCCGGATTTTTTGCGGGGGTCTGAGACGGAGCCGGATCATCTTTAGGCGANGACGTGGAGGAAGCCTGNGCGGAGGCTGTATTTTTTTTCATCTCCGGATACGCCACACGTGAATGATAGATTGTNGCCAGACGCGACTTAAAGGCCTGTTTTATCAGCTGAATGTCGCGGAAAGAGATGGGAGCCTCATTCAGGAGACCGTCTTTCAGCTGGCCNTCGATAATCTTGTCGACGAGATTCCCTATNGATTCCTGTGTATAATTGCTAAGGCTTCTGGAGGCGGCTTCGACAGCATCNGCCATCATGAGTATGGCTGTCTCCTTGCTTTGGGGATTNGGNCCCGGATACATGAAGTTCTCTTTGTCGATGACTGTATCGGGGTTTTCGTTTACTGCCGTGTTATAGAAATATTTCGCCAATCCCTTGCCGTGATGCTCNGTGATGAAGTCGCGGATTACTGACGGAAGATTAGCTTTGGAGGCATAGTCGAGGCCGGCAGTGACGTGGGATATGATTTTATGGGCGCTTGTCTCGGGTGCGAGTCCGGCATGAGGGTTCACACCNTGCTGGTTTTCNGTGAAGAAAATCGGACTTGAGAGCTTTCCTATATCATGGTAAAGAGCACCGGTACGCACAAGGGTAGTGTTAGCACCTATCGCACGTGCAGCGTCGGCCGCGATAGTCGAGACCTGAATTGAATGCTGGAAGGTGCCCGGAGCCTCTTCAGAGAGCTTTCGGAGGAGCGGACTGTTGATGTCGCTGAGCTCCACGAGTGTGACAGTGGAGGTAAANCCGAAGAGTTTCTCCATGACGAGGATAAGAATATAAGCGAAGGAGAGGACCACCGAGTTGATGGCGAAAGTGCCGATTGTCTTCCATGAGAAGAGATCGAGATTGCCTGAAGAGATTAGGGAGATGGTNAAGTAAGTGACCACATATCCGACAAAGGAGAGCACGGCTGTTCGCANCAGNTGCGAACGGCGGCTGAGATGACGTATGCTGAATGTCGCCATAAGCCCCACCACCAGTTCCATGAAAATAAACTGGAATTGATAAGTNGCGACGAGCGCCGAGAGCATGACGGTAGTGATAAGGGCAAAAATAGCTGTCCGAGAATCGAAAAAGACCATTATGATGATGGGAACCGCCGCAAAAGGCACAACATAGACACCATTTGCGAAATACTCGCACATCAGTATGGCGAAAACGGTAAAGACCGTTATGAAAGACATTAGGAACGTCATCTTTCTTACGGATGCGAAGAAACGGGAGCGGTATATCTTCATAAAGAAATAGAGCACTATTATTATTATGACGATATACAGCCCTTCACCAATTACGAAATAGGTGTGGCTCGTCTCAGACTGTCGGGAGGTGAGCATCTCCTGATAAGTGTTCAGGTTTGTGAAAATCTGAGGGGTAATTATTTCTCCGCGGTCAACGATACGCTGCCCTTTCTTGATGACGCCTGTCGCTCCGATGACATTGAGATATTCCTGTGAGCGATATTTATAATCGGTTGCGGAATCTAACTCGATATTGGGAATCAGGCATATATTGAGCGCTTTCCCTATTTCGGGAGACAGTTTTCCGTTCTCCTCACCGCATTCCTTGGAGTAGATGGAGTCGATTCTGTGGAAAGCTTTAGCCGGGGAGACCATTGCCGAGGCATCGAGGGCAACGACAGTCCTGTTGTTGTCATCATCCTCTACAAGGCGGAGAGTGTGCGTGCCTCCACGTCCGTCAACTATTGCGTAGAGGTTAGGGTCAAGGATTCCGTGGTTGTAAACATCGCGGAGGAGATTGACGAGCATTCCCCGCTCAACGACACTTGTATTGGGGGTTATAAGAGTGGAAAATCTTTCGAGGTTGGTCTTCTCCACTTGCGGATTGCGTTTTACGAAGGGGATGAAGACGCGGTCAATGCTGTCGCGCATCGAACGGGCAGACACTGAGTCGCGCAGAATCGGCATATCGAAATCTGCCGTAAGCAGCGGATATTTCCAGGGTTGGTTAAGCTCATAGCTATAGCTCTGATGGTCAGTGCGCGGAAGCACGAGCACAATCAAAGCGACCGAAATGATTGCCAGCCCGAAACGGATGAGGTTTATACGCGAGAAGAAACTCTTCGCGGGAGAGGAGGAGTTGAGGTCTTTCAGTTTTAAATCGTCATTCTTCATTTTGGAAAGGATCAGGAGATTCTTTGAGCGAACTTAATGCCTTTAATCTTTAGGAGAGCCACACATATTTCCTCGACAGTGTCGGCGTTTTCAACGAGGGCGGTGAGTTTGCAATGGAACACCTCCCGGTTTGCCTCTATGTTGAGGCTGCGGATATTTATGCCGAGGCGTTGGGAGACAGTTGCCACCAGTTCCTCAAGGATACCGAGGCGATCAATACCGTCTATGGAGATTGATGCGAGGAAACTGTCGGAGCCTTTTCCCCATTCCACAGCCACGAGGCGCGGACCATAGGCTGTCTTCAGGCGCATGGCTTCGGGGCAACTCACCTTGTGGACCACCACCGACTCATCCTCCTCCACGAATCCGAGCACGTCGTCGCCGGGGATTGGAGAGCAGCAGGGGAGAGTATGGTAGTTCGGATTCTTGTCGTCCGGATGGAGCACAAAGATTTCCTTGCGGTTGACCTTCTCTTTTGGTCGCCCCGTGTTGCGGCGGCGTGAGAAGGGGTTGCGCAGAAGTTTCTTCCACATTGAGCTCCTTCTTGAGCGAATATCTGTAAGCTCCTTGCCGGAGAGGTTTATTTCATCGTTCGCGAGCATGAGATAAAGCTCCTCCCGGGTCTTGAGCTGATAGTTGGCGAGCACTTTCGTGATGAATTCGTTTGAGGGTTCGATACCTTCGCTTTCCATAAGCTCATGGAAAATCGTCTTCCCTCGCTCCGTAAGTTGCCTCTCATCTTTACGCAAAACCGCGCGTATGCGAGTCTGCGCTTTCGCCGACTTGCAGAACTCGAGCCATTCCCGCTGTGGAGTCTGGGAGTCAGACGTGATAATCTCCACCTGGTCTCCGCTGTCGAGCGGGTGAGAGAGAGGCACGAGGCGATGATTGATCTTTCCGGCTATGCAATGAATGCCGAGATGGGAGTGGATTGCAAATGCGAGGTCAAGCACAGTCGAGCCGGCCGGAAGGGTTATGAGGTCACCCTTCGGGGTGAATACATATATTTCCGAGGCAAAGAGATTAAGCTTGATGGTGTCGAGAAAGTCGATGGCGTTAGGTTCCGGATGGGCGAGGATATCCTTGATTGTGTTCATCCAGGAGTCAAGCTCGCTCTCATCCTCGCGCACGCCGCTCTTGTATTTCCAATGTGCCGCATAGCCGAGCTCAGCGATTTCATCCATCTTGCGGGAGCGAATCTGCACTTCGATCCATTTTCCTTCCGGACCCATTGCGGTAAGGTGGAGCGCCCGATACCCGTTAGCCTTCGGAGTGCTTATCCAGTCGCGCAGTCGGTCAGGGTGGAGGCGGTGTCCTTCTGAGAAAAAGGTGTATATCTGCCAGCATTTGATATGTTCGAGCGCATCGTCTTCATTCTCGAAAATGACCCTCACGGCGTAGACGTCATAAATCTCTTCGAAAGGGATATTCTTATTCTGCATCTTGTTGAAGATGGAATAGGCGCTTTTCACCCTTGCCTTTATCTCATATTTGAATCCCGCGTCATCGAGCTTTTTGCGCACAGGGCCGACGAATTTCTCCACGATTTCCTCACGATGGTCAGCCCCCTCGGAAAGCTTCTCGGTGATTTCGGCATATTTCTGGGGGTGTTCATAGCGAAAGGCGAGGTCTTCAAGCTCCTGTTTTATTTTGAAGAGTCCGAGACGATGGGCGAGAGGAGCATAGATATATAGAGTCTCGCCGGCAATCTTGAACTGCTTTTCCGGGCGCATGGAGCCGAGAGTGCGCATATTGTGTAGCCGGTCAGCGATTTTTATGAGGACCACACGTATGTCGTTTGACATTGAGAGGAGGAGTTTTTTGAAATTCTCCGCCTGCATGGAGGCCTTGTCTCCGAAAATACCACCCGATATTTTGGTGAGGCCATCGACAATCTCCGCTATTTTGGGGCCGAAAGCGTTGCGGATATCATCGAGAGTAAACTCAGTGTCTTCAACGACATCGTGCAGGAAAGCGGCACAGATGGACGTTGAGCCGAGGCCAAGCTCGGAAATGACGATCTTGGCTACCGCAATCGGATGGAGAATGTATGGCTCCCCGCTGCGCCGGCGCACACCCCAGTGGGCTTCCTTCGCAAATCGGTATGCACGCTCGATTATCTCCACTTTCTTGCGGTGATTGCTGTTCAGATAGGCACGGAGGACGTCCTGATAGGCGCTCTCGATGATTCTATCTTCTTCAGCCGGAGATTTCTGTATGTAGGATTCCATTTCGTTTACGTGTGGAAAAGAGAGAAACAGAGGAAAAAGGGAGAGAGGGTTAAGGTCTACAAAATTAATTAAAAAAAAGAAAACCGCGCAATAAAAAGACGCAAAAAAACCGCCCGCCTCACGGCGAACGGTTTTTCCCTGTCCTCGATTCCGGGCCTGTCCTCTTACGAAGTCGGTGCCCGGCTTCCGTATCGGGGGCAGTACTTAGAAATTACTAATGTATATAACCCAAAATTTAGACAATTATGTTATCGAAATTGTTGACATGAAAATATAGAAAACTTCTCCCCGGAGGGATGGTTTCCGTTTCGTGTTTCGTTTATATAACGTTGGAGGATACGTAAATATTAGTTTCAAAACGTTAAGTTTTGGTAAATATTTACAATGCATTATTTCCAGAGGAGATATGGGAAGTTGGCCATGGTGACGGCGGCAGCCGCAGCTTCCTCTCCTTTATTGCCGAGAGCCCCTCCCGCACGGTCAAGCGCCTGCTGGAGGTTATCAACGGTCAGCACCCCGAAAATAACGGGTGTTTCCCCGCGGGCGTTAAGTTCTGCGACACCCTGTGCCGCAATCTGGCATACATAATCGAAATGGGGAGTATCGCCACGTATTACACACCCTATGACTATGATTGCTGCCGGAGAGGCATTCTCCATAATAACCCCTGCGGCATTGACGAGCTCAACTGTGCCGGGGACCGACATTGTGCGGATGTTTTTCTCAGCCACACCTGCCTGACGGAGCACTTTCACAGCTCCATCGCGCAAAGGATAAGTCACATCCGGATTCCAGTCGGCGGTTACGATATAGAATGTTCCTCGCTGGTTCGGATGGATGGCAGGCACTTTCAGTTCCTCGCCGTTAGTGTTCAGTATCGTCGACATTTTCTTCAGTTTTTTCTGACTCGCTACCTTCTACTGTCTCCTCCATGTAATCCCCGACAGACTCTTCATTGTCGTCCGGATTCCCTTTCTTGAATTTTGACTTGGCTGCAAGTGTGATTTTGCGGAAGAACTGTTTCCAGGAGTTCTCACTTTCCTGATTGCTCTCAAGAACATTCTTGAGGGAAATAATCTCTTGTTCAAGCTCCACTATCTCCAAAGATATGGCATGAGGAAGGATGGCGTCCAGAAGTCGGAGCGCACGCGGACGCATGGTCTTGTTGCGCATCATTATCTCGGCCATTTCGATGGTCATCTTGACCTCCTTGCGGGTCACTCTTCCGGCTCTCTTCTTGGAATATTTTATAGCTTCGGCGTAAAATTTGAGGGCACCGCGGATGTCGCCGGTTGAAGCGAGGAGCTCCCCGACATTGCGGAGTGTGTCCACGAGTTTATCTGTGGCGGCGGCCACTCCGGAATTCACTTTCTCATAAAGCGCCCCGGCGTTCATCTGCTGCTTTACGAGAAGGTCGAGAGCCTTCTTGCGAGAGCGCAGGATACGTGTGGAGAGCTCCATGGCGAGAATATGGAATTTACCGAATCTCTCCTCATCGAGCTTCACGAGATTATCGAGCACCTTAAACAGAGTGTCGAGTTCCTTCTCGCTCTGCTTATAATCTTTGAGAGAGTAATGAATCTCCGCGAGGTCGAAAATCAGGGAAACGAGGAGCGCACGAAATTCGATATTGTCAAAATCGGAAAAATCTCTCATTGCACGCAGAGCTGTGACAGTGCGTTCCATAGCGTCGAGCCAACGTTCCTGCTGGGCGCAGAGGGCGGCGGCCTCGCGGCAGGCAATTGCCTCGTTGATGATCTGGAGATCCGTTGAATCCTTTTCGAACTTGCCCAGGTTCAGAGGCATTTCAATTTGGGTCATGTCGGTCTGTTTTTACGCCCGGAAGGGGGCGTGGTGATAAAATCTATTTGTTGGCAGCTGCCTGTTTGGACTTGTGTCCGAGGTATCCTCCATGGTGCCGTTTGGCGTATTCCTCCACAGTGAAGCCTATGCGTTCCATAACGGACACCACAAGAAGATCCCCCATGACGGTCATCACGGTGGTAGAGGTGGTCGGGGTCAGTCCCAGAGGGCAAACCTCGGGCGCTCCGCCGGTGAAGAGGGTCACGTCGGCAGCTTCCGCAAGGGGAGATTTGTCGTCCCCCGTTATCACTATAAACGGAATTTGAGGGTATAGGTTTCGGGCGAGGTCCACTAATTCAAGAATTTCACGTGTTTTCCCTGAATTGCTCAAGAGCAGCAACACATCGTTAGGCTGAAGGATGCCAAGGTCTCCGTGCTGAGCCTCGGAGGGATGCAGACAGACGGCCGGAGTCCCGGTCGAGCAGAAAGTCGTTGCTATATTCAAGGCAATCTGGCCGGCCTTACCCATACCGGAGGTGACGAGTTTCCCGTGCTGTCTGTTGACTTTATCTACAATCAGATTAACGGCTTTATCATAGGCAGGGGAGAGGGGTATGTTTCTGACTGCGGCTGCTTCTGCGTCAAGGATGGCCTGGAGGCGACCTGTGAATGTCTTCTCTTCGGTGTCTGACATATTATTGGGGAGTTATATGGGTTTTCTTAAATGATTTTCCCTCGAACTTCTCAAGGGCTTCACGCCAGTCTTCAGGCACCGGCTTGGCCGTCTGCGTGGCCGGGTCAAAAGTCACCATAACGGTTTCGCACACAGACTTCACGGCACCCGTGTTTCTCTCACGTATCATCTGGAGGAGACGAAAACTTTTCTCGGATACCGACAGACAGGTGGTTAGCACTTCAATCTCTTCCCCGAAAAAAATAGGGGCGATATATGCGCAGTTGACGTTGGCGATGACGGTATCGACATTTTTCCAATCGACCGGCTGCTCTTTCACCGCGGTGAAGTAATGAGCCTTCCCGGTGTCATAAAAAGTGAAATATATGGTGTTGTTGACGTGTCCGAGCACATCCACATCGTTGAAGCGGATCTGCACGGGAGTAGAATGCCGGAATAAATCCGGACTGGGGAGTTCGTTTGGATTCATGAGATGAAACGTATATCAGAAATAGTCTCCTTGCCTATCTCGCGGTTTATGGCCGCGCGGAGGCGGGAGCGGTTCATTAGCAGTTCCTGCCGGAGCGCTGCGTTAGGCACCCCGATTGTCATCAATCCGTCTTTCACAAACGGCCGACGGCATTGAGATGCGATATATCGCCCCACGACCGAGCTCCATATCTCCACGGCCTTGAATTCGTCAAGGCGTGAATCCATGCAGTTTTCCTGAAGGGCGAGTCGGAGGATGTCTCCGATGCTTTGTGTGTCAGTTCTCTTCATAGGGGCGCTGAGGGTTACGGATATCCCTTTCTAATGGATGGGCGTGAATTGACCGTCGTGGACGTTTAGAAGAAGATTGTCTCCGGATAGCCCCGCGAGGATATCGTCGAGGTGTTTGCGATTGGTGTCAGTGATGAATATCTGGCCGAAAGAACCGGTTGAGGTCACCTCCTTCATTATGCTTTCCACCCGGGAGGAATCCAGTTTGTCGAATATGTCATCAAGGAGGAGGAGGGGAGTCATCCCTTTGGCCTTCCTTAGATAGCTGAAGATGGCAAGGCGAAGGGCCACAGTGAAAGTCTTCACTTGTCCCTGGCTTCCCAGCCGGCGCAAACTGTATCCTTCAAGGCTGGTCTCCATATCATCGCGGTGGATTCCGCCTGATGTGTAGCCGAGCACTGCATCTTTTGCCCGGCGTTCGTTAAGCACCTCCTTCATGTTGCTTCCCGAAAGTTGACTGCGATAAGAGATTTCGGTCTTCTCGCGGTTTCCGGCAAGCCGGGAATAACAATCCTCCACTTCCGGGGCAATCGCCGCTACCCATTCGGCACGTGTCTGATGGATTAGTGCAGCTGCCTCCTCCATGGAATTCTCCACAGACTCAAACAGAAGAGCGTCGCGCACCCCGGCCCTGAGCATGCGGTTGCGGCTTTCCAGGGATCGGTTATAACGGATGAGGGAGGCGAGATATTCGGGATGCGCCTGGGATATGATCATATCCATGAGCTTACGGCGCTCCTCTCCCGGTCCGCTCACCAGCTGGGAATCCCCCGGAGTTACGGTGACGATCGGGTAGCGTCCGATGTGCTCGGAGAAGCGTTGATATTCCTTGCCATTCCTTTTCAGGCTTTTCCCTTTCCCCTTGGTGATGCCGCAAGCGATAGAGTCTTCTGCTCCGGAGTCGGAGATGAAATCTCCTTTGACAATCAGCATTTCCTCCCCATGTCGGATTATGGCATTGTCGGGCACCGGCTGCATCGGGCGCACCATGCTCAGGAAATGGATAGCTTCCAGAAGATTGCTTTTCCCCATTCCGTTCATTCCGAGCAGGCAGTTGACCCCACGGGAAAACTCGAGGGTGGCGGATGAAATATTCTTGAAGTTGAGTATGTCGATATTTTTTAATATCATATGTTTGAGGGGTTAGGGGTGAGGATTTTGGCTCTATGCCTAACTCTCATCTTTCACTCCGTATGCGAGGTCTCCGGCATCTCCCAGACCGGGCACAATGAAGCTTTTTGAATTAATTGCCGGGTCAATTGCCGCTGTCCAGACAGTAGTGCGATCCTTGGGGAAAACATCACACACATAATCTATGGCCTGACGTGATGATATGACAGAAGCCACATGGACGGTCTTCGGAGTTCCTTTCTTCAACAGAGCGCGGTAGCCAAGTTCCATGGAGCTGCCTGTTGCCAGCATGGGGTCTACGAGGATGAGCGTTTTCCCGTCGAGGTTCGGTGTGGCCATGTATTCCACCACTACCTCAAATTGGTCACCTTTCTCGCGATAGCGTCTGTAAGCGCTCACGAAGGCGTTCTCCGCATGATCGAAGAAGTTGAGGAATCCGTGATGGAAGGGGAGGCCGGCGCGAAGAATTGTGGCGATGACCACCTTATCCTTCATCTCCTTACATATTGCTGTGCCGAGGGGTGTTTTCACCTCCTCGTCTGTATATTGCAGGCGTTTTGAGATTTCATAAGCCATAATCTCTCCTATGCGGCAGAGGTTTAGGCGAAAGCGTACCGGGTCATGCTGAATAGAGACATCCCGCATCTCACGGAGGTATCTGTTGACCAAACTTGGTGTTGTGTCGAAATTGATTACTTCGATTGGCATAGAAATTAAGATATTAAGATATTTAAGAATAGGAATCAGGGTCGAGGAGCACTCCCTTCGGGAGTTTTCGACCCTTGTCTCATTATTTTATTTTTTGACTTTCCAATATCCGGAGGGCCTCCGCACGGTCTTTGGAGAGCTGTCTGCGGAGGGCGTCGATGCTGTTGAATTGCACTTCGTCGCGCAGGCGGGCGTAAAATTCAAGACGAATCGGAAATCCGTAGAGATCCCCTTTCCAGTCTATTAGGTGAGCCTCCACTGTGGGAGCATTCCCACGTCTGATTGTGGGCCTGACCCCTATGTTGACCATCGTGTCAACCACCTTCCCGTCCGGAAGTAAAGCCTTGGCTGCATAGACTCCGTGGGCCGGCAGAATCACTCCGGGGCGCGGCTGAAGATTGGCTGTCGGGAACCCTATTGTTCTGCCGAGCTTGTTTCCCTCCACTACAATACCGGAGATTGAGAAGGGGCGCCCAAGCATTTCATTAGCTTTTGCCACTTCTCCGACGCTTATGGCCTTCCTTACCGCCGAACTGCTGACTCCGGCCACATAAGGAGCCTCCACCACTTCCATGCCGAGACTTTTCCCTAAGCGGGCATAGTCGGCTATTGACAGATTCACTCCGTCAGACCCGAAAGTGTTGTCATACCCCACAACCAGCAGCTTCACTCCATAATTGTCGCGGAGAAGACGCATCCAATTAGCCGCAGAGATGGCTCTCATATTCTCATCGAAAGGAAGCACTATAGGAGTAACGCCCAGGCGCCGGATAAGTTTCTCTTTCCTCTCCACAGATGTGATGGAGAGGGGAGCCCTCTCCGGAGCTATGACGGAAAGGGGATGGCGGTCGAAAGTCACCGCGAGAGGTTCTAACCCCCTCTTCTGAGCTTCTTCCCTGACGGTTCGAAGCACTTCGGCGTGTCCGATATGTATGCCGTCGAATGTGCCGACGGCGGCGACAGACTCAGTCATCCGTCCTCTCCTCCATGAGGCGCTTGCAGATATTCAACATGGAATCTTCCCCTTCGTTATCTATTCGGATTGCCTGCAGGCCGATGCTGCGAGCCGACTCGCAGTTGGCTTCCGAGTCGTCGAGCATAAGGGTCTCCGAAGGATTGAGCCGGTATCTTTCCACAAGATTGGAGAAAATGCGCGGATCCGGTTTGCATGTGCGTTCCTGAAAAGAGACCACGATTCCATCGAAATAATCGTTGATGGAAAGGTTTTCCTGGCGGAAATGGTTGTCAATCCAATGGTTATACATCACAGGATTTGTGTTGGAGAGCACGAAGAGACGGAACCCGCAATCGCGTAGGGCACGCAAAGCCTCCAGACGCGCCTTTGGAAGCCCGACCAGAAAACGTTCGAAAGCGTCGCGGATATCGGTGTTGGTTGTTCCGGGGCGACAATGGGGGAGGAGATCGTCGAAAAATTGAGAGGAGGTTATTTCCCCTGTTTCGAGTTTGAGGAACGCCCCTTTCTGAGCATATTTCCCAAGCAGGGAATCAGCATCTGCCACTCCGAGCTGAGCGAGGGCAGCTACGGCGTTGTCGCGCACGATGTCGATGACCACGCCTCCAAGGTCGAAGATTATGTTTCTGACTTTTTTCATCATATCGGAAAATGAGGAGAAAAGGGTTTAAACGGTGGCTAAGAAAGCGCCATGAATGAAATTACTTGCAAATTTAACAAAATTTTTGCTTACTTCCCGACAAAATACTACCTTTGTGATTGTAAAAAACGAGGTGACATGGGGAAGGGATATAAAAAGCAAGGAAACTTATAAAAAGAAATAGCGTATGAGTGAACAGAGAGCCATCGGCATCCTGACCTCGGGAGGCGACGCCCCCGGGATGAACGCGGCGATACGAGCCGTGACCCGCGCCGCGATTTTCGCGGGCTTCAAGGTGTTCGGAATAAAGCGTGGATATAAAGGTTTAATCACCGATGAGATAGAGGAATTTTCCACCCAGAATGTGTCGAACATCATCCAGCGTGGCGGTACTATTTTGAAGACTGCCCGCTGCAAGGAGTTCACCACCAAGGAGGGGCGCCAGTGTGCCTATGATGTCCTGCAGCGCCATGGCATAAATGCGCTGGTCGTTATTGGCGGTGATGGTTCGCTGACGGGTGCCCGTATTTTTGCCAATGAGTTCCAATTTCAGATTGTCGGCCTTCCCGGCACAATCGACAATGATCTTTACGGAACAGACTCCACCATCGGATATGACACCGCTCTTAACACCATCATGGACTGCGTTGATAAAATCCGTGACACTGCCACGAGCCACGAGCGTCTCTTCTTTATTGAGGTGATGGGGCGCGACGCAGGGTTCCTTGCGCTCAATGGTGCGATAGCTTCCGGAGCTGAGGCTGCCATCATCCCCGAAATCTCCACACAGGAAGACCAGCTCGACGAGCTGATTGCCCAGGGATTCAGAAAGTCGAAAAACTCTTCGATAGTTCTCGTGGCGGAATCTCCCACGACGGGAGGGGCGATGGCGCTTGCAGAGAGGGTGAAGAAAGAATATCCTGACTATGATGTGCGAGTGACTATCCTTGGCCATCTTCAGCGAGGCGGTTCGCCGACCGCGTTCGACCGTATTCTCGCATCCCGAATGGGAGCGGCAGCCGTGGATGCATTGTTGGAAGATCAGCGTAATGTGATGATCGGCATCCGCAATGATGAGATTGTCTACGTGCCGTTCACTAAAGCCATAAAGAACGATAAGCCTATCAATCAGGAATTGATGTCGACTCTCCGGAGATTGTCGATTTAGGCACGAGGCTCAAGGCTCGAGGCTCGAGGCTCAAGGCCCAAGGCGCAAGTTTATATTAGGCTCGAGGCTCAAGGCTCGAGATAAAAGATCCAAAAAAAGGCGCAAGGTTCGAGATGCTAACCTTGCGCCTTTTTTCTTGAGGCTCGTTCCTTGAGCCTTGAGCCTCGGGCCTCGGGCCTTGAGCCTTGAGCCTCGGGCCTCGGGCCTTGAGCCTCGGGCCTCGGGCCTAATATAAAAAAGAAAGGCGAGTCCTCCCGGATACGCCTTGAATTTAGTCGTTATGTGCAATAATTGATGTCGTGTGGGCGAAGATGGATTCGAACCACCGAAGGCATAAGCCAGCAGATTTACAGTCTGCCCCATTTGGCCACTCTGGTATTCGCCCTTGCTATCGCTTTAAAGAAAGCTCTTTTTTGCGATTGCGTTGCAAAGTTAGGAATAAAAATTTATACCTCCAAATTTTTTAGTTAAATTTTTTGAATTTTTTTTAGGCTCAAGGCTCGAGGCTCAAGGCACGAGTTCGCATCCCGAACCTTGAGCCTTGAGCCTCTAGCCTTCAGCCTAACGGCACGAGCCTTACACCAGCTTGGCGCTCGCCTCCTTGATGCGGCGCATAGCCTCGCGGATATTGTCGTCGCTGGTAGCGTAGCTCAGGCGCATATACCCTGGAGCACAGAACGCCGCGCCATCTACGCAGGCCACGTGAGCTTCCTCAAGAAGATACATAACATAGTCGCCGCTGCTCTTTATTTCGCGGTCTCCTGCTTTCTTCCCTATATAAGATGATACTTCGGGGAAAAGATAGAAAGCACCCTGAGGTTCGTTGGTGATCCAGCCCGGCATCTCTTTAGCAAGGCTAACGATAAGGTCGCGGCGGCGCTCGAACGCTTTGCGCATCTCCTCGACACAATCAAGACTCCCCTCATAAGCCGCTTCGGCAGCTTTCTGGGCAATGGAGGATGTGCCGGAAGTGTATTGACCCTGCAGCTTTGTCACGGCTTTCGCGATAGGAAGCGGACCGGCCATAAAACCGATACGCCAGCCTGTCATAGCGTATGCTTTGGAGACACCGTTGATGATAACGACGCGGTCGCGCACGTTTTCAAATTCGGAAATACTGTGAACCTCACCAACGAAATTGATATGTTCGTATATTTCGTCTGCAAGGATAATGATGTCGGGATATTTTGCAAGCACGTCAGCAAGACCCTTCAGCTCATCGTAGCTGTAGATGCTGCCGGTGGGGTTGGAGGGAGAGTTGAGCATGATCATGCGGGTCTTGGGAGTGATGGCCTTCTCAAGCTGTTCGGGAGTTATCTTGAAATCCTGCTCTACACCTGCATAGACTTCAACAGTGACACCCTCGGCAAGCTTCACCATCTCTACATAGCTCACCCAAGCCGGTACGGGGATAATGACTTCGTCGCCGGGATTGATGCAGGCGAGAAGCACGTTGCAGAGTTCCTGTTTGGCGCCGGTGCCCACGACAATCTGCTCGGGAGCGAATTCTATCTTGTTCTCGCGAAGGAGTTTGCCGCAGATAGCCTTGCGGAGAGACAGATAACCCGGCACGGGGGTATAGCGAGAGAAATTCTCATCAATGGCCTTTTTTGCGGCCTCCTTGATGAAATCCGGGGTATCGAAATCCGGCTCACCCACCGACATGTTTATGACGTCGATGCCTGCGGCCTTAAGCTCCGCGCTCTTCTGCGACATTGCCAATGTGGCTGATGGTGAGAGCGCCTGGATGCGCTGTGAAATCTGGTTCATTTCTGTTAAATTTAAGGTTTGAACGTGCTTTCCTGCTCTCCTTAGAGGGAAGGCACCGAATGAATATTATTGTGTTGTTTAGGCTGCGAAGATAACGAAATAATGTGAGGAGACAAAATATTTTGGGATAAGATAATTTTTTTCGTTAACTTTGTGCGCCATATACCCTTCGGAAATGTTTAACAATAAGGTATGCCAAGGGGACACACCAAAACCCGAAATATAAAAAGACAATAGATATGACAAACAAAAGATTGACGAGTAGATTCGGCCTCAAAGGTCTTTTCTGTGCGCTCGTGGCGCTTTGCGCCCTGCTTCCTTCCTGCAATAAGAAGGAACCTTCCGACGTATCTTCGCTCCTTTCCACGGTCCCTTCATCGGCAGGGGTAGTGGTGGGCATCGACCTTCGCTCTGTCCTTGAGAAGGCGGGATGTAAAGTTGACGGCTCTGACATCACTCCCGGCAAGGAGGTGGAGGAGTGGCTTAACGGCAATAATGCCACCGGGCCGAAAGGGGAGCTGCTCCGAATGTTCGTTAATGGAGAAAGTGGTATCGATCCCGAAGGGGCTGTTTTGTTCGTTGATGCCTATAACTTCTACGCAACGGCTATGCTCGCCGACACCGGCAAATTCATCTCTTTTGTAGAGGAAAAGAGTGGGAACAAATTCTCCGAAGCTGAAGGGGGCGTGAAGGTCTGCGGAAATGTGGCGGTCAACGGGGCACAGATGTGGATGGCTCCCAATGCTTCAGGCATTGACCCTCGTGCCATAAAGAACTATTCCTCTCTCAGCGAAGGTCAGAACTTCCTTTCCAAGAATGTCTCAGCGCCCATAGCTTCTATGGAAAAAGATATTGTGGCATGGGGAGAGACCGGCACTCTTGCCAAATATTACCTCTCTTTTGGCGACCTCGCTACTTTCAACCTCATAGTGGGGGCTCTTTTCGATAATCCCACAAGCCTTGCAATGAGTGTGGATTTCCAGGAAGGGAAAGCAATGGGAGAGTTGAAGGTGCTCAACGATAAAGGTAATACTGCCAAATTCCTTCTTCCGACAAAGAAGATCGATGTAGACCTCGTGAAGGGTCTGGGTGGCCAGGCGGACGTGGTTGTTGCCGGCAACATCACCAAAGATTTTTCTAAGAAGGTTGAGAAGATGCTGTCTTCGTTTGGCGGAGGGATGTTCGATAATTATATTAAACCCCTTTCCCAGATAGACGGCACTGTGGCTGTGGAGTTGGGAGTCCGTCAGAACGGCGAGTTACCTATAAATGGAGTAGTGCAGACCGATGGCGACCCCAATCCTGACGTAATGAATTTTATCGCACAGTTCGGCACCACAAGAAAGGATGGCAATTCAGTTCGTTTCAGCAAAGGGGAGATGAACGGTAATCTCAAAGTTGAGGATGAGGCTTCTGAGATGAAGGGAGCTTGGCTCGGAATAGCCTATTCTACCGGATCGGATTCTAAATGGAACCTGTCTTCGCTTAACTGTTCACTTGTTCCTGAGGATGGCGGTCTGCGTCTTGATGCTACAGGAAATTTCAAGGATGCATCGAAGAGCAGTCTGCTGAGTCTGATTCAGGATTTTGCTTTGAATTGAAAAATCTCATTCTGCGATGATTGAAGAAATAACTCTTGAAGGGATGCTCCCGGAGGTGTTCGCCTCGGAGAGCATCCCTTTGTCGGATGTCTGGAAGACGGACCTAAAGTTTAGGAAAGGAGAATTCTATCTTGTGGAGGCCGCAAGTGGGGGAGGTAAGTCTTCCATGTGCTCCTTTATATATGGAGCCAGGATAGATTTTCAAGGGAGACTCCTCTTTGACGGAACCGACACTTCCGGTTTCAGTATAGACAAATGGCAGAAACTAAGGAGAGAAAGTCTCGCCTATCTTCCGCAAGAACTTTCCTTATTTCCCGAATTGACCGCCATGCAGAACATAGAGCTTAAGAATTCTCTGACGGGGTATGTCGAAAAGGGGAGGATAGAGGAGTGGCTCCATGTGCTTGGCATAGACTCCAGGCGCGATTACCCGGTAGGGCGTATGTCGGTAGGGCAGCAGCAGAGGGTTGGATTGATACGTTCCGTCTGTCAGCCTTTCGATTTCATCCTTCTTGACGAGCCGGTGAGCCACCTCGATGAAGAAAACAACCGCAAGGCTGCCGAGCTCATCATGAAGGAGGCACGTCGACGGGGAGCCGGCATAATCTCCACGTCGGTCGGCAATCCGCTTCTTTTGGAAAATCCGACACGCCTGAGGCTATAAGAAACATTGATTAATTAAACATCCCGCCAGATGCTCATATCCAAACTGCTGCGCAAAAATACGTCGCCGGCCAGAATAGCCGGGTTTCTGCTCTCCAATCTTATCGGCCTCGCCATAATCGTTGGCGGACTGCAATTCTATGAAGATGCTTCCTCACTCTTCACAAGTGATGACAGCTTCGTGAAGAATGATTTTCTCGTGGTCAACAAGCGTGTGACCTCCGCCAACACATGGGAACGGGGAAGCACGGATTTCAACGCCGATGAAATAACAGACCTCAAGAAGCAACCTTGGGTGAGGGATGTCGGAGAATTTTCATCTGCCGACTATCGTGTGATGGCTTCCGTAGATCAAGGGGGGCGAGGGATGTCCACTCTGCTTTTTTTCGAATCAATCCCGGATGATTTCGTAGATGTCGCAAGTAGCGACTGGGGATTTCATGAAGGGGATGAGACAGTGCCCCTCATAATATCAAAAGACTATCTTACACTCTACAATTTCGGATTCGCAAACTCCGCCGGACTCCCTCAGATGTCTGAAAGCATCATGAGCGGCATCCCCCTGCGCCTTACTCTCACCTCGGATGACGGGACACGCCGCAAGACACTGCAGGGTAGGATAGTGGGGTATTCCAACCGGTTGAACACCATTCTTGTTCCACGCACCTTCATGGAATGGAGCAACCGTGAGTTAGGGAGTGTCAAGGGAGCATCCCCGTCTCGCCTGATAGTTGACGTGAGTAGTCCGGGCGACATTGCAATAAAGGATTATCTTGACGCTCATGGTCTTGAGGTAGCGGGCGACAAAAGCGGTTCCTCAGCCTCATATCTTCTGAAAGTGGTTGTCGGGATAGTGCTGGCTGTGGGTGTAGTCATCACCCTTCTCTCCTTCTTTATTCTCCTTCTGTCGATGTCTCTGCTCATGGAGAAGAATCGCGACAAACTCCATTCCCTGCTGATGCTCGGTTGTCCGGTCAAGGATGTTGCAGCTCCCTATATAAGGATAGTTGTTGTCGTTTCTCTTGTCGCGTATGTATGTGCCGTGGTGTGCGGAGAGCTCCTTCGCCACTCCTATATCAAAGCCCTCGAAGGATTGGGAGCAACCACCGGAGGATGGTGGTTCGCCCCGGCAGTCGGGCTTGCCTTGACGCTTGTCATGACAGGGGTGAATGTCTGGTCTGTCAGGAAGAGAGTGGTCTCTGCATTTCGATGATGATTGACTGAGGGAAGGAAAGAAATATTGCATATGTTGCAATCACTATAACAGAGTTGGTGTTAACGAGATAAAAAGGGGTAAATTATAAAATATGTTGTACAACATATTTTTGTGTTAATAGTGTTAATTAACATTGTTAACGATGTTAAAATGGCTTAACGAAATTAAATAAATTCTTACTTTTGCGATGTGTTTACCGATTGTAGCCATGGAAAGCTCAGAGTAGAGTCTTCCCTTCAATTGTCTAAGCCATAAGAGAAGTAATGTTTGTCGCTGATGAGCGTTTCTTAATCTCCTGGAACTCAATGTCTGAACGATAATTCGGGCAGGAAATCGCTGCCCTCAAGAGGAGTGTGATCGGAGTGGGAGCAGAAAAGCGATAGAGATTGCCGACCACCTATAATATTGAAAGAATGTTAAAACTCAATATCAACTAAATTTTTCCAATTCTTGCATGAAGAACATCTGTTTTCATCTGAACAGGAAGCTATGGCTCACGTTAGCGCTTCTGCTTAGCGTCATGCTTCCCGCTCTCGCCCAGAAAATCACTGTTCACGGCTACGTGGATGATGAATTGGGCGAAGCCTTGATTGGTGCCACCGTTATGGAAAAAGGCACTTCGAACGGTACGTCGACAGACATCGATGGCAACTTCACCCTGAATGTGGCGCCTGATGCTACATTGGTGATCAGCTACATCGGTTATGACACAAAGGAGGTTGCTGTCAACGGCCAGACTCACCTTAAAATTACTATGGCTGAAAATGCCGGCACTCAGCTCGCTGAGGCGGTCGTGATCGGTTATGGTAGCGTAAAGAAATCTGATGCAACCGGTTCTGTATCGGTCATCAAACCTGATGAGATCGACGCTGGTATCTCTACTTCAGCTCAGGATCTTCTCGTTGGTGCATCTCCCGGTGTGGTTGTAACAACCGACGGTGGTAACCCGACAGGCGGTGCTACTATCCGTATCCGTGGTGGTTCTTCACTTTCCGCTTCCAATGACCCTCTGATCGTTATCGACGGTGTGCCTATGACCAACCAGACTCAGGGTGGTGGCATGAGCGCCCTCACAATGGTCAACCCTAACGATATCGAGAGCATGACTGTGCTCAAGGATGCTTCCGCAACCGCCATCTACGGTTCTCGCGCATCTAACGGTGTCATCATCATTACTACCAAGAAAGGTAAAGCAGGCAAGCCGGTGGTTAACATTTCAGCCAACATGACTGTCAATACTGCCCGCAAGACTCTCAACCTCATGAATGGTAATGAGTTCGCTGATTGGGTACAGAACAACCTCGGTCAGTCTTCTATCGACCAGCTCGGTTACAACGGCACTATCTACAACACCGACTGGCAGAAGGAAGTGCTCCGCACAACAATTTCTCAGGACTACACAGCTTCTGTGGCAGGTAAGGCAGGTTTCCTTCCCTATCGTGTCAATGCAGGCTACACCAACTCTGAAGGTATCCTCAAGACTTCAAACATGCAGCGTACAACTGCTGGCTTCAGCCTTTCTCCGAAGTTCTTCGATGATCTCCTTTCAGTAAACGTTAACGTAAACGGTACTTATGGTCGCGTTCGCAATGCAGACACCGGTGCAATCGGTGGCGCAGCAAGTATGGACCCCACCAAGCCTGTTTACACCAATATCCCGATGGAGGGCAACACAGGCCTCTATCTCTACAACGGCTACTATAACTACGCTCCCGGCGGAATCTACGACCGTAACGGCGCTCAGAACCCGCTTCAGCTCCTCAACGACGTGAACAGCATCAACGATACTTGGTCATCATCCGGTAACCTCCAGATTGACTATGCTCTTCACTTCCTCCCCGAGCTTCACCTTAACCTCAACCTCGGTTATCAGGTGTCTAAGAACGACCAGAAGTCTGTCACTGCAGCCAACTCTGTTATGACTTGGACAAACGACGGTCTTCTCTCAAACAACGCTGCCGGTGCTTCTACTCTCTACAAATGGCATGAGATCCAGCGCAACACCCTCCTCGACTTCTATATCAACTATAAGAAGGATTTCGAGGCTATCAAGTCTAACCTTGACGTGATGGTTGGTTACTCTTGGCAGAAGTTCTCTTACCTTGGCCATTCTCAGAGCTATGTGAACTCTCTCGGCTTCGTAAATGCTGATGGTGGCAACGGCTTCTCTTATAATAACGGAGTCTACTACATGAACACCAACACACACAATGCAATTGGTGAAGTTGTCAATAACGCAGCAGAAAGCAGATGGGCTAATCCTCTGCAGCTCGTATCTTTCTTCGGTCGTTTGAATTATACTTTCGACGATACTTACCTCCTTACCTTCACTCTTCGTGATGACGGTTCTTCTCGTTTCTCCAAAGATACCCGTTGGTCACTCTTCCCCTCTGTGGCTCTCGGTTGGAAGATCAACAACGTAGGCAAGCTCAAAGATGTCGATTGGCTTGACGAATTCAAGCTCCGTTTGGGCTGGGGTGAAACAGGTCAGCAGGATATAGGTAGCTACTTCCCCTATATGCCTATCTACACTGACTCTTACATCGGTGGATTCCAGTATCCCGGTGTAAACGGCGGCTGGGTAAATCCTCTTTATCCGCAGGCATATGATGCAAACATCAAGTGGGAGACTACAACTACCTGGAATGCAGGTTTCGACCTTGGTTTCTTCAACAACCGTTTGACTGCTAATATCGACGCTTATCTGCGTAACACTCGCGACCTTCTCGCTTGGGCTCCCGCTCTCGGTATGAACACCTCAAACTACATGACCACCAACATCGGTTCACTCCGTAACTATGGTGTCGAGGTAACTCTCGGTGGCCGTCCCGTACAGACTCAGGACTTCACTTGGACTACCAGCGTGAACGTAGCATGGAACCACAACGAGATCACAGCTCTCACAGGCGACGCTGCAACTGACCAGATTTCTGCACGCGACCTTCCGATCGGTACAGGTGGTCACCTCCAGTGGCACCTCGTAGGCGAGCCGGCCTTCACTTACCTCGTTTATCAGCAGGTTTATGACAACGACGGCAATCCTATCCCGGGTCAGTTCGTTGACCAGAATGCGGACGGTAAGATTGATGACGACGACCTCATCAAGTTCCATTCTCCCGATCCTACAGTAACTCTCAACTGGACCAACAACTTCAGCTACAAGAACTGGGATCTCTCTTTCGCACTTCGTGCAAACTTCGACAACTACGTTTACAACGGTCCTCGTTACAGCCGTACAAACGGTGCCGGTGTTGACAGCTATGGTCTGAACAACCTTCTCCGCAACGAGTATATCTTCACATCTACACCTGATCCGCTCAGCGACTACTTCGTGGAGAACGCATCATTCCTCCGTTGCGACAACATCACACTCGGCTACACATGGCCTGGGCTTATTGACGGCAACCTTCGTCTCCGTCTTTATGGCGCGGTTCAGAATCCGTTCGTAATCACTAAATATAAAGGTCTCGACCCCGAGGTTAACGGCGGTATCGACAACAATGTTTACCCCCGTCCTGTTAGCTTCACTCTCGGTCTGATCGCAACTTTCTAATCTAAGGATAAGACAACATGAAATTAAATAAGTTTTTTCTTACAGGCACTGTCCTCGCCACATCTCTCTCATTAGGAAGTTGTGTCGGCGACCTTGACCTCCTTCCGACTGACCCCAGTTCGAAGACCATTGTTGAGTTTGAAAAAGACCCGGACGCTTTCCTCGACCAGACAATCGCAAATGCATACTTCCAGTTTGCAACTTATGGTGTCAACGGTAATGCATCCGTTCAGGGTATCGACGGTGGTATGACCACTTTCCAGCGTACCTGCTTCATTCTTGAGGAAATCCCTACAGACGAGGCTTCATGGCTCCCTACTGCCGACGTTGACTACGGTCTGCTTCAGTATGGTATCGTGCCCGCGTCCAACACATTCGTCATGGGTACATACTCTCGTCTCTTCATCAACATCGCTTGCTGCAACCAGTTTATCCAGACTGTCAATCAGGGTCAGCAGTTCCTCACTACAGATGCCCTCCAGAACAAGGCTCAGGAATATATCCGTCAGGCTCGCATCCTCCGTGCAGGTGCTTATTGGTATGCTATCGACAACTTCGGTAACGTTCCTTATGCTGATGAGTCAGTTGCCATGGGTCAGGTTGCACCTCAGCTCTCTACAAACTTCAACGAAGGCCGTCGCCTCGTTTATCAGAGAGTTGTAGCAGACCTTGAGGAAATCGTTGACTGGTACAAGCAGAACGACCCCAACAACGCACCCGCATACGGTTATGTTGGTCTCGATGTNGCTCAGTCACTTCTTGTGAAGTTCTATCTTAACGCTGAGGTTTATACCGGCACTGCCGCTTGGGATAAATGTTTCACTGCCGCTCAGGAGATTATTGCCCGTCGTGGTGTAGGTGGCTTCCAGAACAGCGGTCTTTGCCCGAACTATTTCCAGAACTTCGGTGCAAACAACGCTCAGTATGCAACCGGTGGTTCAGGCAATGTTCATGAGATTATCTGGACAATNCCGCAGGCTCAGACTGTAAACGATCCTGATGGTAAGGGTCTTCTCTCTTATGCAAATGCCACTTTCATGTGTAATGGTTGGATCGGTGATGCTCCGGAAGACAAAGATTTCTTCTGCAAGCAATCTGATTACAATTCCGGTAACGGTTGGAAGTGTATGGTTGCTCGCCCCGAGTTCGTTGAGAAATTCGAATGGAATGACGCAGCATACTCTCAGAGTGATGACGTTCGTGTAAGCTGGTGGAAGACTTCCGCAGATGGTTTCGCACTTCAGAATATCACACTCAACCAGGCAGACTGGGGCCAGAACGGTTACCTCGCGGTTAAATATACAAACTGGGCTCAGAATGACAACGGCACTGATTATGCAGCATCTCCCGAAGCTACTGACCAGCTCGGTGGCGACTATGCGATGATTCGTCTTGCTGAGATTTACCTGTCGGCTGCTGAGGCTGCCCTCAACGGTGGTGGCGACCATGCAACTGCAGTAAAATACACCAACCTCATCCGTGAGCGTGCCGGCCTTCAGCCTGTGGCTGATGTCAACCTTGTTCAGCTTCGCGATGAACGTTGCCGTGAACTTTACACAGAAGCAACCCGTCGTTCTGACCTTATCCGCTACGGTCAGTGGATTTCAGGCTACACTTGGTCTTGGAAGAACAATGTTGCAAGCGGTGCAGACTTNGCTTCAAACTTCAACGTATATCCGCTCCCCAGCTCTACTTGCGCACGTAACGGCTATACTCAGAATCCTAACTACTAATCTTTGAATCTTTAGAATTAAGATGAAAAAAATAGCATTATATATGGCTGCGACTTGTGCCGTGCTCGGCATGGCATCTTGCTCGCAAGACCGCGACCCGGTGCTGCAGAAGCCCACTGAGTTTGTGCTCAATGTGCCTGCTATGCAGAACCAATATATAGAGCTGACTGACGGGAATGTGCTTGAGCTCGTCTCTTCTCAGCCCAACTATGGCTATTCTGCCGTAGCTAATTATTCAGCTGAAATGTCGCTTTCAGAAGATTTCTCTACTTTNGAGACAATCGTTCCTTCCGACAATCATCAGGCTCGCATGAACCTCAAGCAGGCTGACATCGCAACNGCTCTCTGCGTTCTTCACGGTGTTGACAGCGAAGANGCATTCGCNACTGCATATCCTGACGGAGTAATGCCTTTCGAGAAGGTTTACTTCCGTGCAGTGTGTGAACTTGAAGGCGTCGAGGGNACAAGAATTACATCTAANGTAGTGGCCTATGACAATATCAAGGGTTACTTCGCAGTNCCTGTGCCCGGATATATCTACCTCGTTGGTTCACCTGAAGGTTGGGCCGGTCCTACTGAGTCTAATGCTGACCACTATGCTGACTGGCGTCTCTTCGAACCTGCTGATGCTATCGGATCTCATGTTTATGTCGGNACATTCGAANTGCCTGACGCACCGATGTTCCGTTTCTACACTCAGCTCACAGGTTGGGATGCTGATTCNTANGGTTATCAGGAGGCTGACGAANCTACTGACTTCCCTGATGTTACAGGTGATTACACTGGTGTGCTTGTCAAGGGTAAGGGTTCATTCAACTTCCCGAACGTTCCTGCNGGNAAATATACTATCGTGGTTGACATGAGCGATATGAAGAATATCACATTCACAATGTCAGCTGGCGAAGGTGGCAATGTAGTGGTTGCTAAGTATATCTACATGATGGGTAGCCTCCAGGGTTGGGACGAACCAAGCGTAGCAAACGCCGATAAATATCAGGATTATCGTCTCGCTGATAGAACCGGAACAGGTATCTATATTGGTGAATTTGACGTGCCTGCCGGTGATTGGTATGTTCGTTTCATTCCGGAATTAGCTGAAAGCAATGGCTGGGATGCTCCTCAGTGGGGTGCCGGTGTTGAAGATGCTAATAATGATGCAGCGTTTACCAATGGTACTTTCTCCGCATCTTATGTAGTTGGTAAGGGTAACTGGCTCTTCCACATGGATGCTGCTGCTAAGGTTTCTATCACACTTGATACAAACAATAATACTGTAGAGTTCGTAACTGAATAATTCAAACAGCCGGGAGCGGACTCCCGCTCCCGGTTATTTCAATTGAACACAATAAATGAAAAAATTCGTATTATATAGCGCGGCTGCAATGTTCGCTTTCTCTTTCGTCGCTTGCGATGGCTATGAGGAGCCGAATCCCGCCCCGCAGACAAACCCTCAGGAAGCTGTGCTTCAGACTTCCGACGTGACGGTTGCGTCAAGCGTAGTTGCCGATCCCTACGTGCTTGAGGCTATGGACGAAGCCGGTCTTAACATAGTGCTTGCTTCTGTTGAGGCTCCCACTCTCCCGGCCGGTTATAGGCTTGCTGCTGATGTGGAAATCACTAACAATGGTTTTGCCCGCACAGCTTCTGTGCCTGCTGAAGTTGTAGCTGTCGGNGACAAGTATGAGGTGCAGATCACTCCGGATGACCTCCAGGGCGTATATTACAACAATATCTCCAAGGGTCCTAAAGCGAAGGAAATTGAAGCTCGTTTCCTTCTGAAGACTGTCATTGGTGAAGGTAAGAACGTACAGGAAGCNTATGTTGGCGGCGCGACTAACTACTTCGGCGCTTACACCCTTACTGTGCAGCCCTTCCCCTCTTCATTCGTGATTGAGCAGAACTATTACCTCCTCGGCACAATCAATGATTGGAGTGTGGCAAATGCNCTTAAATTCACTCACTCCGGCAAGGATCCTTATGATGATCCTGTCTTCACTATCAAGGTTGANGTTTCTGCTGACCAGGCAGCTGCCGGATGGTGGTGGAAGATAGTTCCGGAGTCTACTTATGTAACCGGCGATTGGGTAAGCGCTCCTAACGCTGCGTTTGGTGTAGCTGAAAACGGCTCTGAGGAACTTGAGGGTCTCCTCATCGGCAGAACTGCTGATGAAGATTGCGGCGCAGGTTGCCTCAAGCAGGATGGCCAGCTCCTCCTCACCATCAACCTTGAGGAAGGAACTTACGCTTTCACTTCTGCTGTTGATTTCCTTTACACTCCCGGTGATGCTAACGGTTGGAGCCAGATCAATTCTCAGCTCCTCAGCACTACCGACTATGCTAACTATAGCGGTTACGCTATGCTCAGCCCGAACGGTTTCAAATTCTCTACTGCTCCTGACTGGGATCATATCAGCTATGGCGACGGTGGCGCAGAGGGCAAGCTCTCAGAAGATGGTGGCGCAGGCAACCTTTCAGTAGCTCAAGCCGGTCTTTACTGGTGTAACGTTAATACTGCTTCTCTTGAGTACACTGCAACTCTCATCAGCACTATCGGTGTTATTGGTGATGCTACTCCTAATGGATGGGACGCTTCAACTGCTCTCACTGCAGATGCAACCGGCCTNATCTGGAGCGGTGACATCACATTCGGTGGTGGTGAGTTTAAGTTCCGTGCTAACGATGGTTGGGACATCAACCTCGGTGGTGAGATCAGCAACCTCACTCAGGACGGTGCGAACATCGCATCTCCGGGCGAAGGGACTTACACTGTAACTCTCGATCTCAGCAGCCTCCCCTACAGCTGCACACTCCAGAAGAAATAATCTTTCTTGACTCAATAGCAAAGAGCCGCCCCCGCAAGGAGGCGGCTCTTTAAAATTATAATTAGAAATAATTTCGCATAAGATTATTTCTATGTCAGTGTGAGCAAAGCCATGGCTTTGCTCACACTGACANAGAGGGGGATTGAGATTGATAGGAGAGAAGAGNGGATCGGGATGAAAATATTGTTGAATCAATTATCGTTATAGAATTAATCTAATAATCATTTTATCATGAAGAAGAAAAATTTGTTTTGTGCGTTCTTGGCTATGGCTGTGAGTGTNTCAGCTGCTGCGAGCGAATCGGNGGGGNATGTCAATCTTTCCTCATCTCCCTCTGAGCCCTCTGCTCATCAATTGTCGGGAAATCTGCTCGCTTATCCTTATGTGGAGAATGAACCTCCGGCTCAGACTCCCGCTCCTGAAGGGTATCATCCTTTCCATCTTGAACATTATGGACGTCATGGCTCGCGTTGGCTTATAGGTGGTAATGACTATCTTACNCCCGTATTGCGTCTTGAGAGCGCGGAAAGGAATGGCAAACTGACTCCTCTCGGCAAACAGGTGCTTGAGGCGCTGCGTCAAATTGAAAAGGATTCTCATGGCAGATTGGGCGAATTGTCTGATAAGGGAGCTCTTCAACACCAGGCGATAGGNCGCAGGATGGCTCAGAATTATCCTGAAATCTTCAATGGTGAGGCCGATATTGATGCAAAAGCGACTGTTGTGATCCGCTGTATTCTCTCGATGGCTAATGCTCTTGAAGGGATAAAGGATGTTGCTCCTGACGTGAAACCACTGAAGGATGCGAGCTATGCNGATATGTGGTTTATGAATTATGACGATAAACCGGCGTGGCCATTGAAGGATGCCGCGGAGGAGACTGTAGTAAAAGCCTTCAAAGAGAAACACAGCGGAGGTGATAAATGGCTCGGNCGTCTTGTCAACGACCCTCAGTTTGCCGCAGACAGTGTCGCCCCCGGAATAATGCCCTATCTCTATTGGGTTCTTGCGAATACACAAAGCCATACCGGGCAACCGTGGCTTCTGGAGGATGTGTTCACTAAAGAGGAGCTTAAGGAAATATGGAAAGGGGGGAATGCATTTTGGTTTATTCATGGTGGAGACACAGAGCTGACGAAGCACCGGCTTCCCTACGTGCAGCGAAACCTCCTTCGCAGGATAATCAATAGAACAGACTCTGCAATCGCCGTAGANCGTCCCGGNGCAAACCTCCGCTACGGACATGACGGCATCTTGCTGAACGCNCTCGTGCTTATGGAACTGGGTCATTACGGCCAGGAGATTAATGACCTTGAAGCCCTNGACAGTCTGAATTGGCATGACTACGACATTATCCCGATGGCCGGGAATTTCCAGCTCGTGTTCTATCGTCCTGACAGCCGGAANGGGGCGAAAGAGGATGAAGTCCTCGTAAAGGCCATGATCAATGAAAGGGAGGTGGCTCTTCCCGGGACGCCGGTCAGTGGGCCTTATTACCGCTGGAGTGATGTCCGTAAATACTGGCTCGGCAAATTGGATAGCTTCAAGGAGATTGAAAATTGAGGATAGATAAAAGAAATTAGAAAAAAATTAGAAAAATAGGGATATTTGAGGGTTGTGTAAGTGTGTATGGAGCCATGGCTCCATACACACTTACACAACCCTCTCTCTTTGCCAATCCTCTTTTCTCCTTTTTTGTTGGTGACCTCGGAAAAAAATATTATTTTTGTAAAAGATTTATCTATTTCGCAAACATACGCGAACGGGAATGAAATCGCATTTGTTGTAATGGATATGAAGAACAACAGAACAGACGCCGAAAGGCAAGATATAGAAGCTGCCGAACAGAAGGTGGCCGAAGGACTTGACGCGGTAGGAGCCGCCATGTCGGAAACTTTGGGAAAGGAGGCTGATCTTGAGATCGGCGGGGAATCCGAGAGTGAGAAAGTGATAAAGGAGGCTACTACTTCCGAGTATAAATATGGTTTCACCAGCGATATAGAGACCGACATCGTTCCTCCCGGACTAAACGAGGAGGTGGTGAGGTATATCTCTAAGGTAAAGGGTGAGCCGGAGTGGCTGCTTGAATTCCGCTTGAAGGCTTTCCGCTATTGGCAGACTCTTCCTATGCCGGACTGGGCTCATCTCAATATCCCGGAGATAGATTTCCAGGCGATATCCTATTATGCTGCTCCTAAGAAGAAGGAGCTAAAGAAGAGCCTTGACGAAGTAGACCCGGAGCTTATCAAGACCTTCAACAAACTTGGCATCTCCCTTGAAGAACAGAAACAACTTGCCGGAGTGGCTGTGGATGCGGTGATGGATTCGGTCAGCGTCAAGACCACCCATCGTGAGAAGCTGGCTGAATTAGGAGTCATTTTCTGTTCGTTTTCAGAGGCGGTAAAGGATTATCCTGATTTGGTCAAGAAATATCTCGGAAGCGTTGTCGGCTATCGAGACAATTTCTTTGCAGCGTTGAATTCGGCGGTCTTCTCTGACGGTTCGTTTGTCTATATCCCAAAGGGAGTGCGTTGCCCGATGGAGCTCAGCACATATTTCCGTATCAATGCTTCAGGCACAGGTCAGTTCGAACGCACATTGATTGTGGCTGATGATGATGCTTATGTAAGTTATCTTGAGGGTTGCACAGCTCCGATGCGCGACGAAAACCAACTTCACGCAGCTATCGTGGAGATAATATGCGAGGAGAGGAGCGAGGTGAAATACAGCACCGTGCAAAACTGGTATGCCGGAGATAAGGATGGAAAGGGAGGCATATACAACTTCGTGACAAAGCGAGGACTCTGCCGCGGACATCGTTCCAAAATTTCATGGACCCAAGTTGAAACCGGTTCGGCTATAACATGGAAATATCCTTCATGTATTCTCAAAGGAGACGAGAGTGTAGGAGAATTCTATTCCGTGGCTGTCACTAACAATTATCAACAAGCCGACACGGGCACCAAGATGATTCATCTTGGCCGCAACTCAAAGAGCACTATCGTCAGCAAAGGTATTTCGGCAGGAAAGAGCCAGAATTCTTATCGTGGACTTGTAAGAGTAGCGGAGAAAGCCACAGGCTGCCGCAATTATACTCAGTGTGATTCCTTGCTCATGGGTAACCAATGCGGAGCACACACTTTCCCATATATTGATGTGCGCAATTCCAGTTCGACAGTGGAGCATGAGGCTACGACATCCAAAATCAACGAGGAGCAGCTTTTCTATTGCCGACAGCGCGGCATCCCGGCTGAGGAGGCGGTGGCACTTATTGTCAACGGCTATGCCAAGGAGGTTATGAACAAACTTCCTATGGAATTTGCGGTAGAGGCTCAGAAACTTCTCCAGATTACCCTCGAAGGCAGTGTGGGGTAGGAGGCGTAAGGCTCGAGGCTCAAGGCTCAAGGCTCAAGGTGTTAGACTCGAGGCTTTAGTAAAAAAATCGGATAATGAATAAAAGTAATTTTAAGAACCTGAAGGTATGGCAGAAATCAATGGAATTGGTTTCTGATGTTTATATACTTGTCAGGTTTCTTCCCCGAGAAGAAATGTATGCTCTTTCAGACCAAATAAGGAGAGCTGCTATCTCTATCCCTTCAAATATTGCCGAAGGACACGGGAGAGATAGTAATAGGGAATTTATAAGATTTCTGTCAATTTCTCGGGGATCATTATTTGAATTGGAAACTCAATTAGAAATAGGTCTCCGTTTGGGTTATTTCGATTCTTCCAAACTGGAGGGTACGACTGAAAAAATAAGTGAAATAAGAAAAATGATTAATAGTTTGATAACTTACCGTGAAAGTATTTAGGGTAAGAATTCATCAATAGAGTCTTAAGCCTCGATCCTAAGGTCTAACGCCTTGAACCTCGAGCCTCGAGCCTCGAGCCTAAAAAGAACATGAACGAAAGAATAGTCATAATAGATCGAGTTGACCCGCAGACATTCTACGGTGTCAACAACAATAATATAAACCTAATACGCAACCTTTTCCCTAAGTTGCGTATGGCCGCACGTGGTAATGTCATCAAGGTCATCGGTGAAGAGGGGGAGACCGCAGAATTTGAGAAGAAGGTGAAGGCAATCGAGAATTATGCCGCCACCTACAATAAGCTCTCTGAGGATGTGATAATCGACATCGTGAAAGGTGAGCCTCCAAAGCCGGTAAACGCCGAGGGGGTGATAATCTTCGGTCAGTCGGGCAGGCCAATAGCTCCGAGAAATGCAAATCAGGCGAAGATGGTGAGAAGTTTCGCTCACAATGACCTGACGTTTGCCCTCGGTCCGGCGGGCACGGGAAAGACCTACATAGCTATTGCACTTGCAGTGGCAGCTCTCAAAAACAAAACCTGCAAGCGCATCATCCTTTCGCGTCCGGCNGTTGAAGCCGGAGAGAAGTTGGGTTTCCTCCCGGGTGACATGAAGGATAAAATCGACCCTTATCTTCGCCCGCTTTATGATGCTCTCGAAGACATGATTCCTCAGCTCAAACTGAAGGAATATATGGAGAATGATACAATCCAGATTGCCCCGCTTGCATTTATGCGTGGCCGCACACTGAACGATGCGGTGATCATTCTTGACGAAGCCCAGAACACTACAAAACATCAGATGAAGATGTTCCTGACCAGATTGGGTGTNAACAGCCGAATGATAATAACGGGAGATGCAACTCAGATTGACCTCCCTCGCACAGTGCAGAGCGGCCTGCTGCAATCTCTGAGAATCTTGCGGGGAGTGGAGGGCATCGGAATCATTGAATACGGCAAGAAAGACATTGTGCGTCATCCGCTTGTGCAGCGTATCGTCGATGCGTATGAAGCCCGCGAGAAGAAGGTTGACGAAGAATATGAAGAGAAAATTAAAAATGAAATATGAAAGATGAAAAATAAAAAATAAAAATAAAAAATAATAATGGCAATGAGAGAGAATATCTTACTGGCTAAGAGTATAGAATTTGCAGTAAGGATTGTAAATCTTTATTCAATTCTAAAAGGCAGAGGAGAATATATAATGTCAAAACAGCTTATGCGAAGTGGAACCAGTGTGGGGGCAAATATCACTGAAGCATTTGATGGGCAAAGTGATGCAGATTTTATATCAAAACTCTCAATTGCACTAAAAGAATGTAAAGAATCCAGGTACTGGCTAATGTTGCTCATACGAACGAATTATATCAATCAAGGAGAGTATGATTCAATCGATAAAGATGCCAGTGAAGTGAATGCTCTGCTTGTATCGGCAATTAAGACGAAGAAAAAGAATATTGGGACAAGGATATAAAATCCTGGNTNNNTNNTTTTTCATTTTTCATTTTTCATTTTTCATTTTTCATTTTATATATTATGGCAAAGATAGGAGATACAGTCCGCTTCCTCAATTCTATCGGAGGGGGCAGAATTACCAAAATACAGGGTAACCTGGCATATGTGGAGGATGAGGATGGTTTTGAGACTCCAATTCTTCTGAAGGAGGTCGTGGTGGTTCTCCCGGCCGGTCATGGCGAGGAGAAGAAGAAGCCCGGGCGTCTGATGTTTGATCAGGAGGCGTTTGACGAGGGTAAAAAACCGGCTCCGGTCGCGCCGAAAGAGACAAAAAAGGAGGCGGAGTTGCCAAAACCTCAGAAGGCTGTCTTTGTGGAGGAAACCAAACATGGGGAGAGATTGAATATAGCCCTTGCCTTTGAGCCAACTAACGTAAAATCATTGGATAAGTCGGAATTTACGGCTGTTTTGGTGAATGATTCAAATTACTGGCTTGATTTCACTCTTCTGCGAAGAAGCGAGGAGGAAAGAGGCTGGACTGTGGTGAACGGTGGAACTATCGAGCCGAATGAGCTCCTTGACCTTGTGACCCTTACTCATGAAAAGCTTCCGGACTATGAGCGGGTGGCGTTTCAGTGTGTGGCTTACAAGAAAGAGAAAGTATTTACACTTCAGCCCCCGGTGAGCGTGGCTCATAAGCTTGACCTGACCAAATTCCATAAATACCATTGCTTCCGTCCGGGCATCTACTTTGAGAATCCTGTCATAGAGATTTCTTTAGTGGAAAACGGCACGGCGGTGAAACCTTTGGAAGTGTCTGCCGTTGCATTGACAGAGGCCATGTCAGGGAAGGGAGATGTATCCGGAAAAGATGCGGCTAAGGAGCTGTCGAAGAAATATAAGGTAGAAACCGGAAAAAAACAACACCTTTCAGACCCGGCAGCAAATCCTCATAAGGTATTGCCTCTGATAGAGGTGGATTTGCATATAGGGGAGTTGACGGATTCNCTGGTGGGAATGGAGCCTAAGGATATGCTCGAGATGCAGTTGGGGAAAGTCAGGAAAGTGATGGAGGCCAATCGCCAGCGAAAAGGGCAGAAGATAGTCTTCATNCACGGCAAGGGAGAGGGTGTGCTCCGGAAGGCAGTGCTTGATTTGCTGAAGAAGGAATANCCAAAGGTTGAAATTCAGGATGCATCATTCCGGGAATATGGTTTCGGAGCTTCCCTCATAACGATAAATTGAAATGGCAACAGAGAGATACTGGTCTTTTCCGGCAGAATCGGAATCCGGAAAGACAATAATAGTGACGGGTCGTGATGANGTGGATAAATTNCGCGACAGTGGAAAGTATATCTATCGAATCGATGTCAGCTGGAAATATAATGCTCTNCCTGACGGAATGCCGGAGGATGAGGATGCCAAACTGATGGAGGAGGTGACGGATGCCTTGACGGATGCCTTGAAGAAGGATAAGGTAGCGGTCCTTACAGGAATATACACCGGAGACGGAAGTCGGGATTGGGTGTTCTATACCAAAAACCTNAAGATCTTCTCTATAGTCTTCAATAAGGCTCTCGAAGAGCTGCCCACTATTCCGCTTGTCATCGAAGCCGAGGAGGATTCTGACTGGGAGGAATACACCCACATGAGGGAGGAAACCTATGTGCCTGATGAGGAATAGGAGNTGAAGTTAGCGGCTGTCAATCGGATGGATTGTATGATTTTGAACTAATTTGATAGAGATTTTTTATAAACTAAATTGTAATACTATGGTAAAAACTTACCTGATGTCGCTGTTGTTCATNGTGGCAACAGCCCTGGGTCTTCCGGCTCAGATTGTGACGTCCANACCCTCTCCCTTGCAGGAGGATTCTCAGGATGTCAAGATTTTCTTTCATGCGGATCAAGGCAACAAGGGACTTATGGGTCTCCCCGCCACTTCCGAGGTTTATGCTCACACAGGCGTTTGTCTGAGCGATGGCAAGGAATGGCAGAATGCTCCGACATGGGGATCTAATACGGAGAAATATAGGCTGACTTATGTGAGCGATAATGTNTGGCAGCTTAATATCGGCAATCTCCGCGAGTATTATGGCGTGACTGACCCGACAGTAAAAATCACCAAACTTTGCTTCGTNTTCCGCACAGCCGACAGTAAGAAGGAGGGTAAAGGTGAGGGAAACTCGGATATTTTCCTTGATGTGCTTGATTCAGGCCTTCAGATTGCGTTGCAGTCAACCTCGTCATCCCTTGTCAATGCNTCGACCTCAACTACAACCTTTACAGTCGGCACAACTCAGGCAGCTGACATCGTGCTCCGTGTNAATGACAAAGAGATCGGCTCTATCAGCAATGCCACTGAGCTCAAGGTTGACTACACTTTCCCGGAAGTGGGNGATTACACCGTGACTGCTACGGCNACTGCCGGCGGTCAGACTGTTGACGCNAGCTCTTCTTTCTGCTATGTGAAGTCTTCTCCCGAGGCTGCTTATCCGGGCGGAACAATAAAGATGGGTCCGGTGAAGAATGCCGATGGTTCTGTGACCTTCTGCCTCGGTGCTCCTGAGAAGTCAGAAGTAATGATTGTAGGCGACTGGAACGGGTATAAATACACCAACGACCAGGTGATGAACTACACTGANGGACCTAACGGCCGTTACTTCTGGATAACTATCTCCGGGCTTGACAATACCAAGCAGTATGGTTACTATTTCATCGTAGACAACACTATCAAGGTTGGTGACCCCTACGCACGTCTTGTGCTTGACCCCTGGAATGACAAGTATATCCTGACAGACGTATATCCTAATCTTCCCGCTTATCCGTTTGATCATATCGATGGTGTGCCTCTCGCTGTTTATCAGGGTAATATCAACGATTATGATTGGAAGGTAGAGAATTTCAAGGGTGTGTCTCCCGATAACCTCATCATCTATGAGCTTCTTTTCCGCGANTTCACAGGAACAGAGGGTAAGGCCGACGGAAANGGCACCGTGCGCAAGGCATTGGAGAAAATTCCTTATCTGAAGACTCTTGGCGTGAATGCAATTGANCTTCTCCCGATTATGGAATTTAACGGTAACCTCTCATGGGGCTACAATCCAAACTTCTATTTCGCGATTGACAAGGCTTACGGCACCCCCGACGACTATAAGGAATTTATCGATGTCTGCCATCAGAACGGTATGGCTGTCATCCTTGACATGGTGTTTAACCAGAGCGACGGTCTGCACCCATGGTATCAGATGTATGAAGTAGGTTCAAACCCCTTCTACAACAAGACTGCACCCCACGCATACAGTGTGCTCAACGACTGGAACCAGGGCTTCGAGATGGTTCANGAGCAATGGCACGACGTGCTCCGCTATTGGATGGAGGAATATAAATTTGACGGTTTCCGTTTCGACCTCGTGAAGGGTCTNGGCAACAATGATTCTTATCCTAACAGCGGAGACGCTGCGACAAATCAGTATAACCAGAGCCGTGTGGATCGCATGAAGAAGCTTCACGAAGTTATGAAAACTGTCAATCCGGAGGCTTATTTCATCAATGAGAACCTTGCGACAGCACGTGAGGAAAACGCTATGGCTGAAGATGGCGAGCTCAACTGGGCCAACATCAACAATGCCGGATGCCAGTTTGCTATGGGTTATTCTTCCGAATCTAACCTCAACCGTATGTATGCCCCCGACGATAGCCGCACATGGGGTTCTACAGTATCCTATCTCGAGAGCCATGATGAAGAGCGTCTCGCATATAAGCAGGAGAAGTATGGCGCTTCAGGTGTGAAAGGAGACGAAGTCAATTCAATGCACCGCCTCGGCTCAGCAGCTGCGCAGATGATTCTCGCTCCCGGAGCTCACATGATCTGGCAGTTCTCTGAGATGGGTAATGCTCAGACCACAAAAAATAGTAATGGAGGCAACAACACCGACAATAAGACTGTNGACTGGGCGCTTCTTGACAAACCTGATCACAAAGGTCTTTATGATAACTATTGCGAACTGATTGCCATTCGAAACAAAAATCCGGAACTCTTCACCAAAGAAGCAACATATTCAGCGCAGTGTGGTGTGGCTAACTGGGCGAACGGACGTTTTATGACTTCTACAAATGGTGACAAGGAGCTTTATACCATCATCAACCCCAATATTTCGGGCACCAAGACTTTCAAGGTGGATTTTGCTAAGGGTGACAACAGTGCTTATCAGATTTTGTCTAAGTCTTTCAACACGGAACCTGTGTTTGATGCAGCTGCAAAGTCAGTGACTGTCCCGGCCAACTGCTACGTTGTGATTGGCTCGAAAGACCTTGCAGAGGTTGAGGGTGTGATTGCAGACGAAGCTGATTCTCTCCGCGTGTGGAGTGTTGAGGGTGGAATCGAGGTAGCCAATGTTGCCGGCGCTGTGACAGTCTACAGCATAGATGGTGCTAAGGTGGCTACAATATCTGAGAATGGACAGGTAGCTCTCGGAGCCGGTCTCTACGTAGTGCGTGGCGGCTCAAAGACATTCAAGGTCATCGTGAGATAACGTTCCCTCAGGGGCAAATAAAAACGAGCGCGAATCGACGTCGATTCGCGCTCGTTTTTATTTGTATATGGGGGAGATTATTTTGACATGGTGAAATGGCGGGAGGCGAGACGATAACCGTCTGCAAAGACTTCTACAGTGTAATCACCCGGGGTGAGAGTAGTGTTGACATCCCAATAAATTGTCACTCCCATCTCTTCGTTGGCATATTCCATAGCACGGTGGGCAGTAGCGGGGATAGACTGTCCGTCCATTGTGAANGAGCCGCCCCCGGAGAGAAGGGATCCTTCCGGAGTAAGGATGCGGACGTAGAAATCTTTCATTCCTGCCGGAGCTGTGTTGTTGGGGCTGACTGTGAATTTGATTGCAAGCTGACGGGCNTTGGTGATATTTTTCTCAGTCTTTCCCTTTTTGTTGAGAGCTGTGAAAGAGAGGCCGGTGATGTTCAGTTTCTTTGCGAGTTTTACAGTCTGTGTCAGTTCGGCGTTTTGAGTGGCCGCCTGTGTATATTGAGATGAGAGTTGCTCATTCTTCTGAGTGACTGCCTGAATCTCTTTCTTCAGACCCTCGTTTTCCTCCCCGAGGCGTTTTATTTCTTCAAGATAATGCTTAACGATATTCTTCAGGGTTGCTATCTCAGCTTCAAGCTGCTTTATTCGCTGACGGTTAGCGGCATTGCTTTTCTTTTCCTGATTAAGCTCCGTGAGCAACCCCTCCACTTTCAGTCGAGCTTCATTATATTTCTGCACCAGCGAATCGTTCTTGAGATATATCTGCTGGTCTTCATACTGTGAGAAATCGGCGTTGAGTTGATTGAATTCATTTTGGAGGAGGAGTCGGTCGTTGGCCAGGCGGAGGTTTTCCGTCTCCTCTCGGGCTTGGTTGACCTGTTCAGTCCTGTTGGCGTTTATCACAATAAGGGCAATGACGAGCCCGACGAGGCAAATCACGGCAGCGATGCCTCCATAGAGAATAATCTTCTGGTTTTTATTCATTGCGGGTATTTTTGTTCTAATGGGTTATGTGTGCAAAGTTACAAAAGAAAAGAGAAAAGTACAAAAAAGAGAATGACCGAAACTCGATGAGTTCCGGTCAAACTATTGCTTTTTGTCTTAAAGGCTATTACTTACTGAGCTGCAGCAGCAGAGTCAGCAGCAGGAGCAGCAGCAGAGTCAGCAACGGGAGCAGCAGAATCAACTGCAACCTCTTCTACAACAGTTTCCTCAACAGCTACTACAGAATCAGAATCCTGAGCCTCAGCTGCCTTGTTGCCACCGCAAGATACCATAGCCATGCTGAAAAGTACAGCAAGTGAAAGAACTACTTTTTTCATTTCTCTTAAAATTTAAAATAATAAAACAATTTTTTTGCTATCAAAAACGGTGCAAAATTAATAAATTTTTTTCATGTGACAAAGCTTTTGCCTGTTTTTTTGCAAAAAAATCCATTTCCGGTCTGTTTTTAACATTGTTAAGTTAAAAATATAGGCTGTCCGGATTATGATACCCTATGTATAAGGAAAGTATTTGAATAAAAATACAAAGGCGAATCAATCGTCACGATTGATTCGCCTTTGTGCCCTGAGCCGGGCTCGAACCGGCACGGCTCGCACCATTGGTGTTTGAGACCAACGCGTCTACCAATTCCGCCATCAGGGCGACTTTGCCATACGCATCTTCCTTAGATCCGTTTGCGTCTGCAAAGTTACGGCTTATTTTTGGATTCCACAATAATTTTGCCGTATTTTAGCATTTTTTTATTTTATTCGTAATGAATCTTGGCCTTGCGCAAAACTTTCCAACACCCTCCGTCGAAGATTGCTGTGCCGGCAGTGTCGGTCACTATCCTGGATTTTCCTGTGGTTGCCTCGAGTTCCGGATTCACACACCCTCCTCCAAGAGATTGCAGAGGAGAAGCAAGACCCATTTCATAAACGGATGTATCGTCGGCTACTCTGAATGAGCCTGAATAGCCATCCGCAGTGTCAAGACGGTAGACTGAATTTCCCGGGCTCAGCGAACGGTCAGCGCGAATGAAGATTCCTTTTGAGTTGACTTTCCCCAAATAAATGGTGCGGAGAGGAGCGGCTCCCTCTTTTGAAGCCGGATTGGATGCCCCCGTATGGTCTGGCGCGGGAGCCGGAGCAACAGCCGGAGCCGGAGCGGGTGAGGGGGTGGCGGGACGCGGTTTGGACGCTTCGCTAAGACGGCGCCGCAGGGAGGCTACTTCTGCTGACAGCTCCTCCACATTCTTTGAAAGAGCGGCATTCCGGGCTTCCATGTTCTGAAGTTCCTGAGTCAACAGCGCCAGTTCACGGTTTTTAGCGTTCATGGCAGCATTGAATTTCTCGCGCAACTGCTCATCTCCTCCTGAAATTTCTGTCGAGGGAGCGGAGTATGCATTGGCGTTGGCTCTATTGGCTTTGCGGGCTGCCGCGGCATTACGCTTCATCACATTTGAGGCGAACACAACTAATGCTATGACGGCGGCAACGAGAATGACAAGGATTATTACATAGACCGCAGAATGATCTTTGACTTTGGAAATCTGAGGATCCGGTTCTACGGATTCAAATCCCCCTTCCAGGACTGCCTCAGCTTTTTCGAGGGTGGCCTGTGCACTGTCTACGGCTGCCGAAGAGGGAGTGGCATTGGCCGGGGCGGCCGGTTTCTCCTCTTTGGCGGGAGCCGGCTCCTCTTTCTTGGGTGTCTCCTTCTTGGGGTCTTCTTTCTTAGGTTCGGCCTTTACGGGAGCGCTGACAGTCATGTTGCTGATATAGCTCTTCGCGCGGTTGCGTCCGCGTTTCCCTTTCGCATCGAGACTTGAGGATGAAAAAGATTTTGTCCAGAACTCCACGAGCTGATCTTTGGTCCAGCTCTCATAACCGGAAGGCACGGCGATTCCTTTGAAAGCCTTGATGTTTTCTTTTTCTTTAGCCTTGAGATGTTTCTCAAGGTCTGCCATAGATTTGGGCGACACGTCGTCGAGATAGCCTGAACCATCGTTGGCAAAACGCAGGTAGGCTTTTGCCGCCAGAGCGCGGGCCTGGTCCATTTCTTCGCGGGTTACCGCTCCCGCAGGGATGAAGAAGCCGCAAATGAGCAGAATGGTCAAATACTTAATGATGTGTTTCATGCGTGAGTCAATATCTTAGCTTGAATGTTTAATATAGTTTAATCACAGTTCTTTTCTGAGGCGAGCCACAGGGATGCCGAGCCGGTCGCGATATTTTGCCACCGTGCGTCGGGAAACTTCAAACCCTCTTTTCTCCATTTCAAGACGGATTTTTTCATCGCTGAGGGGATGACGCTTGTCTTCCTTCTCCACGAGAGCATTGATTTCCGCTTCCACTTTCCGGTTGGTCACAGCTCCGGCAGCGTCGTCTCCTTCCTCCCCGATGGAGTCGCTGAAGAAAAAGCGAAGGGGGAAGATGCCCCAGGGTGTGGAAAGGTATTTATTGGCCGTGGCACGCGACACCACCGACATATCATACCCTGTCAGAGCTGAGATGTCTTTAATCATCATGGGTTTCAGCCGATAGACATCCTGGGTGCGGAAATATTCCTCCTGAATTTTGAGTATGGCTCCCATGACGTTAAGGAGGGTGTCCTGTCTCTGGCGAAGTATTCTTATGAAATCTCGAGCATCGTTATATCTACCGGAGATGAATTCCGAACCTTTACGGTCGGTCTTTTCCCCTTTGCGCTCAAGCTCCGCCACAGCTTCCGAAAAGGTGCGGGAGATTACGAGATCCGGGATGCGGTTTCCGGTCGATAGGGTCAGTTCGCCATCATCCTCCGAGAGGATAAGATCGGGAATAATGACATTGTTTGAGAAGGTATCGGAGGAAAGGGCAGCTCCGGGCTTGGGATTGAGGGTGGAGATGAGCGCGAGTGCCTCCTTAACTCTATCCTCGCTGATATGCAGTCCGGAGATAATCCTGTGAGTATGACGCATGGCGAGAGCGTCAAATTGGTCAGTGAGGATGTCAATAGCGTCGTCTCGTGTCTGCGAGGCGGGAAGGTGGCGGAGTTGAATGAGAAGTGTTTCGCGTAGGTCGGCGGCTCCCATGCCGTAAGGCTCGAGCTCTTTCACTACCTCCAAAGCCTCTTTCCCTTCGTCGTCAGACACTTCGAGGCCTGTGTTTATAGCCATGTCTGTAAGGACAGAGGGTAGGGGACGCAGGAGATAGCCGTTGGAGTCGAGATTGCCGATGATATATTCAGCTGTCTGTCTCACATTCGCCGAGAGACTCCTTTCGCTCAGCTGGCGGAGGAGATTGTCGTATAGAGTCTCTTCATTATCGGGAGGAGAGAAATCAAAGGGAGCGTCATCCTGCGACACATTGCGCACGCCGGCCCTCAGAGGGGGGAGGTCGGGTGGGGGAGCAGGAGCATCGTCGCTCACCTGCAGAGCCGGGTTATCGTCCAGCTCTTTTTCAACCGCCTCCTCAAGTTCGGGCGCGTTAAACTCCAGCAGCTTCACAAAGCGGAGTTGCTGGGCTGACAGACGCATTGTCTGGCGCTGGTCTATGTTCAATGTTTGCTTGGAGGCCATCGGGATAGTTAAAACAACTGCGAAATTAACATAAAATGAGCGATAAGACGAAAAAAATTGAAAAAAAATTGCGAGTGCGATATATTTTACGTAATTTCGCGTCTTGAATTAACCGAGTAAATACAAACGTTACAAAAACAAGTAACACATAACAAAAAGAGATGGCATCCCAGAATCAGAATCAGCAGGATGAGACCGCAATCGACAAGATGAACTCGCAGCTCACCGCTGCGGGCGACAAGATTGCGAACAACAAGAAATATATTTATTGGACCCTTGGCGTGATAGTGCTGGTGGGTGTGTTTGTGATGAGTTATTTCTTCATCTATCGCAACCCTCGTCTGAACGCTGCTTTCGAGGCATACAATAAAGTTGAGCTTAACGCTATGGGCAATGACTCTGTGGCGGCTGCTCAATATAAAGCTGTAGCAGATAAGTATAGCAATCAGGCCGGAAAGCTTGCTGCCCTCAGCGCAGGGGAAAGCCTCTATAATCTTGGTAAATATCAGGAGGCCGCAGACTATCTGAAACGTTTCTCATGCAGCGACCCTGTGCTTGAGGCTAATGCGCTTGTCCTTACCGGAGACTGCTACGTTAACCTGAAGAAATATGACGAGGCTCTCTCTTATTTCTCAAAGGCAATCAAGAAGGCTGACCGAAATCCGCAGATTGTCCCGAGAGTCCTCCTCAAGGAAGCGAACATCTATGATGAGCAGAAGAAATATGACAAAGCTCTCGACTGCTATTCTCAGATAAAGAAGGAATATCCTGAGTTTGTGATGGGGAATGGCCTTTCAGTAGATGCGTATATCGCTCGCGAGAACGCTCGTCTCGGAAAGTAATTTTATATTAAGAATATACTCCATAAAATAATAAAACACTTTGCTTATTTTATGAAAGGGCAGAGGCTTTCGAGCCGACTGCCCTTTTGCTTTATGCTTTAGACATACCCACCCACAAAAATGTAAACGCCCGGGGCGGAATATTTTTGTGGGTTGGGGTTTATTTACGGCTATTGACCGTCTTTTCCGGTTGACCGTGGCGAAACCACAGGTGATGGTGGATAAGGGGATGATATTCCTTCGAGAGGATGGCTCTTGTTTTGACGACTAAGAAGGATACTAAAGCGCAGAGGGTGACGGGAAGTGCGAAACGGTAGGTCTGAGTCATCTCCATTGTGATGAAAATGGTCATCAAGGGTGCTTCTATGATGCCTGACATCGCTCCTGCCATGCCGAGATATGCAAATACGCCGACAGGGAGATCCGTAGAAAAATAAGTGTTGCAGAACGTGGCGAAAAGGAAGCCTGCCATACCTCCGGCGAAAAGGGTCGGGGCAAAATCTCCTCCGACACCGCCGCTGCTGTTGGTGGATGCCACTGCCCAGCATTTGAACAGGAGGATGCCTCCGGCTATCAGCATGAGCCCTTGTGGGCCGCAGACGATATTCTCCAGCACACTTCCTTTGGCCAAGGCTGTGCAGTCGCCGTTTATGACATTACCGAGAATTGGATACCCTACACCGTACATGGAGGGAAATAAGAAGAGAATCAGACCGATTGCAAGCCCTCCTGTCAGATTGCGAACCCAGGGATTCTTGATTTTCTTGTAGAAGGTGTCAAGATGTCCGGCCACATACGAATAATATATGGAATATAGTCCGCAAAATAAACCTAACAGCGCCACCAGTGGGAGCATATCCATGGAGTAATTGTCGAGTGGGGTGAATGTAAGGTCGGGATGTCCGCCGTGGAGGGTGAATATGGTGAGGTAAGAGGTGAGACAGGACACGGTGGCAGCCAGCACGGAAGGTATCGAGATTTGCATTCCGACTAATTCCAAGGCAAACATCAGTCCTCCTATTGGAGCGGAGAAAATACCGGCTATGCCGGCGCTTGTCCCGCAGGCAATGAGAATCTTTAGCATATCTGGGGAAAGACCGAGCAACTGCCCTATGTTGCTTCCGATAGCCGCGCCGGTGTAGGCGATTGGGCCTTCCGCACCCGCCGAACCACCCATTCCCAGAGTTATTGAGCCTCCGATGATAGGGGAGAAGGTGATGTTATGCTTGAGCCTATATAGTTTATGTTTCAGGTCATTGATAAGCTGACCCACACCGTGAGACAGATTTGTGCGTACAATATATCGCGTGAAAATACCCGCGAGCAGGATTCCAACTACCGGAGGAAGGATAATCCAGAAATTCAATGCCCCGTCTTTTATATGGGGTAAAAAAAAGCTGACGATAAAACTTATGAGCCATTTAAAGGCATAGGCTGCGAAACCGCATAATGCTCCCACAATGATAGCAAGGATGACAATGAACACATTTTCTGAAATGTGAGCTATCCTCCATTCATTGAATGGCTTTACCCAAGATGCAAACCCGGGGAAGGATGTAAATTTTTTTTCGTCTGAATTATCCATTTGCATAGGCTTTGTTTCTCTATGATGTCGCAGCCGGGGAGGCTGCCTGTGGAAGAAATGGCATTTGAGGCCACATGTTTATTATTTATAACAATGTTTAGGGGATGTTTGTGCGACAGAGGTTGAATATTCCGTCCGTAATATGAATCCGTCCGTATAAAAAGAAAGCAGAGCTCTTTCACAAGATCTCTGCCGCATTGCGAATCAAAATTATTTCTACAAACCTAACATAAACGATTTATTTAATCTATATCTTTTCAAGCAGGCTACCCTGCTTGGCTGCTCCATAAAATAACCTAAAATCTTTTTTATCCTCAAGAATTCCCACCTTGCAGGACTTCAATGAATTTACCTTATAAATATAACCTATGAGTCATGAAACTTTTTGCCATATTTTATCGGTTGGTCTCGGGGAGCTATCTCCCTTAACCTTACGTTGCAAAATTAGTCATGATTCTTATGTTTGCCAAACGATATAAAGTCGAAATTAACTGTGATATAAACTAATTTTCAAATTATATATTGATAATCAGATATATACAAAATCACAATATAACCTCGATATAAGGTGATATATAAGGTTGAACAGGTTATTTTTACTTGCTTTACTCCCCTACGAAGTCAATCCAGTTGACATGATTGCCCATATTTCCCACTTGCTCCTCGAAATTTTCGCGGTCAATCGCACGATTGCGCATACGGTTGCGATACGTATAGACGGTGTTGGTGGAGTATTGAAGAATCTGGGCAATCTTGGTGCTTTGCGTTATCCCGAGGCGAATGAAGACGTATATTCGAAGCTCCGGAGTGAGGAGTTCACCGGGCTTCAGCTCAATCTGTCTGTCGGGTTTCAGAAGGGCGTTGATGCTTTCAACGAAATCAGGGAAAAGGTCAAGGAAAGCTTTGTCAAGCAAAGAATAGAAACCCTCGGAATCTTCTTCGCTGATTTTTCCGGAATTTATCATCTTGAGCAGGTCGTCAGTCTGTCCGGCACTGATTTTTCGGGCAACCAGGAGGGTAAGTTTGTTAAGTCGGTTTGAATAGTTGGAGCAGAGGGAAATGAAGTTTCCGACGTATGCTTCCAGTTTTTTAGTGGAGGAGGAGAGCTTTTTCTCATTACCACGGATTTTCTTTGTGGTTATGAGGAATATGATGGCCAGAACGGAAGTTATTATGAAAAGCACCGTTGAGGTTATCGCATAGATAGTCATTGAGGTATGTGAGGTCCGGAGCTCCTTTTGATTTGTTGCTTCGATGAGGGAAGCGATGTCAGAGATGGTGGCGGTGCGCATCCTGACGTTGCCGCTGATGGCGTCGGCGAGCGCCAGGGAGATGTAGCGGTTTGCCCTTTCATAGTCACCCTGCTGGTATAGCCATTTTGCAAGCTCCTGGAGAGCCAGACCCTCTTTGACATTAGCCTGGAGGTCGCTGCGTGCGGCTATGGCAAGATTTTCCACATACCCGTCAATATCCCCTTGATTTTTATAGGCCTGAGCGAGCTGATAGGCAAACATTCCGTGGAAATTGTCCGTTTCAGGCACCTCCTTAAGGAAATTGGTAAGCATTATCTCCGCACGTTGCCAGTCGGAGGTTTCAACGAGGTCGGAGCAATACAGAAACCGGTGCATTATATCTGTAGGAGGGAGGTTTTTCAACAGACTGTCGCTATATTCCCGCTGCTTCTTTTGAAGTTCTGCAACGTAGCTGTCCATTCCCTGCGCATGGGAAGCTGCATATGAATAAGCCATTCGGGCAGTTTTCCAGTATTCGATTTTAAGTTCAGGAGATAACCCTGTCGTATCGATTGAGTCAAGGCGCGTAAGAGCTGCGTAAAACAGACCGCTTGTCGCTATGGCTTGTATTCCTACAAGACGTCCGTGGATTTTTTCATCATAAGAAAGGTAAGGGGTGCTATATGTCAGCGCATGACGCGCGGCGATGACGGCGGAATCAGCGTTCATCGGGCGGTATTTTTCTGACAATTCGAGAAGGACTCGGCGTACGAGAGTGGAGTCCGGGGATGTCCGGGCTATATTCTTTAGAGAATCAATGGTGACACGTTTTTCAGCGGCATATAATCCCCTTTCGTCAAGAGATTTGTCAAGATGTTTCAATTCTTCGGCAACTTTAGGACTGCGGTAGCTTTGCGCGGGGGTGCCGGAGCAGGAAGCTACAAGGATACTGAAGAGAAACAAAGACACAAAGAGTAGTTTTTGCATGACTTTAGGTTGAAGTGTATTAAGGTAATTATTGTCAGATTGCAAAATTACAGTTTTTATATTAATTTTGCGCATTAAAATTCATGGAAATTTCAACAGGAAAAAAATATGAGCCAAATACCCACGGTGTTCACCCTTGGCAATGGGCTGAGAGTGATGGTACGGCAAGCCGACACCCTCGTGAGCTATATAGGAGTGTCAATCAATGCCGGGAGCCGGGACGAGGATGAGAGTTGCCACGGCCTTGCCCATTTCGTGGAGCATACAATATTCAAAGGTACTGACAGGAGGCGCAGCTTTCAGATTTCCGACAGGATGGAGTCTGTCGGGGGCGACCTGAATGCATACACATCCAAAGAAGACACGATGGTCTATACCGGCGCGCCTGCGGGGTATGAAGAACGAGCCATGGACTTGCTCGCCGACCTTATTTCTTCAAGCCGTTTCCCAAAAGATGAAATCGACAGGGAAAGGGGGGTGGTGATCGAGGAGATAAAGAGCTATCTGGATGCTCCCTCGGAGACGGTGTTCGACCGCTTCGAAGACCTCGCTTATGCTGGTTGCGGACTGGCTCACAACATACTCGGCACACCGGAGAGTGTGGAAAGATTGACCGGAGAGGATTGCAGGAGGTTTCTTGACCGTTTTTATACTCCCGGGAATATGGTGGTGTATTGTTCGTCGGCGTTGAGGCCTGAGAAGATTCTCAGGCTGGCTGAGAAATATTTCTCGACCCTTCATTATCCCCTTTCCCGTCACGTACGGACCTCTCCTCCGGCGATGGAACATTTTGACCTTACCGAGGATTTCGGCACACATCAGGCTAACACTATCGTGGGGGCGCGAATAATGGGTAAGAAAGACCCTCGGCGATTCGCAATGTATCTGCTTAATAATTATCTCGGGGGAGCTGGAATGAATTCACGTCTCAATCGGGAGCTTAGGGAGAAAAGAGGATATGTGTATGCCGTAGATAGCTTTACGAGCATGATGTCTGACATTGGATTGATGCAGATATATTTCGGATCTGACCCTTCAAAGGTGGATAAATGCCGTAAGATTATTGCCGAAGAGCTTGACAGACTCGCGCAGTCTCCTTTGTCCAAAACAGTTTTCGAGAAGATGAAGAGACAGTATTGCGGACAGCTGATCGTGGCTTCTGACAGGACGGAAAACCGTATGATGTCTATGGCCAAGTCGCTCCTATGCTATGGAGAAGTGAAGGATATCGCGCATACTGCCGAGAGGATAAGGGCCGTCACGGCCGAGGAGGTGCGGGAGGTGGCAGAGATGCTGGTGCCGCAGAATTGTTCAACACTCACATTGATCTGACGGATGAAGATTGGAAATATAGATCTCGGAGAGCGCCCGGTGATGCTCGCTCCGATGGAAGACGTGACCGACCCCTCTTTCCGCTTGATATGCAGGGAACAGGGAGCCAGAATGGTCTACACTGAATTTGTATCGGCGGAGGCACTCGTCAGGAATATTGCCTCTACCGCCCGCAAACTGAATATCGATGACAGGGAGCGGCCGGTTGCGATACAGATTTATGGAAGAGACGTTGAGCCTATGGTGGAGGCGGCCAAAATGGTGGAAGAAGCGGGCCCTGACCTGATTGATATAAATTTCGGTTGTCCGGTCAAGAAAGTGGCGGGAAAGGGTGCCGGAGCCGGTATGCTCCGGGATATTCCCAAGATGCTTGCAATAACGGAGGCTGTAGTGAAGGGTGTCTCTCTTCCTGTCACAGTCAAGACTCGTCTCGGCTGGGATTGCGAGAGCAAGATAATAACCGAGCTTGGTCCGCGTCTTCAGGATTGCGGCATAAAGGCTCTGACGGTACACGGGCGCACGCGCTCACAGATGTACACAGGACAAGCTGACTGGAGTCTCATTGGGGAGCTGAAGGCCGATCCGCGTATGGAGATTCCAATCATCGGGAATGGCGACATAACCTCTCCGGAGGGGTGTGTTCATGCGTTTGATGAATACGGTGTAGACGGAGTGATGATAGGGCGCGGTGCAATAGGGGCTCCCTGGATTTTCAGGGAGGTGGCTGAATATATGCGAAATGGTATGAAAGGGATGGTCTCGGATGAGGAGAAATTCGCTTTGCTGCGCCGCCAGATTAGCGAAAGCATCGACCGCATTGATGAATACCGGGGCATACTTCATATCCGAAGACATCTGGCAGCGACACCTCTTTTCAAGGGGCTTCCCGATTTCCGCCAGACACGTATCCGTATGCTCAGAGCGGAGACCGCTTCCGAATTGGAACAGATTTTACGGGAAACAGAAGAGAAATACTTCAAATAAACCATGTGCCGGAGGCTTTCTCAGGCGTTATAATAGCGGATGGGTGGACTCCACTTGTCTCAGAAACGTAAACTATCCATATCGCTCAATGAAAAAGTTATTTTTGTTATTAAATTGCTTATGGTTCGCGCTGGGTCTCAATGCCCAGGATATTCAGGATTATAAGGTAGAGGTCGGGCAGTTCAATAAATTGCGTGTGACCGATAATGTGCATGTTGTCTACCGCTGTCTGCCGGATTCAAGCGGATTCGTGCAGTATCGCGGAAAGAAGGAATTTGCGGATGCCTTCATCCTGACTCCAAAAGATGGACAACTCCGTGTACAGGTTTCAACTGAAGATGTGGGCAATCCTGAGCTCCCGGTGCTTTATGTGTATTCCGATTTCCTTAATTATGTGGAAAATTCTTCAGACTTTACACTGACGGTGGAAAATCCGGCTCCGTGTGCCGAGTTCAAGGCTGTGCAGATTGGAAACGGGACGACTACGGTGGAAAATATCAAAGCCACGAAAGTAGAAGGGACCCTCGCGACCGGGAAAGGCACCGTAACCCTGTCCGGAGAATGCCGGGAGGGTATTTTCAAGATGGTGGGTACAGGATTGATTTCTGCTGACAGACTGAAATCTGACAAGGTGCTCTGCAAGATTCTTGGTAGTGGCTCGATAGGGGTATGGGCCACCGAGACATTGAATGTGAAGGGAATCGGCTCCACAAAAATATATTATAAAGGAGAGCCGATTGTCAAAAAGGTCGGAGGAGGAAAGCTATATGAACTTCCTGACGGCGATTCCCCTGCCGGAGTGGGGGTTGATGAAATCAGTGTGGAGGAGGTTTATCCCGAAGAGAAAAGGGTAGAGGATGAGTGAAGAGGATGCTCCGTCGCTGAAACTGCGCACTGCCCGCACCCTTAAATGGAACACCATAGACAGGCTTGCCTCGCAGGTGTTGTATGGTGTGGTAGGGGTGATACTGGCCAATGTTGTCTCGCAAGATGATTTCGGACTTGTGGGAGCATTGCTGGTGTTTCAAAGTTTTGCGATAATATTCGCCGACAGCGGTTTCGGGGCTGCTCTGCTGCAAAGGAAAGACCCGACTGAGGAGGATTATTCCACTGTCTTCTGGTTTAATTTCCTGATGAGTGTCGGAATATACTGGATTCTTTGGTTTTCCGCCCCACTGATAGCGGATATCTTTCAGGGAGACAGACGGCTCATTCCTTTGTCGAAGGTCATGTTTCTGACCTTCGTGCTTAATGCTATCGCCATTGTGCAGATCAACAGGCTGATGAAGCGGATGGATGTTAAGATGATCGCTGTGAGCAATGTCGTGGCTCAGATAGTAGGGGGTGGGGTAGGAATAGTGCTGGCTCTGTTGGGTTATGGAGCTTGGGCGTTGGTGTGGCAATCTGTGACATTGGCCGGGGTTAAGACCGGAATACTATGGGCAACCGGGAGATGGTTTCCGGTCTGCTTTATAAAGAAGAATTCGTTGAGGAGAGTTTGGAGGATAGGTCTGAGTGTGTTTTCCTCCTCTATGCTCAACACCATTTTCCTTACCATCTATTCCTTCGTGATAGGCGCGTTTTATTCCTTGAGGTCGTTGGGAGTCTATACTCAGGCCGACAAATGGAGCAAGATGGGAAGCGCATCTTTGTCGCAGGTGCTGACTGCAAGTTTTGTGCCCCTCCTGTCGATGGTGCAGGATAATGCCTCGGATTTCCACAGATATGTCAGGAAAATCAATCGCTTCACGGGTTTTATCCTTTTCCCGGCTATGATAGGGTTGGCTGCGGTAGGGGAGCCGTTGTTTCATACGCTTTTCGGCAATAAATGGGATGCGGCCATACCCTTATTCATGATTCTGACTGTCCGGGGTATTCCGATCGTTCTTGTGTCGCTCTACGGTAATTATCTTCTGGCGAAAGGGTATGGAAAACGTCTGTTTACGATTGAAGTAGTCAAGGATGCGGCCATATTTCTCGCGATTGTTGTCACAATAGGTAGTCATGATGTCGCAACTCTCGTCTGGGGACAGCTGTGCGCATCCGCCGCAACCTGGATTATAGTTCTCGTGATGACCGGAAGGGGAGTAGGGTATCCTGTGATGAGGATGATAGGAGATTTACTTCCCTTTATGATTGTAGCGTTATTGATGGGAGGTATATGCCTTTGGGCAGGCACACTCTCAACGGTCCCAATAATGCGTCTCTTGCTTGAGATTTCGGCAGGTGGCCTGTTCTATGTAGTGATAATGAAGATATTCCGCTGTCCGGAATTGAAAGATGCGGGAGCCTATCTGTTAGGAAGATTCCGCAAGAAAAGGATTGCATAAAGCACAAGCTCCGAAATGTAATAAAATCCAACCGGGAAGTTTTCATCTGCCTATGCTACTGTTTTCGATCTACCGTTTCCCGATACACCGTTTTCCCGTTCTGCTGTTTCTCGTTATCTACCGTTCCCCGATACACTGTTTCCCGTTCTACCGTTTCTCGTTATCTACCGTTTCCCGTTAGAGAGATAATGCTTTATCATAAGCCAAGAATGAGCTGGAAGTAGTATTAATTTTGCAAAATTCAATTATCGGACATTATTCTGATTTTTATTTAAAATTATTTGTTCATATAAATCGTTGATAAAAAGGAATGTAGAAAATAAAATAAAAATAATGATGAAAAAAGTTCTGAAAAAATTTGCACGGAAGAGAAATAATGTCTAACTTTGCACTCGCAAACGGGAAACAACAAGACAGTCAAGAGCGACTGAAACTTGAAAACCTGATAAAGAAGGTGCCATAGCTCAGTTGGTAGAGCAAAGGACTGAAAATCCTTGTGTCCCCGGTTCGATTCCTGGTGGCACCACAGTAAAAATCGCTAATAATCTATGGATTATTAGCGATTTTTCATTCAATCCAAAATCGGGCGAGTCCCATATAAATTTACCTATAATACCACCCTCTAAACCCAACTGAACGGCACTCAACCGACCTGGATGAATCGAAATTGAATCTTTTAACACTAATTAGTTCGCAATGAAAGATCAACCCTCAAGTCATACACTACAGGAACTAAAGAAGAATAAAGAATTTATTTGCCCTCACTGCGGTTCAGTCAATTCAATTAAGGATGCCATCACAGTTGAGGTTTTAGTAGAGGAAACTTCACACATGACATTTCATGGTAGTCATTATCAGGATCATATATCTTCAACTTTTACAAAAATTAGATTTTGTAAAAATTGTCGGCATGTAAGATTGCGTAATAAGATATTTCGACATGTTTCATATTTTATATTATTGCCATTTATATTAATTGCTCTTACATGTCTAATAACGTGGACCTGGAAAATTTATAATCCTTGGGGGTTGTATTTTTTTTATTTAATGATACTATTCTTTTTGTATGTACCAGCAGTAAAATTCTTTAGAGAGTTTATATCTCCAAAATTCAATCAACCGTTAATAAAAAAAGCTATAGAAGGAAATGCTATAGAATAACTAGTGAGACATATCTTACTCCCGTCTCTTGATACCTATGGTGTTAAGAGTCGGGATTTCTTTTTTCATCGTGTTATGGCACACAAGGTGCTCAATTGATCTATCATCACAATAATAAGATATATTTACCCATCAAATGCGCTTCCCGCAGAAATAATTTGGAGCGATGGAAGAGAGTGACTTAGCTTTACAGCGAGGACCACTTTTATCGTTACTTGCTTTTCTTGACGATTCTCTTGAAAATCTTCTTGGGGAATATTGAGGAAACTATGGGGAGTATTGGGGAACTGTTTGAAAACTAATAAACATACATTTAACTAAGTATGTTGCAATAATAGAGTGATGGTTTTGCTGTCTGTCTATTATTAATTTTGAGATCTGTACGTTAATGACGGACATTTATCGGATATTATTCGGCAATCGTCAGACATACAAAACTTTACATAAATACGGGCTGTTATAAAATCAGAGCAATGAGATTAATTCTTCGTAATGATGAAAAGCCCTGAAAAGAAAAGTAACGCAATCGGTTGATAATCGTCAACCTTATCTTTTCAGAGGACGATCGCCTGTAGAAGCAAATGCGACAGATAGAGTCGCCACCCTTAACCGACCGTCAAACCGGACTCACCGCGGAAGTTCCGGAGGTCGATGCAACGGTGAATTTTGGTTCCGCACCAATGCTTGAGGGCGTGGAAAGCCATAGAGCCACCGGTAACCAGATGGGAAATGTTCCCTCCCCCTTCCACTTTATTTTCCGAAGAGCCATATTCTATCCGACAACTACATCGGTACGGCCAATGCCATGCCCTTTCGGAAATGATACCGACAAGCGACCTTCGGGCGCAAGGAGATCCGATGACCAAACTCCGCCACCATCGGTTTCTCCTGATTACCCATCCCCGGCGGAACCCCTACAAAAATGGAAAGCATTTTATCCCTCATCGAGAGTGGGGTCACCGGACTCACTCTCACCCTCAAAAGCGAAGATCTCAAGGAATTCGCTCACCTTCTCATCGAAAAAGCAAAGGAACAGCTGCTACCTGTAATGGTCAGCGCATCCCATGAAGCGCTTTTGACGAAGAAAGAGCTGCTTGAAAAATTCAACGTATGCCACACTACGCTCTGGAACTGGGAACGTAAAGGCTATCTCATCCCCGTGAAAATAGGTCGCAAGGTGAGCTACCGACAAGCCGACATAGAACGTATAATCATTGAAAGAGGAAAACGATAATGAGTACGCATGATTGGAATCAGCTTTGGCAGACATATCAGCTGAAGGTAACAGATGAGATTGCCAAAAGTCCGGAGGTTCTCTTTTGCAACGGCTCTGCCATCGGTACACTCGGTAATTTCTCAGCCTCGACAGGAAAAGCAAAGAGCAAAAAGACCTTCAACGTCAGTGCCATTCTCGCGGCAGCACTTACCAACGGGGAGATACTGCGCTACATTGCAGAGTTCCCGGATGACAAGCGCACGATACTCTACTTCGATACCGAACAAAGTCCGCATCATTGCCAACGTGTGATGAAACGCGCTCTGCAACTCGCAGGTCTACCGCTTGACAGTCACCCGAAAAATCTCATATTTTCCCAACTCCGAGCATTAACGCCGGAGGTTCGTTTGGAACTTATCGATAACGCCATCGCCAACACTCCGAATGTCGGACTGGTAATTATTGACGGAATACGAGACCTGATGTTCGACATCAACAACGCCATTGAATCGTCAAGGCTTATCGGCAAACTTATGGAATGGACGGACAAGTACCAGATACACATCCATACCGTCCTGCACCTGAACAAGAGCGACGACAATGTGCGCGGTCATGTGGGAACCGAGCTGAACAATAAGGCAGAGACTGTCTTGCAGGTCTGCAAGAGTTCCTCCGACAGTGAGGTGACGGAGGTATCGGCATCCTGTATCCGCTCTATGGACTTTCCACCCTTTGCCTTTATCGTTAATGAAGCCGGGCTACCGGAGATAGCCGCCGACTACACCATCTCCAAGCAGACAAAGGTACAGACACTCTCCTACTCGGAACTGACATCCGAACAGCACCGTCAGGCACTTGAAATGGCATTCTCGGACGGAGCAATCAAAGGATGCCAGAACTGCGAGGACAGCATCAAACGGGCATACGCAGCCTGCGGATTCCCATACGGGGACGGCAAGGTGACGAAGCTAAAGTCATTCCTGATGAACAAAAGAATGGTTGTAAGGGAGAACGGCACATACTCATATAACCCCGATTTCTACTATTGATTTTCGGTTCGGTTCAGTACGGGGTGTATATATATAATCTGAACCCAGACTAAATCCACAACACATACTAACGCACATATCTATCATGATAAAAGAGATAAAATCTATCCCTTTAGCCACCTTCTTGTCTCAACTCGGACATGAGCCGACAATGAGAAAAGGAACAAGGCTCTGGTATCTGTCGCCATTACGACAGGAACATACACCGTCATTCAAGGTTGAGAAAACACTCAACTGCTGGTATGATTTCGGCATCGGCAAAGGCGGCAACATCATAGACCTTGCCACCGAACTCTATCAGTCAACGGATTTGCGCTATCTGATGAGTTGCATTGCCGACCGTTGTGCAGTGCATCGGCGCAGACAGTCGCCTCCACTTCTTTTCAGCGACACTCTGCACCGGGTTTTCAGGACATAAGTGTCGTGCCGTTAAGGAGCCGCGCACTTGTCGCATATCTCCAAGAGCGAGGCATCCCGGCACAGATCGCAATGGCGAACTGCCAGCAGATACATTACAGTTGCAGGGGCCAACGGTATTATGCTGTCGCCTTTGAGAATCAATCCAACGGTTATGAGATACGCAACCGATATTTCAAAGGCTGTTTAGCACCGAAAGACATATCAATCCGCAGAGTGCGTGATGACCCATCCACAGAGTGCGCCGTGTTCGAGGGGTTTATTGACTATCTCTCTGCACTTGCACTCGGCATAATAAACGTAGCGGACGCCATCATACTCAACTCGGTCAGTAATGTCAACAAAGCTATCCCTTTTCTCAAAGGTTATGCTGCCATCAACTGCTATCTTGACAATGACAATGCCGGGACAATGGCACTCGCTGAGTTGACAGCCATATATGGCTCAACCGTGATTGACCGCTCCACACTCTACTCTGGGTTTAACGACCTCAACGAGTATCTGACACACCAAAGTTTTACCACCAAATTAAATGACTATGAAAACAGACAATCCAGTATCAACCCATAATCCCAATGACTCTATGACAAAGGACAACTCTATTAACTCAAACTTTGCTGTTAACAGCACCGACAGTGTTGCCACCATCAACACCACCACAACCGACAATCTGTTCAACGATGAGCAGAGTACGCCCGACGCACCCATACCACCGAAACAACAGCGTATCGGCAAGCAACAGCGCAAATCGGATTTCGCCGATTTCAAGGAAACATATCTCATGCCCTCCAAGCTGATGAAACGCCACTCTGTCAACATCGAGGAATCAGTATGGGAGCAGCTTGAACGCATCGCCAGAATCCTCGGCGACCGAGGCTCAAACGTCGGCAGCTACATCAACGCCATCCTATCGGAACACCTCAAAACCTATGCCTCTGACATCGAGGTTTGGCGCAAACTCTGATTGCTTGATTGCAGGTATATACGTTCATGCGTTCAGCTGGTCAGTTATACACATGTACATACATCTACAGTATGTACGCACAGCAATTCGGTTGAATGACTAGGCAACTATATAAGCATTAAAAGGCCTTGTAGTTTCGCGCAGCTTGAAACTATAGTCAGGGTCCGGAATGGGATGGAGCGAGTTTATGTTTTCGTATTACAAGTAATCCGAAAACGACTCGCCCCCCCATTCCGCTCCCGATGGTCACAAACTTTAAATCCCCCAGACAATGAGACAAACCAATTCACGCCCATCAAAAGGGCGACCCAAACTCCCAGCCGAGGAACGCAAGTCAATCCTCGTGTCGGTGAAACTCGACATAGACCAGTACAAGGAGATAACCGACAAGGCATTCGTTGCCGGACTCAACCGTTCGGAATACATGCGCCATGCCGCTCTTCACTGTAAGGTGGTGGAACGGCTCAAACCGAAAGACGTGAAAGCAATCCGCGACCTTCAGGGCATAGCTGAAAACCTGAACCGCAATGCCAAATTTGTAAGTGCGATAATCAAAGGTGGAGCGAATGACGAGCAGTTTATCCGTAC
>JAAVDJ010000007.1 GCA_014801875.1 Bacteroides sp. | reverse complement strand
GGTTTGTATCGGGAGATTTTTTCGATGCAGGCGCAGTAGCGTCCGGGGCAGCAGTCATCTCAACGGAAGCGGGAGCTTTTCCTGAGAAGGAATGGGAGGCAAAGATAGGGATACATCCGGTATCGTTGCAGGTTTGACCTTTTATTTCCCAATCAATTGAGAAATTGGTGTCAGTAGGTTTGAGTTTCTGTGTGAAGGTGACCGTTCCGGTATAGAAATGTTGATCCACCTCAAAGATTTCATCGAATTCTTTTGTGTAAGCCTTGTTTGCCGTGGGCTTTCCGTCAAGGCGGCAACCCTTGAGGTCAAAATGAAATTCAAGCGGAGTTGATCCTCCCTCCGGATTATCAAGACTGAAAAGATGATAGCCGGACTCAATTTTAGCAGTTGCCTCCACAGCCGGGGATGTCGTATTGTCACCTACGAGACGGAACGTCCATGACACACCGTCTTGGGCACATACTGCTATGAAGGTCAGAAGTAACGTAAGAGTTAAAAGTTGTTTTTTCATTACAGATGTAGGTTATAATAATATGGTTTCAGAATCATAATTATTTAAGGGGTTAAATTATTCGCTAAGTTACTAAATTTATTATAAAGGAACAAAATATAATTAATTTTTATTAATTTTGCACAGCGACGACCTAACGTTGAAACTAATGAAAACAGAAACAACAGAGAAAGAGCCTGTGAAAAAGGCTGATTTCAGACGTAAGCCGGAATGGCTTAAGATAAAATTACCTCGTGGCTTCAAGACAAGCCAGGTCATAGGGTTGCTCAATGAGAAGAACCTCCATACGATATGCAGCAGCGGTATGTGTCCAAACCGTGCGGAATGTTGGGGGAACGGAACAGCCACCTTTATGATCGGAGGGAATATCTGCACCCGTAACTGCAAATTCTGCAATGTGCCAACCGGGAAACCCAAACCTCTCGAAGAGAAGGAGATTGAAGACATTGTAGACTCTGTCAGAGAATTGAAGCTGAAACACGTTGTCATCACCTCTGTCGACAGGGATGATCTGCCAGATTTAGGGGCATCTCACTGGGCTCGGATGATACGGAGGCTCAAGGAGGAATGTCCAGGAGTTACTATGGAGGTGCTCATTCCTGATTTTCAAGGAAGAGAAGAATTGGTGGAGATGGTCATAAAGGAGCGTCCTGATGTTATCTCCCATAATCTTGAGACAGTCAGGAGGCTTACGCCGGCGGTCAGGACTTTCGCTACCTATGACAATTCACTCAAGGTTATCTCGCAGATAGCAGCGTCCGGGATACGGAGCAAGTCAGGCATCATGCTCGGATTAGGAGAAACTCGGGAAGAAATACTTCAGACCATGGACGACCTTCTTGCCGCCGGATGTGAGGTCATGACAATCGGCCAGTATCTTCAGCCTTCAAAGGAAAACTATCCTCTGCAAGACTATATCCATCCCGACACATTCGCTGAATATGGAAGAATAGGGAAGGAGAAGGGTTTCCGTCATATAGAGAGCAGCCCTATGGTAAGGTCAAGTTTTCACGCTGAGAGGCACGTCCATTAGACTGAAATGATTGAAATAAGAGATCTGGGAATGATGCCCTACAAGGAGGCGTGGGGATTGCAACACTCATTGTTTGACAGAATGGTGTCCTTAAAAAAAGAGGGTTCTAAGCCTGACAAGGAATATATCCTGATGGTGGAGCATCCTCCGGTGGTGACTTTAGGAAAACATGCCAAAAGAGAGAATGTGCTTCTTCCCCGTGAAATGCTTGCAGGGCGTGGTATAGAAGTTTATGAGATAGAACGCGGGGGTGATGTCACATATCATGCCCCGGGTCAACTTGTGGTCTATCCTATCCTCGACCTTGAAAAGCACGGCATAGGCGTTAAGGAATACGTTCACCGTCTGGAGGAGGCTGTCATAAAGGTAATCTCGGAGTTCGGAATCAGGGGTGAGCGTATAGAGGGGGCGTCTGGCGTGTGGATAGGGAAAGGGAGCCCGGCAGAAAGAAAGATTTGCGCGGTAGGGGTGAAGTGTAGCCGATTCTGCACAATGCATGGTCTGGCTCTTAACGTGAACAATGATCCGGAAGGATTTCGCATAATAAATCCCTGCGGATTTATCGACAAAGGAGTGACCTCGATTGCCAAAGAAATCGGCAGGGAAGTAGATATTGAGAAAGTGAAGGAAAGCCTTGCGGGGGAACTTAATGCTCTCTTCCCTCTTTATACTCTTTCTCAAGGAAAACCTTGACCTCTTGGAAGAGTTTGGAGGCAAATACGAAATCATTAAGAGACTGACTTTTGCTTCGAAATATGGTTCTGTCGTCACCAATCCAGTCGCAGTGTCCGCGGTTGATAAACACGATTTTCTCTCCGATACCCAATACTGAGTTCATATCATGTGTATTGATGATAGTCGTGATGCCGTATTCGTGGGTGATGTCGCTGAGAAGCTCATCAATAAGGATAGAGGTACGCGGGTCGAGACCTGAGTTGGGCTCATCGCAGAAGAGGTATTTAGGGTTGAGAGCAATTGCTCGCGCGATTGCCACACGTTTCTGCATACCACCTGAAATCTCGGACGGATATTTTGAGTCCGCATTCACAAGACCTACACGCTGTATGCAGAAATGTGCTCTTTCAAGTTGTTCCTCATGAGAGAGAGGACTGAACATCTTGAGAGGGAACATAACGTTGCCGAGTACAGTCTCATTATCGAAAAGAGCAGAACCTTGAAAGAGGACTCCAATCTCCATTCGGAGAGATTTTTTTTCCTGCGTGTTCATGCTGCGGAATCTTCGGCCGTCATACAGAATCTCACCCTCCTCGGGAGTCAGCAGGCCGATAAGACATTTCATGAACACAGTTTTTCCGGAGCCGCTTTGTCCGATGATAAGGTTTGTCTTTCCGGTGTCAAATGTAGCGGATATATCATAGAGCACTTGCTGGCCGTCAAACCATTTTGATACGTGTTTAGCTTCAATCATATGGGGGTATAAATTAAGTAGAAGGAAATACTGAAATAAAAATTTCAGGAATGTTACTGGAGCAGAAGCTTTGTCAGAATCACGTCAGCCAGAAGGATGAGGATTGAACTTGAGACAACAGCTTTTGTGCTGGCCTGACCCACTTCCAACGCACCGCCTTTTACATAATATCCGTAATAAGCAGCTACGCTCGCGATAATATAAGCAAAGACAAGGGTTTTGATTATGCCATACCAGACGTACCATTCATTGAAGAAAGACTGTATGCCGAAAACGTAGTTTTCCACTGATATCATGGTAGTGAACTCAGCGATAAACCATCCTCCCACAAGCCCCATGAACATCGAGAGGACGCAAAGCACAGGGACGAAGAACACAAAGCCAAGCACTTTGGGGAGGACAATGAAATTGGCTGAGTTGATTCCCATGATGTCAAGGGCGTCTATCTGCTCTGTGACTCTCATTGTGCCGATTTCAGAAGCAATGTTACTTCCGACCTTACCGGCCAGAATAAGGCACATCATAGAGGAGGAAAATTCCAGAAGAAGAATTTCACGTGTGGCCAGACCGGTTGAATATGATGGAATCAGAGGGGAGACGATGTTGATGGTCATCTGGATTGTGATAACCGCGCCAATGAAGAGGGAGATGATGATGACCAGAGGAATGGAATCAACTCCAAGTTTGCTGATTTCCGCCACAAGACGCTGGAAAAATACTTTCCATTTGTCTGGAGTACGGAACACCTGGGTCATGAAAAGGCAATACTTGCCGAAAGATTTAATAGAAGAAACTAACATCTTGCAAAGATTATAAATAACCGGAAAGACCGAGGAGCGCGCTCCGCCGGTCATGACGTTCGGCTGCAAAATTAATAAAAAAATTGAATATATAGACTACGTGGAGAGGCTTTAGCCATATGATGCGAGAAGATTGTCCTCCTTATTAAAATAGGAGAAAGATAAAGAAAGTTTGGTGAAGACTTGAAAAAATATTAACTTTGACGAAAATAAACAAATAAAAGATAAAAATGCTTGTTATCGGTATAGCCGGAGGAACAGGATCCGGCAAGACGACAGTAGTCAGGAAAATTATCGAGTCGCTTCCGGCCGGGGAAGTGACGGTTATCCCCCAGGACTGCTATTACAAGAATAATGCGCATATACCCCTTGAGGAACGCCTTAAGATGAACTACGACGAACCCGCTTCCATCGAATGGGATTTACTCTGCCGGCAATTGAAGGAGCTGAAAGAGGGGAAGGATGTGGAGATGCCCACATACGACTTCCTGACATGTTCGAGGCTGAAGGAAACAACCACTCTTCATCCAAGGGAAGTTGTGGTGGTTGAGGGTATTCTTGTGCTTACTGACAAAGAATTGAGAGACATGATGGACGTAAAGGTGTTTGTTGATGCAGACGCCGACGAACGTTTGATTCGTGTGATTTCACGCGACTGTATTGAAAGGGGACGCACTCCGCAGATGGTCATAGACCGTTATCAAGAGACCCTCAAACCCATGCATGAACTCTATATAGAGCCCAGCAAGAGATATGCAGATCTTATAGTGCCACAAGGTGGAAACAACAATGTGGCTATCAAACTTCTCACCGACTATATACGTTCGCTATTGAAATGAAGATATTCCCTTTATTCCCTAAAAAGGGGGCTAAGACAGACCTCACACCGGAAGAGAGGATGAAGGCTGAGGAGATGGAATATGCCCCGGAGCCTGATATGAGGGCAAAGATTGAGACTGAAACGGAAGTCAGTCGGTCTGCAGACGGAGATGTGATTGAAACATCTGCTGTTGTAGTTCCTGAAAAGGGTGTTCTCCGCACGGATAATCTGGTCAAGAAATACGGAAAACGCACGGTAGCCAACCATGTGTCGATCAATGTAACCCAGGGAGAGATTGTCGGACTGTTGGGTCCGAATGGAGCCGGCAAGACCACCACGTTCTATATGACTACGGGTCTCATTACTCCTAATGAAGGAAAAATATTTCTTGATGACAAGGATATCACGGGATTCCCCGTCTATAAACGCGCTCAACTCGGTATTGGCTATCTTGCGCAAGAGGCATCGGTTTTCAGGAAACTGAGTGTGGAAAACAATATACGTGCAGTTCTGGAAATGACTCCGACCTCAAAAGAATATCAGAAGGAGAAGCTTGAAAGCTTAATAGCTGAATTTCGTCTGCAGAAAGTAAGGAAGAACCTCGGCGACCAGCTTTCAGGCGGAGAGAGACGACGTACGGAAATTGCTCGTTGTCTGGCCATCAATCCCAAATTCATCATGCTTGACGAGCCGTTTGCCGGAGTTGACCCCATCGCTGTGGAAGATATTCAGGAGATTGTCTATAAACTGAAGGAAAAGAATATTGGAATCCTTATCACGGACCATAACGCACCCGAGACGCTGAGCATCACGGATAGAGCTTATCTTCTTTTCGAGGGTAAGATACTGTTTCAGGGTACAAGCGAAGAGCTTGCGGATAATCCTGTGGTTAGAGAGAAATATCTTGGACGAAATTTCGTATTCAGACGTAAAAAATTCAATAACTGATGTTTCCGACAGAAATAAAGGAACTTCCGGCAGTACAGCTCTTTGTGCTTATGCTGAGTTTCTTCGTTCTTCTATTGGTCTCAGCCGGAGTGAGTGTCGGGTTGGGGTCTATGGGAATAAGCGATGAGCGGACTGTGCTTCTGACAGCTTCAGCAGTGCAGTGTGTTGTTGCATTCTGTCTTCCGGCGTGGATAACCGCCCGTTTTTCATCTCCTCATCCCGCAAATTGGCTTTATCTCACGAAGAAGCTGAATATATGGTGCTTCGCAGGAGTGGTTGTGGGCTATATTATTGTCATGCCTGCCCTTAACTGGGTTGTAGATTGGAACGAGCATATCCATTTCCCCGAATCGATGCATAAGGTCGAGGAAACATTCAGAAGTTGGGAAAATGCCAATGGTGGAATAGCAAATAAAATTCTTGAGGGCGCTTCTCCGACTGCCACCGCAGCGGCGGTATGTATAGTGGGGCTTCTTACCGGCTTTTCAGAAGAACTTTTCTTCCGGGGAGCCTTGCAGGGAATCATACATAGAAGCAGAGTTAGTAATGCTGTCGCCGTGTGGGGTGCGGCTGCCATCTTCAGCGCCCTTCATTTTCAATTTTTCGGATTTGTGCCGCGCTTGCTTATGGGTGCTTTTTTCGGTTATTTGCTGGTGTGGAGCCGAAGTCTTTGGCTCCCGATATTTGCCCATGCTTTTAATAATTCTATGGTGGTCTTATCTTACAATACAGAACGTATGAAAGGTGACCTTGAGAATATCGGTTTGACCGATGGTGGTGGAATTTCATGGATTGCTATAGGGAGTGCCTTTTTGTTTGCGCTTTATCTCTATGCATTCAGAAATTATTTGTTGAGAAAGGAGGGTGGAATAGGGAATGGCTAAGAAAGTGACCGGTCCTTCATACAGAGATGTGATGACAACTATCAAGAAAGGAGAGTATGCTTCCGTCTACATATTGATGGGAGAAGAACCTTATTATCTTGATCAGCTGACAAAAGCATTGGAGAACTACGTCATCGACGAAGAAGACCGAGATTTTAATTCCATAGTGTTTTATGGAGCTGAGGCTGACATAGCCTCTGTCATAGGTTCGGCGCAGCAGTTTCCTGTCATGGCAGACAGACAGCTTGTCATTCTTAAAGAGGCGCAAGCCATGACCAACAGTAAGAATCAACTCGACAAATTGGCAAGCTACGTGAAGCACCCTAACAAAAGCACTGTGCTTGCGATTGTTTATAAAGGAGGTACTCTCTCAGGCACCTCAGCATTGCTGAAGGCTGCTAAAGCTCCGGAGACAATAGTTTTCAGGAGTGACAAGCTTCGCGACTATGAGCTTAAGGCTCCAATCAAGCAATATTGCAAAGACAGAGGTGTCGGCATCGACGACAAGGCTGTAGATTTGTTGTGCGACTACATCGGGAATCCACTCAGCAAACTTTTCGGAGAGATAGACAAACTAATTATCGCCGGAGGGAATGATAACAATAGAATCACACCCGAAACGATAGAAAGAAACATTGGTATATCAAAAGATTACAATACTTTTGAACTGGTAAAGGCTCTGGCTAAGAAAGATTATCTTAAATCAATGAAGATAGTGGATTATTTTTCAAAAAATCCAAAGCAGAATCCGGGTGTATTGATTGTCGGAACTTTATTCAATTATTTCTCCAAACTTTTCATTGCGGCGGTTTCTCGAGATAAGAGTGATGCCGCATTGATGCAGATGCTGGAACTGAAGAATGTCTATGCACTTTCCGACTATCGTGACGGTCTTCAGAGATATAATGCGAGAATGGTTTTGGGGGCAATCCATTTCTTAAGGGAGTATGATTGCAAAAGCAAAGGCATAGATTCGTCACAGAATGAGTATGAACTCCTGAAAGAATTAATTTTCAATATTTTTACTGCACAATAGTATGATTTACTATTTTTCCGGCACCGGAAATTCAGAATGGGCGGCAAAGGAACTCGGGAAGGCTCTCGAGGAAGAGGTAACGTTTATACCTTATCAGAATCCGTTGGAGGCCTCTCCGAAGGGGGAGACAATTGGTTTCGTTTTTCCTGTATATTCATGGGGCGTACCGCCGTTGGTCATAGATTTCATCAACCGATTGCCGGAGAGTTTTGTTCTGGATATCCAGAGGCAGGAAAAGGATGTTTGGGTGGTTATGACTTGTGGTGATGAAGTGGCTCTTGCTCCGGAAATGATAAAAGGAACACTGGAAGGAAGGGGGATAGAAGTCAAAAGTATTTGGAGCATAATCCTCCCGAATGACTATGTGCTTCTTCCCGGTTTTGATGTTGATTCGCGAGAAGTGGAAAAAGAGAAACTCCGGAAAGCACCTTCGCGAATAAAGGAAATTGCAGAAGGATTAAAATCAGGCTATACGAAACTGGACGTGGTGAGAGGCAGTTTGTGTTGGGCGAAAACAAAGCTTGTGTACCCTCTTTTCAAGAGGTGGGGAGTGTCAACCGGTAAATGGCATTCAACGGAAAGTTGTGTCAGCTGTGGTTTGTGTGTAAGGAATTGTCCGAACAGCAATATTGAGCTTGACAAGTCAGGGCGCCCGGAGTGGGGAACCAATTGTTGTTCGTGTGTTGCATGTTATCACGTGTGTCCGAGACATGCTGTCGAGTATGGAAACATAACGAAGAAGAAGGGCCAATATCTGAATCCGCAGAAAGAATTATGTTTGAGACAGAAGCTATCAGATGATTAGACAGGAGGGGTTAGGTACGGGGTGTGCATCTTATGGCAAGGAAAAAACTAATAAGAAAATAAGGAGTAAGGAGTTAACGAGAGTAATATAAGAGTGATTCGACATAAAAAAGAGATGCTTGGAAAAAGCATCTCTTTTTTATGTCAAATCACTCTCTTCAAGTTTATTTAAAAGAAACCTGTGACATCGTTGTCATATGACATCGCTATCGGACCGTCGCCGAAATCAACGACTGAGAAGACAGGAACATTACCGGAATTGGTAAAGATGAGAATATTTCCCTGAGCAATCCCCGGGTATGTTTTCCCATTCGCTTCCGCTTCCCACTTATCTCCTGATAGAGTGACTTTCAACGACGCTCCTTGATGGTTTGCCAAATTATATGTTCCCGGGTTGGGGAGGCGAGATGGAGAGCTTACCGCCTGATCGGAAAGATAGCCCCTTATGCCGGGAGAATACTCCACTATGTGCCAGCCATTGTTATGCTCCATTGATTTGAACACCATTCCACGCTCCGGTGTGATTTCCTGATTGCGGGTATTAAGGGAAACGTACCCTTTGACATTGGGTTCATCAAAAATCTTTGATTGCTTGGCAACTGCGACAAAAGTTTCCGCATTTGCGGAAAGGGCAGAGCACAGCAACAAACCAGCTACCCAAAGAGCTGAAAAAGAAAATTTCCTCATAACAATAAACTTTAAATCAAATTCAGCAAACTGAAAAGTATAAACTTTTAAAGATTCAAAAGAGTCAGCATCTTGTCGGCAGCAGCGGAAAGACCGTCGATATCCTTGCCACCGGCCTGAGCGAAGAAGGGTTGACCTCCACCTCCGCCTTTGATAAGCTTGGCTGCTTCACGAACGATTGCGGAAGCGTTATTTCCTGCCTTGACGATATCGTCTGTAATCATGAGGGTGAGAAGCGGTTTATCACCGGCCGAGGTCGCCCCAATGAACACAGTATTCTCCTGCGATTTCTTACGGATAGTAAAGGCAACATTCTTCACCACTTCCGGCAGACGCGGGCCGGAAAGACGGCAAATCTTCACACCATTCTCAATCTTGGCATTGGCCAAAAGTTCGGAAGCGAGATTCTTGACTCTTTCTTCCATATATTCCTCAACCTGCTTGCGAAGATCGGCATTCTCCTTGATAGCTTTTTCTACGGCTCCCTTTACGTTTGCTGCATTTCCAAGGAAGGAGGAGACATCACGCATTGTGTCCTGCATATCATCGAGGATATTCTCCACTCCGACAGCAGTGACAGCCTCAATACGTCGGATGCCTGCGGCAATTGAGCTTTCAGAGAGAATCCTCACCATACCGATATTACCGGAATTGCCAACGTGCGTTCCACCACAAAGCTCAATCGAGGTGCCATATTTGATGACGCGTACCTTCTCTCCATATTTTTCACCAAAGAGAGCCATAGCGCCCATCTTGCGAGCCTCCTCAATAGGCATCTCGCGAGCCTCTTCCAAAGGCATTGCCTTACGAATGCGCGCATTTACGAGATGTTCCACTTTTCGAAGTTCTTCGGGAGAGACTTTCTGGAAATGTGAGAAGTCAAAACGGAGGACGTCAGGAGAAACAAAAGAACCTTTCTGCTCCACATGTTCACCGAGAACCTCACGTAATGCTTCATGGAGAAGATGAGTAGCCGAGTGGTTCGCAGAAGTAGCCGCGCGAGCTTCCTCATCTATTTTTGCAATGAATGAGGCTGAAGGATCAGAGGGGAGCTTATGTGTGAGATGGACACCGATATTGTTTTCTCTTTTGGTATCGAAAATTTCTACTACTTCACCGGAATCAGATATGAGGGCACCACGGTCGCCCACCTGACCACCCATTTCGGCATAGAAAGGAGTCTTGGAGAGGATAAGCTGATAAAAGTCTTTACCTTTTTGTCTGACCTTACGGTAGCGTAGGATGCGTGTCGGAGTCTCAGTGAGGTCATAACCTAAAAATTCCTGATCTCCCTGCTCGACGATTGTCCAGTCGCCTGTCTCTACTGCTGCAGCATTACGTGCGCGCTCTTTCTGACGTTTCATCTCTGCATCAAACTCGGATTGATTGAGAGAGAGGCCGTTTTCACGAAGAATAAGCTCGGTGAGGTCGAGGGGGAATCCGTATGTATCATAGAGAGTAAAAGCATCTTTGCCGGAAATCTCAGTCTTTCCCTCAGCTTTGGCTTTCTCTACAACTGAGTCAAGAAGTTTGATGCCGTTGTCCAGGGTTCGGAGGAACGACTCCTCCTCTTCCTTAATGACTTTCTTAATGAGCTCTTTCTGAATTTTAATCTCAGGATAAGACTCACCCATTTGGTCTACAAGACAATCAACGAGTTTATAAAGGAAAGCTTCCTTCCGATTGAGGAAAGTGTAAGCGTATCTGACAGCACGGCGCAGGATTCGTCGGATAACGTAGCCAGCCTTCGCGTTTGATGGCAGCTGGGAATCAGCAATTGAGAAGGCTATGGTGCGGAGGTGGTCAGCAACCACACGCATGGCCACATCCACTTTCTCGTTTTCCCCATATTTGAGTCCGGTAAGTTCGGATATAACACCGATAACGGGGGTGAAGACATCGGTATCATAGTTGGACTTTTTGCCCTGAAGAGCCATACAAAGACGTTCGAACCCCATGCCCGTGTCGATGACTTTAGCCGGGAGTGGCTCAAGAGAACCGTCGGCTTTACGGTTATACTGCATGAAGACAAGATTCCATATCTCGATGACCTGGGGATTGTCTTTATTGACAAGAGAGGCACCATCGACGGCAGCACGTTCATCATCAGAACGGAGGTCAATGTGTATTTCCGAGCATGGTCCGCATGGTCCGGTGTCACCCATTTCCCAGAAATTGTCATGGCGGTTGCCGTTTATGATGTGGGAGGCGGGGAGATGTTTTTCCCAGATTTCAGCAGCCTCGTTGTCGCGCTCGAGTCCTTCAGGAGCGTATCCTTCGAACACTGTAGCGTACAGGCGGTTGGGGTCAAGTTTGAGGACATCCACAAGGTATTCCCATGCCCAGTCGATAGCCTCCTTTTTGAAATAGTCTCCAAACGACCAGTTCCCAAGCATTTCAAACATGGTGTGGTGATAGGTATCATGGCCCACTTCTTCAAGGTCGTTATGTTTGCCGGATACACGAAGACACTTCTGGCTGTCGGCAACTCGTTTGTGGGTTGCCGGACGGTTGCCGAGGATAATATCTTTAAATTGATTCATGCCGGCATTGGTGAACATTAGGGTTGGGTCGTCCTTAATGACCATAGGGGCTGAGGGGACAATCTGATGTCCTTTTTCACGAAAGAAATTCTTGAAAGATTCTCTGATTTCGTTTGATGTCATTTTTTCTTATATTGAGTTTGCCCCGGTTGGGGAACGGAATTAACAAAAATCTTTGCAAAATTAAGGGAATTCCCTTAATTTTGCAAACAATAACATACCAACAAAAGAAATAAACGGCATTGGCAAAGGAAATCCTATATAAATATAATCCGGAAACGGATAATTTTGAGCGTTACTATCCTTCTGTCGGAAGTAGGATAGTGACGTGGATGAAAACTGTGGGACTTTCCTTGCTAATAGGGTTTGTGTTGTTTTTTCTGATATTCTATTGTTTTGACTCTCCCACGGAGGAAAATCTCAGAAGTGAGAATAGAGAATTGCGGACGCAATATAAGATTTTGAACCGAAGGATAGAGAATTCACTGAAGGTGATGGAACGTCTTCAGGAAAGAGATGATAATTTCTACAGAGTTATGATGCAGATGGAGCCTTTAAGCCAGATTCAGCGGCTGGCCGGCCTTGAGCAATCTTCGCGTTATCAGGAAATAGACAATATGAGCGATGCGGCACTCGTCAGCAGTCTTAACCGACGTATGGATTTGATGGAAAGGCAGATTCTGGCTCAAGTGCAAAGTTATGATCAGCTGCGGGAAACAATAGGGAAGGAGAAAGAAAAAATGTCACACATCCCCGGAGTCTTGCCGATAAAGGGGGATGACTTTACTCTCGCCTGCGGATTTGGCCACAGAAAGGATCCTGTGTTCGGTCATTCCAAATATCATGAGGGGATAGACATCACGTCTCCCCTTGGAACTCCTGTCTACGCCACGGGGGATGGAAAGGTAGCGGCTGCAGAGCGGAGAGCCGGACAAGGGAATTTCATAGAGATTGACCATGGTTACAACTATCAGACCCGCTATGCTCATCTTGCTGAAATGACAGTCAAGGAGGGGGATGAAATAAAAAGAGGACAGCTGATCGGACGTGTCGGCTCAACCGGAGTCTCCTCAGGTCCTCATCTCCATTATGAGGTGTGTTTTCATGGTGAGGCTCAGAACCCTGTGAATTACTTTTTTGTCGAGCTCGGGCCGGATGCATATTCCGACATGCTTCAGAGGGGCGAAAATGCCGGGCATTTAATGGATTGAAAAATAAAAAACAATGGCGATAAACGATTTATCGAAAAAATACTATAAAATAAGTGAGGTGTCGGAAATTCTTGGTATCTCGCCGACTACAATCCGATATTGGGAGAGCGAATTTCCGGAAGTCAGTCCGATGCGGAGCGTAGGCAACCAGCGTTATTATACCCCTGAAGATGTGGAAGCGTTGCGTATAATCTACTTCCTTCTTAAAATAAAGGGACTAAAAATAGACGCAGCCAAGGAGCAGATGCGTTTGAACAAAGCCAATATCTCCAAAAAGATGGAGATAGTTAAGAGACTTCAGGATGTGAGGGATGAGCTGGAGATGATGTCGAAGGCGTTAAGCAAACGGAGGTAGGGTTCATAGATTAGAATTGTAGAACTCAGGACGCCCGGTGACATTCTCTCCTATGAAGGATGGCAGAGTATAGGGAGTGGAGGAGTCCGGAAGTTCTATTTCTGCAAGGACGAGCCCTTTCCGCGTCCCGGCGAACTCATCGACTTCCCAAACAAACCCTTCGAAAGGGACGACATAACGCCTTTTCTCAATTATTCCGGGGAGACAAAGATTCATCATTTGCCTGGCGTCCTCGAGAGGTATTTCGTATTCAAACTCAAGGCGTGTGTCGCCTATAGTTTTCCCTTTCACCGTAATGAAGCCCTTATCGTCTATTATTCTGATTCTGACGGTTCTTTCCGGTGTGCGGTCAATATAGCCTTGAAGAATAAGAATAATTTCGGCGGCCATATCCCGGTATGAGGTGTCTTTTACAAGATATTTGTGCTCAATTTCAAAAGCCATAACTAAAATTATTATTAACACCAGCAAAGTTACGAAAAAAATAATAAAGTGAGAATCTCTTATTTCTTATTCTATCGACAAATCATGGCAGGAGTGATAACACTCCTTATTATATTAATGGTATCTGTGTCTATTTCCTCCCAGACAATCAGAGGGGATGTCAATAGAGTCTCGGGAGTGGTGAAGGATGCAGAGACTGGAGAAGCCATACCGCTGGCAACCATAATATCGGAAAAAGACCGGAAAAGAAACGTTGTGGCCGATGAGAACGGACACTTCACAGTCAGCGTAGTTTCAGGAATTAATGAAGAATGGAAAATCACAGCATCAGGCTATACACCCTTCATATTGAAATTTGACGGTTCTGATACACTCAGAACCATCTATCTTACCCCGAGGCAATATGAATTGGATGCTGTGGTGATAAATCCAACGAAGAATAAATACTCCAAGAAAAATAATCCCGCAGTTGATTTTGTGAAAAAACTCAGAGAAGAATCAAGGCACCACGACCCGAAGAATGAACCTTATTATTCCTATTCCCAATATGAAAAGACCTTGATAGGAGTAAATGATTTCAAACAGGAATTCAAGGATGGTTATTTTTCAAAAGGGGGAAAATTCCTTGAAGATTACGTAGACTTCTCACCGATTACGGGAAAAAGACTACTCAACCTCATGCTTAAAGAAAAGCAATCTACCCGACTTTTCGAAGAAGGGAAGAATGAGAAAGAGATAGTCGAGGGATATCGTAGCTGCGGAATAGACGAAGTGATAAATCAGGATAATATGCGGATAATTATGGAAGATGCCGTGAGGGAGATAGATCCATATAAGGAGAGCATTACTTTGCTTCAGAACAGATTTGTCAGTCCTCTGTCAGGTATAGGTCCGGATTATTATAAATATTACCTAACAGATACTGTTTTTGTGGGGGAGGAGCGTTGCATAGAATTGTCCTTTGTCCCTCATAACGCCCAGTCGATGGGGTTCAACGGAAATATCTATGTGCCTTTGGGAGATAGTACCATGTTTGTGAAGAAAATTACTATGCGCACACCTTCGGATATAAATATGAACCTGGTGGACAATATATTCATAAATCTGACTTATGAAAAAGACAGCTTAGGGAATCGCCATAAAGTATATGATGATGTCTGCATAGAGCTGTCGCTCATACCGCAGGCTCCAAAGATATATGGAAGGAAGACCACAGTATATACCGATTTCGATTATACACGGTCTGATAAATATGATGATTTCTATAGCAAGTTAGGTAATTATTTCGCCCTTGACGAATCCGCGGAAAGGGGTGAGGGATTTTGGGAGGAGTCGAGGTTGGTGCCTCTCACTGCTGCAGAATCAAGAATGGGTGGCATGATGAAAGCCATGAGGAAGAAACCTTTGCTTTATTGGGGCGAGAAAGTTGTAAGATTGTTGGAGAGTGGCTACCTCATGACCGGTAAAAACAGCAAGTTCGATATCGGTCCGCTCAATACCTTGATAAGTGGGAACACTGTGGAAGGGGTGAGATTAAGGTTAGGAGGAATGACAACTGCCCATCTCAATAAACACTTGTTTGGAACCGCATATATTGCATACGGAACGCGAGACCATAAATGGAAATATGGCGTTGATATGGAATATTCCTTTCCTGAAAAGAAATACCATTCCTTTGAATGGCCGCGCCACGGTTTATTCTTCAATTATCGTTATGACCTTGATATGCTTGGACAGCATTACCTTTTCACAAATTCCGATAACGCATTCCTATCGATAAAGAGAATGAAGAGCATACTGACGACCTATCGCCGACTCGAGCAAGGGGGATATATTCTTGAACTTCCCAATAATTTCTCCGTAGAGGCTAAAGTCAGACGGGAGACTCAGGAGGCCACTCAATGGATACCTTTCATTTTTGCAAATGGTGATGTTATGGAGAAATACAGACAATCATCATTTGCCCTGTCAGTGAGATGGGCTCCTGGAGAAAAATTCATTCAAGGGAGAACTACCCGTAGTCCGGTCAATATGGATGCCTGGATTTTCCAATTGACACATGAATACGGACCTAAAGGGTTCTTGGGCTCTGCTTTTACTCTTAACCGAACTGAGCTAAGTATACGCAAAAGACTTTGGTTTTCAGCATTTGGATACACAGACGTGATTCTTAAAGGGGGCTATACCTGGAGTAGTGTTTACTTTCCATCATTAATGTGGCCTAATGCAAATCTATCATACACCATTCAGCCTGAGAGCTATTCGCTGATGAACCCGATGGAGTTTGCGAATGATAAGTATGGAGCAATAGATCTCACATATTTCGGGATGGGTGTTCTTTTTAATCGCATACCGCTTCTTAATCGGCTAAAACTTCGGGAAGTTGTGACATTTAAAGGATTGATGGGGGGATTATCAAGCAGGAATGACCCAGAGCAAAACAGAGATCTTCCGATCTTTCCATTTGATGCACACCCGAGGGTAATGACTGATAAACCTTACATGGAATTAGGGGTAGGGATTGATAATATCTGTATGTTTTTCAGGATTGATTATGTATGGAGGCTTACATATCGAGATACTCCGGGTTGCGACAAAAGCGGATTGAGATTTGCCTTTCACTTTTCATTCTAAGATAAATAAAAATAAACAACGTGCCGGAACTCTAAGTTCCGGCACGTTGTTTATTTTGGGGTTGACAATTATCTGAAGTCTTTTAATTCTTCACGAAGCTTTTTGCGAGCGAAGAATATTCTGCTTTTTACAGTCCCGACAGGGAGGTTCATTTTTTCTGCGATTTCATTGTATTTATATCCGGCGATATACATGTTGAAAGGAACTCTATATTCGTCAGAAAATTCATTGAGAGCCGCGGAGATTTCCTTCACATTATATGAGCCCTCAGGAGTAGAAAGACCGGAGTCTTGAGAAAGATTGAGGTGGTAGAGATCTTCACTTTGATCAATGACAGTCGCCTTTTTTACGTTCTGGCGATAGTTATTGATAAAGATGTTTCTCATGATTGTGAATATCCACCCCTTAAAATTAACATTGTCGACAAATTTTTCCTCATTGTCGAGCGCCTTCAGGGTAGTGTCTTGCAGCAAATCTTGAGCTTCGTCTCGGTTCGTAGTCAACTGGTAAGCGAAACTTAAGAGGTTGCTCTGCAATCCTAAGATTTTTTGCTGGAATGAATTCGCTTTCATGTTGCGCCTGTTGTTTTGTTGTGAATAGTCGTTGTTTAACTTTAAAACGTTTGATATTGAAAAAAGTTTGATAAAGCATCACTTAAATGACAACCTTTTCTCAAGAAAAATTTCTGAGTGACATAGTGTCAAATTTTTATTCAAGAATTAAGGAAAATAGTCAAGTGTATATGGCAAAAAGAAAGTGGTTGTCTCAATTTGAGGCAACCACTTGAAACAGACTCATGCGAAACTTGGATTTTTATCTAAAATCTTTCAGCTGATCACGGAGTTTTTGTCTTGCGACAAATATTCTCGTTTTGACAGTTCCGATTGGGAGATTCATCTTTTCAGCAATCTCAGAGTACTTGTACCCGGCGACATAAAGATTGAAAGGCACTCGATATTCATCGGAGAACCCGTTAAGTGCTGCAGAAATCTCTTTGACGGCATAAGAACCTTCCGGAGTCTCGAACCCGGAATCCTGAGACAGGTTCAAATGGAATAGATCTTCAGACTGGTCAATTACTGTAGCCTTTTTTACAGACTGGCGGTAATTGTTGATGAAGATGTTACGCATGATGGTGAATACCCACCCCTTAAAATTCACATTGTCAACAAACTTGTCTTCGTTGTCAAGTGCCTTAAGGGTAGTGTCCTGAAGGAGGTCTTGAGCTTCCTCTCTGTTGGCGGTCAACTGATAGGCAAAACTCAGAAGGTTTGCCTGCAGACCCAGAATCTTTTTTTGGAACGAATTGTTCGTCTTCATGTTGTTAGTAAATAGTAAAGTCGTTTCAATATTATAACTCATATTTGTCAGGTAATATTGTATTAGGTTATAAAATTTTTTTATAAAAACATAATTTTTTACTAATTTTGCCTTAAATTTTAAGGAATAAGAAAATTTTTTGCTGATTTTCCTTGATACTACATATCGGTTTCGAAACGTTTGCTTCGGAAGCTAAATAATTTACTTGTAAAATTAAAGACAAAGATATGCGATTTGAAGATTTACTGACAAACGATGACCTGCTCGACGCTCTCTATGACATGCATTTTGACGAGTGCACACCAATTCAGGAGTTGTCGATACCCCCCGTTCTGGAAGGACACGACCTGCTTGCAGTTGCTCAGACAGGCACCGGAAAGACAGCAGCATATCTTTTGCCGATTATAGAACGCCTGGTCAATGATAATTATCCTCAGGATAATGTTAATTGTGTGGTCATGGCCCCAACTCGAGAACTTGCTCAGCAGATAGATCGTCAAATGCAGGGTTTCTCTTATTTTATGCCAGTCAGCAGTATGGCTATTTATGGCGGGACTGACGGTCATACTTATGAACAGCAAAGAAAAGGGCTGAAAAGCGGTGCCGATGTGGTCATAGCAACTCCCGGGAGATTACTCGCCCATCTCAGCATGGGTTATGTAGATCTTTCGAAAGTATCTTTTTTTGTTCTTGATGAGGCCGACAGAATGCTCGATATGGGATTTTTTGATGATATCATGCAGATTGTAGGACATTTGCCCAAAGAGCGTCAGACACTTCTTTTTTCTGCTACGATGCCCCCGAAAATCCAGCAGATGGCTAAGCAGATTCTTCTGAATCCTGTGGAAGTTAAACTGGCAGTATCGAAGCCTGCTGATAAAATACATCAGATGGCCTATGTCTGCTATGAAAAACAGAAACTCCCAATTCTTGAAAGAATTTTTAAGGATAATCCCCCTCAAAGAGTTATTGTGTTCTCCTCCTCAAAACAGAAGGTGAAGGAGTTGACTCGAGAGTTGAGGAAAAATAATATTAAAGTAGCCGAGATGCATTCTGACCTCACGCAGAACGATAGGGAAGAGGTGATGCTTCGCTTCAAGGCATCAAAGATAAATGTGTTGGTAGCGACAGATATCATAGCGAGGGGAATTGATATCGACAATATTGAGACTGTGATAAATTTTGATGTTCCGCATGAGGGGGAAGATTATGTTCATCGTATAGGTAGGACAGCGAGGGCAGACAGAGAAGGGTGCGCATACACCTTTATCAGCGAAAAGGAGAGGGGTAAATTCAGGATGATAGAAAAGCTCCTTGAGAAGGAGGTTGAAAAACTACCTGTGCCGGCTGAGCTTGGGGAAGTCCCTGAGTATGGAGGAAAGGATATGAACGGTGGTGGAAGGCGTAAGACCGGGAGAGGCAATCGATTCAGATCTTTCAGTAGGGAAAAGGACAAACAACCAAATGCAAAAAATAAGAGTAATGAAAAAAAGGAAACCTCTTCTGTGAATCCGGAAGAATCAAAGAAGAGGTTTTACAGAAGAAGGGGAAGAAAAGCTACTCCCTCATCTCCTGCGTCTCAGAATTAAGTTTTCTGATATGTGACTGATGGCGCATCAACTGCCATGAATTGATAATATTCTGCCACGCGACATATGAGGCGGGAGCGATGGAGGCCAAAGGATTAAGATAGGCGAGGGCAAGCCAAACAGCAAGAACAGTGTTTTTCTGCCCGAGACCTTGACCTCCGGCCACTTTATCGCCGAACTTTCCTCCAATTATCCTTCCAAGTTTAAATTGGATGAGGCAAGCCGCAAGGGCTCCCAGCGCGAGAAGAACCATAGTGGATGTGGTTTCCGGAGTCCAGGCTTTGATGGCGAAAGCCACACAACTGCCTACCACTATGAAAAGGGATACTGACCAAAGATAGAAAGAAAGCTGCTGCATTCCTACAATCTTTGAATGAGCTTTCGGCCATGTGTATCTGAGTATCAGAGCAAGGGCAAGTGGGGCAAGTATAAGAGGAAACACTTGCACAAGAATCATCCCGAAGGAATGGATAAAGGTAATTTCAGGATGTTCTCCCACAGCCGCAAACATCAGGGGGCCTGCTACAGCAACGAAAGCATTGCATATCAGGCTATAGGTCGCTACTTTAGAGATACTTCCTCCCAGCATTGATGTGATAACGGGAGCGGCAGTTGCAGTAGGGATAATGAAGCAAATAAATATCCCTTCCGCCAGCGTACGGTTCCAGAAGAAAGTGAGAAAATATCCTGCCGCTGCCAGAACAATCTGAGCGAGAAGAAGAGTAAGCTCGAAACGATTGGGCTTGAAATCGGCTATTTTCAACTTGCAATACGTGATGAAGAGCATTATAAAGATGAGGTATGGGGAGAGAAATGTGAGATGCCCCATCCACGGATAGAAAATTGCACCTCCGACCATAGCGACCGGGAGCATTAGAGTCTTGAGTGTGGATCGGTTTATAGCCATTATAATAAGATGAACGTTATAAATCGAGATTATTGATCAAGGCTTTCACTGTTTCGAAAGTCTTCTCAGGGGCGGTCTTCCAGAAATCTTTGTATTGACTGATGTTTTCCCCTTCTCCGGGAGTGTCGCTGACGACACGCACAATGCTGAAAGGAGTATTTGTCAAGAAACAAACCTGTGCGATTGATGCGGATTCCATATCGACGGCTTTTACTTGAGGGAATTTGCTACGGATAAAGGCAATTTCCTCAGGAGATGAGATAAAGGTGTCGCCACTGCATATAAGCCCATAATGAATATTGGCGTCTTTAAGGCATTCTTTGGCCTTGTCAATCACAATCTGGTGTGGGGAAAAGAAGAGCGGACAGCCGTCTGCTTGCCCGAATTCTGTCCCTGTCCCGCACCACACATCATCATATGCAACTTTGTCAGCAACCAGAGTAGCACCTACCGGTAGTCCGGCACCACCTGCCACACCACTGTTTATTACCAGCTCGGGTCTTTCATGGCTGATAATGGAGAAAGTTTTAACAGCGGCATTAACCTTACCGATTCCACATTTTGCGAGAATCACTTCATGGATGCCTGATTTCCCACGGTAAATTTTATTTCCATCGATAGTGTCTTCCTTCGGATTTTCAAGAATGTTCAGGACAAGAGAGAGCTCTTTGTCCATAGCAGTAAGTATGACAACTTTCATAATATTTATGAATGATTAATATTTTAGATTTATTTAATCCCTGCCAATCATTGCAACAGCCGAATGATACTTGGCTATATTTCCGGCCTTCTTGATGGCTTTCCAGGCTTTTCTTCCGATTTCATTTTCAGCATATTCCCAAAAAGGTTTGATTTTAGCCACGACTTGACTTTCACCGCAGAGAGTCTCATTATAATAATCAAGGAGGTCTGTGTGGAAATTCAGCATCTTTTCAAGGCGTTCCTCTCTTGAGAGCTCAGTTCGTCTTTCCCATTCATCGGCTAAGGATGGACGGCCGAGAAGACCTCGGGCAATCATTATGCCGGAGATTTCGGGAAAACGGTTCTTAATGTCCTCGATATCTTCAAGTGTTTTTACGTCGCCATTATAAAGCACCGGATTAACACTTTCCTTCAAGAATTCGTCAAAACACTCATAATTTACATCGCCGCCATACTGCTGTTTGGCCACACGAGGATGGAGGGTGATATGTCGGAGAGAGATGGAATTAAGGAATGGAAGAAGAATTTTCCATTCATTGGGGTCTGCATATCCGAGACGCATTTTAACGGAAAAATGAATGTCAGGATTATTTGAGACAGTGTCAGCCACAGCTTCACCAATGTTAGGGTTAGAGATAGTAGCTGCCCCTCTTCCATGTCCGGTCTGGAGAGGGAAAGGGCATCCCATGTTGAGATTTATCTCGGTAGCGCCCAAATCTGCCAATGCCTTTACCAGAGTATTAAGTTCTGTTTTATCACGGAAAATAATCTGAGGAACTACGTGAGAGGAGTCGTTGAGTGAAGACGTGAAATCCTTTATGTCTCTTGACCGCAAACCATCTTTTTCGAGACGGATGAAGGGAGTGTAGTAGGTAAGAGGAGAGTTATAAGAGTTATGATGAAAATGCCTGTAGGGGGCATCGGTATGTCCCTGCACGGGAGCGAAATGTATGAAACTCATAATGAGCGATTATTATTTATTTGGAAGAAAGGTGAAAGTGACGGCAGCGACAAGGCAAATGAAAGCGGCAATATGATTCCAATGAAGCTTTTCGCCGGAAAAAAAGAACATAGCCAAAATCGTGAAAACCGTAAGGGAAATAACTTCCTGAATAATTTTTAGCTGAAAGAGAGAAAATGGTCCTCCGTTTCCTTGAAATCCCATTCTGTTAGCGGGAATCATAAACATATATTCCACCAACGCAATGCCCCATGAGAATAGGATTACAACGAAAAGAGGCCAGTTTTTAGAAATTCCGGAGCTCTGTAGCCGAAGGTGTCCATACCAGGCGATGGTCATGAAAACATTGGATATGACCAAAAGAAGGATGGTGATTAAAGATGCTTTCATATTATCATTAAAAAGAAAATTATTTCCGGGTGCAAAGTTACTTAAAAAACTTCATTGAGCAGCTACTTCTTTGCAATAACGGTATTTTTAAGTAATTTTGCACTTTGAATTGTTAATTAAATAATGATATGAGCCGGTTCCACAACGGAGAAAAAACGTTTCCGACTCAAGAAAATAAACAAGTTATGAATATACGCGAAATCACAAATGATGTATATTACGTCGGGGTCAACGACCGTACAACCGATCGTTTTGAAGGACTGTGGCCATTGCCTAATGGTGTGAGTTATAACTCCTATATAGTTAAAGGTCAAGAAAAGACAGCTTTGATTGACTCAGTAGAAGTAGGATATGTACAAAACTCCATCCGCGCCATACTTTCCGAAATAGGGAATGAAAAAATAGATTATCTTGTCGTAAACCATATGGAGCCGGATCATTCCGGGGGTATACCGGTTATGCTCGCGCAGTTTCCGGAACTGAAGGTTGTCGGTAACAAGCAGACGATTGTAATGATAAAGGGATTTTACCATATAACTGACGACGACCGTTTTATGGAGATTTCTGATGGAGCGACAATAGATCTTGGGGGAAAGTCGTTGAAATTTATCCTCACCCCAATGGTGCACTGGCCTGAAACCATGATGACTTATGTGGAGGAAGACGGGGTGCTCTTCTCGGGAGATGCTTTTGGATGTTTTGGCGCACTGAACGGCGGGGTCGTTGATGAAGAAATGAATACCGACTGGTATTGGGACGAGATGTATCGCTATTATTCAAATATAGTAGGGAAATATGGCAAGTTCGTGCAAAAAGCAATGGAGAAGACATCAGGCTGTAAAGTGAAATATCTTTGCTCCACTCACGGACCAGTATGGCATAAGGAACTCAAAAAGGTTGTTGAGATTTATGACAGGCTCAGCAAATATGAGAGTGAAGCCGGGGTTACGATCGTATACGGTTCCATGTATGGAAACACAGGGGAAATTGCAGAAGAGATAGCGCGGCAGCTTGCAGCAAGAGGCATAAAGAATATAAAGATTCATAATGCCAACAAGGATGAGTTGAGTTATATGATTTCAGACGCTTTCCGTTATGAAGGTTTGATTGTAGGCGGACCAACTTATTCAATGCACCTGTTCCCTCCGGTGGAGGCGTTCATGATTGCAATGGAGACAAGAGAAATCAAAAATAAAGTGATGGCTACTTTCGGATCCTTCACATGGGCCTCAGCTGCGGCAAAAAGCCTTGGGGAATATCTTGGCAAAATGAAGGCGGAGCCTATCGCTACCCTTGAAATGAAACATTCAGCCAAAGAATCTACATATAAAGAGATAGAGACAATGGTTGATAAGTTTGTGGCAGAATTAAGGCTGAAGTGATGGAGACAGAAATTCATCCGTGGGAACCTTATATTCCGGCTGGGGCAAAAATTTTGATAATGGGCACATTCCCACCTCAGCCCAAACGATGGTCGATGAACTTCTATTATCCCAACCGTACGAACGATTTCTGGTATATGATGGGATTGATATTTTTCAATGACCGATATGCCCTCTGTAATCCGGATCATAAAAGCTTTGATCTTGAAGCGATAAAGAGACTACTGAATGAAAGAGGCATAGCCATGAACGACACGGCAAGAAAAGTGAGACGGCTTCAAGGAAACGCTTCAGATAAGTTCCTTGAAATTATTGAGCCTGTGCCACTGTCGGAACTCTTGTCTCAAATGCCGGATTGCCACACTCTTTGCACAACCGGGGAAAAAGCCGCCGGAGTCATAGCCGATTTGACGGATACGTCTGTCCCGAAGATGGGGGAGAAGGTGGAGAGTGAGAATGGCCTCACCATCTGGAGAATGCCTTCCACGAGTCGGGCTTATCCTTTGAAACTTGACAAAAAGGCGGCTTACTACGAGAAAATGTTTAGAGACTGTGGTGTGCTTTGATTATGGAATGGTTGAATGATGTTCTTATTGCTCACACACCGCTTCAAGCAGTTGTGGTGCTTTCAGTAATAATAGCCGTTGGTCTCGGGTTGGGAAAAATTCAGGTCTGGGGTATTTCTCTCGGTGTCACCTGGGTATTTTTTGCAGGTATTCTTGCCGGTCATCTCGGATTGTTGATAGACAACTCAATGCTTCAATATGCTGAAAGTTTCGGACTCGTGTTATTTGTGTATGAGCTTGGATTGAAAGTGGGACCCGGTTTTTTCAGTTCATTCCGCAAGGGGGGCGTGCAATTGAACATGCTTGGACTTATCACTGTGCTGTTCGGGACATGTTTTGCCGTAGGGTTGTCATACCTTATTAAGATACCGATGCAAGATATGGTCGGTATCATAAGCGGAGCAACCACCAATACCCCAGCTTTGGGTGCCGCTCAGCAGGCGTTGAACCAGATAGGTATATCTGCCAACGGGACAGCACTTAGTTGCGCAGTCACTTATCCTTTGGGCGTTGTAGGAGTCATCCTGGCTATAGTGTTGATGAGAAAACTATTCGTCAAACCGGATGATATAAAAATCAGCAATCAGGAAGATGATAACCAGACATTTATTGCTACATTCCGTGTCAAGAATCCCGGAATCTTTGGAAAAACTATCGAGGAAGTAGCCAAAATATCAAAAACTCCGTTCGTCATCTCACGTCTGTGGCATGAAGGGGAGGTGAGCATACCAACTTCTCAAAGTCAGATAGCTGCCGGCGACCGATTGATGGTCATAACGACAGAGAAAGAAATCGAAGCTTTGTCTGCATTTTTCGGTGAGCATGAAAGTCGTGATTGGAACACGGGTAAAATAGATTGGAATAAAATCGATAGTAGCCTCACCTCACGTCATATTGTGATTAGCAAGCCGGAAATAAACGGGCATAAACTTGGAAGTCTAAAGCTCCGTAACAATTACGGCATAAATATCACGCGCGTCTCAAGAAGTGGGGTAAGTCTTCTCGCAACACCTGGTCTGTTGCTTCAATTAGGCGATAGACTGACAGTGGTGGGAAAAGAAAAGCAGATAGATGAGGTGGCCAAAGTGCTTGGTAATACAGAGTCAAAACTGAAAGATCCAAATCTGGCAGTGATTTTCATAGGGATTGTATTGGGTTTGTTGTTAGGCTCAATTCCTATTTCAATACCCGGTATATCAGTTCCGGTCAAGCTGGGGCTCGCAGGAGGACCGATAGTGGTAGGCATTCTTCTCGGACGCTTCGGTCCTCATCTGCACATGGTGACATATACCACCAGAAGTGCGAACCTTATGTTGCGCGGAATAGGGCTTTCACTTTATCTCGCATGTCTCGGTCTTGATGCCGGTGCACATTTTGTGGAGACTATTTTAAGAGGCGATGGATTGGTGTGGATAGGTACCGGCTTCGCGATAACTCTTATCCCGGTTATAATATGCGGTCTTTTATCCTTGCGTCTGTGGCGGATGGATTTTGGAAGCACCTGTGGAATGCTTTGCGGAGCCATGGCAAATCCAATGGCATTAAATTATGCCAACGACACTTTGCCGGGCGATACAGCTTCAGTCAGTTATGCCACGGTCTATCCTCTGGCCATGTTCTCCAGGGTGGTGATAGCCCAATTGCTGGTTATAATATTTTTGTAATCGATAACAGATTTAATAAGGAAACAGGATATGACGATAGATTTTATTTCGTTGGCTATTTTTGACGCGAGCAATTTCTTTCAATGGTTTGTGGAGAATGCCAACTATTGGTTTGTGTTCATCTTCATGGTAATCGAGAGTTCCTTCATACCCTTTCCCTCGGAGGTGATTGTGCCCCCGGCCGCCTATCTGGCTTGTACAAATACAGGCGCCGGCTCTGATATGAATATCTTCGTGGTTGTATTGGTGGCGACTCTGGGTGCATTGGTCGGAGCTTTCATAAATTATTATCTCGCACTGTGGATAGGTCGTCCGGTTGTATATTCGTTCGTGGAGAGCAGGGTAGGACATGCCCTTATGCTCAACAAAGCGAAAGTGGAGAAAGCTGAAGCGTATTTTGACAAGCATGGAGCAGTGTCAACTTTTGTCGGGAGATTGATTCCCGCCATACGACAGCTAATATCCATACCGGCAGGTATAGCACGAATGAATGTCGCACAATTTGCCATCTTTACTTTTCTGGGAGCGATGGTGTGGAACGGTGTCTTAGGCGGATTGGGCTATTGGCTCGCGCAGACAGTTTCTCCCGATCAGCTTTTTGAGAAAGTGGAGGAATATAACAGTTATCTTACCTGGATAGGCTACGGCATTGCATTAGTATGCGTTATCTTTATTCTATGGAATGCATTCAAGCCCAATAAGAATAAAAAGGAAATGGCTTGATTCCGGATATGGTTTTTCACATTAACCCTAAATAAAATGAAAGTTTCACCCTCATTGTTATCGGCGAATTTCGCCAATCTCACACCGGAAATCGAGATGATAAATGCTTCGGAAGCAGATTATCTTCACATAGATGTAATGGATGGTGTTTTCGTGCCCAACATTTCATTCGGTTTCCCGGTGATAAAAGCGGTTGGAAAAATCTGTACCAAACCTCTTGATGTACACCTTATGATAGTAGAGCCCGAAAAATGGATTTCTCAAGTAAGGGATACAGGAGCTTGGCTCATGAATGTGCATTATGAGGCATGTACGCATTTGAATAGTGCTGTGGCGAGAATTCATCAGGCGGGAATGAAGGCAGGTGTGACTCTGAATCCCTCCACCCCGGTTTGTATGCTCCAGGATATAATAACCGATGTAGACCTTGTGTTGCTTATGTCAGTTAATCCTGGATTCGGAGGTCAGGCCTTTATAAAGAATACGCTGAAAAAAACACGTGAACTGAAAAAACTGATTTTGGAATCAGGGTCAAGCGCATTGATTGAGGTAGACGGTGGAGTGAATGAGACAACCGGGAAAGAGTTGGCTGAGGCTGGTGCGGATGTTCTGGTTGCCGGAAGCTATATTTTCGGAACCCCAAATCCGGAAGAAAGAATAAATCTGTTGAAGGGTTTGCGATGAAAGGTTAAGAATAATCTTTTAGGCTACTTTTATTGTTTTAATAGAGGAAAGAGACGGCAACGACCGGAACTTTCCTCTATTTGCTTATAAAAATATTGTTATGACTGAATTTGAGACAAAATTGGGTGAAGATCTTCACCGTTATCTTAAAAGCGAGAAGCTTGTGGATGAAAAACTGCCGGAATGCCCGGATTTGGAAGAGTTGTGGCATTCTTTGGAAGAGGCATATTTGCCGGATGGCATAAGGGAATTCAATGAATATCCTAATGTTTCTCTCGGTTGGATGATGTTCATAGGGATGGCGTTTGCTTTCTATTGGGATGTTGACTGGGAAAAATATTCCAAAGAGACAGTTGAACAACTTTATAAAGGTCTAAGGGATGCCAAGGGGTATGACAATATGGATGATTATATCCTGAAGGAACTTCTGAACCTTCCTGAAGAGGAGGCGGAGAAGATGTCCGGAGTAGTAGGGGAATGTGCCGCCAGGACTTTCCATGCTCTTCATCATGCCGGACTGGAACCAGGCACAAAGGAGGCTGCCCTCGCCTATGTAGATGCTTTGCATCAGCTCTATCTTATGGGGATTGCACTTGAATTGAATAATCTGGGTTATCATATGACTCTCTTAGGACAAAACTGATAGATACGAAGACAGAAAAAAAGTAAGGGAGAGGTCAAGACCTCTCCCTTACTTTTTTTCTGTCCGGGTTGGATGGAAACCAACCTTTCCTAACACGCTCAACTTGTTCGTCAACTTCTTTTATACTCCAAAAAGAACTGAATGAAGCTACTCCGAAGACAGTTGATATAAGTGTGGTGTGTGATAATAGTGAGGCTATGAGGAAAATGATACCTGCAATCAGAAACCACCATTTGATTTTTCTTCCGAAGTAATATTCTCCTTTGATTACAAGAGGATGATATAATCCAATTATCAGGAATGTAAAAATACCGATAATCAGTCCTTCGGGGTTGAATAAAGTAAAGAATTCGCTTAACATAGAACTCGCTTCTTTTGATGTGGATTATTTCGCGAAGTTAGTAATAATTATTATAAGATGGAAAAATTTGAGGTTATCATTGTTATTTTTAGTAGTTGTTAAACTTATATAGATTTTTTTAATTACCTTTGTAGGAGGCAAAAGAGCCGGTAAGTAAATCTTGATAACAATAAAGGTCTATGAACGACAGATGGAAAATGATAATGGATTGCACGGTGAGCCAGATTGCTCTCGTTCTCCTGTTCGGCGGTTTGGTGACGGCGAAGATTGCCGAATTGAATAATTTCGGGAATCTTGAGATGGCAGCTTCCTTATTCAGTGCTTCAGCGTTTATTTTCTGGGCAATGTGGGCAACAGTAGTTTCGGTAAAGAAACAGAAAATTGAACCGATGGCGGTTACTTACAGATTCATCACTGAAACAATCTGCATTGCCCTTTATATTTCATATCTATATATGTTGGGAGGAGTGAAGGGAGTTATTATCTGGATCCCCGTGGCGATTTTGGTTGAAACCCATATTATCAAAGAATTGAAAGATAAAACTAATAAAATGTAACATTATGGATAAAAACAATAATCATGAATATGAGTATGGCGGTTTGATCCTAAACGGGTTCGCAATGATATTCTTCACCTTCATACTCATTCCTCTTTTAATTGCATTCACTTTTATTATCGGTGGTGAAGACCATCTTGCGATAACAATTCCTATAAGTGCGGTTCTGTTCATCGTGTTTGTACTGGGATGTGTGGGTTATTTTGTGCAAGAGCCAAATGAAGCCCGAGTTATGATTTTCTTCGGAAAATATGCCGGCACTTGTAGACAAGTGGGATATTATTGGATTAATCCCTTTATGAATCGAAACAAGCTTTCACTCCGAATCAGGAATATGGATATTGAACCAATAAAGGTAAATGACAAGGTTGGAAATCCTGTCCTAATCGGAATGGTTCTTGTCTGGAAAATAAAGGATACTTATAAAGTGGTATTCGACCTTGATTCCAAATCTTTAGGAGGAGTCAACCAAGGTGCTCTTGAGAAATTCGTCAGGATACAGAGCGATGCAGCACTCAGAGAGGTTACGGGTCATTTTGCATATGATCAATCAGACTCAGGCAATCCGGACGAAGTCACTCTTCGCGATGGAGGGGATACCATCAATGAGCTGCTTGAGAAGAAAATAAATGAGCGGCTCGCAATGGCAGGACTTGAGGTTATCGAAGCTCGGTTGAACTATCTTGCGTATGCACCGGAAATTGCGGCAGTCATGTTGCGTCGTCAGCAGGCATCGGCTATTATAACGGCAAGGGAGAAAATTGTCGAGGGAGCTGTTTCAATGGTGGAGATGGCTTTAGATAGGATTGAAAAAAGCGATATGGTCAAGCTTGACAATGAGAAAAAGGCAGCGATGGTTAGCAATCTGTTAGTAGTGCTCTGTACAGATGAACCTGTGACGCCGACTCTCAATACATCAACCAATTAATTTTAAAAAAATCTAAAAAATTATTTGGAAAAGTCGAAATAAAGATGTAATTTTGCTCCTGTGAAAGGGGCATTAGCTCATCTGGCTAGAGCGTTTGACTGGCAGTCAAGAGGTGACGAGTTCGAGTCTCGTATGCTCCACTTATAAAAATACCCTATAAATCAATAAATTATAAATTGATTTATAGGGTATCTTTAATATTGGTGGGAATCAATTCATATCATATTTATATGATATTTGTCCACTTTATATTAAATTTTCAACAAATGTTTCACACTGAAATATTCCAAGAGAAATTTTGAGCAATTTTTTGATTAATGGACAAATACTTTTTATAACTGATATCCAAACTTGGATTTAAATTGCTTGATAACGTCGACCATTTCCTCAGGAAGCATAGATAGGGCTTGCTCTTTGATGTCATGAGGAATTCCCCAGCGTGCTTCGGCAAGTGACCCAACAATGGCAGCGAGTGTATCAGAATCTCCACCTTACAGGACGGTACGGCGAATGGCATCCTCGAAATCTTTAGATTGAACGCAGATAAAGAATGCAAGAGGGACACATCCATGGCAGGTTTCGTCAAAGACCCCGGGCGAGGGGAGATGTTGCTTCCAATCTTCTCCGTAAGAAGCTTCCAAGAGTGCTGAGACTTCTCCTTTGAGGAATGAAGGTCGGTTCATGGTTCGGAGCAGGAATATAGTGTGAGCTACCACCTATGCCCCGATAAGCCCCTCCACATGGTCGTGTGTCGGTTTGGCTGAGGCGAGAGCAGCGCGTAGGGTCTCTGCTTATGATTTAAAAGCCCAACCTACAGGAGACACACGCATTGCGGCCCCATTGCCCCAAGAGTTATACGGTCTGGGGTAGTCTGCGTGAAGCCACGTATAGAACGATTCACCATAAGCACCTTTAGGATTCGGGTATTTTCGGCCCCAGCGTTGGAGAGCAGTACCGAATTTTTCCCCGTTCAACAGGGCATCACCTACCGCTATAGTGCAGATAGTATTGTCAGTATATTCGCTTCCTTTTCCAAATAGGGGAAAGTGTGGATTTGAAGTATTGTGAAATACGTAAGGTGAGCCAACGATGTCGTCAATAATTGCTCCTAACATAATCAGAGATAGGTTTTAATATTACAAAGTTACATTAATTATTTGATAAATGCGTAACACTTTTAAATTCTGCTAGAAATAAAATAGTATAATTGTTTAAATAAGGTTTGTAGTAGGAGTATTTCGGCTTGAGCCGGTAAAACTCGCCAAGAGCAAAGGCGATGCCCCTCGTATGCAGCTTCCAGAGATCAAGGAGTTTTTGTATAAGGGTTGGTATGGAGAGGAGGCCTATTACTCGCCAAAGGTTGCTGATATTATTAAATCCCTACGCGATAAAAACCAAAAGGAGAAATATATAGAATCGTTGCTTTTGAGTGACGAGTTTACTCTCGAATATTTGGATGAAAAAGGAAAGAAAACCATGTTGCATCCCGCGCATAAGATTAAAGATAAGTATTGGGCTCAGACAAAAGAGATGGCTCATGCATTGAATAGGTCTGGACGTGATGTGGTGTTTCTTCCAGAGTATGAAAATATCTCAATGGCTGATGCTGTAACAAAGATAAGAGACATCCCTCGTGTGGTGGATTTCAAGTACAGTGCATCTACCAAACCCAATACACTTCAGCAGCATCTTGCAGAGGAATTTCACCAAGCTGGGGCAGTCGTTCTTAAACTTGAGAATATGGATGCCTGGCAGTTTAGGGAAACAATCGAGTATATGAAGAGGAACGATCTCCCTCTTGGTGATATTCTTTTGATTAATTCGAGAAATAAGGTTATTGAATTCGATTATCGCGACTTTAAGACCAAAAGATATAAAAATAAGATAAAAGGATTCCTGAGATAGTCAGAAACCCTTTAAAAATGCGACGACGGGGGGAACGAATCCGGGCCGTCTTAAGCCGCTGGTGGAATACTCCGATACAAAGATAACATACAATTTTTATCAGGCAAATGAAAGAGCAAAAAATATTAAAATTTGCCCAAAAAAGTATCTATGACAAAGTGAAACACCTCGGGATATGGCAAGGTTATGATGTCTGGGAGCCCGGATTCTCGGACGATGAACCGCGCTTCACCGGTTTTCCACAGTTCATTCTTGCAAAGGACGGAGAAATCAGTTGAAGTCAGTATTATAAGGAATCACAATCTATTATGGAAGAGCTATGGAAATAGGATATATGATAATTGGAATTATTCTTTGGCTGTTTCACCTTGACAAGCCCGCTGTCAACGAGGTGAAGAATGTTCCCGCCAACTTCAAGGAGTGGATAAACGATAATAAAGACCGCATTGAAGTCGTTGAGAAACGCGGAAAACTGCCTTACTTCATACGTGACAATAGGGAAAATGTGGAGGAGATGGCTGAGGACACGCGGCGCATCCTTGCCGGAGAGAAGCCTTTGCCGGGATCTGAGAATGAAGTCCGCTCCCTCCCATCCAACTTCTCCGACTGGATAAGGGATAACCGTGAGCGAGCTAAAGGCTGGACAAATATGCCATATTTCGTGAAGGATAATATAAAATATGTTGACAACTTCCAAGTGGACACTTATACTCCGGAAGAGCGTAAATTCACCCGCGCACATCGTACTAAACCCGCAATGATGGAGATGCTTGAATCGTGGCTACATGGCAAATATCCTCAAGTCCCTACCACGGAGATGGCAGCTATTTATCATTACACGCGCGGCGATATATCCGATTATCGCCAGCTTAACAAGCAACTCAGGGAAAATCGGCTTAGTGAGTTCTATCTTGCATTCTCCGAGCTACTTTCTTCCGCACTGTCGAAGCTTCCGCCTTATGAGGGTACTGTATATCGGACATTAAGGCTCAACCGGGCCAATCTTAGAGAGTGGATAGATAGAGCGAAAAATCAAGATATTGTAACTTTCGAGGGATTTACTTCTACGAGTAAAAGTTTGGAGGTAGTAAGGAAAAATATCGAAAGAAAAAAAGAGAATAGAAAAAATAATGAATCCGATATTATAATTATCATCAAAGGTAAAAATGGCAAATGGATTGAGGAATTTTCTCAGTTTGACGGCAAGCATAAACCCTTGCCGAATCAGCATGAAGTGATGTTCGACAAGGGTAGCAAGTTCAAAATTGAATCGGTAAAAGAAAACTCAGAAGGAAGATGGATATTTCAACTTAAAGAAACTTAATCGTCACCCAAAGGGTTTTCCCAAAATCTTTCCATCATCTGGTTTATCAATTCTTGTTCTTTCTTCTCCTCGTCAGAAAGAGCATCCCATTTTTTTTGAGCCATCCTTGTCTCTCTCTCCTCCATTTCCATGGTTTTTTCCCAGAGCTTATCAAACTCTTCATCTGAAAGCTCGTGATCAATTATAACATCTTTCATAATCTAATATTTAAATCAGTCGCAAAATAAATAAATTTCATCAAACTTTCAAAATGGAACTCAAAGAATTAACACAAAATATCCTGGAAATCTTGAAAGTAGATTCTCATGCTAAGCTAACACAGCGTATCATGCATATTCTTGAATCTCCGGAACGCAATACTGTATTTGAGTCTTACCTTGGATTATGCCCGGATCTTTTGGTGGATTGGCTCCAGAAGGTCTAATCTAATAGGGAGAATGGAGAGGAAATGGCCGAGGATACGCGGCGTATCCTTGCCGGAGAGAAGCCTTTGCCGGGATCTGAGAATGAAGTCCGCTCCCTCCCATCCAACTTCAGCGACTGGATAAGAGATAATACCGAGCGGATAGGAAGGGCGGAGTCCGGGAAGGGAAGCCTACCCTACTTCATACGGGATAACAGGACTGCGGTGGAGCGGATTCTGAATGGTGAGTCCAAGAAAGGATGGCAGGAGGTACAAAAGCCCAAGCTATCAACGGAAGAGGCAAGAGAAATGCTAATTTCTCTACTTGATGCGGAAACACCTTACGCCAATCCTAAATTGGTAAGAATGATGATCGGAAAGGATTTCACTGACAAATACAGTATCCTTGAAGTGAGTGATAGAGAAGTAGTGGTTATGACATCCGCAGGTAAAGTGACGGTCAATCTGCGGCATGGGCCGAACGAACTTTACGAGAATCTTGAGATAGCCTCTGATCGGATACGCAGACACGGTTACGAAATAGAACTCTGTGAAAAGCGTGAGGACGGCAAAGGGGCTGACTCATTCAATCGCACACTGAAAAGATTTGAGGAATACAAAGTAAACACTAAGGGTACAAAAGGCAGCATAGATAGAAATATTCGAGATGGCAGTAAACAAGCTGATGTAATTATTTTAAAAGTAGGAGAAGGAATAACTCTGGATTCCTTATCAAGGGGGATACATGATCGTGCAATACGTTGCCAAAATTTAGAGGAAATAATCGTATTGAGAAATGGTCTGGAAGCCTTATATACCAGGAAACAGTTTAGGAAGGATAGCTTTAAAATACAACCGGACGATTTCAAATGAAATCGTCCGGAGGAAGGGCTCAAAGCCTTTCGGCTGAGAACCTGTCCGATGAATTTAACGTCTATCGGCTTCAAGACTCCGCAAAATTAATAAACATAATTGAAAATACAAAATGAAACCTATGGAATCAATACAGAATAGACAAAGCAACCCCACCCTCTTTCCCGAGCTGGGAAAGGATACACCGGCGAAGCAGCAGAAATCACAGAGGAGAGGACGCGAGGAAGTTTTCAACGACTACGATGGCTTCGTGGAGAAATTCAAGCCCAAGAAAACCACCGACGACTGCTACACCCCTCCGGAAGTGTATGAGGCGGTGAAAGAGTGGGTGAGCGACAATATCCTCCCCCTTGACGGGGTGGAGATCGTGTGCCCGTTCTTCCCCGGCGGCGATTACGAGAACCACCATTATCCCGAAGGGTGCGTGGTGCTCGACAATCCTCCCTTCTCCATCCTTGCCAAGATACGCCGCTTCTATCATGCGAGGGGTATTAAGTATTTTCTATTCGCTCCCTCGCTCACCATGGCCAACAGCGCGAAGGAACTCGCAGACGAGACCTGCTTCATCATCGCCCATGGAGACATTACCTACGCCAACGGGGCGGTGGTCCGGACATCCTTCGTCACCAACCTCGACTGCGGTGGCACCGGTGTATGGCTCGCCGGGGATCTGTTCAGGAAGATTGAGGCTNCGAGCGAGAAAGNACTGGAGGCGACAAAGAAGCCCGAGAAGCCTCAGTACCGTTNTCCCCGGCAGGTGATCTCCTCGGCCCTGATGGGGAAGATAGTATGTCGGGGCGTTGAGCTTGCCATGACAACAGGGGTGGCTTTAAAACTTAGTAATTTACTTATTAATTTGCTGCTATTCATTACGAAACTTTTAGAAAGTAGGTAACGACAACCGTAATATGGATCTTAGAGGAAATGAAGCGATGTTTTAGTTAGAGTGGTTNTCTTATATTTTTTTGGTATAATTAGAATTAATTTATAACTTTAAATCCNATTTTAGAAATATTTGAAAAAATAATTTTAAATCAAGTTATTAAGAATTTTATTCCCTTCCATTCAAATATCAGGAAAGAGATGTTGGAAGTAAGATAAAATCATTTGTTATTTTACCTGAGGGTAAATTTTATTTCTTATATCAATGAGGCAGACGGATTCCAAAATAGATTTGAACAATCCAGAATTTCAACAGGCATATCGTCTGCTGAAGGATACCAATGCGAATGTTTTCCTTACCGGAAGAGCAGGCACAGGTAAATCTACTTTTCTCAGATTTATATGCCGCAACATCGACAAGAAGTATGTGATTCTNGCCCCAACCGGGGTGGCTGCTGTAAATGTNGGAGGAGTGACGATTCATTCATTTTTCCAAATGCCACTTCGTCCTGTGCCCCCGGATGATCCGGATTATTCTGTAGCNAGCTTCAAGAATCCGAAAAAGTATAACCGAAACAAGAGAAAACTACTCAAAGAGATCGAATTGATTATCATTGACGAGGTGTCGATGGTAAGACCCGACATGATAGACTTTATAGATCGGGTGCTTCGTGGCGTCACAGGTAAGAGGGGGCTTCCGTTCGGGGGTGTCCAGCTGCTGTTAGTGGGCGACATTTTTCAGCTTGAACCGGTGGTAAATCCTGATACACGCTTAATACTTTCAAAATATTACAGCGACTTCTTTTTCTTCAATGCGTTGGCGTATAACTCTGTGAATCTCGTATCAGTGGAATTGAAAAAGATCTATCGCCAGAATGATCCCAATTTTATAGGTGTGCTTGACAGAGTAAGGAAAAATCAGGTGACTTGGGACGATCTTAATCTTCTAAACAAAAATGTAAATCGAGAAGAAAAGGAGATGGATGATAAATTCGGAATCACTCTTACCACACGCAGAGACATCGCTTCCTCCATCAATAAGGAAAAAATGGAATCTCTTCCAGGAGAGGAGTACATCTTCAAGGGAGAAATACGAGATGATTTTCCGGAAAAGCTACTTCCTACAGATCTTAATCTTGTATTAAAAAGAGACGCTCAGGTGATGCTGATAAGGAATGATAAAGACAGGAGGTGGGTTAATGGTACTTTGGCAAGAATAACCGATATTTCGCAAACTTCGATAACGATAAAACTGGAGAATGGGGAAGAGGTGAAGCTTGAAAGGGAAGAATGGAGCAACATCACTTATTCTTATAATGAGAAAGAGAAAAAAGTACAGGAGGAAATATTGGGTCAGTTCGTGCAATATCCTTTGCGAGCAGCATGGGCTCTGACTATCCACAAGAGCCAGGGTTTGACATTCAATAATGTGGCTATAGATATGGGAAGCGGAGCTTTTTCAGCCGGTCAGACATACGTGGCTTTAAGTAGATGCCGAACGCTGGAGGGAATACATTTCCTGAATCCTATCAGGAGGGGAGATGTGATAGTCAGTCAGGGCGCTAATAACTTCAGCAAGAATTTCAATGATAAATCTCAATCCGAAAAGGTTTTCCGGGAAGCGAGAGCAAAAGTTTTGTCGGAGCAGGCAATATCCCAGTTTGAGAATGATGAATTTGCCGAGGCAGTNGAATCTGTCTGGAAACTCAATGATTTGACGGGAGCGTTGTCTCAAAAGACGGTNCGCAGACTGCTTTCGTCGCGACTCTCTGTTTTGAAAAGACTTAAGGAAGAGNTGAGAAAAAAATCTTCTCAATTAAAAGAGATATCCGCAGATTATTATGAAATAGGAGAGAGGGAGAAAAAAACAGGCAATATTTCAGAGGCACTTCGTCTCTTTAGGAAAGCAGTCGAAATAGATGAGAACAATTTGAAGGCAAGATTGCATCTTGCTGAATTATTGCTGGAGTCAGGAGAGGATAAGGAAGCTATGCGGATACTGAAGGATGTTGAGAAGGGTGACAAGAAGACAGCATACGCTGCCCTAATGCTTAGGGGGAGACATTACGCCCGGACGGGTGATTCATCTCGTGCAGCCCTGACTTTTATAGCGGCCTCAAAGAAAGCTCCGGCAGAAAGCGAACCTATCAAGGAATTGATTGAACTTTATGAAAAAGAGGGTTTGGAAGAGGAGGCAGAAAAATATAAAGGATGGCTCAAGGAAAAATTCTCATGAGCCATCCCTATAATGAAAAATGATGGGTCAGTCTATGAATCGGGATGTAAGGCCATTATAAGCATCAATACGTCTGTCGCGAAGGAAAGGCCACCAGTTCCTGACATTCTCCGTGCGGGTTTTATCAATTTCTACGATAAATTCATCAGGCTGTTCATCAGGAGCCATATATAGGATTTCACCTTGCGGACCCGCTACGAAACTTGAACCCCAGAAATCAATACCNGAAGTCTGNCCNGANGGATCCTCCTCAAACCCACATCGATTAACGCTTATCACCGGGACACCGTTTGCCACGGCATGTGAACGTTGTATGGTTATCCACGCATCTCTTTGACGATCTTTCTCATCCTGAGGATCGTCAGGATTCCAGCCNATAGCGGTAGGGTAGATAAGCATTTCCGCACCACGCAGAGCCATCATGCGTGCAGCTTCCGGATACCATTGATCCCAGCAGACAAGCACGCCTAATTTTCCGAGAGAAGTTTCAATGGGTTGGAAACCAAGGTCGCCGGGAGTGAAGTAAAATTTCTCATAAAACCCCGGATCATCAGGGATATGCATTTTCCGGTATTTGCCTGCAACCCGGCCATCAGAATCAAAGACCACGGCTGTATTGTGATAAAGACCGGGAGCTCTTCTTTCAAAAGCGCTGCTGACAATAACAACTTTATTTTCAGCGGCAATCTTTGAATAGAAGTTGATAAAGTCGTCTAATTTGACCGCAAACTTAAAATTGGCCACATCTTCACATTGGCAAAAATAAAGGGAATCATGAAGCTCGGAAAGCACAATCAATTGAGCCCCTTCGGCTGCCAGATTTTCAATTGAAGATATGTTGCGTTGCCTGTTCGCAGTGACATCGGATGTGAATGCGTGTTGCACCACTCCCACCTTAATTTCATTTATCATATATAGTCGGGTTAAAAAGATTGCAAGGGATTTGCATTGTGGCACAATGAAGGGAACCATGCTGCTTTATTAATGTATTGCAGTCAATTCCCACAACCCGATGGTCAGGGAATGCGATCTTGACGGTTTGCATTGCGAGCAGGTCGTTGGCAGCTTGANCATAAGTCGGCATGAAAATCACTTCGTTGGTCACGAGATAGTTGGCATAGGTAGCGGGAAGTCTGTTTCCCTCTTCATCGTAGATTGCGTCAGGAAGGGGNAGTTCAATCAGATTGAACGGCTCACCCTCGGCATTCCGGAACAATGAAAGCTGAGCCCTCATCTTAAGGAGCTCTTCGAATTGGGAATCATCCTCATTCCGGCATCCCGTAAACAATATGGTATTGTTAGGAGCAATGCGTGCCAGGGTATCGATATGGGAATCTGTGTCGTCTCCTTCAAGAGCGCCGTAGTCAAGAAAAAGGACATGGGTGGCACCAAGCGATTTCTGGAGTTTTTCTTCCGCTTCTCTCTTCGATAAACCACCGTTTCTGTTAGGNGANCANAGGCATCNNGTNGTTGTNAGNATNGTGCCTTCACCATCGGTTTCAACAGATCCACCTTCCAGAATAAATGCCCGTTCNTTTCGATAGGTTTCCGGCAGGATAACGAATTTTTCTTTCAAGGATAAATTGACGAGATTATCTTTGTCGCTTGCAAATTTGAGACCCCAGCCGTTAAATCCGAAATCAAGGGCTCGCAGCCTGTCATCTTTGACTACAGTCAGAGGTCCGTAGTCGCGGGTCCATGTGTCATTAAATTCACATTGCAGGAAGGTGATTGATTCCTTTTTGCAATCTGACAGGATATTTTCGGCNTCTTCACTGTTNTGGCAGAGCAATACNACATGCAGACCCTCCTCAGTGAAAGATCTGATNATCCTCCTNTATTGAGAAAGAGCCTCGGGAAGNATGTAATTCCAGTCAGTATTAGCCGAGGGAAGAGCCATCAAGACGGCTTCCTGTTCGGTCCATTCGGGAAGAAAAATTTTCATTGTCGTAAGGGAGGAGCGAATAAAATTTTCAATACCGCAAAATTAGAAAAATAAGCCAACAACACCAAAATAGATAAAGCATAAATGCATTAATAAAAATAAAAAAGAGGAGAAAGAAGCAAAAAATCGGTAATATCCCCTAATTTGATTAAATTTGCAGAAAAATATGAATATGAAAAAGGGACATATGCAACATGACACTACAAAGGAATTCGAATCAATGATTTCCTTATGCCGTTCGATATATGAGAAGAAACTTGAAGATTATGGCACATCTTGGAGAGTGATGCGTCCGTCAAGTTTGACCGATCAGATATATATCAAGGCCAGGAGAATACGCAGCATAGAAGAGAAAGGTGAGGGAGCTGCAAAAGTAAATGAGGGTATAGAACCCGAATTTATCGGCATAGTCAATTATGGAGCGATAGCTCTCATTCAGCTCCATATGGGTTCAGGGGAGCAGATTGACAAGGAGAGCGCACTGACAGCTTATGACGCAGAATTGAAGGATGCTACTTCGCTGATGCTGAATAAGAATCATGATTATGACGAGGCGTGGAGACATATGAGGATCTCAAGCTTCACTGACATAATATTGCAGAAGCTCCTCCGGACCAAAGAGATTGAGGAACATGATGGAAAGACCTTAATCAGCGAGGGGGTCGAAGCTAACTATATGGATATGATAAATTATGCATTGTTCGCTTTGATTAAACTTCATTATGGAGAATGAGAGAAATCGTTGGCAGCCATTCCTGATCTGGATTGCCAGAATCCTGGTAGGAGGAGTGTTTATCTTTTCCGGATTCTCAAAAGCGGTTGACCCATGGGGCACTCTTTATAAAGTGGATGACTATCTGAATGTGATGGGGCTGTCTGTCTGGCCCAATCTTGTTCTTGTAGGGGTGTTCTTTCTCTGTGGAATAGAGTTTCTGACAGGAATATTTNTATTCCTTGGCTCGTTCCGAAGATCATCCCCTGTGATGGGAGGGTTGATAATGCTCTTTATGCTACCTCTGTCTCTATGGATAGCGATAAAGAATCCGGTGCCCGATTGCGGTTGTTTTGGAGATGCTCTCATTATTTCAAATTGGGCTACCTTTTGGAAAAATGTAATTCTTTCGGCCGTCATAGTTTGGCTTATAAAGAAAAATATCAAATGTAGATGGCTGGTGACACCGGCCCTTCAATGGCTATTATTCCTTGCATCCGGACTTTTCATAGTGGTGATAGAACTTTTCGGCTATGTTTCTCAACCCCTTATAGATTTCAGAGAGTATAAGGTTGGAGAGACCCTATTGGCAAAAGAAGGGATTGCAGAAGAGAGTCCTCATTTCACCTTCATTTATGAAAAGGATGGAGTCAGAAAGGAATTTGGAGAAAATGACAGTTTGCCTGATGAAGCCGATGGCTGGACATTCATTGAAAGACAAGAATTGAATGACGGTTCCGAAACAAAGACACCTAAGGATAAATCATTGAGAATATGGGATGAAGAAGACGATGATGTCACGGAAGAGGCTATTACATTTGATGGACCGGAACTGCTTGTGATGATCCCGGATTTGAAAGGAGTCTCGCCAGCCACTACGTGGAAACTAAACTCNCTATATGAATGGTCTGTTAAAAATGGCATTCAGATGATTGGGATAGTAGCCGGCGACGAAGAGGATATAGAGGATTGGAAAGACCTTTCGATGGCGAGCTATCCGGTGTATCATGCTGANGACACACATATCAAGGAGGTTGTGAGAGGTAATCCAGGGATTGTCTATCTCAAGAATGGGAGCGTCGTTTGGAAGAGNACCTTGACGGCCATCAATATAGATGATTTCGTAGAATTGGATNAATCGGCAAAAGCTGATAACTTCGGACTTGACAACCAGCGTATCCTTCTGAATTGTTTCGGAATGTATCTGATAGTGGTGTGCGTCCTGATTTTTCTGTCATTCACTCCTCAGCTTGGCAAGACGTTCTTCAAAAAGAAGGCAAAAAGGGATTCGGAGCTTATTCATGATGATACGGCTCGCCCCTAAGAATCGTCATCGCCCGATAAACCTGTTCCGTAAAGAAGAGTCTGATCATTTCATGTGTAAATGTCATCTTGGAAAAAGAAATTTTTTCATCAGCTCTGGCATACACATCTTGCGAGAATCCATAAGGNCCGCCNATNANGAAAACAGCNCGTTTTCTTCCGGACGCCATGATTTTTTGAAGTTTTANGGAAAATTGCACGGAAGTATATTCCTGTCCGTGTTCATCAAGAAGGATACAATAATCAGAGGGGGAGAGGTGATTTAGAATCGCCTCTCCCTCTTTTGTTTTCTGNATATCAGGCGTGAGGGCTTTCGTATTACGTATATCAGGTAATGTTTCGATTTTGAATGTTATATATTTTTTCAGACGCTGAGCATACTCCTGTATGCCCACGCGGACGTAATCCTGATTTGTTTTACCTACTGTCAGAAGAATTATTTCCATAAATTTTATTAACTTTGCNCAAATTTATAAAAAATATAGATGGAAACAAAAGAAAAACTGATAGATGAGCTTCTGGATCTGGCGTTCGCAGAAGATATAGGAGATGGAGACCACACCACNCTCTCTACTATTCCGGCGGATGCTATGGGGCGTTCCAGACTGATAATAAAGGAGGCAGGAGTTTTGGCAGGAGTCAAGGAGGCTGAAAANGTTCTTCATAAGGTTGATCCGACGATCAAGATTGAAGTTTTTCTTGAGGACGGCGCGAGGGNCAAGCCCGGAGACATTGCTTTCACCGCAGAAGGGCCTGTCCGTTCTCTCTTGATTGCTGAGAGGACTATGCTCAACATAATGCAGAGGATGAGCGGNGTCGCCACGATGACAGCCAGGTATCAGGATGAACTGCAGGGATTGCATACAAAAGTGCTCGATACCCGCAAAACAACCCCCGGCATGCGTATCATGGAGAAAGAGGCTGTCAAAATTGGAGGCGGCACTAACCACCGAATCGGTCTTTTCGATATGATTCTGATCAAAGACAATCATATTGATTTCGCCGGAGGCATCGAGAAAGCAATCGAACGAGCCCGGGAATATTGCAAGGAACATAACAAAGATCTGAAGATTGAAGTCGAGGTTCGTTCCCTTGATGATATCCGCAGAGTAATGGCCATAGGTGGAGTAGACCGCATAATGTTTGATAATTTCACTCCGGAACTCACCAAAGAGGCTGTAAAGCTTGTGAATGGAACTATGGAGACGGAATCTTCNGGCGGTATCACTCTTGAAAANNTNAGGTCGTATGGAGAAGCNGGAGTTGATTTCATNTCTGTCGGAGCTTTGACNCANAGTGTCAAAGGANTGGATATGTCNTTCAAGGCATTTTGANAATGTCTCGCGAACAAAAGCTGCGCAATCTTGAATTCGGAAAATTTGCNGAGCAGATAGCTTTTGAATTCTATGTGTCGCAGGGTTATGCCATCAGGGAGAGAAACTGGCGACATGGGAAAATCGAGATAGACCTAATTTCACAAAAAGGGAATGTAATTGTATTCACAGAGGTTAAGGCGCGCAGCGGGAAGGATACAGACCCGTTGGAGGCAGTGACTTCTGAGAAAAGGCGCTTTATGATGCGCGCTGCAGACTCTTATCTGAGAAATATGAAGGGCAATTTCGAATACAGGTACGATATCTTCACTTTGACAGGAGACATGACTTCCTATAAGACCGATTTCTATCCTGATGCTTTTCTTTCACCTTTGTTATGATCAAAATAAAGACAANACAGAAAAATACATAATAAAACAATAATTATTTAGGGGTGTCTGAAGGTTTGCCTTCAGTCTGAGAACATACCCTTTGAACCTGATCCGGATAATACCGGCGTAGAGAAAAATATGAAATACTTTATCTTATCGGCAGCTTTCCTATCATTCGGGACAGCGAGCCTTCGTGCGGAGACTGTTAAAGACAGTGCTCTCCCCGACAGTGTGCAGACTATCCTTAAAGAGGTGGAGATAGTCGCCAATCGAGCAGGCGCAAAGACCCCGGTCGCCTATACCAATGTCTCTAAAGGGGAATTGAATAAAAATAACGATGGAAGAGACCTTACCTATCTCATGCAGCTGACGCCCTCCGTTACAGTCACGTCAGATGCAGGAGCGGGGATGGGATATACGTCCATGAGGATAAGAGGCACGGACGGATCCCGAATCAATGTCACCGCAAACGGTGTGCCTATCAATAACCCCGAGAGCCATAATGTTTATTGGGTTAATATGCCCGATCTCGCCTCTTCATTACGAGATGTCCAGATTCAAAGAGGAGCAGGCACATCAACAAATGGAGCGGGGGCATTCGGAGGAAGCGTAAACATGATGACGGATGCTCCGTCGGTTACGCCTTATGCCGAGGTCTCAGGTTCATATGGTTCCTATAATACCTATCGGGCTACCGTGAGGGTAGGATCCGGTCTGCTTCGTGACCATTGGAGCTTTGATGCGAAATTGAGTCATCTCGGATCTGANGGCTATATAGAAAGGGCTTCCTCCAATCTGTGGAGTTATTTCACTCAAGGAGCCTACCGGAATGAGAACACAATGGTCCGGCTGCTTGTCTTTGGAGGTAAAGAGAAAACATACATGGCCTGGGATTATGCATCTAAAGAGGAGATGGAGGAATATGGCCGTAGATATAACCCTTGCGGAAAATATGTAGATAATGATGGGAAAATAGCATATTATAAGGATCAGAACGATAATTATGTGCAACATCATTTTCAGCTTCTTCTTTCCCAACACATCGGAGATTATTTCAATCTTGCGGCTGCNCTGCATTATACCCATGACAATGGCTACTATGACCAGTATAAGCAAAACAGGACGCTGGTTGAATATGGACTAATGCCTTACAAAAACGAAAATGGAGAAATCATAAAAAAGTCTGATCTCATTCGTTTGAAGAATAATGTCAATCACTTCGGGGGAGGAAATGTCAGGCTGACTTATACTGACGACCGCTGGAACGTTATGGCTGGTTTTGCGGCCACCGATTTCAAAGGACATCATTTCGGACAGGTGAAATGGGTGAGAAACTATATCGGAGCACTTGATCCTCTTCAACCATACTATGACAACTATGGAAAAAAATATGATATCAACACTTTCGTTAGGGGTGCATACGAGTTTTCCGATAAGTTTTCTTTCTTTGCTGATTTGCAATATCGGTTTATTAATTATCGCATTAATGGATCTTCCGACAATTATGATTGGAATACTGAATCAGCGGGGGTGCTTGATATAAAACGACATTGGAATTTCTTTAATCCTAAACTCGGAGTGAATTTCAATTCAGGTCCGCATAGGGCATTCGCATCATGGTCAGTAGCGCAGAAAGAACCGACGAGAGACAACTTTACAGATGGAGATCCAGATCGCCAGCCTGATTCAGAAAGATTGAATGATTTTGAACTCGGATATACTTTCAGTAAGGGTATTTTTTCGGGCGGATTGAATCTTTATTATATGGATTATAAGGATCAGCTTGTAGCCACAGGGGAGTTGTCAGACACAGGGAACGCAATAAGTGTAAACGTACCTGAGTCATATAGAGCAGGTATTGAGATTCAGACAATGCTAAAACCATGTGATTGGTTTGAATGGAATTTTAATATGACTCTTTCCCGCAACAGAATCAAAAATTTTGTTGAGTATATTTATGAGGATGAATGGACAAATCCAATTTCCTTTGATCTGGGTTCTACTCCGATTTCATTCTCCCCGGACATCATTTTCAATAATATATTCTCATTCCGATGGAAAGGAGCTGAGGCTTCGTTGGAAAGCCGGTATGTAGGGAAACAGTATATGAATAATGCAAAAAGTGAAGAAGCGAAACTGGATGCCTATTTTGTTTCTGATCTCCATCTTGGATATTCATTCCGTCATTTGAAAGGAATCAAGGAGCTGTCTGTAGGATTCTCCGTATATAATGTTTTCAATGNGAAATATTTCAATAACGGATATGCAGGCGCAGGTTATTATGTTGAAAACGGCGAAAAGATAATCTATCGATATGCCGGATACGCAGCACAGGCTCCAACACACGTGAGCGCAACTGTTGCATTCAAATTCTGAAAAAGATGACTTTTGATTTAATACGGGAAATCCTGGGATTCTCGATTGGAATACTTTACCTATGGTGGGAATATCACGCAAATCCCAAGGTATGGATTGCATCGGTGGTTATGCCGGCAATATCAATGTGGATTTACTATAGCAAGGGTCTGTACGCTGATTTCGCTATCAATATATATTACCTCATCATTGCAGTATACGGTTATATTCATTGGACACGGAAGGGAACGGAAAAGAAGTCTACGGAAACAAAGATAACCCGAATTACCCTCCGAGCTGCATTAGGATGTCTTGCTGTCGGTTGCGGATTGTGGTGGTTGATATGGTGGTTACTTGGTTTCACCAATTCGAATGTGCCCGTGGCTGATGCATTCACAACGGCTTTCTCAATAGTCGGATTATGGATGATGGCTCGNAAAATTGCTGAACAGTGGATAGTATGGCTTATAGTTGATATTGTATGCACTGCGCTATATTATTATAAGGGGATATATTTTTACAGTGCNCTTTATCTTATATATTCGGTAATATCNGTTTTGGGATATAGGAAATGGCTAAACCTTATAGAAACCGAGCATTAATAGACGCANTTTGTAGAATATACTTTAAAAGGCTGCAATCATAACGGTTGCAGCCTTTTTGTTGCAATTCTGATGANTATCTGTGTTGTTTTAGNAGCTTNAATATACACTATTATATCACAATAATCCGTTAACTATATGGNTACAAATTGTAGCCTTNTNTTGTCTGTATAATTTAACATAAGAANAAATATTAATGATTGAACAGATAGAATTTCGGCTGCCTGNAAAGAGTAGGGGATGCCATTTGGTTACGGGTGAAATTTTGCGTCATATTCCACGATTGCCGGAAAAAGGAATACTTAANATTTTTGTCAAACATACATCATGNGGATTGTCAATTAATGAAAATGCGGATCCTGANGTGAGAACAGATCTGGCCGGTATTATGGATCATNTTGTGCCGGAAAGACAATCATTTTTTGAACATACTCTGGAGGGTGATGATGACATGCCTGCACATGCAAAATCATCAATTTTCGGAGTATCTCTGAANATACCAATATCAAATCATAGACTTAATCTTGGCACATGGCAGGGGATATACTTATGCGAGTTCAGAAATTACGGTGGAGAACGTNCAATTGTGCTCACAGTGTATTCATGATNTGANACAAAANAATTAATTCTCCGTATATTTAATATTGTATTCTAATATTATAGGAAATGCATCAACTTTGTATTCGTAAAAGTTCTTATAAGTCAATAATTGACATAATTATTATATGTTTAGATGGGTNCTCCTCATACTCAACACCGCACTGTCAGGCCGTTCATCTGCGGCATACAAAGTTTCCACCTTTCGCAACATCGCAATAGTATCAGATGAAGCGGNAGTATCATCCTGGACGTTATCCTTTTCTCCTCTACCGCNACAAGCAGCGAACGNAAGGGAAAACAACAATGATATGAANAGAAGACCTTTCAACTTGTGCATGAGTTTACTATTTTAGTATTGGTAGTTGTCGCATNACCTCCTGACGGTTTTCCAACATTACTTCCAGTAANATTTGCTTATTAATCATGGCAGTGTCTTGTTTGTAAGACAAATTTAATACATTTTTGTTTTACATNCAAGACATGATAAGGAAAGACGCCATTTATGCCGGNATTTTATTACCTTTGCGATTGGAGTCACCATTTCAAAACGATGAGCAAAATGAGGAGGATTNTTAATTANATAATGATTGCTGTTTCCATGCTGGGCTTTGTAGGATGTGACAAAGGTGGCAAACGTGGTGTGGATAGGTTATGGCCGTCTGAATATAAAGCCATCTCCCCAATAAAAGGTATATCAGGATAAAGGAGATTATAANTATATATGGGGTTTTTGAATTAGTGAAAATATATGGAATAAGAAATATCATTGGAGCAAATACGNATCCCAAAACGTATGAANCACACATATCAGATCCTTCCATTTTCCCATGAGGATATTTTTCGTGCNACTTCTCTCCGAGCCACCATAGGTAGTCGAAGAAATAGACACGATTTTTTTATTCTTCATTTGGATTCTGATACATTAGGGTGATTCCGGCGACATGTTCAATGGAAATATTCAAGTTCGATGAGCCAGTTGTCCGCTATGCGACGTCTTAATTGAATAAAGTCTATTCTCTCNTCCCTCTCTTTTGCTTTTTTNCGNATGTCANNATACAGACTGTCAAGATCACCATCAGTAACAAAGACAGNGGAGGGCTTATCTTCCATATAACATATTTCACACTTCAATTCTAAAGAGTCGATTGGATTAACGCAATACACAAACTCCTTTGAAATACCCGGCCCGATAGAAAGACCGTCTGCNCTGGAAATGAAAGAATACTTATNAGGNCGGATGGTGTCGGCAGANGCATNGGAACGGGCGTACCAGAAATGAACNTTTTCACATCCCATCTCTTTCAGCANGCTGTCAANTCTCAANGCAAGCTNCTCTCCGAAAAAGGCGCGACTTTCAGCACTTTCNGGCCAGTAGCCGNNACGGTATNTANNTCCNCCNGGATNNTCCCCCTCCCATGAAGGGAACTCCTGAAGAAGNTGCACCATTTCATTGAAGGTNGCTTCCTTTGNATGGAAAGTGTTTATCATCTCTTCNTCTGAAGGAAGNTCATTGCCGAGAGTGCCGCAACNATGACATAGCGCGACAAGGAGTGACACCACTATAAGGTAGGTGATGCCTTTCCCGTATATGTTGTCAGTGATTCCTCTCATGTTGATGGAGATTTCAAATTGATAATACAAAGTTAGCGATTTTCATTGACAATCGGAGTACTATGTGCAAAATTAGGCTACCTATAATATGTATGTCCCAAAACTTAGTATATTTGCGGTAATCGAAATAAAACAAACGAATAGGTAATTTGTAGCNTATTGAATCAATTAGAAAAATGGTTGTGAATTTTCATTATCTCACTTATGCTGGTATAATATACGAAAGGAATATACCTTGTGACAATACATAAGAGTTTTCTTTGGTNTGAAGTTTTGGANAATTATGAGTCAAAATTTATAAAGAACCGAATTAATAGAGTATTAAAATTAGTTATCTTGATTTGTCAAAAAACGCGTGGTTGCAGTTAGTGTAACTTTACTCAATAAAATCACAACCTAACTGCAACNACNAAAAATGTATANTTTGATGAATACTTATTCTCTATCGTTAANCTTCTCCCTGAGTANGTATGTTAAGACATCACACAACGCTGCAATATAGGATCTGAGGGTGATCNTCGAAAAACTCATGGACTACGTTGCATAACCAGATAGTACCCTCAAAAGAAGGACAGTCGATAACATTATACCATCCGCCGTCTTCATCATGGGCTACGAGCTCGAGAGTGAANCAATCTTCATCTATTTCCCACTCTGACTCGCATATTGATAACGTTANATTCCGCCCGTCGGGAGAAAGGGCATCAAGCATCCTGTCAGCACCCTCGACCATTTCCAGATCTTCATGAGGCCCCATATACTGGGGAAAAACGACATACCATCTGCCGTCTTCATAACNTTCAAATTCAAATTNGTTGTTCATATTTTCAATTTAGCAACTTTATTTGCCTTCAATTAAATATACCTAAGATTGGGCAAAGGTAAACATTATTTTTACAGTAGCAAATAGGAGNGGAAAATTATCTTAAAAAGTCAATCAACTCTTCATTGGAAAGGAGATTGTTGTCAAGAGTATCNCAACCGAGACACAGCACAGCAAGGAGCGACACCATTTATAGAAATGACTGAAAATCAATGGTAGGTAAAATTGTCGCATGTATTAAGCTTTTATGTGGTAATCATAATCCTTGGCCGGGTAATCTGGAAATTCTTAATTAAAACGTATAATAGAAAGGTCGAATCCAACTGTTGGATTCGACCTTTTTNGTCTTCGGGNGGGATTAACGTTTAAAACAACGTCACATCCGTTTATCCATCCCTGATTTAACATTNCTTGTGGGCCCGGTCCTAAGAATCATAATTCTAAATCTTTTGATTATGAGACTATAATTCTTCAAAGATTTATCACGATTTTTTTGTACATTTGCAGCATAAACAGTAATTTTATCCATTACAGGGAACAACAAATCGCCACCNNTGTTATGAAATTATTTTTTGAAAAGAAGAACCCGGGACGCCACCGACAAGAGATAGAGCCCATACTCATTGAAATTGAGAAAAAACCGTCAACAGTTGCAGAGCTTATCGAAGAAACGGTGAGAGTATGCGTTGCGGAGTTTAACGAGAAAGCAGTCAAGGCTCCGGGAAGAGACGACTTGGACGCAGATAACGTACACAATGTATTGACCGGAAATACCATTGAGAATCTTGCTGAAACAGGGCGTATAGCTTTCGGAATGGTTTATAATGACAAAACTGAAGATTCTGATGCTGCCGTGGCAAATGCACTGCAATGTTATGAGGATGGCTTATTTAGATTATTTCTAAACGGTGTCCCACTTAAAGATATAAATGATAGTTTGGATTTAACGGACGGTGACCATATTACCGTTGTCCGTTTGACTCTACTTTCAGGAAGACTTTGGTAATAACCCTTAACTGACAATACGCATGAGTATATCAATGTACGAACTTTGTGAGGATTACGTCAACTCGATAGAGGAGAAACTCACTGCCCCGGCTTGCCTCCCTGAGGAAATAAGAACTCTTGCAATTGATTTTCTCAATTACAAGAAATATGGCATATACGGTGAGAATGGAAATGATTTCCCGGATAAAATCGCCACTTATGCCAGACAACATGCCATTGAGGATGTGGCTCTTCTGTTTGAAGGTGAATTGCAGCTGCTGACACAATTTCTTCTTGGTGAGGAATGGTCTGAGCTTTGGAATCTATACATGAAAGCGGAAGCTGAAACTTCTTATACCCACGGTTATTACCGTCGTTCGGTACGCTCACGGAGAATAGATTTGCATGTGGATGAAATAGTGAATAATCTGATGAGCTTTTTCGAACTTAAAGCATCCGGTTTTTCTACTGCCGATATTCTTCGGGGAGGACGAAGCAAGGAGGAGATAAAGGATCTGGAGTATGAGTTGAAACGCACGGCATGGCTTACGGCTATGATTATGTCCGGCAATGAGGAATGTATCGATTGGCTTATAGAGGCAATGACCTCAGAAAATAATGCCAATCGAATGAATTATTCTTTCTTCCGGGCAATTGTCATGAGCGGTCATAAGGAATTACTTGAACTCGAGGGGAAATTACTGCTGGCAGCACGACTGCAAGAGGGTTTGAGGCAAGCAATAGTAGAAACGATGGATGAAGGTACTCCCGATAGTTACAAGTATCTCCTACAGGTTATAGTCGATAATAATCTTCAACGTTTCGCATCCGTGAAACGTGGGCTTGCCGTAACAACCGGATTGGATGAGAGTGAGGCTCCAGAACGTATTACGGACAAATACATATCCCTTGTCCACCGATATATCAACGACAGGGAGGCAGCCCTTCGCGATGTGGAGAGCGAAGATGCCATGGAGATTTATCTTGCGCTCTGGGCTCTTGCATTCTATAATGCCGATGATGTCAGGAAGCCAGTTGAGAGACTCATTGCCTCTGCCTCCTCCTATCGAGTGCAAGCAGCTATGCTCGCCTTAGCAGCACTGCAACACTACACACAACTATGTACGGGTCTTGCTTCCTCTGCCATCCGCAAGCGACATGATGATCATGCCATTATTGCGGGGGCATTGCCGATGTATCTTCTTCGCAAGAGATCTTATTACCGGAATTATTATTATGACAACAATTCGAATGAGGAATCCATACATGATTATTTCAGTTCGCGCGAAGAGGCTGAAGAGGATTTTGAGATTCTGACATTACTACTTGATTCGATGGCAGGGGATGAAACATTCGCCCCATACGTTTTCCCTTGGAATGCTGAAACTCTGACACGTAGTGCTGTGGCACAAAAACTGGCTTTGATAGCATCTCTTCTTGATGATGTCGGCTATACAGAACGGTCTCTGCAATATTTAAATCTAATTGATTCTTATCCCCGCGCAAGGATAATCAAAGAGATGATGCTGAAGATGGAGACTCCAAAGATGATTGAATTTGTTGTAAAGGGAATGGCTGACCGTGCNACNGAGGTAAGGGATGTCTGCTGTGAGATAACGAAAAGNCTCCACGATGAAGGCAAACTGGGCGACAGCGAATACAAGACTATGGAGGATCATCTTCGCCTGAAAGCAGCCAACATGCGCATATCAATAATTGACATCCTCTCAACGCTTCCTGACAGTGAGGCAGAAGATACGGTGAGNCGTCTTCTTTCCGACAAAACTGCTGAAAGACGGCTCGCCGCTCTCGACATCCTCAAAAACTGGATAGACAAAGGTGTAAGGNAAGANACGGTCAAAGCTTTGCTTCCTGAAATAGANGCTATCCGCAAACCCACATCAAAAGAGAAAGTCCTGATAAGCAATATTCTTGAATCAGCCCAAGGTGATTCAAACATCTATAATAAAGCCAACGGATTCGGACTCTATAACCCGGATAAATCGCTGAACTTTAAGGTNAGAATGTCGGAAGGATTCGATATTGAGAAAGCTTTGACTTTCGACAATCCCGATCGACCGANAGANATCATGCANAAAATNATGTCNCTTATCGAGGAAAATGCCGATTATGAGTTTAAGAACTCCTGGGGAGAAACCGTGCTCCTTGGGAANACTCCTAAATATGAGAGATACGGACATTCTTTGAAAGCGTTGGCAAAGCCTGAGATGTGGAGCGATTTCTATGAGCGTGAAATAAACTCACCGACTGACATACTGAGGCTTTCCTTCGCCATAGATAATGATTACAGCGATAACCAGCCATTTATCCCNNNCCTTAAACGGGTTTTGGGAAAGGCTTTCCTGCAAAATCCTCCATTCGGCGACCTTGCGNAGAAACCATACTACGAACAGGCTTTGACAGTTTTGAGATGTCTGATCGAGGAATACTCAGGTGCTGAGGTAAATCAAGTTACGGCAGTTGATGTAATCTCACGCATGATAACGATGCTGAAGCCGGAGGAGATGGTATTGAAGTATCGCCAAAGCATCTATTCAGGTGAAAAGGAACATGACATTTTAAGCGTAGAACCTTTAGAATCCCTTGTAAAACTCCTGCGTGCAAAGGCTCTGTCAAATGATGATTCCCTATTCATGAATTCTTTTGCAGTTAGATACGAATACTACCGTAAACTCGGTTTCAAGAAGGATTTCAACCCCGTCAATCCGGGTGAATATCTTCGTCTTTGGGAAAATGGATCAATCAATGATGGAGAACTTTGGCATGAGATGATGGGTCGTGAAGCCTCCCCCGAATTTATCGAGTATTCTACCAGCCGTCTGCCGGAAGCTCCCAGACGCTATCATTGGCAAAAAGAGCTTGAAAACCTCTCTCCTGAATTAAGCGCCGTGGTCAGAAAGGGTGTAGACCGCATCCTGGAGATTGAGCTTCAGAGGGGAGACACCCCGACAGTAGTTACCCCTCTTGCAAGTAAGATTCAAGTGGTCAGNGGTATTGANTATTTCATCAGGATATTGAAAGGGCTGGGAAAAGACAAACCGATCTCTTCTTATTATTATGGAGACTGCAAAAGTAAGAAAGAGATGTTTTCATGGCTACTTTCCGTCAGCTGTCCGGCTGAAGAAGATACATCTGAGGAACTCAAACGCAGAGCGGAGGAAGCCGGCATATCTGACGAGCGACTTGCGGAGGCTGCCATCTTCTCCCCCCGCTGGCTTGAATTGACAGAAAAGGCGTTAGGATGGAAAGGTCTGGAGAGCGCGGCATATTATTTCCTCGCCCATACCGGAGAACGTCTTTCCGACAATGCAAAATCCCATATTTCAAGATTTACTAACGTGCCCTCGGAAGATTTTGCTGATGGAGCATTTGATCCGATATGGTTCAAGGAGGTCTACAAAAAGTTGGGTAAAACACGTTTTGAGGTGGTGTACGAAGGAGCCAAATATATCTCAGAAGGGAATCGCCACACACGGGCCCGTAAACTGTCGGATGCCTCACTCGGCATTCTTAAATCGAAGGATGTGCAGAAAATAATAGAGGAGAAGAGAAATAAGGATTTCGTTGTCGCCTACGGGCTGATTCCTCTCGGCAGAAACAAAATGAAAGATCTCCGCCAAAGATATGCCACNCTCCAAAAATTCCTCAAGGAGAGCAAGCAATTCGGAGCACAACGCCAGGCAAGCGAAGGAAGAGCTGTCAAGCTCGCGCTCGATAATCTTGCGCGCACCGCCGGCTTCGGTGATTCTGTAAGGCTTACATGGAGCATGGAGGCCGATCTTGTCAAGGAAATATCTGAATATCTTGTTCCTAAAGAGATTGATGGAGTTTCCATGCACATAGCCATCGGCGAAGGCACTCCGGAAATTGTGATTGAGAGCAAAGGAAAGAGCCTGCAGAGCATTCCCGCCCGCTTGAAAAAAGATAAATACGTAGAGAGTCTGCGCAACGTCTATAAGCAGCTGAAGGAACAGCATATTCGCGGGCGTGTCCTTCTCGAAACAGCTATGGTGGATTCCTCCTTATTCGCTGGTGAGGAAATTTCACGTCTGCGTGATAATCCTATTATATGGGAATTATTGTCCCGTCTTGTCCTTGTTTCAGCTAACGGCAGTTTCGGCTTCCCGGGGGATGACGGCAAGAGCCTTGTGTCGGCAGAAGGGGAGGTTATCAATATCCTGCCGGAAGAACTTTTGCGGATTGCTCATCCTTACGATATGTATAAGGCGGGAATCTGGACTGATTATCAGAAATCTTTGTTTGAACGTCGTTGGCGTCAGCCGTTCAAGCAGGTGTTCCGTGAACTTTACCTCCCTCTGGAAGAGGAGCAGGAACAATCCAAATCCATGCGTTACGCCGGAAACCAGATTATGCCTGCTCGTACTGTGGGGGTCTTGAAGAAACGCCAATGGACTGTGGATTATGAGAATGGTCTTCAGAAGATATGTTTCAACGGAGATGTAACGGCTGTCTTATATGCAATGGCTGATTGGTTCTCACCGGCAGATATAGAGGCTCCCACTCTTGAATATGTAGCCTTTTATGACCGTCGCAGCTTCAAGCCCAAGACAATAAAGGAGATCAAACCGGTGGTATTCTCCGAGATTATGCGCGATGTTGATCTTGCTGTCAGTGTGGCTCATGCCGGAGGTGTTGATCCTGAAACAAGCCACTCCACTATTGAAATGCGACGTGTAATCGTTGAACATGCCATCCCCATGTTCGGAATAACCAATTTTGAAATTTCCGGTAATTTTGTAAAGGTAAGAGGGAAACTGGCAAACTATAATATTCACCTCGGAAGCGGAGTGATACATAAGGAAGGTGGCTCACAGATTGCAGTTCTTCCTGTACACTCACAAAGCAGAGGAAGACTCTTCCTTCCTTTCCTCGATGAGGATCCCAAGACTTCGGAAATAATTTCAAAGATTGTACTTTTCGCTGAAGACACCAAGATAAAGGATCCTGCTATCCTAAGACAGATTTGATAGAGGTTTTTCAAAAGAGCAAAAAAAATGGATTCTGAAAAAACAGAATCCATTTTTTTTACAGAAGGTTTTTTTAAATATTCTCGCTGATAGCCGGAGTTTCTTCCACTTTATTATCTGCCTTATTACCTTCTTTGATAAAGAAGACGCATATCGAACCAATAATTATAGCGATACCGGCAATCATCATCATTCTATATTCAGGGGCAAGTTCGCCGGGAACACTCATAAGGCTGAGTATCCAACCACCGGCGAGGGCTGCAATAATCTGCGGTACACAGATTGTACAGTTGAAAAGACCAAGATAAGCACCGATATTTCCACCTTTGAGTGAATTGGTAAGGATAGTAAATGGCCAAGCCAGCATCGCAGCCCAACCGCAACCAATAAGGAGGAATGCAATGAAAAGTGCCCACTGATTTGTCATGAAAGACATAAGGATAAAACCGATGCCTGCTAAAAGGAGAGAAAGAGAATAAGAGAACTTACGGCTTCTAAATTTGGGAAGGATGACAGCCCAAGCAACTGAGCCAAGAGCTTGTATCGCATAGAGCAAACCTACCCAGTTACCTGCATCGTTATACTGCGGAGTAGCAGAGTTGAGAACTGTCTTAGTCTCGTATGTGCAGTCAGCAGCATTTGAAATCTGAACGGTTGAAGCATCTTCAACAGATACGATTCCGTTGACATTGGCAACAATTGCCGCCTGAGTCAATTGGAATGGTCCTTGAATACGTGACAGGTAGTCTGAAATAACGATATTCCGGCAGCTATCGATTGTCTGACCATCAATAGTTATTGTTTTGATTCCATCAATCTTCTTGCCGAATGAAGCTTTCGCTACACCTTTCTCGTTATGCTGTATGAAGTGGTTTGAAACAAGAGTGTCATTACCATTGACGACCACTTGAGATGTGGGGTAGAACACACCATCTACGCTAACACCCTCGGCAAGAGCTTCTCCATGAGTTACGATGAGAACGGTATCCTGAATGAGAAGATTTTTAGCTGAGTAAAGCTTATTTCCATCTTTAATTCCAACGATGCTCTGAGTTGTCGGAGTGTCGAAGGCTTTGAAAGCAACAGTGTTTGTCGCGTAAGTCCAAAGGAAGAGGAAAGCAAACCAGCAGAAAAATTGAACGAGGCCGACAGTCCAGAATGTCGAGGGAGCATTTTTCAGCAAGCTTATAACGCCCGGGCTCGACTGTTTGGCTGCGTTGGGATCAATGCCATTATATTCATTGTAGGTCTGAGGTGGCCACTCTTTAATCTTGAGAAGAGAATAAATGACACAGAGCAGAAGAATAGCAGCTCCGATATAGAATGACCAAATCACTGTCGGGGGAACAACGCCGGAGGGGGCAGTGTTTTTCAGGCCAATCCAGCCCAGACAGATAGGGAAAATATACCCCACCACAGATCCGGAGTTACATAGAAAACTTTGGATAGAATAAGCCAATCCTTTCTGTTTTTCATTGACCATATCACCGACCAGCATTTTGAAAGGTTGCATAGCCATATTGATGGAGGTGTCAAGAAGCATCAGGGCAATTAAGCCGAACAGAATAGCACTTGAAACAGTGAATTGGAAACTACCTGCATTTGGAAGCAGACACATTACGATTACAGCGATGGTCGCACCAAGAATCAGATAGGGGAGGCGACGACCGAAGCGGTTCCATGTGCGGTCGCTCATCATTCCGACAATAGGTTGCACCAGCAGACCCATCAAAGGGGGAAGAATCCAGAAATAACTTAAATCATGAGGGTCTGCACCGATTGTTGTGAAGATGCGCGACACATTGGCGCTTTGCAGCGCATAGGCAATCTGAACGCCGAAGAATCCAAAGCTTAGATTCCATAGTTTCCAGAAGCCTAAATCCGGTTTTGTTTTCATTTTGGTATTAAGTTGAATTATAGAAAATGCAATTTAACGCAAAGGCTAATCACTAACGTTTGAATATAGCCATGCGATTTCATCTTTCCAGATCGATTCATCCGGAGTCTCCAGAATAAGTGGTATCCCATCAAAACGAGGGTCTTTCATCAAACGAATAAAGAAATCCTCACCAAGTGTTCCTTTCCCGATGCTTTCATGGCGGTCGATTCTTGATCCGAGTTCTCTTTTATCATCATTGAGGTGCATGCCTTTCAGATAATTGAAGCCGATTATGTCGTCAAAGAGTTTCCATGTCTTATCATACCCTTCCTGNGATGCNAGATCATATCCTGCGGAATATGCGTGNCAGGTGTCNATGCAAACACCTATCCGACTTTTGTCATCGATTTTATCAATGATGTAGGCAAGCTGCTCAAATGAATATCCCATATTGGAGCCTTGACCTGCCACATTCTCTAAGACTGCTGTGACTGCATTTGTTTCAAGCAAGACTAAATTCAAGGATTCCGCGATTCTGTCGAGGCATTCAGTTTCTGAGATGACATTCAGATGGCTTCCGGGGTGAAAATTTAGTAATGTCAGACCTAATTGTTCACATCGTTGCATTTCTTCAAGAAAAGATTTCCTTGATTTACTGAGCTTCTCTGGATCGGGGCTTCCAAGATTAATAAGAAAATTATCGTGAGGCAGAATTATATCGGGCGTAAAACCGTATTTTTTACAGTTTCCCTTAAACAATTCAATTTCTTTTTCCGAGATGGGTTTCGTGTTCCAGCGATTGCTGCTTCCGGTAAACAGGGCGAAGGCTTTCGCGCCTATTGCATTTGCCTCAATCGGGGCTTTGGACACTCCACCCGCCACACTGACGTGGGCGCCTATATATTTCATGTCATGTATAGAATTTATTTCAAGAATTGTACAAAATTAATCAAAAGATGTGTAAATGACAAAAAAATAATTAACTTTGGAAAAAATATTGGTAAACTGGCAAATGAAAATGGAACTATCTAAAAGTAAAGCATCTTTACTTTCCTCTCTATCTGCGAAAAAGATGAGAAAAAAATATGGAATCTTTTTGGCGGAAGGGGAGAAGTGTGTTTCCGACATGCTTGGTGGGTTTAAGTTGGAATATCTGGTTGTCTCACCNGAATGGATTACAGAAAATTCTGAAAAAGAGATTGTGAGGAATAATGAGGTGTTTGTCGCTTCGGGAAACATAATAAGGAAGATATCATCTCTATCTACTCCTTCGGATATAATGGGTGTATTTCGGCTTCCGGAGACTCAACTTCCGGAGCTGGACAGTAATAAACTGTATCTATTGTTGGATGGTGTGCAGGATCCGGGCAATCTCGGAACAATCATACGGACGGCTGACTGGTTTGGCATTGACACAATTTTTGCTTCATCTACGACCGTGGATGTTTTCAACCCTAAGACTGTGCAGTCGACAATGGGATCTCTAAGCAGAGTCAATGTTTTTTATACAGATTTGACCGCACTGCTCGCGTCTCATCGAGATATGCCTTCCTACGGCACATTCCTTGATGGTAAGAATATCTATAAATATAAGACTGAAAACAGGGGATTCCTGATAATGGGAAATGAAGGAAATGGAATTTCAGATGAGGTAAGAAAGTTAGTTGCCCATCCCTTGCTTATTCCTCCCTACAATCCGGATGCCCATGGTGAATCCCTTAATGTCGCCATTGCTACAGCAATCGCTTTGTCCAATTTCAGATTTGGATAGAACCGGAAAAGAATATAACGATGTATCAAGATTAAAAGAGAATGGCAGGAAAAATAAAGACAGTATACTTTTGTCAATCATGTGGGTTTGAATCTCCGAAATGGCTTGGTAAGTGTCCNTCTTGTGGCGAATGGAACACTTTTGCAGAAGAGAAGATCACTATTTCAAAAGCGTCAAATGCGAAGGCGAGGAACGTCAGGCTGGCCGAACCACAACGTCTTTCAGAAATTGTAACTGTGGACGAACCTCGCATAAATATGCCNTCGACCGAACTGAATCGTGTCTTGGGAGGTGGTTTGGTNGCTGGGAGCTTAACCTTGATAGGAGGTGAACCGGGAATTGGTAAATCAACCTTACTGCTCCAGAATATTCTTTCTATCAGAAATAAGAAAATTCTCTACATCTCCGGAGAGGAAAGCGCGACCCAGTTGAAGATGAGAGCCGACAGACTTGGAAAAGTTTCTGATAATACATACATATTATGTGAGACACGACTTGACAATATTTTTGCTCAGATAGAGAAGATTTCTCCTCAGATAGTGGTCGTTGATTCAATTCAGACTATTGCTTCCGAGCAGATTGAGTCAGCCGCAGGTAGTATAAGTCAGGTTCGGGAATGTGCTGCTGCTCTGTTAAGATATGCCAAGGAATCGGGAGTGCCAGTGATACTTGTCGGTCATATAAATAAGGATGGGGCGATTGCGGGCCCGAAGGTTCTTGAGCATATCGTTGACACTGTGTTGCAATTTGAGGGAGACAGACAGTATCTTTACCGTATTCTTCGCTCTATAAAAAATCGATTTGGCTCAACTTCCGAAATAGGCATCTATGAAATGGTTCAGAAAGGATTGCGAGAGGTTAAGAACCCGTCTGAGATGCTGCTTTCAGAAAATAGGGAAGAGGAGATGAGCGGAATATCTATAGGGGTCACTATAGAAGGTGCGAGACCATTTATGGTCGAAGTTCAAGCTTTGGTGTCAAGTGCCGCCTATGGTACTCCACAGCGGTCAGTGACTGGTTTTGACCAAAGACGATTAAACATGCTTTTAGCTGTGCTTGAGAAAAGAGCCCGTTTTAGACTCGGTCAGAAAGACGTCTTTCTCAATATGGCTGGCGGATTGAAGGTGGTTGATCCTGCAATTGATATGTCTGTGGTAGCAGCCATAATGTCATCAAATTTCGATGTGGCGGTGTCTCGGAAGGCTTGTTTTATTGGAGAAGTTGGTCTTTCAGGAGAAATCCGTACTGTGACTCGCATAGAACAGAGAGTGGCTGAAGCAGAGAAACTTGGATTTGAGAGGGTGGTTATACCGAAAGGGAATCTTAAAGGAGTGAAAGATAAATTCAGAATAAAGATTGTAGAAGTTGGGAAAGTCGAAGAATTAATGCGGTTTCTTTTTGAGTGAGGTGGAAAAGCAGGTTATATACTTAGTGTACAAGAATGTTAAGTGAAGTCTGAACATTAAATATTAAAATTTGTTATATAATGTAAATCATACTAAATCATATAAATGAAAAAAACGCCCGACTCAGTAACTGTCTTCAAAAAACGGTTTTCTCGCTCTTTGTGCTTAAGTGCGATTGTTCTCTCAGGTTGCTTTGGAGCTTTTGCAGGAGAAAGTGAAAATGACACTGTGCTCAAACTTTCCCCAGACAGAATAAGAATTCAAAATATGATTGAGTCAACTCATATTATAGGAGAGGGCTCTGAAAATCAAAAGAAGGATTCTTTATACCGTATGCTGAATAATTATTATTATGACCAGTTCAGACATTCACAAGATCCGCGCGCCCCATATTTCATGTTCTTAAGCAAGAACGCAAATCTTGCGTTAGGAATGGGAGGAGTAATACGTATGAGAGGATATTTTGATTGGAATGGGTCTATTCCCATCAGTGGATTCTCTCCTTATTATATACCTATCCCTAAAGATCCGACTTCTGAAAAATCTCTTGCAGCAAATCCATCTGGAACGGCATTTTTTATGACTCTATTTGGTCAAAATTCCATATTCGGTGATTATGTAGGACATATTGAGGCGGGTTTCTCCGGCTACAATAATAGGGATTTCAAACTGAAAAAGGCTTATATACAGGCAGGAGATTGGACAGCGGGGTATGCAACTACTACTTTTGAAGACACCAAAGCAGAACCAACAACAGTAGACGGAGCAGGGGCCAATGGAATCAATACCAGGACTAATGTATTGGTTAGATATATGCATACCTTTAAGGGGAACCATTGGACTGTGGCAGGATCGCTTGAAATACCATCTTCTTCAATTGATGCTGACGGCGTGACTACAAAGGCTTGTGCTGATTATGTGCCCGATTTCGCTGCTTTCGGACAGTTTCAATGGAATGAAGGTATGAGCCATATAAGATTGTCTGGCCTTTTACGTGTCCTTTCATATAGGGATCTTCTGAAAGAGCAAAATAAAAATATTGTGGGTTGGGCCACACAGCTGTCGGCTGTTGTGAAAGTTTTGCCGCAATTTAATCTTTATGGTATTGCATCTGTCGGCCAGGGGCATGCTTCGTACACAACTGATCTGGCAGGTGGAAGTTTCGACCTTGTTGCCAAAGAGGGGAGTCCTGGAGAATTGTATGCCCCGACAGCAGTCGGATATGTTTTCGGAGCAAGTTATTACTTCACTCCGTCACTTTATAGCAACATAGCTCTTTCTGAACAGAGATATTACCCCCGTTCAAATCCGGACAATGCACAATATAAATACGGACTATATGGTGCTTTCAATTTGTTTTGGGACATAACTCCCCGTTTTGAGGTGGGACTTGAGTATCTTGCAGGGAAGCGAGTTGATTTTTCAGGAGAAAAAGGTAATGCAAACCGTATTACTGCAATGATGATGCTCAGTTTCTGAATGACATAATTATTCATTCATCTAAACTTTTAAGATAAATCCCCGTTCTATCTTGCATAGTACGGGGATTATGTATATATTTGCAATCAAAGAAAAATATAATGAGCGTTATAGTAAATTATAAAGGTGTAGAAATAGAGAGAGCGGAAAAGAGCGTTCTTAAGGGAGTTACTTTCTCATTGTCCAAAGGTGAGTTTCATTATCTTGTGGGACGTGTGGGGAGTGGAAAGAGCAGTCTGCTTAAAACAATTTATGCTGACGTGCCTGTTAATGTTGGAGAGACGGCAGAGGTTATGGGTTTTGATTTGCTTACGTTGAAAAAGAAAAAAATACCATACCTGAGACGGAAGATTGGAATAGTATTTCAAGATTTCCAACTTTTACAGGATCGTTCGGTGAATGAGAATCTTCGATTCGTATTGAGAGCTACCGGCTGGAAAAATAAGAGTGAGATAGAGGATAGGATAGAGGAAGTTCTTGAAATGGTCGGGATGGCAAATAAAAGTTATAAAATGCCACATGAATTAAGTGGAGGAGAACAACAGCGAATAGTGATTGCAAGAGCCTTGTTGAATAAACCGGACTTAATACTTGCAGATGAACCCACCGGGAACCTTGATCCTCAGACGGGCACACAGATTGTATCTCTGCTCCATCAATTGACGACCAAAGGGCATAGCGTCGTTATGGCGACGCACAATATGCAGCTTGTAGAAGAGTATCCGGGCAATGTGTTGAGGTGTGAAGATAAAAGACTAATCATTGAGAAACAACACATCACTAAAGCATATTGAAACAAGAGCAGGGAATTTACATGGTAATTTCAAAAAANTCTCAAAGATTTTAGCGAAAAATTTCCCTAATTAAAAACAAATAGTTAAATTTGCATCAAAACCGACATGAATAGGAATAATAAAGGTCCTGAAGTCGGTAGATAAATGCATAAAAGACCCAACATCTATATCAAAAGCTATAAAACTTATGGCAAACAACGAAAAATTATTTGACATGTTCTCCCCCACGAGCACAGAAGAGTGGGTGGCAAAGATCAATGTCGACCTCAAGGGCGCTGATTTTAATAAAAAACTCGTTTGGCGCACCAATGAGGGTTTTAACGTACAACCTTTCTATCGCCGTGACGACTTGAAGGAACTTTCCCATATGGGAACTCTTCCGGGACAATTCCCTTACGTAAGAGGTACTCGTGACAACAATGACTGGCTCATCCGTCAGCAGGTGCAAGGAGATACCCCTGAGGCAATCAACAAAGAAGCGCTTCATATCCTTGATAGGGGTGTGGATTCCTTAGGTATTCATCTGGGGCGTGACATTACAGCAGAGGGGATTGATATTCTCCTGAAGGATATCGATCTGAAGAGAGTGGAAGTGAATTTCACCTGTTGTATGGGTAAGGCTGTTGAGATTGCGAAAATTATTGTAGACTACATCAAGGCACATGGCCTGGAGAATGATTTCAAAGGCTCAATCGATTTCAATCCTTTTAAACGTCTTCTTCGTCATGGCATCGCATTCCCGAAAGATATCAAAGAGGAAGCTCTTGCATTATATAATGTTGTTAAGGAGGTTAAGAATTTCCGTTGCTTCGCAGTTGACAGCTTCATGCTGAACAATGCAGGCGCATATATCACTCAGGAATTAGGATATGCTCTTTCATGGGGCGCTGAATGGATGACCCTTCTTACTGAAGGTGGGTTGACAGCTTGTGAGGCTGCTTCTCGCATTAAGTTCAATATGGGCATTTCTTCCAACTATTTTATGGAGCTTGCTAAATTCCGCGCAGCAAGAATGCTTTGGGCTGAAATAGTAAAGGCTTATGGCGCAGAGGAAGAATGTTGTAAAATGGTGGTTCATGCTGTAACAAGCCAATTCAATCAGACCATTTATGACGCACATGTCAATCTTCTTCGTTCTCAGACAGAGACAATGAGCGCAGCTCTTGCAGGTGTAGACTCTATTGAGACTCTTCCTTTCGACCTCCAGTACAAACAGCCGGACGAATTCAGCGAGAGAATTGCTCGCAACCAGCAGCTTCTCCTTCGTGAAGAAAGTCATCTGAATAAAGTAGTTGACCCTGCGGGTGGCTCATACTATATAGAGACTCTCACTGCGTCTATAGCCAAAGTGGCTTGGGAACTATTCTGCAAGACCGAAGAAGAAGGCGGCTTCCTTGCCCTTCTTGAGAAAGGCAAGATTCAACATGAAGTCAATGAGTCGGGCGTTAAGCGCCATGTAGATGTAGCGCGCCGAAAGGAAATACTTCTTGGCACCAACCAGTATCCTAACTTCAATGAGAAAGCACTTGACAAGATAGAGAAAGATCCGGCATCTTGTGGTTGCGGGTGTGCATCGGAAGTTGCAGATGGGGCAGTGGAAGCTTTGAATTTTGACAGAGCTGCGAGCCAATTCGAGCAACTCCGACTTGACACTGAGAGAAGCGGCAAGCGTCCTAAGGTGTTCATGCTCACAATCGGCAATCTTGCGATGCGCCTTGCACGTGCTCAGTTCTCTGCGAATTTCTTTGGATGTGCTGGATATGAAATCATTGATAATATCGGTTTCAACACAGTTAAAGAAGGAATCGACGCAGCAATCGAAAAAGGTGCTGATGTGGTTGTGCTTTGCTCAAGTGATGATGAGTATGCTCAATATGCACCGGAAGCCTTCAAGGAACTTGACGGGCGAGCAATGTTTGTTGTTGCCGGAGCTCCTGCTTGTATGGATGAACTCAAGGCTCAGGGCATAGAAGAATTTATCCATGTAAGAGTCAATGTGCTTGACACACTTGTAAAATTCAATGCTAAACTTCTTAACTGACATGAGACCAAATTTCAAAGAAATCGATATAAATACCATAGTGGCCGGCAGCAATGCCCCCGCTAAGGGTGAAAATAAGGCTGAAGAATGGATCACCGCAGAGTTGATTCCNGTGAAGCCTGTATATACAGAAGAAGACCTGAATGGTCTGGAGCATCTTGACTATGTTTCCGGTCTTCCTCCATTCCTGAGAGGNCCTTATAGCGCTATGTATCCTTTACGCCCTTGGACCATCCGTCAGTATGCAGGTTTCTCCACAGCGGCCGAATCAAATGCGTTCTACAGAAGAAATCTTGCNTCAGGTCAGAAGGGTCTTTCCGTAGCGTTTGACCTTCCGACACATCGTGGTTATGACGCTAATCATGAGCGTGTGGTGGGTGACGTTGGTAAGGCTGGCGTATCTATCTGTTCTCTTGAGGACATGAAGGTTCTCTTTGACGGCATACCTCTTAATAAAATGTCAGTTTCCATGACAATGAATGGTGCCGTTCTTCCTGTGCTGGCATTCTATATCAATGCTGGTCTTGAGCAGGGTGCNAAGCTTGACGAAATGGCTGGTACGATNCAGAATGATATTCTTAAGGAATTCATGGTGCGTAACACCTANATCTATCCGCCGGCATTCTCAATGAAGATTATTGCTGATATTTTCGAGTATACTTCAAAGAACATGCCTAAGTTCAACTCTATCTCAATTTCCGGCTATCATATGCAGGAAGCCGGTGCGACTGCAGATATTGAGTTGGCTTACACACTNGCAGATGGNCTTGAATATCTCCGTGCCGGAGTAAATGCCGGAATGGATATTGACTCTTTCGCACCCCGTCTTTCATTCTTCTGGGCTATATCCATGAACTATTTTATGGAAATAGCTAAAATGAGGGCAGCCCGTATGCTATGGGCTAAGATNGTAAAGCAGTTCAANCCCAAGAATCCGAAATCACTTGCCCTTCGNACACACAGCCAGACGTCNGGATGGAGCCTTACAGAGCAGGATCCTTTCAACAATGTGGGTCGTACATGCGTAGAGGCTATGGGTGCAGTATTGGGTCACACTCAGTCTCTTCATACCAATGCACTTGANGAGGCTATTGCTTTGCCTACTGATTTCTCAGCTCGAATCGCCCGAAATACCCAGATTTATATTCAGGAAGAAACCTACGTGACAAAACAGGTTGACCCGTGGGGTGGCAGCTATTACGTAGAAGCTCTCACCAATGAGATAGCTCATAAAGCATGGGAGCATATTCAGGAAATCGAGAAGCTTGGTGGCATGGCTAANGCAATAGAAACAGGCCTTCCCAAACTTAAGATAGAAGAAGCAGCAGCCCGCACACAGGCGAGAATTGACTCAGGCAAGCAGACAATCGTCGGCATCAATAAATATCGTCTTGATCATGAGGATCCTATTGATATCCTCGAAGTTGATAACACTGAGGTTCGTAAAGAGCAGTGCGCTCGTCTTGANGAGCTNAAAGGCAANCGTGATGAAGAAGCTGTCAAGAAAGCTCTTGAGGCNATCACAGAGTGCGTAAAGGATCCCTCCAAGGGAAATCTGCTTGATCTCGCAGTTAAGGCAGCCGGAGTCAGAGCTACCCTGGGTGAGATATCTGATGCTTGCGAAGCAGTAGTAGGAAGATATAAGGCAGTGATTAAAACAATTTCAGGAGTGTATAGCAGTGAAGAAAAGGGCGATCCCGAATTTGAGGAAGCTCGTGCAGCAGTGGCTGATTTTGCAGCCCGTGAAGGTCGTCAGCCTCGCATCATGATTGCGAAAATGGGTCAGGATGGTCATGATCGCGGTGCNAAAGTTGTTGCAACCGGCTATGCAGACTGTGGATTCGANGTGGATATGGGTCCCTTGTTCCAAACACCGGCAGAGGCTGCTCGTCAGGCGGTAGAGAACGATGTCCACATTCTGGGCGTTTCCTCTCTCGCAGCNGGCCACAANACTTTGATTCCGCAGGTTATAGCTGAGCTTGAGAAACTCGGTNGACCTGATATNCTTGTGACTGCAGGTGGTGTCATTCCNGCTCAAGACTATGATTTCCTATANAAAGCTGGCGTGGCTGCTATCTTCGGTCCCGGCACACGCATTCCNAAAAGCGCTATAGAGATGATTCGTCTTCTTAACGAGGATAGAAAGGACTAATCTGTAGAGAAGATGATATAAATTGCCGTTCCCAATATTTTGGGAACGGTTTTTTTGTGTAGTTGTCTACTTTTGGTTAATTTTGCAATGTGAATATGGAAGAAGAAGAAAAGGATAACATCTACATATATACAGACGANGAAGACGAAAACAAGGATCCGAAGGATAATTCCGGNCCCAATTTTGCCCANGTTGATCAAGAGGCTTTGATTGACANACGGGAAAATGGGGAAGAAAATAANCANANTCCTTGTCCNAATCTGNTTATGTTGATGCTAAAGGTGCTNCTCAACCCCGTAGAAGGATGGAAGAGNGTCCGTCGTAATAAAGTNACTCCGGAACAGATGCAGAGAGGTTGTTTTGTCCCTATGGTGACNTTTCTTGCTNTAAGCTGTTTTGCAGAGTATTTTTATTCGGCAAGAGTTACTCTCGCTTTGGCAGTAGAAGATGCAGTNATTGATTTTGTATCATTTTTCTTCGGTTATTTCATCATCATTCTCATGCTTAGAANCGTTATGCCAANAGTGACTACAATTTCATTGGATTCTTCATTCGGCAAGGTGTTTGTGTTAATGAGTCTTTCNACTCTTTGTCTGTTCTATTCNTTGACCATGTTGTTTCCGATGTTGTGGGCTATANTGATTTTCTTGCCTTTGTGGACNGTCTACATCATATGTAAAGCAACGAGATTTTTTGTTTTNCCTGAGAACAGGCAAATAACATGCACCGGCATTCTCTGCTTAATAGTGATAGGTGTTCCGATGGTGATTGACTGGATGCTGGGTAAACTCTTGCCTNATCTAAGTTGATTGGTATGATTAACAATTGATAAAATGAAAGGAGACAAAATAAACATAAAAAATAAAAAAGCCCATTTCAATTATGAAATAGGCGATACGTTTACGGCTGGNATGGTNCTCACCGGGACCGAGATTAAATCAATCAGGGATGGAAAGGCCAGTCTAACAGATAGNTATTGCCTCGTGGAGAAAGGAGAAGTATGGGTCAAAGGGATGCATATATCTGAATATTTTTACGGCTCATATAACAATCANCAAGCCCGCCGGGATCGTAAGCTTCTGCTTTCAAAGAAAGAGATAGCAAAGCTTGAGAAGCAATCGTCAGACGCNGGCTTCACTATCGTGCCTCTCAGGGTGTTTATAAATGATAAGGGTTACGCAAAGCTTGTAATTGGAATAGGTAAGGGNAAAAAACAATACGATAAGCGCCAATCGATAAAAGAGCGTGAAGACAAACGCAATATCGACAGGTTCTTCAAAAAATAACGAGCGGGTTCGTAAAGCCGATTAATCGGTTTTACGAACCCGCCTCCTTTTTGTAGTACTAATGATTAAACAGAAAAATGGATTTTATAAAACATGAATGTGGGATCGCAATGGTCAGACTGTTGAAATCCAANGAACATTATGAAGAAAGATACGGAGATTCTTATTACGGACTGCATCTTTTGGAAAAACTCCTTATAAGGGAATACAATAGAGGGCANGATGGAGCCGGAATTGGATGNATCAATATAAAAGACAGTGAAAGGAATGTTTTCCAGATTAANAAGGAGNGGAGTTCTGCTGTCGAAAGAATGGCCGAGACGATTGACAACGAGATAGCTTTTGAAAGAGAGTGGGGTTCTAATGTCAATCCGTTCTATGGTAATCTNATGCTTGGGCATGTCAGATACAGCACTACGGGAAAAATAGGGGAAGAATATCTTCATCCATTTATTTATACNAATGAGCAGAATGGAGAATCGATAATGATATGTGGCAACTTTCATCTGATAAATTCCTTTGCNTTGGCCGCCAATTTACAAAAGGAAGGGATTACGGTGGATGCAGAGTGCGATACCAAAGTTCTTCTTCACGATATTTCGAGATACGTATGGAAGAAGGAGGAGAATCGGGTTAGTCCGATTGAAGANGTTCTTGAAAAGGTTTCCCCCNTTTGGGACGGAGGTTTTGTGATCTGCGGTATTTCGACTATGGGCGATTTATGGGCTGTAAGGGATGCGCATGGGATTAGACCGGCCTTTTGGTATGCGGACGAAGAGAAAGTGATTGTGGCAAGTGAAAAATCCGCTATAGAANTATGCGCGGGTGTCAAGCCGGAGGAGATTTATCAGATTCGGCCGGGTGTAATGTTAAAAGTGGATATCAGGGGGCGATTATCTTTCCATCGTGTTATAGAAGAAAAAACGATACGAGAATGTGTTTTTGAGAGAATATATTTCTCAAGAGCCGACGGAAATGAAATAACACTTGAAAGGGAAAGACTTGGTAGCCTACTTGCTCAACGACTCAAGAATCAAATGGGGATTAAAGAAACAGATACATTTTTCTCATTTGTTCCAGCTTCCGCAAGATCTTCCTTTATGGGNATAGTGGCTTATTTCGCTGATTTGAAACTTCCTGTAACTCCAAATATGTTGATTGGGGCTTCGCAGAAAAAGAATCTTCCCCACATTTTGAAAAACAAAGCGGGAAATGAGGTCAACTTTGGAAGAACAATAGAGAAGGGGAAGGCTTTAAGGACNTTCATTTCTACAGAGAAAAGTAGAGAAGAACTCGTAGAGAAGACATACCGGAAGGTAATTGAAACATTACCGGCAGGGATGAAGAGAATAGCTATCGTGGATGACAGTATTGTAAGGGGNACTACCTTGAAGTCGTCAGTACTTTCATTGCTTGATTCATATGATGTGGATGAAATAATAGTTATGTCATGCTCACCACAGGTTCGTTATCCCGATTTTTATGGAATCGATATGTCTCGACTTGGGGAATTAATTGTTTTCCGGGCAGCCGTTGAACTTATCAGACGCAAGGGAAAGAGTGAGATTCTTGATGAAATCTATCGTCAATGTAAACTTTCTTTAGCAGGCCAACAGCGAACTAAGAATTTTGTACGGCTTGTCTATAGTAATTGCACAGAGGAAGAGATTTCCAAAGAGGTGTCTGATATGGTAACTCCTGAAGATTGCAGGGCTAAAGTCAAAGTTATTTTCACAACAATGGATGAATTGAGAATAGCTATTCCTGATCATACAGGTGACTGGTGTTTTTCCGGGAATTATCCTACATCCGGCGCATATACCAAAATCTGTCAAGCTTACGTTAATTGGTATGAAGGCAGAAATGAAAGATGAAAAGAAATAAAAAGAAAGAACTTGAACTTTTAGCACCGGCAGCGAATGCAGAAGTTGCAAAGGAAGCAATTCTTCATGGGGCAGATGCCGTCTATATTGGCGCCAGTAATTATGGCGCTCGGAAAAATGCAGGCAACTCATTAGAGGACATTGCCTGTGTAGTTGATTTTGCACATCAATTTCGTGCTAAAGTATATGTTACAGTCAATACAATCTTATATGAAGATGAATTGAAAGATGTGGAGAGATTATGCCGAAGCCTTTATAGAATAGGAGTTGATGCACTGATCGTACAGGATATGGCATTACTTCGGCTTGATTTGCCTCCAATAGCTTTGCATGCGAGCACACAATGTGATATAAGGACTCCGGAAAAGGCAAAATTTCTTCAGGACGTAGGATTTTCCCAATTAGTGCTTGCAAGAGAGCTTACAATCCCGGAGATTATGGCTGTGACGGAAACTGTAGACATTCCTGTAGAGTGTTTTGTACATGGTGCATTATGCGTGAGTTATTCAGGTAAATGTCAAGCAAGCTGTGTGGAGAATGGAAGAAGTGCTAACAGAGGAGAATGNGCTCAATTGTGCAGATTGCCATATACACTTTCTGATAGAAATGGAAAGATTCTTGTTTCACAAAAGCATCTCCTTTCTCTCAAAGATTTTAATGCTTCAAATTTTATTCCGNATTTGATAAAGGCAGGAGTAAGTTCATTTAAGATTGAAGGAAGATTGAAGGAGGTAGGGTATGTCAAGAATATTACTTCTCACTACGACCGCATATTACAGAATTTTGTAGAGCANAATTCTGAGGAATATATGAGAAACTCTTTTGGTAGATCTGAACGGAATTTTAGTCCTTTGCCTGAAAAAAGCTTTAATCGCGGATTCACCCACTATTTTCTAAAGGAAAGACGTCCTTTGTCAATAGCATCNTTAGACACGCCTAAATCACAAGGGGAGATTATTACCGATATAGGAGTTCTCCATAACGGGGACGGGATAAGTTTTTTTGATGAACATGGTTCTTATCAAGGTGTCAATNTCAATAAGGTAAACAATGGCATCATTATTCCTGCAAGAAAGATAAGAATTCCGAAGAATACGGTCATTCACCGCACACAAGACATTGAATGGAAAAAGTTGTTGGATAAGTCCACTGCTAAAAGAAAAGTGGCATTGGATGTATCAGTGGATAACGTCGGGGTGACTGCGACAGACGAACGAGGGGTCANAGTAAGATTGCCCTGGAACGTTCAGATAGAAAGGGCGAGTCAAAAAATGGATTATCAGGGAGAATTCGGCAAATTAGGGAATTCAATTTATTCCTTAAGAAATTATGACACAAAACTCGATCCTTTTACATTTATCCCACGTTCAGAAATTTCAAAGTTGCGACGACAANTGATTGAAGCGCTGGATATGGCTAATAAAACCACATATCAGTTTGCAAAAAGAAGAATAGAGAGTAGAGANGCTATTTATCCTATTCANNATTTGAGTTATGCTGAAAATGTATCCAATTCNTTGTCCAGACAGTTTTATATGGATCATGGTGCAAAGACTATAGAAAATGCNCTTGAATTGAATCCTAAACAGGTTAAGGAGGGAACAGTGGTTATGACCACCAGNCATTGTATTCTTCGTGAGTTAGGCTTATGCAAGAAAGTCAAGGGCTCATCTTTAAAAGAACCCTTGACTTTAAAAAATGGGAGTCATCAGTTTGAATTGAGATTCAATTGCTCGGAATGTGAGATGCAGTTGTTGCGGAAATGAGNGTGCTGTCTTTTTCAGTAGTATTGAGGCTGTCTGTTAAAATTTTATTCATCACGATAGAATCTTGGTGAGCTTTAATGGCTTCAAGTTTCTTATACAGGGTTATGAGTGAGTCGTTCTCTTCTTCCGACATTGCCAAATCAGCATCCGGGGGAAATTCATAATTAAGATTGGTGATTTTTCCGTCGAAATTTTTAATGATAGAGTATAACGCCAAAGAATCTTTGGCGTTTTTTATGCTATCAATATAGACTCTAATCAATTGCTCNCTNTTTTGGAACAGCAATTCAGAGGTGTCCGCAAGGCTTTTATTTTCCTCTCTTCTNCAGCTTGCAAGAGTTGTTATTACTACAACTACTCCGATAAGAGGTGTTGTAAGACATCTTCTCATATCCTTATTTCAATATTACTTGTTTTTAGACAATTTATCTCTTAAAAAATGTGCAGTATACGAACGATCGCAATTAGCAATTTCTTCCGGTGTGCCCTGAGCCACTATTTCTCCTCCCTTTTCTCCACCTTCAGGACCAATATCAATAATCCAGTCGGCAGATTTTATGACATCCATATTATGCTCGATTATGACTACTGAATGTCCCTTCTCAATCAACGTTTCTAANGATTTCAGCAATGTTGCTATGTCGTGGAAATGAAGACCGGTTGTTGGTTCGTCAAAAATAAAAAGAGTGTGCTCACTTCTTTCCTGTGCGATGAAGTATGCCAGTTTCACTCNTTGGTTTTCACCTCCGGAGAGGGTTGATGAACTTTGTCCAAGTTTGATGTAACCCAGTCCNACATCCTTTAAGGGNTGNAGCCTTTTGATAATTTTTTTCTCAGTNAAGCCGGGCGACTCGGAAAGAAATTCAATGGTTTGGTTTATTGTCATCTCAAGAAAATCAAAAATATTCTTCCCTCGATACTCAACATCCAGCACTTCNTTTTTGTATCGTTTCCCGTTGCAAACTTCACAAGGAANCTGGATATCTGCCATAAATTGCATAGGAATNGTGATAGTTCCTTCTCCCTTGCACTCCTCACATCTTCCTCCTTCCGAATTGAAAGAGAAATAACCGGGCGTGAATCCCATCTGCTTNGCAAGTTGTTGTTCGCTGAAGAGTTTTCTTATTTCGTCAAATGCTTTGAGATAAGTAGCCGGATTAGAACGTGAAGATGTGCCAATCGGATTCTGATCGACAAACTCAACAGCTTTGATTTCTTTCAGATCACCTTGCAATTTTTTGTGTGAGCCNGGTGCATCTACNGCTTCTCCAACATATCGNGCTACTGCCTTATAAAGAATTTCCTTTACAAGAGTAGATTTTCCTGAACCACTGACTCCGGTAACAACCGACATGATTCCAAGAGGAAATTTCACGTCAATATTCTTCAGGTTGTTTTCTTGCGCACCTTTTATCTCGATATACTTCTTCCATGGCCGTCTTCTTGCAGNGTAATCTATAGACCGAACACCCCGAAGATATTCTACAGTGTATGATTCTGAAGGGTCATCTGATGACAATGTTTGGGCGAGATTCCCTTGGTAGATGAGTTCTCCTCCCAATCTGCCGGCATCTTTACCTATATCGATTATTTCATCGGCAGCAAGCATTATTTCCTCGTCNTGCTCTACGACAAGGACTGTATTTCCTATCTGTTGCAGATTCCTAAGGACAGATATTAATCGTTGNGTATCTCTTGAATGAAGACCAATACTCGGTTCGTCAAGAATATAAAGAGAGCCGACGAGAGAAGAACCTAATGAAGTAGCGAGATTGATACGTTGACTTTCTCCACCTGAAAGAGTAGAGGATAACCGATCAAGAGTAAGGTATCCGAGNCCNACATCGTTAAGGAAATCGATTCGATTGGTAATTTCCGTAAGAAGACGGCTGGCAATCCTTCTATCCNCTTCAGAGAGGTTNAGATTCTTGAACACGTCCTTTAATTCAGACACTGGCATTTTNACCATATCTGTGATTGTATGCCCGTCAATTTTGATATATTCGACATCCTTGTGTAGACGGGANCCATGACATACCGGACAGAGTGTTTTACCTCTGTAACGNGCTTTCATTACNCGATACTGGATTTTATATTGATTCTCATCAATCCATCTGAAAAANCCGTCAATACCTTCCCAATCGCCCTCTCCATGCCACAGGAAATGTTTTTGCTTATCTGTCAGATCTGAATAGGGTGTATGGATTGGAAATTTATTCTTNGAAGCNAATCGAATGAATTCCCTTTTCCATTCACTCATCTTTTCTCCACGCCAGCATACGACAGCGTCTTCATATATAGATAAACTTTTATCGGGAATAACGAGGTCTTCACTGATTCCCATAACCTTACCAAACCCTTCACATTCCGGACACGCTCCATAAGGATTATTGAAATTAAACATAAGGTCGTTTGGCTCCCGGAATTCCATNCCATCAGCNACAAAGCGTTTGGAAAAGATTAAATCCTTGATTCCATCTGTTTCCCATATTTTTATNATGCATTCATCACGACCTTCAAAATATGCGGTTTCAATCGAATCGGCAAGACGGGATTCCTCATCTTTGTCTGATGAAACAGAAAGACGGTCAATTAGAAGATGAAATTCTCCCGGATTTAGATCTTGAGAGGAGTCAAGTATTTCTGAAATATCGATAAATTCACCATCTTTTTCTAATCTTGAGAAGCCTTCCTTCATGAAAACCTCAAGTTGTTGTTTGAAATCTCGTCCCTCCGGAATATAAATCTGTGATAAGACAGCTATTCTTGTACCTGTGGGGTATTCCATTATCCNGGCGACAATGTCATCTATTGAATGCTTTTTTACCTCTTCNCCTGAAATAGGAGAGAAAGTATGTCCAATCCTTGCGAAGAGCATACGAAGATAGTCATAAATCTCAGTAGAGGTGCCGACGGTACTACGTGGATTTCGGGTATTAACCTTTTGTTCTATTGCAATGGCTGGGGGAAGACCTTTTATGTAATCACATTCAGGTTTTGCCATTCTCCCGAGAAANTGNCGGGCGTATGCGGATAGACTCTCCACATATCTCCGTTGTCCTTCTGCGTAAAGAGTGTCAAAGGCTAATGAGGATTTCCCNGAACCACTAACACCTGTCACAACAATAAATTTATTAAGTGGTATTGAGACATCGATGTTCTTGAGATTGTTAACCCTGGCTCCCTTTACTTCTATGTATTTTTCACTCATATAAAAAAGAGTTTACAAATGCTATTTTTAGTAATGACCCGAAAAGATACGGGTACTGTAAATTTATATAACGTTTTTCAACTTGAGTATATTGTGATAAAAAATATTTATAGAATATGAAAAAGAGGGGCCGCCCTTTATGCGGGCGACTCCTCTTCGGATATATATCAATTATAAAGCTCTGATTATTTATCTGCAGGTGTAATATTTATGTCTTGATAATGGTTGGTCCAGTCTCTTACTGTTAGTGTGAATTTTATATTGCATTCATCATGACTGTCATCAATCGGNGGAATTTCTCCTAAAATTTGGTCATCATCTGCGATTCCTCTNCCTAATCCTGAGATTTCCTTTATTGAGAGATTATAGAAATGATTTCTGACAAGACCATATATCTTCTGCGTTCCGTTGGTGGCATGTTCAATTGGAACGATGAAGTAACATTTACCATCCTTATACATTTCNGCCATTCCACATGCNTCGAGAAGGAGGCCATTTAATGTTTTAATGTCCGCGATTTCATTACCTTCCTTATCTTTATAACCTGATAAAGGGAAGTNCTCTGCAGCCTGAATGGAAACCAAGGGACTGTTTTTATCATATGATAATTTNAAATACCCTTTGATATCATCAGTGGAAGATTTCAAGGCATTAGCTGCCTTAGCCANCAAGATATTAGTCAGTTCCTCCTCGGTATAAATATAGGATTTGTAGTTGAAGAAGTTTTCCCTTCCGTCTTTGTCTGACCGGGAATAATGACCTAAAAGGACAACGGATGGTCTATCGTTAGTAGATTTATCTTTACCAAAATTCCTTGTTGATTCGTGAGAAAAACAATTCATGNCGAAAGGTATGTTCGCCTCAGAAACGCTCAGTAAGTAAGGTTGGTTTGTGAATTCATAATTCACGGACATAGCCCAGTTTAATTCCTTTTTATTAGGATTATTCCAATCGCTCCAACCATTAAAGATATTATTCATTTCATCGTAAGACCCTACATTACGGATAAGGAATGTTTGTTTATCAGTAGCTGTAATACCCCACNAATCCAAATCTAATTTAAGCTGGATACTATTTCCTTCGGAATTTTTTGCATCTACATCTGTGAATTTTTTAGAATCGGAGGAGATGGAGACAGAGACTTTGGCTGCTATTCGTTCTACCTCAAGCTCAATTGTTTCATTGCTTGTGTAATCGAAGGTTTGGTAAAATATATCCTCATTATTTGAGGAGAAATACCGTGGCGTTGTCATAATCAGATTCTCACCTGAATTGACATTGTCTACTTTCGTGTTNAATAAATCATTGTGATTGGTCGGAAGATCGTTTTTGCTGACATTTGCAAAAGCAATAACCATATCAGGTTCTTTTCCNGGAATAACATCAAGGGATACTTCATAGAAAGTTTTTCCAGAGGTTGTAGAGGCTGTGGCCTCTACATTCTGAAGAAATAGGGGAGAATCGCCATTGCTGTGATAAAAAGAGAGGGTTAGTTTCTCTACAGCATTTCCTGAATTATCATCGGCTTTAGTAAAGGCATTTGCGCCAAGTGCGAACTTAAGANTTACTGTTCGTGCTGCCGGGTTTTCAGGAACNGGCTCTGTCCCTATTCCTTCAGAAGAGCAGCCCATGAGACACATCCCCATGAGCCAGAGACTGGGAACTGATAACGGTCTAAATTTAGGGATATACATTAGTGATGCTGTTAATGTTTGNAAAGTTCGTGTTAACATTAAGATTTCCTTGAGAANGAATCTTAATAAAAAGATAAAAATCTTTTCGCCAGCAAAGTTAGACAAGTTTTTTCAGGTGTCCAAACAAATATATATGTTTTACAACATGATTTTGATAAATCAGCAGGTTGGAGGCAGATTTATTTTTTGTTTTCTCTCCTCTCACAACTCTGGGCGGTCGACGAGCATACAATAGTTAGATAATATGATGCTCAAGTCATAAAAAAAGCAGTCTAAAATTAGACTGCTTCAGTTGCCTTGGAAAGACTCGAACTCTCACAAACGGAACCAGAATCCGGTGTGCTACCATTACACCACAAGGCAGGACAACTTCTCTATTGAAGTGCTTGATTATTTAGTTGCCTTGGAAAGACTCGAACTCTCACAAACGGAACCAGAATCCGGTGTGCTACCATTACACCACAAGGCAGGATAACTTCTCTATTGAAGTGTTTGATTATTTAGTTGCCTTGGAAAGACTCGAACTCTCACAAACGGAACCAGAATCCGGTGTGCTACCATTACACCACAAGGCAATAATT
>JAAVDJ010000006.1 GCA_014801875.1 Bacteroides sp. | reverse complement strand
GGTTTGTCTTCGATATCCTTGAGATTAGCCAGGTTTCCGGCGTATGTCAGTTTGTCAAGATTGACGATATTATAATCCGGATATTTATTTACGAACAGGCGCACGACGTGGCTACCGATAAACCCCGCACCACCTGTTATCAATATATTACGCTTCATTTTCTTTCAAATTTTTGATACATTTTTTAAGAGAATCGGTCCAATAGGGAACCTCAATATCGAACGTTGTCTTCACCTTGGTCTTGTCAAGGACAGAATAGGAGGGGCGAACGACAGGGGAGGGGAACTCATCGCTATGGCATGGTTTCACATCGCAATCATTGTTACCGGCAATTTCAGCAATCGCCTTAGTGAAGTCAAACCAGGAGCATACCCCTTCGTTGGAATAATGATAAATTCCCGGATGATTCCTGAACATACGTGAAGAGATAATACCCACAATGGTATCGGCAAGATCCTGCGCGTAGGTCGGAGTGCCAACCTGGTCGAACACGACTTTCAGCTCCGGCTTGGAGGATGTCAGATTTAACATTGTCTTCACGAAATTCTTTCCATATTCGGAATATAGCCAAGCAGTGCGGAAAATCAGAGCATTGCACCCGCTTTCCCTTACAGCCTCCTCACCATGTAGTTTCGTGACACCGTAGACACCGGTGGGATTGACCGGCTCCTCCTCAGTGCGCGGAGTATTGCCGAGAGAGCCTCCGAAAACATAGTCTGTGGAGACATGTATGAGTGTCACCCCATATTTCTTTGCTGCCTCNGCAAGATTCCTCACTGCCTCAGCATTAAGTTTTTCNGCAAACGCCTGCTGCTCCTCAGCCTTNTCGACATTAGTGTAAGCCGCGCAGTTTACAATCACATCGAAATTGTTGCAGCGGATNCAGAGGTCAACCGCCTCCTTGTCTGTTATGTCAAGGTCATCGACATCAGTGAATATATATTCGTCGGATGAGGATTGTGCAGCTTTCCGGATGCAATTTCCGAGCTGTCCGTCAGCACCCGTCACTAATATTCTCAATTTGTTCTCCATTATATCATTGAGTGTTGGTGAAGAAGTCATTTTAAGTCTGAATCAAATATGAAAGGGGAATCGAAATCTTTCAGGAGAGGGTGTTTCCTGTCCTTATCAGAGAGAATGGCCTCCTCAAAAGGAAAGCCCCAGTCGATTCCGAGAGAAGGATCAAGGATAGATATTCCCCCATCAGCTTCAGGAGCGTAATAGTTATCGCATTTATACTGGAAGANGGCAGTATCAGAAATGACGGCAAAGCCATGTGCGAAACCACGNGGAATAAAAAATTGTCTGTGGTTTTCCTCGGTCAGNAGGCATGAGACGTATTTTCCGAAAGTGGGTGAACCCTTACGGATATCAACAGCCACGTCGAGCACGGCACCCCTGACACAACGNACGAGTTTTGCCTGGGCATGTGGAGGGCGCTGGAAATGCAGCCCGCGCATAACGCCACGCGAAGAACAGGATTCATTATCCTGAACGAACTCAANGGGGCAGACTTCGGAATCGAAAGTTTTCTTGTTATAGCTCTCGAAGAAGTATCCACGGGAATCATTGAACACACGTGGTTCGAGAATAACGACTCCCTCAATATCTGTCTTTATTACATTCATTTTTCTCAAGATGAAAAACTGAAATAGTTTTATTGTTTAACCTAAAACCCANTCCAACCACATATCAGTCGAGATTCGGGGAGTCGGTACGCTCCATCTCTTCCACCACTTTAAGGAGATANTGCCCGTATTGGTTTTTAAGCATCGGCTTGGCAACCTCGAGCATTTTTTCTTTGTCGATCCACCCCTGTCGGTAGGCGATTCCTTCCAGACAGGCAATTTTTAGGCCCTGACGTTTTTCAAGCACCTCCACATAAATCGAGGCTTCCGCCAGGGAGTCGTGAGTGCCGGTGTCAAGCCAGGCAAACCCGCGGGGGAGCGTTTTCACCTTGAGTTCCCCATCCTTGAGGAATTCCTGATTGACGGTGGTTATTTCAAGTTCGCCTCTTGCTGAGGGTTTGATTGTNGCAGNCACATCGACCACTTTATTCGGATAGAAATAGAGACCCACCACAGCGAAATTGCTCTTCGGATGGTCCGGTTTTTCCTCGATTGAAAGACAGTTGCCATCCTTGTCAAATTCAGCCACCCCATATCTTTCAGGGTCGTTGACCCAATATCCGAATACGGTAGCTTTNCCTTCTTTCTCAGCATTTTCCACAGCCTCCTTCAGTATGGAAGAGAAACCNGCTCCATGGAAAATGTTGTCGCCTAAAACCAGGCATGCAGAATCATCCCCAATAAAATCCTTTCCTATGATAAAGGCCTGAGCCAGACCGTCGGGGGAAGGCTGTTCGGCATAAGAGAAATTGACGCCATAATCGGAGCCGTCTCCGAGAAGACGTTTGAACCCCGGAAGGTCGGTAGGAGTGGAGATAATCAGGATATCCCTAATCCCGGCAAGCATGAGAGTGGAAATGGGATAATAGACCATTGGNTTATCAAACACCGGAAGCATCTGTTTTGATACACCTTTAGTAATGGGGTAAAGACGGGTACCGGACCCCCCGGCAAGTACTATTCCTTTCATTTTGTTACGTAAGTATTGGGTTAATCTCTTCTGAAAATATCGCGGGTATAGACTTTCTCTTCCACATCATCGAGACAAGANTCATAACGGTTAGCNACAATCGCACTTGACTGAGCCTTGAATTTCTCAATATCGTTGACGACACGAGACCCGAAGAAAGTAGAGCCGTCTTCAAGCGTGGGTTCGTAGATAATCACTTCCGCGCCCTTGGCTTTGATNCGCTTCATGACNCCNTGAATCGACGACTGACGGAAATTATCCGAATTTGATTTCATGGTGAGGCGATAGACTCCTATNACGCACGGACTTGTCTCACTTTTCTGATAGGCGTTATGCTCGCTGTAGCCATACCATCCGGCAAGACGAAGCACCTGGTCGGCTATGAAATCCTTGCGTGTGCGGTTGCTTTCCACGATGGCACTCATCATGTTCTGAGGTACATGGGCATAATTTGCGAGCANCTGCTTTGTGTCTTTGGGCAAGCAGTATCCGCCGTAGCCGAAAGAGGGGTTATTGTAGTGTGAGCCGATTCTGGGATCAAGGCCTACACCCTCGATGATGGCTTTNGAATCGAGACCTTTAACTTCCGCATATGTGTCAAGCTCGTTGAAGTAGCTGACTCTGAGGGCAAGATAGGTGTTTGCGAAGAGTTTCACCGCCTCAGCCTCCTTCATTCCCATATATAGCACCTCTATATCTTTTTTCTCTGCTCCTTGACGGAGAAGGTCGGCGAAAATGTGGGCCTCCTTGTCGAGAAAATCAACATCGGCAACTTTGCGTATCGCCTCGTTCTCCTCTGAGAAACGGGGATCGGAAATCAGTTTCGGCACACCCGCAATAATGCGAGAAGGGTAAAGGTTGTCGTAAAGCGCCTTGCTCTCACGCAAGAACTCCGGGAAGAAGAGAAGGTTGAAACGTTTCACTCCTTTGGCCGCATATTTAGCGTATAAAGAACGACAGTAGCCGACAGGGATAGTAGACTTTATCACCATGACAGCCTCCGGATTAACGGAAAGGACAAGATCTATCACATCTTCGATATGGTGNGTGTCGAAATAATTTGTCTGGGAGTCATAGTTGGTCGGAGCAGCTATAACGACAAAATCCGCGTCAGCGTATGCTGCGGCTCCGTCGAGAGTGGCTGTGAGGTCAAGATCCTTTTCCGCGAGATAAGTCTCTATGTAGTCATCCTGGATAGGGGAAATCCTGTTGTTGATTTTCTCAACTTTCTCAGGAATCACATCTACAGCGGTGACATGGTTATGCTGAGCCAGCAAAGTCGCGATCGATAATCCGACGTAACCGGTGCCCGCCACAGCGATATTATACTTTTTCATTGTATATTTTCAATTGACAGTTATGGCGCAAATATAATGAAAAATTCCGTCTCCGCCAAGAAACCAATCAAATATTAGCGTCTAAAGTCTCGTTATTATTCCATAACTATTAACCGACTCAAATATGAGACCGATGAGAAAAGCCGCCCGCTGTATGGATGCGGATTGGGCGATGAAAGTGTTTGAAAAAGCTCCGTATGTAACAGTCAGTATGTTACGCCCGGACAATACTCCTTATGGCCTTCCTCTTTCNCTTGTCAGAAAGGGGGCGGAGGATATCTTTTATTTCCATTGCGCCTATGAAGGGGAGAAAATAGACTGTATTAAGCATAATCCGATAGTCAGTCTTTCAGCCGTAAGCAGATGCACTCCAAAATTCGAAGAGGAGAAATGCAACTTCACCGAATATTTCAACTCCGCAATAGCGATAGGGCGATGTGAGCCTGTCGAGGACAAGGGGGAGAAAATCGAAGCTCTCCGACTGTTGTGTGAGAGATTCCTTCCCAAAAACATGGACCATTTTGATGAGGCTATCTCCAGAAGCCTCGACCGGACCGCTGTCTTNCGCATCACTCTTCTCGAGCCACCCGTCGGNAAAAAGAAAGGTATGTTTAATCAGGAGTCGTGATAGGGGTCTTAAATTAGACTCAGAAGATGCTTTTGAAATATCGGTTTTTGAAACAGCTTCGCCGGAAAGTGAAAATGCGTAAACTTGCGGATATGGATTTATTTTTGTAATTTCACGGAGTTAAATCCTTCAGGCTCCAGAAGAAGGGAAAATAGGTAGATAGACGGTGAAACGGATAGAAAGAGAGAAAAAAGTGATGAGGCAGATGGTAGAATTATACTGCCGGCGGCATCATTCCACGACACAAGAGCTGTGTGAGGAGTGTGGCCGACTCCTTGACTATTCCCTGCAACGAATTGAGCGCTGTCCGAAAGGAGAGAAAAAGAGAAGTTGCAGGAAATGCGAGATTCATTGTTATGCTCCTATCTATAAGGAGAGGGTAAAGATGGTCATGAGATACGTAGGACCAAGGATGCTTATTGTCAATCCGGTGGCAGCCCTCCGTCATCTTGTATGGGAAATGAAATAACAGAAAATATATGTTGAAAGGAATCAAACATCAATTCATGGCATTTAGAAACGGCATTGTCGCAGACGCTCTGCGCAAGGCCGGATATGATTATAAGGTGATTTTCGGGTTGCAGCTTCCCCAACTTACGGAAATAGCCCGTTCGCTAACCCCATCGATGCAGTTGGCATGCGCTCTTTGGGATGATGCAGAAGTAAGGGAGTCTCGTCTGCTGGCATGTTATCTTTTCCCGATTGAGGAAGTTGACCTAACTCGAGCTAAGACACTTGCAATGTCAGTAAAGAATCAGGAGGAGGGAGACATACTCACTTTCCGTCTTTTGCGGAAACTACCTTTTGCCACAGAACTTAAGGCGAGCCTTAAAGACAGCGGCGCTGATGCCTATGTGGTGAAAGCTCTCGAACGATTTGATATCTAAATTTCCGAAAAGATATGAAAATATATTGCCTTGACGCTGAATTTACTGAAAACGAAGAATTGCTTGAACTCTCCGTCTTCAATCTTGAAGGGGAGGAAGTGTATCATGAATTCTATCGTCCCGAGAATATTAAGGATTGGCGCACGGATATCCATCATATCACCCCGGAAATGGTGGCTGATAAACCGCATTTTCGAGAAAGACGTAAAGAGGTGGAGAAGCTGCTTGGGGAGGCTTACGCACTCACAGGATTTGCACTCGGGAATGATCTGAGGGTCTTGAGGCGTTCGGAAGTAGGAGGTCTTGACGAGTGCCGGGTGCTGGATGTGAAAGATATGTATTGGTATATGAGAGGACGAAAAGAGGACATGAGTCCTTTTTCAATTCCCTCGTTATTGGTATGTTCGAATAATCTCGGGCTTGACTTCTCAGAAGATGAAGCCCATTCGGCAAGCGCCGACACAGAAGCCACTTTGAAATGTTTCCGTCTGCTCTGGGATGAATTCCGGACAGAGGAGGGGACAGGAGCCGGAGAGGAGGCCGACCTTGATAAATTTCATACACGTATCGAGGAGGAGATTGCCAAAGTGGTGGAGGAGTCGGCGAAAGGATTTGTAAAGGTGTACAAGAACGGACCTTTCCATAAACTGAAATTCGGCAGACTGTCTGATTCCGACAAGACCGGGATGCTGTTTGAAGTGGAGGTGGCAGATCGGTTCAAGGCAGAATATGAAATCCGGAAGAGTCTGAAGAAAAAGGAAGTCCCGGGTAAAATAGGATGTTATAAGCTTGCTCCCCGTCAGTTGGATGAAATCAAGAGATATACGAATACCTATGTGGCTGAAGATTCCGCATGGTGTAAAAAAATACTGAGGGGTATGGGTCTTTTCTCCTTCTGATAATTTTTTACCAGATACACCCTCTGATTCTTGCTTATATTAGCTTAATTTGCTAATTTTGCAGGCAAAATGTTTAAGGCGTGACTTAACCCGCGTCATATATTACTGAAGTACATTATGAAAAAGGTTTTGCTGCTCGGCTCCGGTGCGTTGAAAATCGGACAGGCGGGCGAATTTGACTACTCCGGTTCGCAGGCTTTGAAAGCCCTGCGGGAGGAGGGTATTTCCACCGTGTTAATCAATCCCAATATCGCTACTATCCAGACTTCTGAAGGAGTGGCCGATCAGGTTTATTTCCTGCCGGTTACTCCTCATTTTGTAGAGGAAGTCATAAAGAAGGAGCGTCCTGACGGTATCTTGCTCGCTTTTGGCGGACAGACTGCCCTTAACTGCGGCACAGAGCTTTATCTCAACGGCACCCTGGACAAATATGGCGTGAAGGTGCTCGGCACTTCCGTAGAGGCAATCATGATTACAGAAGACCGAGACCTCTTCGTTAAGAAGCTGAACGAGATTGATGTCAAGACACCGGTGTCTCAGGCTGTGGAGAGTGTGGAAGACGCCCTTGAGGTAGCACACCGAATAGGATATCCGGTGATGGTGCGCTCCGGCTACGCTTTGGGAGGCCTCGGAAGCGGCATCTGCACTAATGACGAGGAATTCAAACGCCACTGCGAAAGCGCACTTGCATATTCCAAGCAAATTCTTGTGGAAGAATCTCTCAAGGGATGGAAAGAGATTGAGTTTGAGGTCATAAGAGATGCTAACGATCATTGCTTCACTGTCGTTCCGATGGAGAATTTCGACCCCCTTGGAATCCACACAGGTGAATCGATTGTCGTAGCTCCCATCGTATCCCTTTCTGAAGAGCAGATCAAGATGCTTCAGGATATAGCCACCAAAGTGGTGCGCCATATAGGAATCGTAGGAGAATGCAACATACAGTATGCCTTCAATGCAGAGACTAATGATTATCGAATCATCGAGATAAACGCTCGTCTAAGCCGTTCGTCAGCTCTCGCATCAAAGGCATCAGGTTACCCTCTGGCATTCGTGGCTGCCAAACTTGCCCTCGGATATACTCTTGACCAGATAGGGGAGATGGGGACACCCAACTCAGCTTACGTTGCACCATCGGTGGATTATATGATAGTGAAAATCCCTCGTTGGGACCTCAGCAAGTTTGTGGGTGTAGACCGTGAGATCGGCTCATCCATGAAGTCTGTGGGAGAGATTATGTCAATAGGCAAAAGCTTCGAGGAGATAATTCAGAAAGGTCTCCGCATGATTGGTCAGGGAATGCACGGATTTGTCGGTAATAATGACCTCAAATTCGACGACCTTGACAAGGCTTTGTCTCACCCTACCGACACTCGTATCTTTGCTATAGCGCAGGCTCTCGAAGAGGGTTATTCAATAGATCGCATCGAAGAACTTACCAAAATCGATAAATGGTTTATTGAGCGTCTGAAGAATATTGTAGATTATAAGAATGTTCTCAGCGGCTATGACAAGATTGAGGATCTTCCGAAAGATGTCATGAAGGAGGCTAAGCGTCTCGGTTTCTCCGATTTCCAGATTGCCCGTTTTGTGGAGAACCCACAGGGGAATATGGAGCAGGAGATTCTTCGCGTGCGCAATCATCGCAAGAGCATGGATGTGGTTCCCGCGGTTCGTCGCATCAACACAGTGGCATCAGAATATCCTGAGCTTACCAATTATCTCTACGTTACATACGGCGCGGAAGAGAATGCTATCCCTTACGATATGAACGCAGGGAATAATATTGTGGTGCTTGGTTCCGGTGCATATAGAATCGGCAGCTCGGTTGAGTTCGACTGGTGTTCGGTGAATGCTGCAAACACTTGCCGTAAGCTTGGCTACAAGTCGATAATGATCAACTACAATCCTGAGACAGTCTCAACGGACTATGATATGTGTGACCGTCTCTATTTCGATGAGCTCAGCTTCGAACGTGTTCTTGACATTCTTGACCTTGAGACTCCGCGTGGGGTGATTGTCAGTGTCGGCGGCCAGATTCCGAATAATCTTGCAATGAAGCTTTACCGTCGCCACGTTCCTATCCTGGGCACTTCACCAATCTCTATCGACCGCGCGGAAAACCGTCATAAATTTTCAGCGATGCTCGATCAGCTTGGCATTGACCAACCACGTTGGAAGGAGCTGACGACCACTGAGGATATAGATGAATTTGTTAAGGAAGTAGGCTTCCCCGTGCTGATACGTCCGAGCTATGTTCTTTCCGGCGCGGCTATGAACGTATGCTACGATTACGAGCAGATGCACCGTTTCCTTTCCGAGGCAGCGAAAGTGTCAAAGGAATATCCTGTCGTGGTTTCCGAGTTCATGCAGAATGCCAAGGAGATTGAATTCGATGCAGTTGCACGCAACGGAGAAATAGTGGAATATGCCATTTCCGAGCATGTGGAGTTCGCAGGTGTGCATTCAGGTGATGCCACCCTTGTCTTCCCGGCACAGAAGATATATATGGCGACAGCCCGTCGCATCAAACGTATCAGTGCGCAGATTGCTAAGGAACTGAACATATCCGGTCCGTTCAACATCCAGTTCCTTGCCAAAGACAACTATGTCAAGGTGATTGAATGTAACCTCCGGGCTTCCCGTTCATTCCCGTTTGTCAGCAAGGTGCTCAAGAAGAACTTTATTGAAACAGCAACCCGCATCATGCTTGGGGAGAAAGTTGAAAAAGTCGACACATCCACATTCGATATTGATTACATCGGTGTGAAGGCGTCACAGTTCTCTTTTGCCCGTCTGCATAAGGCCGACCCGGTTTTGGGCGTAGATATGTCGTCCACCGGAGAAGTAGGATGTCTTGGGAAAGACTTTGATGAGGCATTGCTCAATGCTATGATTTCAGTGGGCCATCATGTTCCGGAAAACGCTGTGTTGGTAAGTTCGGGCGACGTGCGTGGTAANGTTGATATGCTGGAGGCTTGTCGACTGCTCGACGAAAACGGCTACAAAATTTATGCCACTGAAGGAACTGCGAAATTCCTCAACAGCAACGGTATAGAGGCAAAAGCTGTATGTTGGCCGGATGAAGAAGGTGATAATGTTCTCGACCTTATCGCCGGGCACAAGGTTGATCTCGTCATCAATATCCCGAAGAACCATACGAAGAGGGAGCTTACAAACGGCTACCGTATCCGTCGTTGGGCAATCGATCACAATATCCCCTTGCTCACAAACGCACGCTTGGCCGGAGCCTACGTCAAAGCTTTCATCAATAAGAAGACTGACGATATCTCCATCACCCCTTGGAGTGAGTATTGATTAAAGAACTACTTGTGGCAAATGGCCATAGTATAAAGATGAATATGAGGAGGATTGNGANTNACAATCCTCCTCATGTTTATTTTGTTCAGCTATTTGCGGAATGCTGTTTACGACAATCCGATGATATTATCACCACCATAGAAGGTCTCTCCATATTCAGAGCTTCCTTTAGCCTTGTATATTCATCTTTCCTATCAACAAATTCCATACAAAATATTATGCTTGGCAAACATTATGTTTTGTTTGCATAATTATCATTTAAGATTAAAAGGATATATTCTCAAAGATANTATGCTAATTTAACATTATGTTCTGACTGCATAAATAAGACGTGGGTAGGTGCAGATCGAGGAGTTTCTTGGGAGGTAATCAATCATTCATCTTAGGGTTGNATTTTCTGCGCTTTCTGCATTATTGCTTTCCTCGGAGTTTCTTTTGCTCGGCTTCGAAGGCTTCGATGAAGTGGATCTCGACCGGGGAGAGTTGATATTGGGTGCGTTCGCGGAATTTCTCATACTCAGTATCGGCTTTCAGTTTCGCCACTTCTGCCGATATGCTTCCGNCATGTGTGAGCAATTCTTTTCCAGATAGCGTAAGGAAGTCATCAAGTTTCTTAATCCAGTCTTTCATATACATCGGCACATGGCTCTTTGCCTGTAGTTCGGCAAAGTCAAGATAGAGGTTGACAATACGGTTGANCATATCAACTTCCTCCTCCGAAAGATAGTTTTTCGCAATCTCAGCCTCTTGTTTGGTCGGCAATGCACCTCGCCATGTAGTCAGACCCATAAAGTCGTTTTCGGCATTTGCTCTGTCGTAAATCACTTCGGCAGCAGTGTGTCCGTGAGCCGCAAAGTGCATCTTATTCTGCACTGTTTTGAAGAACTGCTGTGTTGTTTCAGTACGAGGGTCATAGTCGATACTGAGGGCGTATATTTCAAGAACCTTACGGTAGAACACCTTTTCTGAACTGCGTATGTCGCGGATTCTCGCAAGCAGTTCATCAAAGTAATTTCCATGTCCGGCATTTTTCAGCAGGTCATCGTTCAGTGCAAACCCTTTGATCATATATTCCTTCAGCACCTGAGTTGCCCATTGACGAAACTGAACACCTCGATGCGAGTTGACACGATAACCGACACTGATAATCATGTCAAGATTATAGTAAGAAACGGTGTAGTTTTTTCCGTCGGCAGCAGTTGTTGCATTTTCTGCAACAACTGAATTTCGCTGTAATTCTCCACTGTCAAGAATATTCTTTATATGTCTTGAAATGGTTGACTTATTGCGTTGAAACAGCTCCGCCATCTGGTCGGCAGTAAGCCACACAGACTCATTGGCAAGCCGAACCTCAATCTTCGTCTCACCTCCCTGCGTCTGAAATAATATTATCTGTCCGGTATCCATTCTATCATTTGTTTTGGATTAAACACTGCTTGCTTAGTCGGTCGTTCATCACTTTTCCAGAGATACCCAACTTACGTGTTCCGCTTTCAATTACAGAGAAATGAATCCGGCGGTATATGTCGTTGTTTGNATACATGTTGTATATTATATTCTTTGATTATTGAATTTNAANCCGTTAGTGGCACTCACGAGTTGAATGACTTCTCATGACTATAAACCACGGAATCAGACAGTGTGATACCGTTGTGCCGGATGTGTCGGCTGATTTGGAAATTCCTGTTTAAGCTCTCCTCTGTCAAGCATTTTTTTTGATTATAGTTCTTGTATGCGTTGGATGGCGACCTATCTTACGTGAAATATCTTTTGCGAGCAGCCATTGATGGCGACAAGCCTCNCTTATCATTGACATAACATTTTCTTCATCGGTAGCCCTACTGCGTTTCTTTGAACTTGCAACATCGGAGCTTGCAACATCGGAGCTTGCAAGGTTAGAGCTTGCAAGGTTAGAGCTTGCAAGGTTAGAGCTTGCAACATTANCTCGGTTTAGGCGATAAGTTGTGCCTCTGCCAAAACCGGCTGCGACAAGCCTTCCGTCGTTGCACATCTTTCTCAAAAGCTTGCTGAGGTCACTTGGATGAAGATTTATAGCGTTTTGAAGACTGGCGTTTGATACTTCATCCTCTGTGGTGGCCATAGAGAGAATAATAATCTCGTTATGGGGCAACTCTGTGATGTTGTTGCCAAAAATACTTTTTAATTCGGCTATGGTTGAATCTGACACCAAAGATTCCAATGGCAGGTATAGTTCTACCACATCCGGATGACTCTTCTCGTTTATATACGGTCTACGCCATTTGGCATATTTCCATCCTTCAAGAATCTTGTCAACTCCACTGCCGGCTTTATCTGAGCGTCCTATCAATCCAAACATTTTCTGAAGAGAGGGGTTACGGCACTCACTATGGCCGCCTTCATAATACTGTGGAACAGAAATCAGCAGTGTCCCGGGATTGCGCATCACAATTCCGTCAGGACGTTTTTCAACAACCAGCCTCGGTGAACGGCTATAGCTTGCATGGACACACAAGTTGATAAATGCTTCTCTGACCGCTTCGTGAGTAGGTGTATCTTCTTGTCGTTCATCTCCTTTGAGAACAAATGGTTTTGGCAAGAACGCATGAAGTTTGGGCAATACACGTCTGTAGAATTGAAACAGATTGCATTCCCATGTGCCATCGGGATAAACCCGGTCGATCCACCTCGTTTTGCTCGTATCTTGCGGGATGTCTCGATAATCAAGCATAAAGTCCGGCAGACAAGCTACATCGGTTATGGCCTCGGTCTTTCCAAACATCAGCAGTCCGGCAAGAGTAAAACCCTCTTCTCCCGATATTCTATCCTTACGGTAGCCTCCAAGTTTCTTCATCAGTTCCAAATCCTCAAGTACAGCCCATGGATGTGAAGGTGTCAGATTGGTAAACAATGTGCGATACTGGCGATGGCTCGCATCTATAGTCCCCCTCATGGTCTCGTCGGTATGTGCCTGTCATAGGGTCTAATCCGACATACACCGGACGTTGGTCTCTGGTTGCTCTCGGAATAAAAAACGCAAGTATATATCCGTCGCCATACGCTTCACTCACAACATCTTTATCCGTCAAAAGTGGCAGACTGACTTTTTCGCGGTCATGTTGCAAGTCGGAAAACTTTTTCTTGAAGTCTGTCACAGTCGCTTCGTTCAGAGGGTCTACCGAAAAAATGCCATGTTTTTCTCTGACTCCGAATATCACCACACCGCCGTCAGTATTTGCAAAAGAGGAATAGGTTTCCCAGAATGCCCTAGGGAAACCGCCTTTCGCCGACTTGAACTCCACCTCGCCACTCTCCTTGTTGGCGAGCAGTTCGTCAATAAATCCCTTGATTCGCAAACTCTCTTTTATATAGTCAGATTCCATATCAATTCTTTAAAAGTATTTTCAATCGCGCACCACGTCAGTAGCCGATAACCGTCGGCAGTTGTTCTCGTCATCCCAACCCGCTCTAACTTCGCGATCGCGATCATTGAAAAACCGTATCGAGTTCTTGCTCATACACGACGCCTTTATGCACGTTGGTTAGAGATACGTTGAAACGGCACTCTCCTCTGGTCAGTAGCAAGCCACCCTGAGTTTGAAATAATATTATCTGTCCGTCATCCAAATAATATATAATATGATATGGCGATAATCTCTCTCTGTTTTTGGGGATCAGTTAACTTAACAATATCATTTATTTGAAACTTGGAATTCATAAATAATCTAAAAAATAATGGTTTGTCATTAATTGATGTAAGCATCTGTAAGCTTGCCGGTTTCGATTTCGGATTTGAGGAATTTGAAGATATAGACGGCGCCCTGATAGTAGAGGCCACATTCGGGGTCGTTGAGCTTAGCGAAGGTGGTTGATGAATATAGTTCGGCAAGGGCACGGTGTATGTCCCAGCCATATTCTGCCATAAGCATTTCAGCGAGATCTGCCGCAAGGCATTCTATTTGAAACTGTATGTCTTGTGTTAAAATCATATCCTCCCTCCTTCCCGTTGGCAAATGACTTGTAGGTCTGAGACAGCATCGTCAATGGACAGGGTATGTTCAGCAGCATAGCAATCAAGAAGAAAATCTATGCCTGTGAAACGGCGCAGATATGCGTAGGCTTGCATATTGGAGAGGTTAAATCGCTGCGCGAAAGCTCCAACGCACGCCACTACATATTCTATTCTGTTAAATATTTCTTTCTTGTCCATGACTATACTTTATTGCTTACGATTAAGTCTTTAACATCAATATCAAGTAACTCAGAAATCCTCACATGCGTATCAAGGGAGGGTTGCATCTTGTTGGAGCTCCATCGGGAAACAGTAGCTTCATTTTTACCGACCTGTGCGGCAAGCATGTTAAACGCAAAGTTACCAATTAATTCTGAGATTTCTATATAAATCAGTAGAAAATTTGTAGCTACAATTAGAGAAATGAGGGGATTAAATGTAAATAAAAAGCCGCCGGGAGTATGAAGGCTCTCGGCGGCTTTGTAGGGGTAATAAATTAGTATCCGAGGGGAGAGTAGTCGCGGCTAAGGCGAAGCATTTGTTCTGTATAACCCTCGCCATGTTTGATTTTCACATCAATAATCTCACCCTGTTCGTCGAATACCGGTTCATATATAGGGTTGATGAACCCACGGTAAGGAGGAATATTGAGTTTGGAGAATCTGTCGAGCACCTCTTTGTGGAGCTTCTGATCCACTTTTACGGCATACTTGTTGATAAGATTTGCGCCGGCCTTGTAGTCTCCCTCGCTCTTTATTCTTTGAATCTCAGCGAGAAGATTGCCGATAAGGGTGCGCATTTTCTTATAATCATTGATTTTGACATAGGTCTTGCCGTTTTTCTTCACGAGTTCAACCACCTTGTCTTTCTTACCTTTTTCGAGAACCCAAGCAGCTATCAGCTGACGGTTTCGCATGTGAGCTTCCTCGATATCCTTGCCCGGCTCTATACGGTTAAGCTGGGTCATAAGGCCGTTCAGCATATACTTATAATATTCCGCTTTGTATGCATCCGGGTTGTCGAGAATGCCGAGCTCTATAAGCTTCGGGTCTGCCAGATAATAGAGGGCAAAAAGGTCCGCACGAGCCTCCTCGAGTGCTGAACCATTTTCTTTAAGTCCGTCAGGATCCACGCCGGGAATAAGCTGACCTGAAGCATGTCCGAGACATTCGTGGAGATCAGTGTGGAGCATATCCGTGATGTATAGATAATCTTCAAGCAATTTGCGTGTCGGTTCGTCGATAACAAACTCCTCATTGAAGCCATTTCCGTGAGAAGCCATATCGTATGCCTCAGTGATATTCTCGATAGTCACTGATTTCGAGCCGTGAGCAGCACGAATCCAGTCGGCATTCGGCAGATTTATACCGATTGCAGTTGAGGGGAAAGCATCGCCGGCGAGCATTGCCGCATTGATTACTTTAGCGGAAACCCCCTTCACTTCGGGTTTGCGGAAACGGGGATCAATGGGGGAGTGGTCTTCAAACCATTGGGCATTTCCTGAAATGGTTTCTGTGCGAGATGACGCCTCTTTGTTCTTGAAATTCACATAGCTTTCCCAGCTTCCGGTCATACCCAGAGGATCGCCATAGCTCTCGATGAAGCCATTCACGAAATCCACGTCTGACTTGGTGTCTTCAGCCCAGAGGATAGAGTATTCGTCAAATAGACGGAGGTCACCCGTGATATAGTAGTCGATAAGCTTGGTTATGTATGCCTTCTGTTCTTCACTTTCCGCCACCCCTTTTGCCATATCGAGCCAATAAATAATCTTGGCGATAGCAGGTCCGTAAAGGCCGTTGAGATGATAATGCTGCTCCTTAATCTTTCCATCCTCTTTCACAACGCGGGCGTTAAGGCCATAAGAGATGGGTGTTGAATCGTTAGGGTTTTTCAGGGCAGAGTAATACGCCTCTACTTCCGCCTGTGTCACACCGTCGCCATAAAGGTTGGAGGCGGAAGTGGCCACGACATCGACCGATCCATCCTGATTCACACGTTTGGGCATCACGGTAGGGTCAAAAATCACCGGCACCAGTTCAGCTATCATCTCCTCCTTCGTCTGCCCAGCATTGAGAGGAAGTTGGGCAGCAGGAAGGGCATTCACTTGGGCGAGGAAAAAGTCTTGAGAAAACTCCGGCGTGAATTTGTCGGTTGAATAATGATGATGAATGCCATTGCCGAACCACACCTGTTTGAGATACTTCTCAAAAGCCTTGAAATCTTTCGAATTTTTGTCGCCGGTGTATCCCGTATAGATATTTTCAAGAAGTTTTCTTATCTGAAGATTATATTTGCCGTTCTGGTCCCAAAGGATGTCTCTTCCGTTCTGGGCAGCCTGAGACAGATAATAGACCATCTTTTTCTGGTTAAGCGACAGACGATCAAATTCAGGCACCTCGTAACGGAGCACCTCTATATCAGCAAATCTGTCTACATGATAGTCGAAGTTTTTATCGACCACCGCTGAGGCATTTAGAGATAGCATTGCAGCGAGAATTAATGTTGATAATGGTTTTTTCATTATTATTTAGTTAAGGGTTTTATTCAACATAAAGCACCAGCCCTTTGAGATATTCCCCCTCGGGATGAGAAATGTCGACAGGGTGATCGGCAGGTTGAGTCAACTGATGTAAGATCCTTACTTTTCTGCCGGATTGAGCGGCGGCTGTGAATACAGCCAGCCGGAACATCTCGCGGGTCACAACCTGAGAGCAGGAGAATGTGAAAAGGATTCCTCCGCTTTTAATTTTTTCGAAAGCCTTGGCATTAAGTTTTCTATAACCAAGAAGACCATTCTTTAGAGCCGACCTGTGTTTTGCAAACGCCGGAGGGTCGAGGATTATGAGGTCATATTCGTCTTTATCCATTTCTCCGAGAAATTTGAATGCATCCACGGCGTGGGTGTGATGGCGAGGGTCATCAGGGAAATTTAAGTCGATGTTTGCGTCGGTGAGAGAGGCAGCTTTGGCTGATGAGTCAACGGAATCCACTTTCAAGGCTCCTCCCCGCATGGCGTAGACCGAGAAGCCGCCGGTATAGCAGAACATATTGAGCACCTTTCTTCCTTCGGCATATTTTTCCAGCAGAGCGCGGTTTTCACGTTGGTCTACGAAGAAACCTGTTTTCTGCCCCCGCAGCCAGTCGATATTAAATCTGAGACCGTTTTCAATTGCGATATTCCCATCATATCTTCCCACGAGATAATCGTTCTGGGGGTCAAGTTTCGCTTTATAAGGGAGGGTGGTCTCACTTTTATAATATACATTACGGATACGCGCCTCGGGAAGCTCGGTAAGAGCTTGTGCGATTTTCATTCTTTCGAAATGCATCCCGGGTGAATGAGCCTGCATTACGGCTGTATCGCCGTAGATATCTATGACCAGGCCCGGCAGGAAGTCTCCCTCGCCATGAACAAGGCGGAAGCAGTTGTTGTCTTCCCTTATTAATCCGAGCGTAGAGCGTAGGCGAAATGCTGATTCCAACCGGCGACGGAAGAAATCGGGGGCCGGTGTCTCTGAGCCGAACTGAAGGATTCTGACGGCGATGCTTCCTATCTGGTAGTGGCCGTAGCCAAGCACTGTTCCGTCGGAGGATTCAACTTTCACCATATCCCCCTCTTCCAGACCTTCCGGGAGGTTGGCAATAGCTCCCGAGAAAACCCAGGGATGATGACGGAGAAGAGATTCCTCCTTTTTGGGTTTTAGTTTTATAGTTTTCATTCTTTAGTTTTAGTCGCGGTTACTTGAAGAGTCTTACAATATCCATACCGTTGGCGTAGAGAAGGAGAAGTATGAGGAGAATCATACCTATTGTCTGGGCGTATTCCAGAAATTTCTCTGACGGTTTCTTTCCTGTCACCACTTCATAAAGCAGGAAAAGCACATGCCCGCCATCAAGCGCCGGGATAGGAAGAATGTTCATGAAGGCCAAAGCCACTGAGAGGAAAGCGGCAATATTCCAGAAAGCAATCCAATCCCATTTTTCAGGGAAGATAGCTCCGATTGAGCCAAACCCTCCTACACTTTTAGCTCCCTCCTTGGTGAAGACAAGCTTCATGGATGAGGCGTAGGCAGCAAGACGATCCGTACCCATAGATATTCCGCGGGGGATGGAGCTCAACAAGGAGTAATGTTTCTCTTTGGCTGTGAAGAAAGCGGAGGGATCTATTTCAAGACCCACGCCCATTTTCGACCCTTCAGACAGAGTCACAGGTATGTTAAGGGTGTCGTTGGCCTCACCTTTTGTTCTTACGACTGTCAGCTTGACGGTCTCTCCGGGGTGCCCGGCCAAAGTTGGGAGGAAGACATCAAGGGAGGGGGTTGCAACACTGTCGATGGCGATGATCATGTCTCCGGCAGTTATGCCGGCTTTTGCCGCCGGCTCTCCGGCAACCACCTGTGTGATACGTGTCGGAAGTCGATACATCATGAAACTGAAACCGACAGAATCGCTTTTGGCCTCTTTATCCAGAGAGAATATGAAATCTTCAGGTATGCTTATGTTGACTGTGTCCTTACCGTTTCTCAACACAGTCACTTCCTTAGCCTGCACCATCTTCATCCGGTCTTCTGTCGGATTTGAAAGAAGTGTGCCGTCGGCGGCCAAAGGAATATCGCCGTCTCTGAATCCAATTTTTTGGGCTGCCGGCGAATATGCCATACCCAATTTCGCCTCTTTGAATTCTACAAATTTTTCCCCGGTGGCATACACTATTCCTGCATATATAAGGATAGCCAGCAGGAAATTGAAAAGCACACCCGCTATCATTATAAGGAGACGTTGCCACGCCGGTTTCGAACGGAATTCCCAGGGCTGCGGCTTGGCCTTCAATTGGGCGGTGTCCATGCTTTCGTCAATCATACCCCCAATCTTGCAGTATCCTCCCAGAGGAAGCCAACCAATGCCGTATTCGGTATGACCCCAGAAACGTTTCCACCAACTTTCTTTCTTCTGCGCTTCATAGTCGGCGAGGTCACGTTCGGTCTTTTTATCTATTTGTTTTTTCAGTTCTTGGTCCGCCTTATCAAGCTTTCCCTGCAGTTCAGCTATCTTGAATGGATGTTCCTTGCGTTTTTCTGCCTGCGTCAGTTCTTTGTTGAGTTTGTCGTATGTTGAGGCAGCTTCTTCGAGGGCCATGCGTTCACGATCTTCCTCCTCCGCATCCGGGTCAAGATACTTCATCTTCGACAGACTCCCTACGTGTTTCTTGGGTTTCCATTTGAAAAGGGAAGTGACAGGATTGAAAAACATATAGAATTTCTCAACTTTCACCCCGAATATTCGAGCAAAGAGGAAATGACCGAATTCGTGGATTATAACAAGGATCGCAAAAGCGAGAATAAGCTGTGCGGCTTTAATCAGAAATACTTCCATATAAATTAAGAATCATTTATTTTATCCTTTCGAGCCATTCGTCGGCTCGCCTGAGAGCCTCTTCATTGGAGGCTACAAGGTCAGACAGAGAGGGGGAAGATATAAAAGGAGTGGAGTCCATAACATCTCTCACGAGGCGGGGCATATCGGTGAAACGTATCTTGCCGTTCAGAAAAGCCGCGACTCCCTTTTCATTTGCGGCATTGAGGACACAAGGCATATTGCCCCCTTTCCCGACAGCTTCGAAAGCATATCCGAGAAGAGGATATTTATCGAAGTCGGGAGCTTCAAAGGTGAGGGTCGCGAATTGAGAGAGCTTCAGAGGGGGTGCTTCTGTAATCAGGCGTTTCGGATAACCCAGTGCATAACGTATCGGTAGGTGCATATCCGGCACACCGAGCTGAGCCTTGACGGAACCATCGACAAATTCCACCATGGAATGGACAATGCTCTGCGGATGCACAAGAATCTCAATTTTTTCGGGGGGACAGTTGAAAAGCCATCTCGCCTCTATCATTTCAAACCCTTTGTTCATCATTGAAGCGGAGTCGATGGTCACTTTCGCACCCATATCCCAATTAGGATGACGGAGGGCATCCTGCACGGTGACATTGCAAAGTTGCTCCTTTGACAAGGTTCTGAAAGGACCGCCACTCGCTGTGAGCAAAATCTTACGGGCCTCCTTGGTAGATTCCCCTACAAGACATTGGAAAATCGCGGAGTGCTCGCTGTCTACCGGGATTATTTCTGATTCGGAATCTTTCAGCATGGAGGTTATCAATTCACCGGCCACTACGAGAGTTTCCTTATTGGCGAGCGCTATCCTTTTTCCGGCTTTGATGGCTGCAATCGTCGGAAGCAAGCCGCTATAGCCAACCATTGCTGTCACCACGATATCAACCTCGGGGAGAGAAGCACCCCGGCATATCGATTCCTCACCGAGACACACCTCCACATCAAGATCAGACAATGCCTCCTTGAGAAGAGGATATACATTCTCGTCGGAAATCACAACCATAGCCGGATGGAACTTTCTTGCCTGCTCGGCGAGAAGTTTCCAGTTTCTTCGTGCTGTCAGAACGGAAGCATGGAACATTTCCGGATACTCTTGAATAATATCAAGCGTCTGGGTTCCTATGCTGCCCGTGCTCCCCAGCACGGCAATATTTTTTTTATCGTATGTCATAAGGGGATATTTTTTCATATATTTTTAATCGGGTGTATAACCCGGAGTTACATCACCAATATAATCAGAAGGGGAGAGGGGAGTGCCGTTATGCCAAAGCTCAACTGAGACAATTTCCTCTTTCAGAGCGTTGGTCGTGTTCTGCACAGCAATTATCTGCCCGCCGCTCACTTCATCACCGACTTCTACCAGCACCGACCCCAAACGGCTGCATCTGCTTAAAAAACCTTTCGGGTGCTGTATTATGACAGCCGAGCCGCCACCCTCTCTCACACTCTGGGAAACACTGATGACTCGTCCGTCGGCGATAGCTGCCACTGTGCTACCCTTGGCGAGAATAATCTCGGCCTTTCTTTTCCCTTTTGAGGCATTGGAAATTATGCTCTCATCGTTGATAGGATTGAACATCATGCTTTCGGCTGTGAGTGGGGCGATGACTGAGACATTATATTTTTCCCTATCTCTGATAAGAGAGACAAAGCGTCTTTCTTCCACAGAGGGGGGAAGGAGGGAATCGGAGCCGGAGGAAGGGATTCTTGCAGCCGTGTCAGGCGAAATAGGGCGTCCCTCCAGAATTTCCATCACATTGTCGATATATCTCTCATTATTTAAAAAAGCATTGTGGAGGGAGTCAAGACGCAAATGCTGCATTTCGGAAGCCGCTCTCTCAGACTCTTTCAAATAACCGGGGAGAAGACGTTTGGCAGGAGAAACAAGGAGTAAAAATGCACCGCACGCCATTGCCAACAGCATTCCGGCCACACCTACCAACACCCATTTTAAAACGGAGGCTGAGACGGTGAGGCGATTTTCAAGTGTAGATTCATCTTCTACTGTCAGTTTGAAACGAGTGCGTAGCTTCATTTTCTCCTTGAAATGCTGCAGAATCATTTTGATTCAACACAATCAAATGCGAAATTAATGAAAAAAGAGCATACTTCAAAATTAAAAGTAAATATTGTAATATTCAGTGGATTATGTCGGACTAAAAGAGGCGGAGGAATATTTTCGGTGCAAAAAAACGCAAAAAAAATTGAACCAAACAAAACAGGAAATGTTTATTAGGTAAAATCAATTATTAAAAAACTCTAATGAAGTTTGATTATGAAAGCTAAGAATCTTTACTATTTAATGGCGCTTTGCGCAGGGAGTTTTGCTCTTGCTCCCACAGCTTCGGCTCAGGATGTTGTAGTTGAAGAAAATGCAGTCTCTGTGACAGAGTTTACTTGCGATAATTCTAACAAGTATTCTCAGAGTTGGCGAGACAATTGGTTCCTCCAGCTTGGTGCAGGTGTTGATCAGCCTTTCGTAGAAAGAGGCACCAAAGGCGCGAAAGCTCCGGGAGCACTCGTTAACCGTCACAATATGACCGCCGTGTATAATGTAGGTGTCGGCCATTGGTTCTCACCATATATGGGTTTCCGTCTTAACGCTCTTGGCGGCGCTCTTCACTGGAACACACCGACAGCTCCCGGCAACGGATGGTCAAAAGCTAAACACGCGAACCTCAACCTTGAGTTCATGTGGGATATGTGTAACAGCATCGCGGGTGTGAATCCCGATCGTCCTGTAAGTGTTATTCCTTTCATCGGTCTTGGTGGAGACTACACATGGGATATCAACGCAGTTTCAGCAAATATTCAGGGTAACCATGGTATTAAGAACAGCAGCTGGACACTTCCTGTGACAGCCGGTTTCCAGCTTCGTTTCCGTCTTTGCAAGTATGTTGACTTCTTCGCAGAGGCTCGTGCAGGATTCTATCCCGACAACTGGCTTGGCTATGCAGGTGGACGTCCTCTTGAAGCAAACGCTGAAGTGCTTGGTGGTCTCAACATCAACTTTGGTGGCCGCAAGTGGAATTCTTACAACCAGTGTGAAGATATGGCGACAATCGCTCAGCTTAACAACGACGTAAACAACCTTCGTGCTGAGAATCTCGCAGCTGCCCAGACAATCGCTGCCCTCCAGAGCCAGCTTCCTTGTCCGGAACCCGTTGTTCAGAAAGATTGTGCTAACGCACCTCTCATGACTACCGTTCGCTTCACCATCAACTCAGATAAGATCATGCCTACTGAGGAAGTCAATGTTTACAACATGGCAGAATGGCTGAAAGCAAATCCTGATGAGAAAGTTGTCATCGTAGGTTATGCAGACCGCGACACCGGTACAAGCGAATACAACATGCAGCTCTCTAAGAAACGTGCAGATGCAGTTGCAAACGCCCTCATCAACCAGTACGGTATCGATTCAAGCCGTCTTATCGTGAAGTATGATGGTTCAGATCAGCAGCCTTACAGCACTAACGACTGGAACCGTATCGTAATCTTCACTCAGAAGTAATTATTGAAAATAGTAAAAAACTGATATTTAGAGGGGCAACCGATTCGGTTGCCCCTCTTTCTGTAATGTCAAAAAAATATTGAAATAAGGAAAAATATGTTCTACAACATATTTTTTATTTTTTTGACAAAAAAATTTGGAGGATTTAAAATGTAGTTGTACTTTTGCAACGAAAACAACGGAGAAACACTGATTGCTCAATAATATGGCAAGCATATTGAAAGTAAACGAGAGTTTTGAAGTGTTTTTTAAGAATCAGAGTTACCTCTAACCAATAAGATCTAAACTAACGAAGACATGAACATCTCTGAGATTATGGCTGGCCTCGAAGCCAAGCACCCCGGTGAGAAAGAATACCTCCAGGCAGTAAAGGAAGTTCTCCTCTCAGTTGAGGAAGTGTATAATGAGCATCCCGAGTTTGAAAAGGCAAGAATCATCGAAAGAATGGTTGAGCCTGACCGCATCTTCACATTCCGCGTAACTTGGGTTGACGATAAAGGCGAGGTTCAGAACAATATAGGCTATCGCGTTCAGTTTAACAACGCTATCGGCCCCTACAAAGGAGGTATCCGCTTCCACGCTTCTGTAAACCTTTCAATCCTTAAATTCCTCGGTTTCGAGCAGACTTTCAAAAACGCACTCACCACTCTTCCTATGGGTGGCGGCAAAGGCGGTTCTGATTTCTCTCCCCGTGGCAAGAGCGAGGCTGAAATCATGCGTTTCTGCCAGGCCTTCATTCTTGAACTTTGGCGCAACCTCGGTCCTGACCGCGATGTTCCCGCAGGTGATATAGGTGTTGGTGGCCGTGAAGTAGGTTATATGTATGGCATGTATAAGAAACTCGCTCGCGAGAACACAGGCACATTCACAGGCAAGGGTCTAAGCTTCGGTGGTTCACGTATTCGTCCTGAGGCAACCGGTTACGGTGCTCTCTACTACGTGCAGAACCTTCTTACCAAAGATATGAACACAGATCTCAACGGGAAGACAATCGCAATCTCCGGCTTCGGCAACGTTGCATGGGGTGCTGCTCAGAAAGCTACTGAGCTCGGCGCAAAGGTTGTGACAATCTCCGGTCCTGACGGCTATATTTATGATCCCGCAGGTCTTGATGCCGAGAAGATTGAATATATGCTTGAGCTTCGTGCAACAGGTAATGATATTGTTGCTCCTTATGCAGAAAAATTCCCCGGTTCAACATTCTTCCCCGGCAAGAAACCCTGGGAGCAGAAAGTGGACATCGCTCTTCCTTGCGCTACTCAGAACGAGCTCAATGGCGATGATGCTAAGCAGCTTATTGATAACGGCGTGATGCTTTGCGCTGAGGTATCAAATATGGGTTGCACTCCCGAGGCTATCGACGCGTTTATCGCTGCAAAAGTGCCTTATGCACCCGGTAAAGCTGTGAATGCAGGTGGTGTGGCTGTTTCCGGTCTTGAAATGACTCAGGATGCAGAACATCTCATGTGGAGCGCAGCTGAGGTTGATGCTAAACTTCACCAGATTATGGAGTCTATCCACAGCGAGTGTGTGAAGTATGGTAAGCAGGCTGACGGCTATATCAACTACATGAAGGGCGCTAACATCGCCGGCTTCATGAAGGTGGCTGACGCTATGATGGGCCAGGGCATCATCTAATTCTGAAATAAGAATCTGAACATAGACAATAGAAATAAGAGTAATTGAAATGTTTCATCAGCAGAGACCGGGAGCCCGTGAGGGTAACCGGTCTCGTTTTTTTACTCAAATTTGTATATAGGTCTGAAGCAATTACAAATTTGTTATAACGTTATATCAGTATAGAATTTCCCTGCTGAGATATTCAATAGTGGGAAGGAGGAATAGAGTGGAATCATCGGATGTCGCAGAGATTATGAGTTCCTCTTTACCTCTATAAAAGTAACATGTGTTATTAAATTTTTATGACATTGCATTATGGATGATACAGTAACCTTAGCTACCTACAGCACACTGGCGGAAGCTTATATTATCAAGGGAATGTTGGAAAGTCATGGCATAAAGACAATCGTCAGAAATGAGAACAATCTTTATGTCCCAATTTTTGACGGAGTATCGATTATGGTTCTTGAAAAGGATTTGGAGAGAGCCTTGCTTTTACTAAGGGAAAACGATGATATATAGTATAGATCATTTCCCGGCGACAAACCATTGAGTCAGCTCGACTGCTTTTCTGAAAGCGGTCGGTTGTCCTGCGCGTGTGGCGAACATATGCACGGCACCTTTTAATTCTATTCTGTCGAATTGACATCCGGCAGCTGTGAGCCTGGATGCGAATCGGCTGCCTTGGTCAGTCAAAATATCTCTTTCGGAATTAATGATTAGAACCGGCGGAAGATTCCTGATTAATTCTTCCGGGGCGTTTCCCGGAGAGATATAATAGTCGGGAAGAGTATCTGTTTCATTCTGTTTATCCTCGGAAATGGATTGATATGCTTCGGAGAAGGTATCCATTAACCTTCGGTCGAGTCCGTATCCACGTCCGAATTTTCTCCAGGAGCCGTTTTTCTCAGGATTTATCTCAAGCACCGGATATATAAGCACCAGGGAAGAGGGGAGTGGTTCATTTTGGCTTTTAAGATATAAAGCGGATGCCAAGGCCAGATTTGCTCCCGCACTGTCTCCTCCTACAGAAATCTTGGAAATATTCCATGCTTCCTTACTTGTTTCTGCTATCTTAATACCTTCGATGCAGTCAAGCATCCCTTTAGGAAAAGGATTTTCCGGAGCCAGCGAATAGTCGATTGCAAGCACAGCCATTTTCCCGGTCTCTGCTAAAGCCGCGCAAAATTCAGCACATGAGTTGAGGCTGCCGAAACACCAACCTCCGCCATGAAAATAAACAAGCAAAGGTAGCTCGTCGGAAACATTCAAGGGTCGGTAAAGACGCATTTGAATTCCGTTTTCAGAAATATCCTTCACCTCTATATTTGGTGAAGCCTGATACTTCGCGCTCCTGCTCAGTCTAATTTTTTCCAAGTCACCGGTGGCACCTCTCAGAGCTCTTTCTATGGCAGTAGACTGATTGTCTTGCATTCCGTCCGGCAAAGAGTCGATAAAATTGTCAGCTTCTGCGAGCATAGCAGCCTCTTCAGCACTTGTCGGAATCAATCGGGCCGGTATCTCGGAAAAAGCTAAGCTTCCGAACAATAGGGCAGATATCGCCAAAGTCATCAATCGTTTCATTATCCCTCCTTTTCCATCAATTCGAGAAGACGAAATTCAGCCTCGTCAATTCTGTTGATAATTTCCTCCATCCGGGCTCCTGCCGATGTGATAGCCGCGACATCCATCTCTCCCGACGACATGGCTCTTTCCAACTCTGTTTTCTCATTCTCAAGTTTTTCAACTTCAGCAGAGAGCTCTTCCAGCTCCTTCTTTTCCTTAAAGCTGAGCTTTTGTTTTTTCTCCTGACGAGGTTTATTTTGTAGATTTTTCGGCTCGTTGTTTTCCTTTGCAGCCTGAAGAGCCTTCAACTCTTTCTCCTCTTCCTGCACACAATGACGATATGTGGAATAATCACCCGGAAAATCTTTGATAACACCATTCCCCTTGAATACAAAAATATGATCCACTATCCTGTCAAGGAAGAACCGGTCATGGCTCACAACAATGACACACCCTTTAAACTCAGCAAGATAATCTTCAAGCACTGTCAAAGTTAGAATATCAAGGTCATTCGTGGGCTCGTCAAGTATGAGGAAGTTTGGATTCTTCATCAACACGGTAGCGAGATATAATCTCCGCCTTTCCCCTCCACTCAATTTGTAGATATATTTTTGCTGGGTATCAGGAGTAAACAGGAATCTTGAAAGAAACTGAGAGGCAGAAAGGCGCGTTTTTTCATCAATCCTGACTTCTTCAGCTATTTCACGAACAGCATCAATCACTTTTTTCTTTTCATCAAATCCTGTCATCCCCTCCTGACTGTAATAACCCCACTTCACTGTCTGGCCAATATCGAAATGTCCGGAGTCAGGGGTAATTTCCCCGAGCAGCAATTTTATGAATGTGGATTTACCGGCTCCATTATCACCGACAATACCCACTTTTTCATAACGTGAGAAGACATAATTCCATTTATCAAGGATTTTTAAATCTCCGAAAGATTTGCTGACATCATGTGCCTCAAATATTTTTGAGCCAATGTAAGTTGATCCTTGTCCGAGGTTAAGCTCTCGAGAAGAAAGATTTACCTTACTTTTCGCTTCAAGCTGGTGGAAATTGTCTATTCTGTATTTGGCTTTTGAACCTCGTGCCTGAGGTTGACGACGCATCCAGTCGAGTTCGGTACGAAGAAGATTTTTTACTTTTGCGAGCTCGGCGTTCATAGCGTCATATCTCTCCTGGCGTTTCTCAAGATAGTAATCATAATTCCCTTGGTAAGTGAAAACCTCGCCCCGGTCAATTTCAATTATCTTGTTGCAGACTTTGTCAAGGAAATATCTGTCGTGAGTCACCATCAGGAGAGTGATTCTTTGTCGGGAAAGATAACTCTCAAGCCATTCCACCATTTCAATGTCAAGATGGTTTGTTGGCTCATCGAGGATAAGGAAATCCGGTTCGGAAAGAAGCACTTTCGCGAGCGCCACTCTTTTAATCTGTCCACCGGACATTGTGCCCATCTTTTGATCAAGATCAGTGATTCGGAATTGAAAAAGCATCTGACGCGCCCGATCAGTCATCGTGAAATCATCCTGACGTACAGGGTCGGGAGTAGCGTAGCTCAAAGCTGTTTCCTCGGGATCAAAAGGGGGAAGCTGAGATAGATAACCTACCCGCAAATCATTTCTGAACACTACATTCCCCGAATCATAATCTTCCTTACCGGCAATGATATTCAGTAAGGTGGTTTTCCCGGCTCCGTTAGCGGCTATCAGGCCGATTTTATCACCCTGATAAATTCCGAGGGTCATATCGGCGAAGAGGATTCTGTCGCCGAAAGATTTTGTTAGTTTTTCGATTTGCAGGTAGCTTACCATTCGTCGTGCTTTTAAAATAAATATTAGATAGTCGCTACAACTTCAATTTCCACAAGAGCCTGCTTGGGAAGTTCTTTTACGGCAAAGGCTGCTCTTGCGGGATAAGGGCTCTTGAAATGCTCGGCATATACCTCGTTCATTTCACCGAAGAGAGACATATCAGCGAGATAGACAGTAGTTTTGAGCACATTGTCAAGCGACGCTCCGGCTTCAGAGAGGATTGCTTCGATATTGCGGATGCTCTGACGGGTCTGAGCCTTGATATCAGAGGGCATTTCGCCGGAAGCTGCGTCAATGGGAAGTTGACCGGATACAAAAATGAGATTTCCGGCCTTTACTGCCTGGCTATAAGGCCCGATGGCAGCCGGAGCTGCTTCAGAATGAATTGCTGTTTTTGCCATGATTTTGTAATTTTTTAAGTAAACAATTATCGCAGCAAAATTAGCAAAAAAAAGGAAGACTGCAAAATATTACTTTTCAAGCCTTCGTGAGCATTATTTGAGAGGATTGTAAGATAGAGAGACAGCTTTATAGCGGGATTTATTCAGCATCCTTATATGGTCAAAAAAACTTAAATATAGTCGGCGTTGACGTGTGGATTCAAAAACGAAGTGCAAAATCGTCTAAGCTGCTCTTCCTCGATCCTCCGGGGGAAGATCCCACGACCCGGGGGGAGAGCCCCAAATGAGTGATCTGCGAATCTCTGGCCTTTCTTGATTGGCAATACAAAAAATAAAAAAGAAGACCGAAGTCTCCCTGAGATTAACTAATTTTGTGTTGTCAATATGTATAGTCAATTAACCTCGCAGCAAAGCTCGCAATTTTTTGCCTTACTGCAAAGAAAACCCGAAAGAAAAATTTAGACAGTCCATTCCCAAGGGCAATGACTTTTCATCTTTGACTGATGCTTTTATCCGTAAAATTCAGCATAAAATGAATAGTAGGCCTCTAGAAAAACTTAATTTCGAGTCCTCTCTTAAGGTTTTCTTCCAAAAAGTCGCTAATTTTGCAGTCGTTGAGAGTAGGGTCCCCTTAAACAGCACTCTGCGTACGAAAATTCCAACTGGTTCATAGCTATATTCTCAGAAAAATTTACTAATTTTGCATTTAAGTAACGCCTTTCTGAAAATGACCAGTCAGTAAACAAAAAAGACATACGGTGAGAGCCGAAAAACTTTGGGAACATCCTTGTAGTCGTTACAGGCTTTGGTCGGCCTTCAGATGCTACATGGGTGTTTCTTCTTTTTATTTGAGATATGAAGCTGACATCAGCGCAACAGAAATACTTTGCCTATTGGCTTACAAGAAGTCTGCCTTCCGACAGTCTCGGTAAGCTCACAGCTTCATTGCAGGATGCACAGGTTGACCTTACACCGCATCAGATTGACGCGGCTCTTTTCGCTTTCAAGTCCCCACTTTCAAAGGGGGCTATACTTGCTGACGAAGTGGGACTCGGTAAAACTATTGAGGCAGGTATAATTCTTTCACAGTTTTGGGCTGAACATCGTCGCCACTTGCTTATCATTGCTCCGGCAAACCTCCGCAAGCAGTGGGCAGCTGAGCTTCAAGAGAAATTCTTTTTGCCGTCGCGGATTCTTGAATCAAAGACTTTCAACCGCTACATTGAAGACGGCAATCTCAATCCATTTAACTGTGACGAAATTGTCATTTGCTCATATCAGTTTGCAAAGACAAAAGCTCCATATCTTAAGCAAACGAATTGGGATTTGGTAGTGATCGACGAGGCGCACCGCCTAAGAAATGTATATAAGCCTACCAACAAAATCTCCAACACAATAAAAAACGCGCTTGCAGACAGGAAGAAAATTCTTCTCACTGCCACACCTCTCCAAAACTCTATACTTGAACTTTACGGTCTGACTACCATAATAGACGATTATGCATTCGGAGACCTCAAAAGTTTCAAGATGCAGTATAATCGTAATCTCGATGAGACAGATTATGCTAATCTGCGTCGTCGTCTTGCTCCGCTTTGTAAGCGTACACTTCGCCGACAGGTACTGGAATACGTGCGATACACAAAGCGTATCGCCATACTGCAAGAATTTTTCCCAACGAAACAGGAACAGGAACTTTACGACCTCGTTTCGGAGTATCTGCAACGTCCTCGCCTTTATGCGCTGCCTAATAGCCAGCGCCAACTTATGACGCTGATCCTCCGCAAACTTCTTGCATCATCCACCCACGCCATTTATGGGACTCTCTGCGCCTTGATTGAAAAGTTGGAAGCCAAACTCAAACGGCAAGGGGTTGAGCAGTCAGATGATGAATTGTTCAAATATGATTACGAGGACTATGAGAGTGAAACTGAAGAATGGCTTGATGATGAAGAAGACGAGGATGAGCCGGACGAAGAAGAAATGCTCTCACCCGAAGATATTGAGCGAGTAAGAGCGGAAATCAAGGACCTTGAAAAATTCCGTGACCTTGCCTTTAAGATTAAGCGCAATTCAAAGGCCGAACAACTCTTTGAGGGCTTAAATCAAGGCTTCGCACAACTTGAAGAACTCGGCGCCCCAAACAAGGCCCTTATCTTTACTGAATCACGTCGCACACAGGACTTCCTTTTTGATCTTCTTGAAAAAAGAGGCTATAAGGGAAAAGTTGTGCTTTTCAACGGTTCAAATTCCGATAAACAATCCACCGCCATTTACAAGGCGTGGAAAGAAAAGCATAAAGGCACATCGAAAATCACAGGCTCTGCTACTGCCGACAAACGCGCTGCGCTCGTTGATTACTTCCGTGAAGAAGCCACTATTATGATTGCCACCGAAGCTGCTGCCGAGGGTATCAATCTGCAATTCTGTTCGCTTGTAGTCAACTATGATATGCCGTGGAATCCACAACGCATAGAGCAGCGCATCGGACGTTGCCACCGCTACGGTCAGAATTTCGATGTCGTAGTTATCAACTTCCTCAATAAAGCCAACGCAGCTGATGTCCGCGTCTATGAATTGCTTGATCAAAAGTTCCAGCTTTTCAATGGAGTATTCGGTGCTTCCGATGAAGTTCTCGGAGCAATCGGTAATGGCGTTGATTTTGAAAAACGCATAGCGCAGATTTATCAACTTTGCCGCTCGCCTAAAGAGATTAAGGAGGCTTTCGATGCACTCCAAGAGGAACTGCAAGAGCAGATTTCCGACAAAATGCTGAAAGCCCGAACCACCCTTTTAGAAAACTTCGACGAATCTGTGAAGCAGAAACTTCGCAGCGATCTTGCCGAAACACGTGATAACCTCAATCTGTTTGAGCAAACATTATGGCAACTTACAAGAAATTATTTCGCTGATTATGCCGATTTCAACGATACCGACTACTCGTTTATCGTACATCCGTTTGTCGATAACGGAGCCGTGAGCTGGTATCGTCGTTTCCCCGGTGAATATATGATGGTAAGTTCCGAGAATAGACCCACAACTAAGTTAGCAGACTGTGTACGACCCTATCGCATTGGCGATCCGCTTGCTCAATATATGCTAACCGGTCTTAAAGCCTTGCCTGTATCCATCTCAGAAGTTACTCTCGATTATAGCAATTCACCGCTCAATGTTGCTTTCATCAAGCAACTTGTAGGACAGTCAGGTTGGCTCACTATCGAGCAGCTAACCATAGACTCCTTCGAGAAAGAGGATATTCTTCTCCACGCTTGTATAACAGACCAAGGAGAAACTATTCCTTCCGACATTGCAGAGTATATGCTACGGCTTTCCGGTTCGGAAGATCCGCTGAACGCGGAATTATCCGAAACCGTTGCCACCTCACTCGCTGATGCAATCGCCTCCCAACGTGCGGAGATTACAGCTGCCAATGCTGAGCGCAATAATTCTTTCTTTGAGGAAGAAATGGAAAAACTCGACAACTGGTCGGAAGATGTTAAAGCCGGTCTTGAAAAAGAACTGCGCGACCTCGATGCTGAAATCAAGCTCCGCAAAAGCGAGAGCAAAAAGACTTCGCGCCTCGAAGAAAAAGTGCGTCTGCAACGTCTTATCAAAGACCTTGAAAAGCGTCGCAGCGAAAAACGCCTCAATCTTTATCAAGCGCAAGACGATGTGGATTCAAAGAAAGAAGAACTACTGTCAAAAGTAGAAGCCATGCTCGCCCAAAAGATTGAACAAACCAAGTTAATAACTTTTCATTGGAAAGTAGTATGAAAATTGATAATCTTATATCAGAAGGACGAACCTTCAAGATGAAATATAAAGAGCCTATGGAATACATAAATCCATATGGCATTAGATGCTTAGAGCCCGAACATTACTATTTTGAAGATAATATCGCACTTTCCGCATGGATTGAGAAATGTCGTCGTTTTATAGGAATAAACTATCCAGACGACCAAGCATATTCAGATTTTTGTTCATATGGTAATATGACACCTACTGATGGTAGTGTCGCTCGAATGATTGGTATTTTAGTCTCATTGAAAGATATTGAAGGTGTGTGTCCGCTAAAACAAGACACTCCGAGCACTGCCGTCAATATTAACCAAACACAGACTCAAACACAATCTCAAAATTTAGAATTTGTTTTAGGTCACTTGGATGAAGAGTTTACCGAGTCTCAAATCGAACAAATTAGAGCAATTATAAATTCTAATAAACCCAAAGGGACGAAACGCACCCAAATGCTTGAGCTGTTAAGAAACTTTGGTGTCAGTATTGGTGCTAATCTTCTTACTTCCTTATTCATTAGCTAATAGCGAATGGCACAGAACAGACTAAATAAATTGGAATTGACGTGGATTGGCAAGGAGGATGAGCCTCTTGCCGTTGAGCCACGTCTACTTATTGACACCCCGGAATATAGTTTTGGGGAAGTCGAAATCGGCACTCTACCCAATGGGAAACCGTGGCCGGGTAATATGCTCATTCATGGCGACAATCTTCTCACACTCCGCGCCCTCGAACAAGACTTTGCAGGGCAAGTAAAGTGTATTTATATTGATCCTCCATACAACACTGGCTCAGCGTTCGAACATTACGATGATAATTTGGAACACTCGTTATGGCTTTCTCTTATGAGAGAGAGATTGATTATATTACATAAATTATTATCTAAAGAAGGCTCCATTTGGGTTACGTTAGATGATAATGAAGTGTACTACTGTAAAGTCCTTATGGATGAAATATTTGGACGTCAAAATTTTGTAGGAAGTATAATATGGGAAAAAGCCGATAGTCCCAAAATGGATCCAAAATATTTCTCAACACGCCACGATACTATCCTAGTATTCGCCAAAAGTATTGATCAACTAAAGATTTATAGAGAGCGCTCAGAGGAGATTCCTGAGCACTACAATAAAATTGACGAAAAAGGTAAACGTTATTATCTCAAACCTATGAGGGTTATGGGAGGAAATGTGAGTGAAAGCTTATTCTACCCCATGACGGCTCCTGATGGGACAGAGGTGCTACCAATTTCATCTTCTGGACAGAAAACATGTTGGCGTTGGAGTAAGAAAAAAGTTGAAGAAGAACATGATAGAATAGAATGGGTGAGCGGTAGATCAGGTTGGTCTTTATATTTTAGAATTTACGCCGACTCTTCAAAAGGTACTCCTGTTCAAACGATCTGGCCCCATCAAGAGGTCGGTAGCAATAGAACATCGAAGGCTGAAATTAATAAACTCTTTGGAAATAACACCTTTGACACGCCTAAACCCGAAAAACTCATCCAAAAAGTTCTTAATGCTACAACTGTATCAGGTGACATTGTTCTTGATAGCTTTCTTGGTAGTGGTACAACGGCTGCCGTCGCTCACAAAATGGGACGTAAATGGATTGGTGTGGAATTAGGTGAACACGCCTACACACATTGTGCAGTAAGATTAAAAAAAGTAATCGAGGGTGAGCAAGGCGGTATATCAAAGTCTGTAAATTGGAAAGGAGGAGGAGGCTTTAAGTTCTACGAACTTGCACCAAGCCTTCTCAATCATGACAAGTACGGTAATCTCGTGATCAATAAGGATTACAATGCTGATATGCTTGCTGCTGCTATGGCTAAGCATCAGGGCTTCACATATTCTCCCGATGCTGAAGTTTATTGGAAGCAAGGACGCAGTTCAGAACACGACTTTATCTTCACTACCACCCAACTCATGACCGCTGAAATGCTCGAAACCATTCACGAACAGTTGGGCGAAGATGAATCATTACTTATCTGCTGCACCAAGTTTCAGCCGGAGTGCCGTAACATGTACTCAAACATCACTATCAAGAAAATCCCCAAAGTCCTTCTCGACACATGCGAGTTCGACCGCGACGACTACTCGCTCAACATCATCTCAGTGCCCAGCATTGAAGATGAAGAATGGGATGAATCGGACAGCCAGGAAGATATAAATATTAACGGTTGTGAGGAAAATTCTGATATAACAAATTCACAGTCAACATCGTTATTTGACTAAATACTAATATGGCACATATAAGAATTAAAAATATCGGACCAATCAAAGATATATCGTTTGATCTAAATAAGATTAATGTGTTTATGGGTCCGCAAAGTAGTGGTAAAAGTACGATTGCTAAGATCATAAGTTACTGCTCATGGTATGAAAAGAATGCTATTCTTCACACTTCAAACCGCCCAAATTTTTTTGATGAATTAATAACCTTTCATAATTTGGAAGAGACATATTTCTCTGATGATTCTGAGATTCAGTATGAGAGTGAAATATGCAAATTGGACTTTAAATGGAAATGGAAAGATAGCACTCAAAACAGAGTGGATTTTCATTTAAAGGAAGGCAATGTTTTCAAAAATAGGAAAATATCCTATATTCCTGCTGAACGTAATTTTGTAACGCTACCAGGTCTTGGCAAGTATAACGAAACCAGAGATAATATCTTAAGTTTTATGTATGATTGGTTTCTTGCAAAAAAGGAATTAACACAAAATAATTCTTATCTTATGCCCCTTCCTGGGTTGGGCAGTGTAGCATACTACTTCGATAAAGAGACTGATGCAGATAAAGTAGTAATAGAACAAGACCGTAACATTAAGTTAAACCATGCTTCAAGTGGTCTAAGATCCAGTATCCCTATGCTAATAGTTTTCAACTATATTGTAATGAGCATATATAATTCAAAGAGGACCAAGACACCATTCGAGATAATTGACTTTGAAGATAAATTACAGTTTATCAAAGCTGAGACTATTGAGGCTACAGAGAATGTAAAATATAGATTGACAGAAATGAAGAAAACGCTCGATATTTTGATGTCATCCGTTCCATCAACTAAAAAGACAGAAGAGGTTAAGAAATCACTTGTTGAAATGCAGGAACAGATGGCTAATATTCTTGGATATTATAGTGATTACTTTTATTCTCAAGTAATAATTGAAGAGCCGGAACTAAATCTTTTTCCTAAAACCCAACAAGAGTTAATTTACTATATGTTAGATATTCTCAACAAAGAAGAGAAAGAACATCAATTAATTCTTACTACCCATAGTCCGTTTATATTGTTTGCTATAAATAACTGTATGATGGGTGGATTAGTGCGGAATAACATACCATTTGAAGTAGTCAACAATCTTCCGTCATATTTTTCATGGATTAATCCTGCAAAAGTTTCTGTTTATGAGATACATGATGGTAAGCTTAAATCCATACAAGATGAAGACGGTATAATCGAAGACAATTATCTCAATCAAGCATATAAAGAGAATTCAAATGAATACCTCTCAATGTTAAACTACTACGACAATGAGGAGTAGAATTCGCCAACATTACCCAGATTCCTTTATTACATCTCGTAATGTTCCCTGTATATACATTGCAGATTTCTCAGAGCGCACACAGAGTGTACGGGGAATAGAAGTTCATAGTAATCAACCTACCTTCCCCGTTGATACGTATAATGGAATGGATTGTTTTATAATACAGAATCCAGGTCGGATTGAGGTTGATATAAATGTATTTAATGACAATCAATTCAAGGACGAACGAGGAAATGATTTAAGGCATTGTGAATGCTGCATTTTCCCCTCAGAAAATCACGACGAATCGTGGGTAGTAATGCTTGAGATAAAGGATTGTAAGCCCAAAAACATAACGGAATATAAAGATGACGTAATAGAGCAAATTATATCTGTGACAAATATTTTTAGACAAAAACATATTATTACGGATCATAAGGTGTATGGAGTCATTTCTATGCCAAGAAAGAAGGTATCGTTTAATAATACAATATTTGGTATGCCTCCAGAGTATACACGGCTAAAGAGGCAACATAAAATATTGTTTGCAGCAGCAAATTATATAGAGATAAAGGATAACATTTCAATAATGTGTTATGAATAATGGACTCAACTGTTAACTACATACGTCAACGCCTTTCGCTTCGCAAGCCACTTGCTAAAGCGTTAGAGCTTACTGCTCGTCTGACCGACAACCTTTCATTGCAGAAGCCATCGACAGATCTGGATATGCTTGAAATGTTTATCTCTGCTGAACTTGCAAAGGTGAAATCCATCGTGCCGATGGTGAAAGGATTTGACCGGGATTTCCCTTCGCTTGCTTTTTCTATTGCCACCGGCATTGGTAAAACGCGACTGATGGGTGCAATCATCGCATACCTTTATCTCAAGAAAGGGATCAAACACTTTTTCGTGCTTGCTCCCAATCTTACTCTTTACGAGAAGTTAATAAAGGATTTTGGCGATGAGTCTTATTCAAAATATGTATTTAAGGGTATCAGTGAATTTGTCGGGAAACCACCAAGAATCGTTACTGGCGAGAACTATCAGGAGCGCACCGGCTCTCTTTTCTCAAATCTTGAAATCAATATCTTCAATATCTCGAAGTTCAACAAAGATAGTAAAGAGAGTAAAAAAGGTTTACCGCGCATGCGTCGCCTGTCTGAATATCTCGGTCAATCGTACTTTGATTATCTCGCATCGCTTCCTGATCTTGTAATCTTGATGGACGAAGCACACCGCTATCACGGAGACGCTTCAAAAAAAGCAATCAATGAGCTTCGCCCTGTTCTTGGTTTTGAGATGACGGCTACACCTTTCGATGAAAAAGGAAAAGCCTTTAAGAATATCGTTTTTGAATATAATCTTGCAGAAGCTCTCGACGATGGGTTATATGTCAAAAATCCGGCGATTGCTAAAGCCCGAAACTTCAATAAGGATAATTTCACTCCCGAAGATATTGAAATTACCAAACTTGAAGACGGAATTACCGTGCATGAGCGCACAAAACTCGCTATTGAGATGTATGCCAAGCAGAACGGCCTGCCGGTTGTTAAGCCATTCATTCTCGTCGCTTGCCGAGATATAAACCACGCAAAAGAGGTAGAAGAATTATTACAGAGCGATCGCATTTATCACGGTACCTATAAGGGTAAAGTCCTTCGTATTGATAGCACCTCGAAAAAGGATGAAGATATTGAGCGTCAGTTTGTAGCTCTTGAATCGCCCGACAACGAGATAGAAATTGTCGTACACGTCAATATGCTTAAAGAGGGCTGGGATGTAAATAATCTTTATACGATTATTCCACTTCGTGCCTCTAATGCAGCTATCCTCATTGAGCAGACTATCGGACGTGGACTGCGCTTACCTTACGGTGGTCAACGCACCGGCAATAAAGATGTTGATACTTTAACCGTTATTGCTCACGACAACTTCCAGAAAGTTATCGACGAGGCAAATAAGGGTAATTCCCTTCTAAAACGTGTTTCGTTTATTGAGCTTGAAGATCGCGACGAGCGGGAACAGGGCGGTCATGTGGAAACCACTCCAACCTCTACTGAGCAGAAGATTCAGAAGCAAATCGAAAAGGTCAAAGGAGAAATATCGGAGAAGTCGAAACAATATGTTACCCAAGTTGGCAAGGCTGTAGAAACAGCCATTTCAGACATTGCTGCCGAGGGTGTTGCTTCTTTCGGAGACCTCCAAAAGAAAGAGGTTAAGCAAAAACTCCGCGAAAAGGCTATTGAAACCATCAAGGAGAGTGTCAAGGACTCCCTTTTTGCGGAGCAAGATGCAGCCGAGCAGATAGCCCAGGTCGACGAGATTATTAATATTGTAGTTGAGGACTACAAAAACAATGTTATCGAGATTCCACGCATCGTTGTTGAACAGCAGAATGTCAGAGCAATTTTTGAGGACTTCGACCTCGATACCTCTACAGGTTATAATCTCGATGAATTGCATCGTGAAATTATCAGGCAAGGTCTGCATGATTCAACCGACTTCGAGGTTATTGCCGGTAAATCGGGAAGTTCTAAACGCCCCGCCGTTGAACAGCTTATTGTCTCGCTGATTGACTTTGACGACATAGAGTATGACGAAATTTCCGACCTGCTTTATAAACTTGTCGGACAAGCGATTGACGCTATCCGAAGAAATGCTCCCGGTATTTCAGATGATGATTTGAACGAGAGGGTTCACGCTTTCAAGCAAAGCCTCGCTGACAACATATATAAGCAGATGAAAGAACACTACCGCATTATTCCGGGAGAGTTCAAAATCAACAAAGTGCTACCATTCTCAAAAATTCTTGACCAACCAATAATTGTCAATAATTGGGGTACATTGGATTTTCACGAACCAGTACCGGCACAAAAGTCAGCCGTAGTCAAATTTGTGTATGTAGGTTTCAAAAAGTCCTACTATACAAAATATCGTTTCGACAGTTCTACCGAGCTTGACTTCTCGTTCATTCTCGAAACAAACAATGAAGTCCTCAAATGGATTCGGCCTGTACCTAATCAGTTCAATATATACTGGTCAAGTGGAGCAAAGAAATACGAGCCGGACTTCATTGTAGAAACCTCTGACGCTATCTATATGTGTGAAACCAAAGCGGAGAAGGATGTCAATGACGCTGATGTGCAAGCCAAAGCTGAAGCCGCTCGCGAGTTCTGCCGTCGAGCCTCCGAGTTTACCGCACAAAATGGCGGTAAGCCTTGGCACTACGTAGTAATACCTCACACGCTTGTTGATCGGTCATATTCGTTCAACTATGTTCTCACCCAAATAAAACTTAAACAATAAATTCAGAATAATTGCAATGAGTAAAATTGAATTATCAAAAAAAGAACGTCTATCCCTCGTTCTCCAACTTAGAACTCTTCAAAAATTGTCCGAGGAAGAATATGAAAAAGAAGAGTATGAGAATCTTATTACTGCTCTCCTGCATGGGTATACTCTTCATTACAATGACCTATTTAACGAATTCTATGAAGAAGAATTAAGTATCGATGAGTGTCGGTATGTATTGGATATTCTCGAGATGTATCGTGGTATCATATTTTCATATTTGGAGCTTAACCGTAATGGGGCCATAAAAAGCTTAACCAATACCGATGTATTTTTTCCTGGGTTCGATGGGAACGATGATAAGGAAAGTTCATTCATGGGTTACTCAAAATATTTCGTTAGAGACCTTGGTAGATATGATGAGATCAGAGATCGTACTCATGATGATTTCAATTCTCATATGAAAATGTGTGATAAATATAATCGTATGCTCCAAAAGTGGAATTCCTTTGATCCAATGGTACGTTACCGTATGAAAGAAGAGAGAATAAAAGAATTGTTAAATGCTTGATATGAATTGGATAGTTTGGTTAGGTGTAGTTTCCGGAATTGCATCGTAAGCATTAACTCAACGACACTTCGCGGTAAGTTGAAATACATTATATAGCAACATCGGCTACAACTTCATAGGGTTGTAGCCGATGTTGCGTTTTATTTGAAGTTACTACTTTGCCAACTGCCTTACCGGGTTGGTATGATTGCTTCCGGAGGGAAGTCTTTCGAGTCTTATTCAGAATCCTTGTCTTTCAATAAAGGTAACTCGGATAGCATTTTCTTTAGTCGTATGGCCAGACGAGGCATAGGTTCGGCAATCGTCAATGCCACAAGTTCTTTCTCACAAGCAATGTCATTGATTAGACGAACAACTTCCTTGAGTTTTAATCCACCTTCAGGATCGTCTGCAACTGCAGCAAGAATATCAGCGGGATCCATAACGTCCATATCGAAATGAATCATAACTTTCGACGCACCGGTATTTCGCAACCAATTGATGATCGGTTCGCTGTTTTCGGAAAGCTCGGTCGGAGAAAAATGCTTCAACCCTAACTCTTCCACTCGTTTTTCTATATTGGGGTATTCACACTCTCTGAGTCCGGCCAGACAAATATTTTCAGTTGAAACTTTTGCAGGAAGTTGACCAATAATATTTTCATCACCTTTTCCCATGATGGCTGTCAAGGCCATGGCATGATAGCCGGTGTAGTCATCTCCCGGTAAGGTGATATCGGGATGAGCATCAATCCAAACAATCGTGACATCATCGATAATACTTATCTGCCAAATATATAAACACAGGTACACTAACCGAACATTCACCTCCGAGATTGTGCAGCGCACGTATTCTGCACGGATTTCTCTCCAAAAGTGGGGATATTTTCTCATATAATCCATATGATACACACCCCAAAAACCAACCCTTAAAGAGTTGGTTTTTAGTGGTTTTGCCTTAGAGCCGCGAGTGGGACTCGAATGGCTTTTATAGAGGATTGAAAAATATGGGATTGAACAGCAGAATTGAATTTGTGTATCAATTCTGTATCATATAACTCCTTTATATGATCTCCAATGAATAGGAGTAAAGCTCGATATTTATCCATTGTCAGGTTCATTATCTGTTTCATTTTGGTGACTTTTTATTATGTTTTGAAGGCGAACTATTTCTGCTTCCAGATCACAGATTTTAGTATGAGCTTTGTCAAGTTCGTCACGAAGGTATTCCGGATCATTCGCAAAAAATTCTGACCAATCTCTGAATGATAGGCATTCGCCAGATTTAGGATCTTCATAATCGTTGCAATCCCACATATCTTCCAACAAATGAAAAACTTCAAAAGGATCTGTACCTAAAGCGTCGACAACTTCAGAAGGGTATTGACGTATCAATTCGTCAATCCATTCGGACCTGTCGATTCCCGGGTTTTCTCGAGTTATGTTCCAGGCGGCTCTTTTCAGTTCATCAAAGAAGTCAGGAGTCTCATCGTCTTCTTCTACACATTCCATCTCGCTACTATCGACCTTCTCGTAGAATATTGGACACTCTTCCGGAGTGATACCAAGAAGTTTTCTCAAATCATCTTCAAGGCGAAGCATTTCATCATCCTTAATCATGGTTTGTTACATTTAATAGCATAACTTTAATAGCAAATTTTACATGGTTTGTAGCCTCTCTGCTTAGCTTCCGAAAGAGAAATCTTGATATTCTTTTCAGAACATCGTTTAATCCCTCTGCAATTTGAAGAGGAATGATATTTCTCGGCTCCAGGTCCTGTACAGACATAGACATACTTGGATGAAGCCTGAAGGTTAGATGGTGCAGAAGCTTCAGTAGGGAGGTAGAGGAGTAGAATGGCTAATGGTAAAAGTAATACTGTACGATTCAGTTTTTGTAGTACAAATCTCATAGACTTAAAATATTTCCCAGTCTTTTAATCCCTGAGCTCGTTTCTTGGCCACCTCCTCTTCATATTTGCGAAGACTGTCGTCATTTTTGAAAAGAGGAACCATTATCTTGTTGTTGGTATAGATTTCTTGTTTCTCTTCGTCAGTCAACTCCAGACTTTTATCAGGATGCACTTTATTCCAATACTCCTCCAAGAAGAATATTGCGTTATCCTGTGCTCTGTGGAAGTCACGCAGGAAATCCTTTAAGTTTTGTTCCTTTTCCATATTAATTTCTACTTTCTATTATCTCATTTACTCTATTGTCAAGTTGGAATGCAAGTGAGTTTAATATCGATTCATAATCTTTATCATTTACACAATGAGGGCAAAATGAAATATCACTCATTGGAGTATCTTTAAAATAATAGTACATATCAGCGACCTTAATCCTTTTTGACTTCCAACCCTTATAGTTCAGCTTGGAACACTTTCTGGAGACATGAATGGTAGAACGTGGATTGATATATAGGTATTCCCCAAATTTTATATCTTTGGTAGAATTAGCTTTGACAGCCTCCGGATATTTCCATACGAATGCTATTATGATGCACGTAAGGGACGAAACAATCAAAAGCCATTTGAATTTCTTATCGCTCATGGATGATTGTTACGGTTTAATTAGCCGGAATTCGCCTGACTGGTTAACAATATATCCTAACACACTGAAGATTCTCCTTATGTCCTCAAACTCTACCTCGAAAGGCTCATGCACTAAGCGCCCGTCGTCATACTTTTCTGTATTTGTCGAATAAAGCATGAGGGTGGTAGGGGAGGAGCCACGTTGCACACGCTTTGTGACACGATATTCGCTTGTCTCGATAACATAATTTCTACCCGGCACAAGCAGACGCTTCTCCTTCACTTCCCTGACGGCGAGCACACATCCGTTAGGGTATTCGGTCATGGAGTCTCCGACGTGCCTTATCGCAGCCGTTTCATGACCATCGAACCATCCCCCCGGTTGAATATACCCGACCAAAGGACCGTCATCCGAAGATGAAACTCTACCCTCAAATCCTCCAGTAGTCTCAACATCATAGAAAGGAATCAGGCGTTCTTTATTCTCTGAAGCTTCTTCCAGTGGAAGATTATTTACCATAGTTGAGGATTCTTTGAACATACTACCTTCTCCAGTAATAAGCCATAATCTACTAAAGAATGGATAAACAGATAAAATTTTTTCAGCCATGGAAGGGGAAATACTTTTAATTTTACCACTCTTTAAATCAAAAATTTGAGTTGGGTGAACGCCTATCGACTTAGCAAAAGGAGTCGGTTTTATGTTTAAATGAGATAAAACATCTTCTATAATTGTTGCCATAATATTTTGATATTATAGTTAATTACTATATATTTGCGCTACCGTTATACCGAACGGAAGTTTTATGTTTTAATCTGCAGTATCAGATTTTTGAATTATGAAAAGTGAGTATACTACACTAAAAATGAGAGAAGAGAGTATGAGGTTTAGCATTGAACTTTCATATCTTCGTTTTGATCGAAGAAAGAACATTGATCAAATTTGTGAAATTCTTAATTCCTTGCTGATTGGGAATTGAACATGCATATTTCAAAAGTCTATTTTTATCCTCTTCACAAAAGCAAGGGTCTTGGAAAATAATGAAATCTTCAATTATTTTTATACCAAGTACGCATGTGTCATATTCCTCTATACGAGAAGCATAATTAATAGCATTGATTTTAAAATGAATACGTTCAAATTTTTCTTTGTCTTTATTTTGGGAAATAATGTTTTCATATACCTCTGAAAGATTATCATATAAAAGATAGTCTCCTCGAGTACCATTTTCTTTCATACCCTTGATTATTTCTAAAAGCTTCTCTGTTTTTTCCTGATTTTTCTTTTCACGGCCATTGAAATCTATAAGACTATAAATCTGCCATCCCACAAGGAGTGTACAAATAGCGCCCAGAATCCCGACAAGTATTCCGGAATAATCGACTTGCAGTGTAACGTCACGGTAGAACGTTCTGGATAGGCTGACAATGGATATTACAGTCAGAATTACCAACCAAATATATATTACGTATTTATGAGGCTTGTTCATGATATTTGTTAAATTTTGTTAAAATTATAGTGATTAACTATATAATATTTGGAAATTATAGTAAACTACTATAACTTTGCACCTGTAAAGTTAAACATTAAAATTCAAACACACAAATATTATGACTGAAAACTCAATCAAAATCCGTCCAACTCTGACGGAGATGGAAATAGGAGATACCTGCTATTTCCCTGTGCGTAAGATGAAGAGTGTAAGAGCTCAAGCCTCCGAACTTGGAGTAATCCTTGACCGCAAGTATAAGACGCGCACAAACCGTCAGGATCGTACAATTTCCGTAACACGCACCGCATAACCATGGCAAAGCCTCAGACCATAGAGCAGAAACTGGATCATGCCCTTCGCGCCATGACGCAAATGCGCAGGGAGATAAGGGAGCTGAAAGAAATCGTGACGGGTGAGGCCGCTCCTCCCGACAGACTGATCGGTGTGAGGGAAGCATGCAACATCCTCGGCAAGAAGAAAAGTTCAGTCTACGCTATGATTGCCAGTGGCATCCTTCCGGCCCACAGGAAAGTCAACGGACGTTTCCAACTCTCCTTCAATCAGATTCAAAAATTTATAAAAACAATCTAAAACTCACTAAATATGAAAGATTCAATCCGCCTTACAGTTTTTAGCCTTGGCTTTGCAAGCCTCATGGCAGCAGCAATGTACTTCCCTACGATCAATGCCGACACCCGGATACAATCACCCGAGCAGGTCTCCTGGATCGAGTTCTGCAAAGCCCGTGGATATGACTCGGAGACATCCGATACAGCCGTCATTGATGAATATCTTGACACATGGGTAGGCTCAATAGAGGAGGAAAAGGTGTTCAATAATCTTCCTGCTCAGGAGGTATAAATCCTACAGCCATGATTAAAATACACCTGATACGCATTGCGATTCTGATCTCGTTCTTTACCGTAGGTATGCTCGGCATATTCGCCATTCCGATGGATGATTCTGCGACATGGTATTCAGACCTGTTCCTTTCAAAGCTTTTAGGGGGGACGTGCATCTGGATCTTCTATCGACTCTATAAGGTGTGGAAAAGGACTGATTCATGGATTCGGGCATACGATAAGTGGAATGATAAACAGGTCAAATCTCAAAAATAACTAACATGGACTACGCGATTTACAAGACCATTGACGGAAAGAACCCTCGTGTTATTCACCGATTCAGACAGCCGGAATGTAACCACCGGGCAAAACAGGCTGCCCAGACAAAGCTCAACGAAATGTGGCAGCACGTTCTTCAGCGGCCTCTGATTCATAAGAATCCCCAAGGAACAAAGGATGATTTTCAGTACGACCACATGACGAGTGTCCAAACCTCCGAACACATACGCTTCTACATTGCGAAGCTTTGATGATTCAGGGCGGTAAGTGCTAAAGGCTGAAACACTGCGGAGGTGCACCGAAGCAGAGAGGCCGGTTCGATTCCGGCACCGTCCACCAAGCTAATAAACAATTTTAATCATCAGATTTATGTGTAAGCAAAATCAACAACAGCAAACCTCCACTCAGGTGCAACCTGCTAAGGAAGAGAGAATGCCTCTCGACGTGGAGATCAGGAAGGCAGAGCTTGAAGTGCAGTTAGCTACACTTCGCCAGAATGCCGCCTATAACGCCTCCGTTGCCGGACAGATGCAGAGGCAGTTTGAGACCTACCAACGTATTGCCGTGCCTCTCGCGGAATCTGACTTTGTTCCGGCTGCCTATAAGGGCAAGGTTGGTAACTGCGTAATCGCCGTAGAAATGGCTGCTCGCCTCAATGTGTTGCCGCTCACTGTCATGCAGAATCTGTGCGTCGTCAATGGTACACCGACATGGAAGGCAAAATTTCTTATCGGCTGCGTCAATTCCTGTGGTCGCTACACAACCCTCGACTACCGTATCTCTATCGACGGTAAGGTCGGTGACGTGAAGTTTAAGACTTGGGAGAAAGGTAGGGACGGAAAGAACCATGAGGTATTGAAGCCCTTTGAGCGTCCGCAACTTGACAACCTCGTGTGTGTTGCATACGCCACTGAAAAGGCAACCGGTAAAGAACTTGTTTCAACGCCTGTATCTATCCGCATGGCCATTGAAGAGGGCTGGTATATGAAATCAGGCTCCAAGTGGCCCACAATGCCGGAACAGATGCTGCGCTACCGNGCNGCNTCCTTCTGGGTCTCCGCCTACGCNCCTGAAATGGCTATGGGGCTNCGCACGGAGGAAGAGCAACGCGATATNGTCGATGNCGAGTATGAGGANTTATCCGAAACACNGNCNNCACCGGCTNCCNAACCNAAACCNACCTCTACGGCAATCGAAGAGGCTAAGGAAAAACTGCGCAACCGTGGCGGTGCATCCACCTCCGGNGNGGCAAAGAATGAATCTAAGTCAAACNCTGCAANTGANATGCCATGANNACAACAGTAAACAAATACTCGCTTATCTCCGGCGATCAGCTTGAAGAGCATTTCTCCCAATTCCTGATTGATTCATGGTCTTTCTCCGGNGTCTCCACCTTCGCCCGGAATGAGAAGGAATTTGANCGTCGCTACATCTACCGTGAGCCTTCGCGNAAATCTGCCACAACTGTAGCCGGTACTGCCTATCATNCCGCTCTGGAGCTGTTTTTCTCCGCTCTGAAAGAAGGAGANTTGAAACAGATAGCCGATTTNCAGGAGTGCGCTTACNAGGAGATCGACAAAGTTGAGGCNAACGAATGGAAACTTGGAAAGAAAACACCNTCGGTTGAGGANTGTATCACTGCCGCNACNAAGACAGCCAATGCCCTTATCGAGAATTTCTANAAGGAACACGACATTTATACGGCTCAGATNGTCCGGGTATTAGCCGTGGAAGAGAGCATACAAAGTTGGCTTATCGTCAACGGNGTNGATATNCCTCTGCCGTGCCATTCTAAACTTGACCTTGTTGTNGAGCTTACAGACGGTCGCCGTATCATCATCGACCACAAATCTAAGACAGCATACNCCGACGCTTCGGAACTTGCNTACACCGGNGCNAAACAGGCCATCGTTTACGCACTCCAGTGGGAAACCGTGCATCCTGACCTCCCGGTTGATGAGGTNTGGTACATGGAAAACAAGCACAGCAAAAACAAAGATAAGTCGCCACAGATTGTTAAGAACGCTATCACGCTCGACCCGGACACGCGACGTTTGTATGAGGCGATACTCTACGAGCCTCTGCGCCGTATGATACTCGCTACCTCTGACCCCAANTACCTCTACACAATCAATGATGCGGACCCGATGGTAGATAAGGCTGAGCTATACGACTTCTGGGCAAGGACACTTATTGCCGACATCGACGACTTCCTATATCTGCCAGACGGCAAACGAGAGCTGATCTCGCGCCGTCGCCGCAAGATGCGCNACGCTTCAACTGCCTCAATCTCTCCCAAAGTTATAAAATCATTCCGCAAAAATGCGGCAACATTCATCTCTTACGACCTTCGCGACGATATGACAAATCAGGAAAAAATCGAGCATACCCTNCGTATGTTCAANATCATGGCTCAGGNGCCNTTCGCCTTCGGCGCATANTCNTCNGTATCTTACCTNCTCGAAATCGGNGCAGGTGTGATGATCAGCAACATCAGCAAGCANGCCCTCGACATCGCCAATGCCCTCAACGTGCCTTCCGTGCGTATCCTNCCCAACCTCACCGTGTATAACGGCAAGTCATACCTCTGTGTCGAGGCTCCCAACCTCTCCAAAAACAAGGACACNCTNTTCTGGGANGNNAAATANCNCNACGGCTCTAAGATNCCNATCGGCCTCAACAACTTCGGNGAGGTCATCTANTGGGACATCCACAACCACTCCACNCCNCACATGCTCATNTGNGGNGCNACCGGCTCCGGNAAGTCNGTCAGCATNAAGTCAACAATCGAGTATGCACGTCTCGCCGGTGTCTCCCGTATCATCGTTCTGGATCCNAAGTANGAGTTTCTCAACCTTCAGGGNAGCGGNATAGAAGTNATAGCCGACATCGANGAGATCGAGCAGCGCATGAAGGANCTTGTTGCGGAAATGCANNATCGCGCAAAGACCGGTGCATCCGGCATGACCCTGATTGTGTTCGACGAGTTTGCCGACGCTGTTTCTTCCGCCCGCTCCGGTCGCGCCCTCGACATCAAGGATGAGGACGGCAAGGTTATCGGCCGTGAGAAGTCTCTTGAAGAGAATCTGAAGATGTTGCTCCAGAAAGGCCGGTCGCTCGGCTACCGTATCATAGCTGCCACTCAGCGAGCCTCAACGAAGGTTATCACCGGCGACGCAAAGGTCAACTTCCCTGTGCAGGTCTGCTTCCGTGTGCCTAAAGCGGTCGATAGCAAGGTCGTTCTTGACGAAGAAGGAGCCGAGACCCTTGCCGGACGTGGCGACGGCCTCATGAAGTCTCCGGAATACTTCGGAACGATGCGTTTCCAGGGATTCTATAAACCATAAACGGAGTAGCCATGAAAGTAGGACAATACTGCATCCAAGCNCATAGAGGGGAATGGGTCATATTNCAATGCTGCAGTATGACACCNACCTGCCAGAGCTTCGTGCCNGTCGCCGGAGAACAGACCTATCATATAACCGACAGGGAGTCTGCGCTCAAAAGATCTTTCGAGCTCAATGGCTGGAAATGGCCTCCCCGATCCCGACACTCTAAAGAAAGACAGATATGGCGGAGGTCTGCAAAACCGATCTGAAACGACTTGTGAAATACCTCGACGACGCTGCCGATCTCTACGGTCGGCAGCCCGGTCAGAGGNNCAAGTCANGACAATATTACCTTAAACAATACTCCCNCAAACTCCGGGAAAAACTANTCAAATTTCACAATGAGAAAAAATGAATTGGCAAGAGAACTGGCAGTTTCAGAAAAACTCCATCTCTCAACTGCGATGAAGGCTATCGACGGCTTTGTCTGCATAGTGAAGGAAGCACTCTCTCAGGGAGAGGAAATCACGATCCGTGGGTTTGGCACTCTCTCTGTGATTCAACTCAAAGAGCGCACCGCCCGCAACCCCAGAACCGGTGAAGAGGTGACCGTCCGCGCCCACCGTACCGTGAAGTTCAAACCGAGTAAGGAATTCAAAACAATTCTCAACGAAGATGGCACTCTGGTTTGAATGTCGTATCCGTTACGACAAAATGCAGGAAAACGGCACGGTTAAGAAGGTCAACGAGCCTTACCTTGTTGATGCATTAACCTTCACCGACGCTGAGGCTCGTATCATCGAAGAGCAGACTCCTTTCATTTCCGGAGAATTTTCGGTTGCCGCTATCAAAAAGACGAACATCGCCGAAGTATTCTACAAAGATGGTTGTGATAAATGGTGGTCTGTAAAGTACAACATCATCATTCCCGACGAGAAGAGCGGCAAGGAGCGGCGCACACCGGTTTATGTCATGGTTCAGGCCAACACCCAACAGGGTGCAACCGACAACTTCAATGAAGGCATGAAGGGAACAGTGTCCGATTACGAAATCGAGAAGGTTGCCGAGACTAAGATNATGGACGTTTACCCATACTCTCCGAAATGAGAAACTACATTGATGAGTTTATGAATCTCACCGGGGGTAAGCCCTCCGGTGGGTCTCGCGCCAAACGTGGAAAAGATAAAAACAAGTACAATGCCCAAAAGATAGGTGGCTATGACTCCAAAAAAGAATACCGACGCGCCTGTATCCTGAAAGCTTTGCTTCGCTCAGGTGAGATTTCCGATCTCCGCGAACAGGTGAAGTATGTGGTTATCCCAACACAACGCGATTCTTCCGGAAAGCTACTTGAGAGGGAATGTTCCTACTATGCAGATTTCGTCTATCAAGATAAATACGGCAATCTGGTGGTGGAAGACACCAAGGGAGTGCGTACNCCGGAATACAGACTTAAGAAAAAGCTTATGCTTTTGGTATACGGAATACATATAAAAGAAATTTGACAATCCTTTATGCCGATTGGCTCGAGGGCCGTCCTTCCTGTGATTGTCTCACATCAACTCATGCGATAATGAAATAACCTTGAAATACATATAGCCCTATGGCACGTCCACGCAAGACCGGACTCGACTATTTCCCTTTCGATGTCGATTTCTTTTCAGACGAGAAAGTGGTTTGCATCGGCGGGGAATTTGGAGTCAAAGGAGAGCTGACGATGATCAGGCTGCTCTGCGCGGTATACCGCAACGGATACTTCGTATTGTGGAATGACAATCTCAAATACAAGCTCAAACGGGAGATGGACGGGGTATCTGTGGAGCTTCTCGAACAGATAGTGCAGGCCTTGGTCAGACGGGGATTCTTCGATGAATCTCTTTTTGACTCGGAGTCGGTTCTTACCTCGGAAGGGATTCAACGGAGATATTTTGAAGCCGCAAGGTTCCGGCAACGGGACCAGGATCTTCCATATCTTTTGATAAAACCACGGCGAAACTACACCAAAACCAACATTTCCCAATGGGAAACCCCCGTTTCCCAACAATTAAGTACACAAATAAAAAGAAATAAAATAAAAATATCTTCTGACGAAGATAAAAAAGATCAGTCGCCGCCGGCGCCTTCATTCAATGAAGAAACTTTTGTAAAGGAATTTTTTGGTGAGGAAGGCGATCAAAAAAGGAAAGGTGTGGTTGAGCAGCTAAGTCGCTCTCTCGGATTCAGCGACTCCGGAGCGATGAGGCGAGTAGCTGATGGCATACTCTCCGACTGGGCGCTTCGGCGCCACGTCCCGAAAGACTGGGAGGATGCGGCTGCTCATCTGGTGGCGACTCTGAAAAAGAAAGCTCGGCAACCTGTGCCTTCTCCTGCTGCCAATGCCCCTAAATCCCGAACAATGGCCGAACTCGACAGAAAAGCCGATGAACGTGAGTGGAAGTGGCGGGAACAGGAAAGGAGAAAGGAAAGTCCTGACAATCTCATAAGACGCATGGGTTACGACCCTGCCCGTGTGACAGTGTCTCAGGCTTTCAATCCGGAATGGAGGAAAAACAATCCTCCTGATGAAAAACTGATAAAAGATTTTGAAAATGAAAATATGGACTAAGGATGAGGAGGAATGCCTCAAGAGAATATACAACACCATGCCGACGGCTCGGATCGCACAACATTTCGGTAAGACAGTATTCGCTGTGCGTGCCAAATGTTATCGGCTTGGTCTCAAAAGGGGTTATGACCAAGTCAGGATAAAGGTAAGTGATCAAGACAGGCTCTGGCTCCGTCTCAACTACCCCCATATGCGGACGGAACTGTGCGCCCTTCGCCTCGGTATATCGGCCAGATCGTGCGTAAGGCTGGCAAGGGATATGGGTCTGAGGAAGACTCCCCAGTTCATGAAGGAATGTCAGGCGCTGGCCGCTCGCAAGGCCAAGGAGAGCCATCTGCGCAACGGCACCTATCCTCAGAAAGGGGTCTATACCGCAAACCTGCAGAAAGGAAGAGCGTATCAGTTCAAACCAAAAATCTTACACCATGATGATACAGCCATTGAAAGTTAAAAAGAAATGTTGGAATATGATTGCTTCCGATCTCCCGGTATTCGCAATAGAAGATTACTCAAAGGTCGGACATCTGATTAAGCCACAGAGTCAGAACGAACATAAAGCCCTTCATCCCGATTGTGCATTTGTCTTTGCTCAGAGCAATACATATTTCTTTGCTATCAATGTGGCAATGGATAAAAAGGGGTTCTACTATTTCGGATATGACCTGTATGAGACCGATTCCGGAGGAGGCTGCTATCCCTCATCCCGGTGGAGAGACCATAAGAAGTCGTCAACGCTTAGAGGATGTTTAATCAACGCCTTAAATTATATCAAGGAGAGAAGTAAATATCATGGTCAGCCACCATATCCTTTATATGTACGCACGGCAACGGAAGCACTTTCAAAAGTTAAGACATCAGGAGTCGTTCAATTGAGTCTATTCGATTGCTTTGATTAATAATTATGGAATGCTTTTTATTCGGTCATGATGCGTTTCGTGTCAGGTGGGCGAATGTATACCGGTGTTGCAGAAACGGAAAAGGTGGCAAGAAAAGAAACAAGGGCGTTTGGCTATATCGAGCTAAGCACCATGAGGACTATTGCCGAAGATGTGGAAAATTAATAAAACGTAAATAATTATGATTGAAGAGATAAAAGGATATGTCGTTAGTTGCGACATTTGTGATAATGAGTTAGGTTTCGATGGTGTAACCACTGTATTTGATACCGAAAAGGAAGCTTGTAAGATAGCCATTGAAAACGGTTGGAAGGAAACCGAACCGGGAAAATGGGTATGTGAAAGTTGCCTTGAAGAATTTAATTCAGAAGATTAACAACAAAAACTAAGTAATATGGATCTTAGTGATGCTAAAAAGGTTCACGCTCTCATAAACGACAGAGAGCGACTATTGAGAATGAGAGCGGATGCAATCTCAAACAATAAGATGCGAGGTTGGTCATTCATGGTAGATGATAATAAACACGCTATCCCTACAGAGATAAAGCGATTTTTCTTAGAGGCGATAGACAAATCAATCGATTATTACGAAGCAGAAATAGAGAAACTATGATAACAGAAACAATCTATCATCTCTCCGATCTCCACAGTGGAGAATGTGAGTGGTGCGGAGAAAAGTCAGACGAGCTTATCTATACAGAGGACGGTCAGGAAGTTTGTGTCGATTGCATCGAAGAGAAGGAGTTTTACAACGAAACAATGAAGGGAATATGATAAGACCAATCAAACTAAGAGCCAAAACCACTGATGGAGAGTGGGCAACCGGTGATCTATGCTTCAATGGAGTGGAGGCGCCTCAAATAATTTGGGTACGTGAGGATTCTGAGGTTATCGAGACAGACATTTTCGACCATGCTACAATAGGAATGTACACCGGAATAAAGGATAAGAACGGTCAGGAGATATGCGAAGATGATTTCGTACATTTCGTAAATCCCGGCCTTCACTATGACCTTATCGCGCCTGTGGTTTTTGAGAATGGTGATTATTGTCTCCTTAAAAATATAAACTACCTGATTCCGATGGGTAACTTCTCCAGTGAAGTATTTGAGGTGGTCGGAAATATCTTTGATAACCCGGAATTACTAAAACAAAACAAGACAGATGGCAACAAATGACAAGTCAGACTACGAAAGCATAAAAGACAGGCTCCAGAAGATTCAGGCACTTGCCGAAGGAGGTTATGCAGGAGAGGCCGAGGCCGCTAAAAGAATACTTGAAAACCTCTGCCGCCAGCATGGGGTGTCGATGGATGATATTCTTGACAAAGAAAAGATAAGTCGATACCGGTTCAATGTCGGTCGCTCCAAAATTAATCTTAGACTGTTCGTTCAGTGCCATGCGAACGTAACCGGAAAGAAGAGTATGAAATACGGCAAGGTCTCCGGAAGTGATATTATTCTTGACCTTACCGCTTATCAGGCTGCCGAACTTGCCAATCTTTTCTTCTGGCATAAGACCAACCTGAAGAAAGACTTGGAAAAGACTCAGGAGCTTGTATTTGAAGCTTACATAAACAAGCATCATATCATCCGTGACAAAAGCAACGATCCAGAAGGAGAAGAGGAAGAGCCGGTTGATTTTTCTTCTATCGACTTTGAACATTTGAAAAAGGTGCTATACATGCAGGAGACTTTGAACGACAACAAATATCGTAAGATGATAGAGAAATGACAAACCGACAATTCTTTGATCGCGTCGTACAGCTTCGCTGGTTCCAGAAGGAATACTTTGCGACGCGCTCCCGTGAGTCTCTCCAACAGGCTAAGGCTCTGGAGAAGGAAATAGATGATGAAATTGCAAGAGTGCAAAAGATTCTTGCGAGTAGAGAACAGCAACAACCGCCAAATCTTTTCAACCAATGAGCATGACAATAATTCAACGTGCCGTTCTTGCTATCGTGAAGGAGGCGCAGCAGGACAAAAAGGATAAAAAGAAAGCTCCCGGTGACGTGATGCGTCCGGAGATCAATGGCATAATATGCCAAACTCTGGATCAGCTTGTAGAAATGGGAGCATTGACCCACCGGCTTCTCTCCGTAAATAAGATTGATGCCTATGCCGTACCCCAAACGTCGGGCTAACCTTCTCTACAAGCTCCGTCGCCATGGCGTAGAGTGTAACACCAAACTTCGCGTTATCTACCTGCCATATTTCGACACTCCGGAGAAATACCCACAGATTCTGCGCCTCTGCCGAGAATTTCATTTTAATGTTCAATACATCATAATATAGAATCATGAGAATAGGCATACAGGATATTGACGGCCACAACTTCCCAAACTTTGCGCTCATGCGCATTGCCGCCTTCCACCGGCTGAAAGGTGACAGTGTGGAAATGGCCATGCCTCTGTTTGGAAATTACGACCGAGTCTATCAGTCAAAGATATTTACATTCACGCCAGACAGCAGTGTTCCGTGGAATTGTGAGGTCGTGAAAGGAGGTACAGGTTACTATATCGCGTCGCGTCTCCCTGACGAGATTGAGCGGAGTACGGCAATGGACTACTCGCTCTATCCTCAACACCGCTTCTCGATCCAGTTCTTCAGTCGTGGCTGCATCCGTAAATGTCCTTTCTGCCTCGTCCGTGATAAGGAAGGTTACATTACACCTGTCGAGCCGGTCCAACTCAACCCGAAAGGAGAATGGATAGAAGTACTTGACAATAATTTCTTCGCTAACCCTGAATGGAAAACGGCCATCGACTATTTGATAAAACAAAATCAGCCGGTCAACCTCCACGGCGTTGACATCAGAATCATGAATGAAGAGCAAGCATACTGGTTGAATCAGCTCCGGCTTAAACGTAGTCATGTTCATATTGCTTGGGATTTGCCGGACATCGACCTGACCGATAAGCTACGGGAAGTGACACAGTATATTGCGCCGTGGAAGATTACCTGCTATATTCTCGTTGGCTTCAATTCCACAATCGAACAGGATTTATACCGCATTCAACGCTGCCGGGAATTTAAGGTGCTGCCTTTCGTCATGCCCTTTAGAGATTACGAAAACAAGACTCAGCTATCGCAGTATTGTAAAGACCTCGCCGCATGGGTCAACAAACCGCAGATATTTGGCAAAGTTCCGGAATTTAAGGACTTTGAGCCGTGCAAGGGATTCTTCTGTTCGTCATACCTCAACACTTAAAATAACTTTTATCAACCCAGTATTATATTTGCGTAATGGAAAAGATAATCTCTACCACTCGTCGGCCAGACATAACCTTTCATGCTACCGGTGAGATATACATAACCGCTCGTGTCGCACGGATTCTTCATCTTGATGGAGAATCGTGTGTCAACGTGGCGTTGGATAAGGGCGAGTACCTCTTATTCTCGGAACACTACGACGGCATGATTGGTAACCATACCGGACGCTGCTACCCTGTGAATGCCGGTGGCCGCTATTTCCGGGCAAACTCTGTCAGACTCTGCAGGGCGATACTTGATGCCTGTGGCGTGGCCGGACGCGCTGCCCTGATGTGTGGTGAGGCTGTCACTATCAACGGCAAAACATATCTTCCTGTAATTACCAGAACCACGCTATGAACAAAGAAGTAAGATTCACCGGCTTTACCACCGTACCTTCCGACTATGAATGTCCCGACGGCCAACTTGCGCAATCCCTTAACCTTCTTAACGAGACTGGATCTATGCAGCCTATCTTTTCTCCGAAGGTGCTGCTCTCCCTCGATGCCGGGAGTAAGATTATTTTCGTGCATAATACCTCCGCATATAAGCACTACATAATCATGTCGGCCGATGGCTCCCTGAAATGGGTGGTTACGTCAGGTGGCCAGATCAAAGACCTACGTGCTTCTCATTATGAGACGGTTTCCCACGTCGATGCGATAGGAAATACTTTGTTGGTGTTCACCTCCACGGCCATCATATATTATCTGTGGAAGGATAACGACTACAAAGAGCTGGGCGACGCGCTTCCGGATATTCAGATTTCCTTCGGGCTTACTGGCCGTCCCCGGCTTTACAGCGTTTCCGACGATTCCAAGTCTACGTTTACTATCTCCTTCGACGGCATAGCCGAGAACGACATCAACGGCACCTTCTCCGAGACCAACAAGACGAAGATAACCTCACAGGTCATGGCGAAGGTCAACAAGTTCATAGCACAGCAGACAGTCAATAAGGGTCGCTTCTGTTTCCCGTTCCTCGTGCGTTATGCCCTCCGGCTTTACGACGGCACACTTACAGGTCATTCCGCGCCGATACTCATGAATCCTTCCACAGTCACTTGCCCTGTTGTGATTTGGAAACATGTAAAAGGGAAGAAAAGTTATACTGAGGCAGAACTTGATATAATGTTGGTGGCCGCTACGCTTGATTATCAGGTTATCAATAACTCCGGATGCATCCACCTTGACGATTGGTCAGACATCGTTAAAGGAGTAGAAGTGTATATCTCCAAACCGATCTACACCTTCGACCAGAACGGAGAGTGTTCAAGTTTTGCGGATTCCGACAACTTTGAGACAAAGTTTATTGGCCGTCTCTACAACAAACCGACGCGGCCCGGTGGGGATGCTTTCGGTTCTTCCATCGAAGAGGACAGGATATTGGGCCCATTCGGTGAAGGTCAGACGCTCGATTTCCTTAATTGGTATTGTGAATGGGAATACTCAAAGATTTACGCTCTCTATTTCTCTACGGATCGTACTTACCCTTCAAAGACGCTCCACCTGCCTGAGTTCACCGACAACAAGGTCGCCGAGACAATCCGTAACACATCGAATTTCTATAAACTTCATGATCTCGACATTTCGGAATTGAAGGCTTCCGTTTCATCGCGCACGCCCATTGTAGTGGAAGATGAATATCTCCAGTCTCTGGTCGCGAGAGAGACCTTGACCGATGATTACCTTTCACATGATAAGCTTCGCGCCTCTCAGTCGTTTGGTTATAACTCACGCCTGAATCTTTCAGGAGTGAAGAGAAAACTCTTCGACGGTTTCTATATGCCTTCTCTGCTTGCCTACAAAAACAAAGATTTCAACTGGAGTGGAAATAAAAACAAAACCTATCTGAAAATCACTGACGGTGATTTTGGCGGCCACAACTATACAGTGATGGTATATATAAAGGAAAATAATCAGGATTATACCGTGTCCTCTCAATTTTTCGGATTCTTGGGCATGGGGTTTTCTCTTGGTCGCCTTTTCTCCGAAGAGTTGACATACACCAATCTGGTGACCGGCGAAGAGAGGGTAGCAAGGGAGAAGCACTCATGGGGCTGTTATTTCTTCTACCCAAACGTAAATGCCTACCGTATGGTAATACAGGACGATCGAATGGTTGATGATGGCAACGGAGGCTTTAAATATCCCAGATTGATTATAGACCTTCAGGCGCACGACTTCCTGAACGGTGCCTTTGCTGTCCTCGATTATGAACATGTGGTGCTTGACAATTACGACTCGGCAAAGATTCCGGCCATCGACTACAATCCAGACATAGAACAAAACGTTGTCGATGTTCCTAATAAGATTTACACCTCAGAGGTCAACAATCCATTCTTCTTTCCTGTGACCGGCATTAACACTGTTGGCACTGGTCGCATACTCGGAATATGCTCTGCGGCAAAAGCTCTCTCTCAGGGTCAGTTCGGCCAGTTTCCGCTCTATGCCTTCACGGATGAAGGCGTTTGGGCGTTGGAGGTATCATCTTCCGGGGGATTCTCGGCTAAACAGCCGATCACACGCGACGTATGCCGCTCTGCGGAAAGCATAACCCAGATAGATTCAGCGGTCCTGTTTGCGACTGACAGGGGCATAATGCTTATTTCCGGCTCCCAGACACAATGTATTTCCGACGTTCTCAACTCTCCGGACTATTTTGACTTCACCAGTCTCCCCGGACTCTGTGCTAAGTTCCCGGAGTTCCGTTACCCTGACTGCCTGTTCATCGATTATATCAAGGATTGCCGCATGTCTTATGATTACGTCAATCAGCGCATAATCCTGTTCAATCCGGATAAGAGATATGCCTACGTCTATTCGATGAAGACAAAGCTCTGGGGTATTCAGGAATGTACCCTGACCTCGGTCATTAACTCTTACCCTGACGCTCTGGCCATGGCGAAGGGAGAGGAAGAGAATTATCTGGTCGATCTCTCGCACACCGACGCTGAGACGGTGCGCTCCCTTCTCGTCTCCCGGCCTCTTAAATTCGACTCTCCCGACGTTCTGAAAACGCTGACAACAACGATTCAACGTGGTATGCTCTCACGTCATAGTGAGGATGTGGCGACAATCCTCTACGGTACACGCGACTATATAAGCTGGCACCTTATAGGCTCTTCCTGTGGTCTTTCGCTCCGCTCTTTCCGGGGTACACCTTACAAGGCCTTCCGTATAGTCTCGGTTGCTACCATGCGCAAAGGGAATACGATAGCCGGTTGTAGCTTCGATGTCATACCCCGAATGACAAACAGACTTAGGTAAATCTTTTGTAAGAAAGATTGTTTATTAGCGAGAAGAGCCGCCATGCGTGATGCACAGCGGCTCTTCATTCATAACCCTAAAGCCAATGTTTCCTGATTCTTACTCTGTCTTTCCGGGAATTCTTGACCTGGTTTATTCGGTTGATTAATCCTTCCGCTTTCCCCTTCCAGGTCTCTTCTTTCGCCGGATTAGTGATGCTCAGCCAATCGGCAACAGCAAGACTCACCATCAGCTCATGTATCAGCTTCCCTAATAGATTCAGTGTCGTCTGCGAAAAGCTTTCGGGCACATTCATGACAACACCGTACACCGGCTTCTCATTCAGCCGTCCATCTACTACGGGATTATATAGTTTTTTCTCCGTGAATGGGTACAGGCGCTCTACAACATCCGCATGTACGAGATCCAGCATCCGTGTGACCCTGTCCGCGTTCCCTTCTTCTCCCACATCTTGCACCATGTGGCGCCCTTCCTGCTCTCCCTCCGGCATAATATGCCCCTCGATCCAGCAATAGTTCCGGATGTCATATATCAGGTCAGTACGCTCAAGCAATATCGCAACGGCCAGTTCCCCTTTCCTCCTGCCTGCGCCGCAATCCAACGTCTTCATATCCCGCCTAATTGAATTCCGGACGAGGCGGACGCGTCGGCCTACTACGTTTATAGAGAGCAGATTTTACATCTTCCAGCATTAAGGCCGCATGTTCCACATAACCCTTAGATTCTGGCGGATTCGTTATGTTGAACCAATCCGCCAGAATCATGTCTACAAGGTACGCATGTATTCCGGCACCCAATGCGTCTACCGATGCGATGTTGTAATTGGTCGGCATGATGAACGATAGATACAGCACACCCTCCTCGTCGATGATTTGTGCGATAAGGTTGTTCGTCGTGGTTCCTGTCAGATGAAGATATTCACCCAGTTTTGATTTCAATCCTGTAAAGTATGTCGTCAGGCTCCTCTTGAGCTGCTCATCCTCTTCAGTATCCTCCGATGCTTGCATCTTACTCCCGGCTTCATAATTTACTGCGCCGCTTGCCATTCGGCTGTTGCCGGTGATGTACGCTTTGTTCCTGACATCATACAGGATAGTCTTGACATCCTGTATGACCTCTATCACCTGTTTCTTTTCCATATCACTTAATCATTATATTAACTCTTAACGCTTTATTTCTATCATCTTACGGGTCTCTTGGGTTTTCTACGGTAATACGCCTTCCGTTTAACACCTTCTATCATCCTTAACGCAGTCTCCGCATATTCTCCGGATTCCTTCTTGTTCGTGAATACATACCATTTGCTGACTATGTTTGTGACAAAGAAAGAGAATAGTTCCTTTTTCATCGAGGATTCAAGTGCCGGGTCGAAAGCAGATGAGAGTGCCAGAGAGAGCGTGAAACTGTCTCGCTCGCTCTGCTCTTCCTGTACGAACTCTTTCAGAGCCTCGCATACCGCTACGCATGATTCATTCCAAAACCTTTCAAGCTGGCTTCGGTCTCCCTCTGTGGTGAAGATGCGGTCATACGCCTTCTCGTCATTCTCCATCTTCGCCCCGGTGTAGGAGGTGGTCTGTGCAACTTCTTCATAAACCTCCTCTTTGTTTATGGTTATCGTTATCTCTTTCATTTCAGAATTGCCAAAGGTTATAGTTTATACTGATTCCGGCGCACGGCTGAAAACCGTGTGGAGTCATACCGTATCCGGCGAACACTCCGATTCCCCATCGCTTCTGCTTATTGGGAGGTTCCCTTATCGTCACCACGTCATGCCGGGGAAAGACGAAGATGCTGTCAAGGCTCGGCTCATAACCGCTGACCCATGCGTGGTACTCCGCGCCCTCATACTCCTTTTGGGTGATGGGGATTTCTACTGCAACGGAGTCCGGAATATTCTGCACATCATTGTTGCAAATCAGTGGAATATTCTGCACGTCATTGTTGCTGTCCCTCGGAATGAACACAGGAAGGAACGTGATTTTGGTGCCAAGCGAAACCTCCTGCTTCGCCGCCGGAAGGTAATAAGGGATTGTGTCGTAGTAGGGGATTGTGTCGATCACCGGGTAGCCCTCTGCTTCGGGACGCTGCAACGGCTTCGGCGATTGGCACTCATGCAGGTATGCCCCTGCCGCAACTCCGGCGGCAATAAGCAATATCATCTGAAGGGTCTTTTTCATGACTTTGGGCCGTTGGTGTAGTTGATATAGTCGATGATTCCGTGAACGTGGGCGAGTGCGATACGTTGTTTGCTTCCTGTAAGCAGCTTCACGCCCTCCCTCGTGTCGTGGAAGGCCGATTCAGTCAGCACTGCCGGGCATACGGTGTCCCGGCATATTCCGAGATTCTGCTGAATGAAGCGTTTGCCCGGCTTGTCGATCACTGCGCGGTTGCCCTTCAGTCCGGCCTCGATTGCTCGTGCCCAGATGAAATCAGCAAGCCACTTAGATTTCTGCGAGGCGTTAAGCGACACCTCCGCCACAAAACCACTCCACTCTCCGTCATGCCATTTGCCGTCAGAAGAGTTGGCGTTGCTGTGTATAGATACGAGTATTACATTCTCTTTACCTTTGAGTCGGCAGAGTTCATTCACGCGCTTTACCCGACTGTCATCCCCTTTATTGATGGGAATGTCCTCACGTTCCGGCACGAGGATGCGAGCGTCATATCCTCGTGCTGTAAGCTCCTTCGCTATAAGGTCTGCCATCTCACGGCTCCATGCCCATTCCTGATATTTGCCGTCCGGACTGCACTTGCCCGACGTGTCGTAGCCGTGGCCGTTGTCTATAAGTATTATCATGTCTGTTCGCAGTTTACTGTTGTTTCAATTAAAGTTGTCTCCTTCTTCTCGATCTCGATTATCTCATGCTTGCTGCCAAGCACCATGTCCGCTACCATTTTCGCTATGTCGTCCTTGTTCTCGATGATGATGTTCATCGTCTTCTCGGCTTTCCTCAGTTCATCCTTCGTCCAGGACTTCTCGCGGACGCTCTTGAACTCACAGAAGATGCACCATGCGCTCCAAATCATCGCAAAGAAGGGGGCTGGAAGTATGATGCAGCCGATCACGTCTATCATCATCAGCACGGCGAAGGGCATGAAGTATTTGCGTCCCTTCTCGCAGGTCTTCTTATACCCCGTTGATGTGGTCGCATGTCCGAGTGCCTTTGCCTTCCGTATGCCGAAGAAAAGGTCAACGGCCATGGCTACTATGATCCCGGCTACGCATATCGAGATCAGAACTACATGCAGATACAGATGTTCATGCAGAAATGTCTGAATTGTCTCTCTCATATCTTTATTATGTATGATTATATTTCCTCTCGATTTCTTTTGCTAAGTAGGCACTAAACTCTCTCCATTCCTGCATCCTCTCATATTCGCGAAGATATTCCTCCGACTTATCCTTATTCAACTGGATAGCCATCTGGTCGTCCATTGAATAGCGCCTCTGTATTATCGTTTTCTTCACCTCTCCGTAATCAAGTGTTGGAAGACGGATAATGAAAAGTCTGTTGACGAAGTATGCATCATAGTGAGTGAGTTTCCCTTCATTATCTCTATGCTCTTCCACTTCCACTCCCAAGTCTTCAGGCATTTCTACTTCTTCCCACCCTTCTGACTTGTTCACTGAAAGAGCTACCGCTCTTTGCTTTTTATTCCAGAGATATTTGAAAGCCTCGGAATATGTCTTGTTGTTTTTTGTAAACATAATCTTTTATAGTGTATAGGATTTTATGTAGTCAGATAAGGGAGGAGCAATCCATATCCCCTCGTCAAACCCCGTCGCTCCTTCTTTAAGGTATAAAATCTTGGGCTGGTCTTCCGGAACATCTGAACCTGTTGTCCAACCTGAAATATCAACTGTGTTTCCAGAAGGAACATTAGGAGCATCCAAAGAATGCATCTTTAATGTGTGCAAGTGAGAGGCTTTTGACAAGATATTAGAAATTTTGGAAAATTGAGGAACTCCTTTATCCACTACTAATCTAAAGCATTCAACTTCCTCTAACCCCGTAAAGAACACATTATCGGCTGTGCATCTTAGGACACCCTCAGGAACAAAGATTTTTTTAGGGAGTGATCCGTAGCCAGTCATGGTAAAAGGTATTCTATTATTTGCCGGGATATGGATTTCCGATATGTGCGATAAACCCACGTTATCGGCATTAAAATTTTCTCCATATTTAACAGTAATATTTCCTTTAATAGTTGAACTTGAAGAAAAAATTATCCCCTTTTCTGCTTTCGGAAAATAAAATTCCATATCACGTGAAGCACTTAGCCTCGCAAGGGACGAAGCTTCTCGTAAGTTATCAAATACAACTTTTATAGATTTAGATAAGTATGAGAAATCTAAGAAGGCATAGTTGGTAGTTTTTACTTCTTCCAACGAGGGTAAATTTACACCCGTACGTGGGGACGCAAAGGATGAATAAGAATTACCCGAGATAAAAACTTTTTTAAGGACCGGAAAATCTATGCAAATGTCAGCAGTAGAGCTATCTGTAGAGAAAAAATAAGAACTATTTTTAGTCAAATTGATCTCACGTAATCGTGGCGCATATATCTTCAGAGCCCAAATGCTATAATAGATGGAAGGATTTGATTTTAGCGGAAACGGTTCATCTATTATCTCCCAAGGAAGGGTTATGGAGTCATAAATGATATTACTCAATTTATAACCACTTGGTTTTAAATTTGTGAAGTATACAAACTCATTAAAAGATACCTTGGTGATTGTTGCGGTGTTGGAGTGATCTGCAGAAGATTCGCCAATATATTCCCAAGACAAATCTTTCTGTAATGAGGTACATGCCTCCGCTTCACTTTGAAGTAAGTAATTTGGATTTTTTGCTACTCCTAATCTATACATTATCTTCATCATTACGGGATTTGTTTCAATGGTCATGATGGGATTAGCCTCTAAGACTGTTATATCATACGCTTTAGTAGCCAATATATCACCACGTGGGGATTTTACTTTTGCAATGAGTTGGACTATATCTCCTTCTTCCGGAAGTTTTATTCCTTGAACATGAACTGTATGATTATCTTGATTCGTTCTGATAATTTCAAGATATTTCTCTTCCTGAATCAAACTCCATTCCACTGTAAAACGTCCTGTGACATTTTCAGTATCAAGAGTATACACGGTTTCTAATTTGTTAGTTAGAAAAAACTTTCCTGAAATATAGCAATTCTGGTCATTCGGGTATGACAACCTTTTAATAAATATAGCTTTTACTGCCTGAATTTGTTGAAGATCGTTTGTTTTGGATCTTGCAAAAAGTGTCGGATTATCGCTACCCGGGTATTCTTCTACTGTTAATACTCCATTTTGAGATAAAGTGATTCCCTCTATATTAGGAAGCATACTCCATTCTATGGACTCATTGGAAGATTTGTTTATCAAAATAGCTCGATATTGTGCTGAACTCATTTCGTCAATATCTGCGGCTCCAATGATAAATGATGTTGAACTCGTTGGGATTTTTATATATAGTGATGCTGACGACTCAAAACAGTTTAAGCCGAATATATTTGTCAATGTATCTGCCTTATTTTCGTCTATGGATGTAATCTCTATTACTCCTTGAAGACTCACCGAATTGAAATTACCGAACCGAATTAGCCAATCGGTATCAATGTTTTTCCAGTCAATTCCTGTAAGTTCAAGAGAACAGTTTGCCATTGGAGTATTGATGTTCTCAAGCCATTCCTTTACGAGAGAAAGTGTATCAATTTTCGGGCAATCGATTATGCGAAGAGTATGTATGCCTGCTAAATTGCCGGAGACAGTAAGCCCGTTATTATCAAGGAGTGGCAATTGTTCCAAATCAATGATCTGCATGGTAACGGGTAGTTGGAGCTTAGTAATAGGCGCACCGTTCGCAATTGTCAGGGAAGCTAATCCAGAATATCTCGCGTCAAGAGTCTCCAATCGTTTATTGCCTGAAAGATCAAGACTTTGCAGAGTCAAATAACCCCTGACGTCAAGATGTCTTAATGCTGACGCGGTGGAGATACCTGAAAGTTCAGCAAGTGAACTATTTGTTACACCATCTGCGCCTAAAGTGAGTTTCTCCAGCTTGGTGCCAAGTTCCTCTGAAAATACTCCCGCAATTGAAATCTGAGTCAGATAGGGAGTAAATTCATGTATGTCAATCTCAGCAATATTGGGTGCCGCATAAATACGTAGTGGGTCGCCCACATTCAAAACAGAATTTGTAGTAAACGTATGCTCTTTGCCTCGGTCAAGTAATATACCTGACTGTATCGGTACATTGTTTACACCATAGCCGTAGTTCATTTGAAATCCGGATGTGATGAAAAAATGTAGACCGATAGGTGCACCTGCGAGCTTAACCTCGAACACACTATTTTTATATGCACCAGCGACAAATTTACTATCCATTAGGTTGAAACGTCGTGACAACCACCATCGTCTGTGTGACTTTCTATCACCCTGACACATGAAAAGGTTATTGGTGCCACTTTCTCTGAAAGGACCTACATACTTGTAAAGCGCATCTTGATTATAAATCCTCTCACACCATTTATCACACTGCTCCTCGTCAAGCACTTTTATTACGTTATTGTAATTTAGTCCTGCCGTGTATAGTGCATCATATACCGTACTCACTATCTGCATGAACTCGGTATCACCTTCACACAGATTCCATAATCTCGAATCATGACCTGCGTAGGCATACACACCTTCTACAGTGCTATCAAGAGTCTGTCTGTCAATAGTAGGAGGATAAATAAGCAAACCGTCATTGCGCACACCTAACACCGTATCGTTGTCATAGTTGATGAAGTACCAGTGAACACCGTCCTCAGAGGTGAACATGGCGTTTTTCACCATCTGGTCAACTGCTCCGAAGAGCATAACATACATGTAATAGGCTGCCACTTTATATACATCAAGATGCTCCCACTTTTGTTTAGCGAAATTCGCTGGAGTTACGCTTGACATCCATGTTGCGAAAGCTTTCAGGTCGTTGGTGTTAGTACTACTATCGGGATAACGACCTTCAAAAGCATCGGACCATTCAGAATCCCAGTTTGTAGTATCAGTAAACAAAGCAAGGTGATGTCCATTATTAAGCACTTCCCAACATTGCATTTTTGCATTGTTAAACCCAGGAATATCCTTGAACCCGAAGACAGACTCCGTTGATTTATCATTATTGAAATTATATTTACCGATAAATACAAGTGGAGAACTTGCGGTGAGTCTGTAAAAGCACAGGATAGGGAATCCATCGATGGCTGTGCGCACATCATATGGATAATTGTTCTGCAATGCTGCTTTCTGTGCCTCGGTCCGGAGAAGATACTGTCCATTAATCTGAGCGTTATACATCACCGTGTTCCACAATCGGGCGATACCTGTATTATGCACACCTGATGATTCTGCATAATCGGCTTTAAGACACCAGCAGTCTACAGGCTGAGAACCGATTCTGAATGCGTAGAGTCTATTCTCAACTTCATTTCCGTCAGCATCATATAATTTTGTATATCCTAATTTGGTAGTGTATGGCCGCAGGTTTTTCACCGGATATGACATTGAGGATGTACCTTGCGGACGCAATGCCCCTCGCTCTATCCTGAAAGACAGCTCGGGATTCTGTTGGTTGGTATATTCAATATCTACCTCTATCTGCAAGTTTTTATTAGTTGTTGCTTCAATCGCCGGAATATCTCCTGTTATGACCATCACAGGTAGCTGTCTTGCAAGAGCGTCGATATTAAAGTCAGAGGTTCCTTCTGTGTAAATATCATTTCTATCATAGACAGTGAGCATTTCTGCCGCAGTATCTCTGTAAAGAATGTAGTTGTTCAGGATCTGTTCGGAAGTGAGCGCTGCGTCGTAGAATCTTAATTCCTTTAGTTGTAGAGTCACATCGTTCCCTGACTTTAACACAAGGTTATCTCTGACAAGAAAATTATCGTTTACACCATAGTTTTTTGCTCCGGACAATTTTCCGTTAACATAGATCATTACAAGCTGCTTGTCTACGACTCCTGTCGCTCGATTAATTACAAACGCTACTCGTATATTTTCACCGCTTTTATATTTTACGGAAACTTTCGCTCCCGCTGAAGAGGTTAGCGATGCTTCGGAGGCTGTGATTAATAATCCGCAATTCCCGTTTCGCAGGTCGCAGATAATTGCGTCATCATCCTTTACGTCAGATGTGGCAAACTCAAACTCCATAGTTTTCCCGGTAGAGGTAATATTTCCGGAAAGAGGAGTATCGAATATTGTAATCCTCGCCCCACCACTTATTACAAGGCGATTATTGTACCAACCACTTTGCTCACTCCAATTAAACCCTTCAAATTCGGTGGTTATATTATTATAGATCCATACATCCTTATCAATAGAAGTATTGCTTTTTCCCATTGCTCTTAAAGCAAGACTGAGAGCAGAGGTTATCTCTGTAATCTGCTGAGAGGATTCTGAAATATCTGTATTTATTTCTCTCTCTGCTCCTTCAACAACGAGTTTAAGTTTTCCGGGGCCTGACGATGTGGGTGTAAATGTAAATGTCTGGGCTTTACCATTAGTTAGGTTTAATTGTCCTATTGCGGAACTGTTAAACAGAATGTTAACACCGATGGATGCTCCTCCTTGCGGGTCATAGGCTCCTACAGTGAAACTATAAGGTATAAACTGCTGCAATGTATTTAAGACAAGGCTTTCAGTAATCAGCGTGTTAGGAGAGAGGTTCACTCCTACGGCAGTCAGGACCTTCATTGGGTCTTCCCCCTTAAATACTATCACTTCCCTATAAAGAGTCTGTGAATAAAATTTCTGCCCGTTTACTGTCACATAAGCCCTTAATTGAAGATTATGAACTCCCTCTGTTAATCCATTAAGCGGAATATATTTCGTGCGTGATGTCGCAACCTCCGTTATTTCATCCTCCGATTTATTATAAGCTACCCGCTCCCCATCAAGATACCATTCTACAACCTTAATTCCGCTCCCCTTTATATCAAATGGAATAGCTACATAGGCGTCCGGATTGCTGATAAGATTATAGACTGTGCCGATGTCATATCTGTCAGTGAGAGACAAATCAACTCTATTGCACACCACGGCAAATGATGTTGAAACTCCGGTATCAATGCCGGTTACTCTCACTGAGATATTGGTTATCCCGGTCTCGCCTATGTAATCGTCAATCGGAAAACGGACATGGCTCCCACCTGTGTATTTTTGATTTATGGTCTTGACTATGTTGTTCCAGCGGAAAGTGAAAGTTACCAGAGCATCCTCACCCGTAGGCATATTGTCTTTATTCATGACAGCGAAATCAAATTCGATATACAATCCTGTCTGAGAAGGGAGGACTGACATATAGTATTCAGAAGTAAGAGTCACACGCATACTGAAATCCGCACCATCTCCACCTGCCTGAATGACTCCAAGGATTAAATCAGCTCTTTCTTTATCCTTTATCCATTCCTCTCGGCTTTCCTCATCTGCAAACACAAGGTAACGCTTCCCATCCTCATCAAGATGGTATACCCCTCCTTTTTTCGCTAAGGATTCATTTACCCTTTTAAACTGACCCTTTATGAACTCTTGGATCCGTCTGCCGCTTACAGGAAGATTTCCGGTAGAGGCATCCCCGCTCCATTCAGTATTTTCGGTAATGGGTGAGTCCCATTTCTCTGTTTTATTATCCATATTCTTTAATTTTTCCAACCGTCATCATTGAGCCATGGTTTTTCATTAATCCAATACCCTTTTCCAAAGCAACTGTAAAAATCGGAAGACTTCGACCATATCAAGTCATTCCCTATATATACGGCTGATATTTCGATGCTCCCGAAATATATCGCCGTTACATCGTCATACCCGTAGTAAATCATCTGACAAAATATATTTGTCCGGTATTGATCATATTATTCTCTGAGAGATTCTTGTACTCATCAGCATCTAATATCTTGACTAATCCTTGGATCTTCTCGTGTAAGTTCTCAATATCCTTTGCCCACAGAGGTTCCCAGTCTGTCCATTCGGATTGATTTATGTGTCTGGAGTACATACCGGGTGTGTAGTTCCAGATGCTTAAATCCATCCCGCTGGGTTTAACAACACAACTTGTTGTCAATATTTGTGCAATAACGCTCCTATGCGAGTCTACGACAATCTCCAACTTACCTACTATTTCTTTTGATTCCCTACTTTTGATAACTTGGTAGGTTGTAGATTCCCCTTCCTTGAAATAGATTTCGAGATCGATATTATTGAAAAAACTGTCTATCTGATCAACATAAATCCTTTTTGGCGTTATGGAGTTTTCTATTTCAATGAATCTCTGATTGGTCGTGGCAGCTATGTTATTTGTTTCTTCTCTTACATTATCTATATCCTCAGTCAAAGTTTTGATACTGCTTTGGAGTGAACCTGAGGATGCAGATTCATTCCACATCGGCTCCCAATCACTCCAACCGGATGTATTTCTATATCGGCAATATGGTTTCGGATAATAATTGTGTAGGGAGGCGTCTATCCATGTTCCCTTCACCACGCAGCTAGTGGTCAGGATGAGTACCAACACGCTCTCATGGGCATCTGTCATAACATCTATCAATCCCATTATTTTGCGGCTTTCTCGATGCACGACTTTATAGGAACCCGCTACGTTATGATTTACATAATCGTTTATGTCCCCGGAAAAATAGTTGTCAATATCATCCAGAAACACTTCTCCTAAGACAGAATTTATCTTTTCATCAATTGTATTGAATCTTTGCGTGTAATAATTATTGTAACTCTCCTGGTTCTCTTTTAAAATTTCTGTCGTCTCTGAAACCCTCTTCGTGTCTTCTTTAAGTTCTTTCGACTCCTGTTTCAGATTCTCAGTATCATCCTCTAATACTTTGGCAATCTCAAAGAGTTGGTCGATTTGCCTTGAATGATCTAAGGTGGCATTTTTGGTATTCTCAAAGTCGC
>JAAVDJ010000005.1 GCA_014801875.1 Bacteroides sp. | reverse complement strand
AAATCCGAAGCCTGGATCATTGATGCCACCATACTTCCGCAACTGTTTGAGGAAGACATAGAAGCTCAACGGCAGGGACTCCTTTTTATGCAGTCGGCTTATGTCTCATTGGCAAAGCGTTATTGTGCTCTGTACGCTAAGACTGCAAGAGAACGATACGTTGACCTCATCCACGAGCATCCGCAGATTGAGCAGGACGTACCTCAGAAAGAGATAGCAGAGTATCTCCAGATAGATCCGATAACGCTTTGCCGCATTAAAAAGGCTTTATTGAAGCAGTAATTCCTCGTAAAATATAAATCCAAGTTTATAATTCGCCTTCTCCGAGACAATTTTGTCTTTAGGTTCATCCATCAACTATTATTTATTTGTAATTTTGAATTTGATTACCTTTATCGATAAGGAAGCGTTAGACCTATCCATGAGAGGGTAGGTATAGTTGGCACACGTATTCTTCATTTTTAAGAGGTTTTGATGTTAGCTTCGTGCCAGCAGCTAAGACAAAAGAATTTGTAACATGAAAAGACTTATTCAAACAGTCCTGATGATGCTGCTTACCATATGCAGCATCTCAGCTCAGGAGATGGCAAGAGTCGAATACAAGGAGTTCGATTCAAAAAATTTCCCTTTCAAGCGTCCTTTCCTTATCTTTACCCCGGAGGAATATGACACTAACGTCAATTCTGATTATGACGTAATATATGTCTTTGATGCACAATGCTATTCGAGATTTGGACTGGTTCATAATCTGTTGCACTATGGTTGCCAGGAGGAGGCAACTCCGAATGAAGAAGATCATCCATATATTGTAGTGGGCATTCCTTCTCCATACGTTCCTGAATATAACTACGAAAGAAATTGCGATTTCTATTCCTTACCGGTAAATACTCCTATTCCTGAAGGAAGATCTGAGGAATTCTTTTGTGCTCCTAAATTCAAGAAATTCCTTAAGGAGGAATTAATGCCTTACATTGATTCAAACTACCGCACAACAGGTCATACTCTCGCTGTAGGTCATTCCTTGAGTGCTTCCTTCATTCTTGATGCCCTGGAAACAGAGGATATGTTTGATGATTACATCGCTCTGTCGCCAAATCTTTGTTGGGACAATGATCTTTGGGCGGACCGTCTTATAAATTTTAATTTCAATGACGGCAAGCCGCGCTACTTCTTCTTTAATATGGCTAACGAGTGTGAGGACACCGGATGGGGTCCCGAGTGGCGTCCGGCTTACGACAAGGTGAAAAATCATTTTGAATCAACCGCTTTACCGTCCAATATTGTAATGAAATTCAATGAATCGCCACAATATTCCCATAATCCAAGTTATCAACCCGTGATTATCGATGCCCTGAAAGATTATTGTATATATAGACTTACTCATAATCATGAGCCTGTCACTGAGGAGGCTTATCCTGTTCATATCGAACTTAAAGGTAAATTGTTAAGCGGAGATGTCTATATAACAGGGAATCAGGATGCACTTGCAAACTGGAATCCGATGGGCGTAAAAATGAATCAGATTAATGATTCCACCTACACAATTGACCTTAATCTTAGGCTACCCGCTGAATACAAGTTCACTCAGGGTACGTGGGAACATCAGCCATTCCCCAAAAATACAGTGCCCGGCAATCTACGAATTGCCGATCCGAACAAAACGGTAATATATCACGAGACAGATTAAACCGTAATGCCCACTTCAAACGAAAATAAAGAATCATATGTTAAGTGCAGGAACTGCGGATGTTCCTGCACTTCTAACTTTTGCCCTGACTGCGGTCAGTCGGTCAAGGAAAAGAGACTTGAGAATAAAACTTTCTTCATTGGGCTACTGTCGGGGTTGACGCGTATCAATCAAGGTTTCCTTTATACGGCGTGGCAACTTCTCATTCATCCATGGAAAGTAATACGCGACTATATACAGTGTCGCAGGATAAGATATGTTGCTCCGATTTCGATGCTCATAGTCGTATGCTTCATCAGTGCGTTTGTTTCCGGACTTATGTCATCTGAGCCTGACGGTGTAGTGGAAGAAAGCGCCACGGAGCAGGTTGGTCTCATATATAAAATGACGTTGGCGGTTACGGATTTCATAATGAACAGTATGCTTATCCGTAACCTTACAATATACATCCCTGCGTTGCTGGCTATCCCGATAGTATATAGAAAGATAGGGGCAAGGAAATATAATCTTGCTGAATATTTCGCAGCAATGATATATATGACTTCATCAATGCTTCTTTTTACCATTATTTTGAGTCCGCTGTCGCTTATTTCTGAAACTTGGTATTCCGGACTGGAGATAGGCTATTCTCTTCTGATATGTTCCATGAGTATGTATAAAGCCTTTCCTGTTGGAAACTTGAAAAAGCGAATTGGTTATTTTATATTATATCTGACTGTAGCCGTCTTAATATATCTGCTGATTATTTTCGGAGTCGCTATACTCCTCTGTTTTGAAAAAGTACCAAAATGAATTCCCCTCATCCCGATACTATGAATTGGCGATACAGCAAGAGATAGTATAATAATGGAATAGTTTGTAGTTTAATAGTAGTAAGAAGTATTTCCAGATAGATCCGATTACGCTTTGCCGCATCAAAAAGGCTTTGTTGAAGCAGTAATTCCTCGTAAAATATAAATCCAAGTTTATACTTCGCCTTCTCAGAGACAATTTCCCAGAGAAGGCGATACTATTTTCCCTTATTCATGCGTAAATTTGTAAAACGTACCTCATTTTTACGCATTATGAGTGATAAAAGAGTAAATGACTTTTTCTATCCCGGAAACGCTGTGCATGGCGAACCCGATTATGGGCTTGCCGATAATTTCGTGCGTACAGCCGAGGCATTCGCAAACACCACTTATCAAAGTGTCTATATAATTGACTATTTCCGTAAGAACTTCCTGTATGTGTCACCCAATCCGCTGTTTCTATGTGGTATGTCGGCCGAGGCTGTAAAGGAATTGGGCTATCAATTCTATATAGATCATGTCCCGGCTAATGAAGTCGATATGCTGCTTGAGATAAACAAGGCAGGATTTTCGTTTATAAATGATGTTCCATTGGAGGAAAAGAGCAAATACACGATCTCCTACGATTTCCATTTAGTCAACGGTCGGGAGAAGATCCTCATCAACCATAAGCTGACAGCCCTTGCCTGTCAGTCTGACGGAGCTGTATGGCTTGGATTGTCGGTGGTTTCGCTTTCGTCGCACTCCAATGCAGGAGACATTACAATGCACTGCCGAGATAAATCGGAATACTGGGAATATGACTTGTCAGCCCATACATGGTGTACACTTTTGTGTACTAATGGACATAGTATGTGTGATTAAATTTGCTTCATGAAAATAAAAATATAACACAATATGAAAACCTGTCTAATAACAATGATCTTGTTACTGAATATATTTATAGCAGTTGCACAGGAACATACAGATACAATCCCAAGCCATCAGTTGCAGGAAATTGTCTTACAAGCTCCAAAGGTAATCCGAAAGGCTGATATGGATGTTTATTATCCATCCCAGAGCGCTGTTGATAACTCAAAGAACGGTTTGCAATTACTTAATAACCTGATGATACCCTCTCTCAGTGTGTCTGAGGCACTGAGTACAATTCATGCATCCGGGCAATCAGTGCAGGTACGCATCAATGGACGGGAATCTTCAATCGATCAAGTGCGCTCTCTTATGCCCACAACCATCAAACGGGTTGAATGGATTGAGAATCCGGGACTGCGATATAAGGGTGCAAACTATGTGCTGAACTTTATCGTGGCAAATCCCACGGTAGGAGGTTCGGTAATGGCAAATGCGATGCCGGCTCTTAATCAGGCATGGGGGAATTACTTTACCGATATAAAATTCAATAGTGATTATTCACAGTTTGAAATATGGGGCAAATTCAAACTGACAAATAAGATAAAATCACACCGTGAATATATGGAAAATTTCACATTCCCGGATGGTACCTCGCTGTTGAGAAAAGAAACTTCACGCGGAGGTTTGATGGATAATTCGATGGGCAACTTTACAGCTTCATATAGTTACATCAAGCCGGATACAACTGTATTTATGGTCGATTTGTCATACTTTGAAAAGTTTACTGACAAGTTTCGATACGATGGATTGATGTCCATGAGTAATGATTTAGATGACATTCTTCTTACTGATATACATGGTGAAAAAGGCAAGAAACCATATCTGTCTGCTTATCTGGAGCAACATTTCCACAATAAGCAAATGATTGTGGTCGATATTAATGGCTCTTTCTGGTTAGGCAAGTCATATTCATACTACATCGAACAAATACCCGATGCGACAGATTGCCTTACGGANGTACANACGATGATTAAAGACAGGAATCAGGCTTATGGCATTGAAACGGACTATATCAAGAATTGGACTAATTCGAGGCTCACAGTCGGAGTTTCTTATATCGCCAACCGCAACAGATCTGTATATGAAAACCTCGGAGGACAGATTTTTCATCAGCGGCAAGATAAGGTTTATTTCTTCGCAGAATACTTCCAAAGAATCANGAAGTTTACTTTAACNGCAGGAATTGGNGCNCAATACACNGACTTTCTGTTCCAGGAAACAAATCAGGGGAGTNATTCGTGGAATATGCGACCTCAGGCTTCAATTACATATGCAATAAATCAGAATCATCAGTTCCGATTAAGCCTTGAATCGTGGCAATCCACACCTTCATTGGCTGAAACGAATGTAGCTCCCCAACAACTTGACGGGTTTCAATGGCGACTTGGTAANCCAGATTTGAAGACATCAAATTCCTACATGCTCACATTCCGTTATAATTTCAATCTTCCCATAATATCCGGTACATTCGGAGTCCGAGCATTTTCAAGTCCTGATGCGATTACTCCAATTTTGTATTGGGTAGGTGACAAACTTATTACCACATACGAAAACAGNAACGGATTACAAAATCTGTCATTATTCTTTGCTCCTCAAATCGACTTAATACCTAAATGGCTCACGTTGAGNGGTTATCTACAATACCGAATGGAGCGTATGCATGGCACAGGNTATAAACTCCATAATAGCAATTGGAGCGGCAATGTCAATCTACGGCTTATGCACTGGGGATTCGTCTTATCCGCACAATATGTCCGTGCTCAACATGACCTGTGGGGGGAGAAAATCAGTTGGGGTGAGAATATTTCATTAATCGACCTATCCTATAACTGGAAAGACTGGCAGTTCGGAGTCGGTATGATAATGCCGTTTGGCACATATGACCAAGGCTCAAAAATGCTCAGCAAATGGAACACCAACGAACAGCNCATACACCTTGATATGCGTATGCCCTATATCAACATCAGTTATAATGTACAATGGGGACGACAAAGACATGGGGCACAGAAACGAGTCAACGCAAATGCTGATGTTGATGCTTCGACAGCAGGAGGTAGATAATCNCATNTATANTATACATAAACACAGACATTATGTTTCATTATGTTTAATTGTGTGAGTTTGTAATATTCACCCAACGCTGATGTTCATACTCGTTAATNGAAATGTAATGAAAGAAATAGAANGCATCTATTNTAACAGTAACTCTGTTAATTTTTCATTCTGAAAGGAGGTGTTTGAGAAATTCGGTGAGCTCCCGGCAAAGATTATGCGCAAAAAGCTGAATGGAGATCATTAACTTGATGATGGGGCTGTTCGAGCAACNGTATGATCAGTTCTTGGATTTNGTAGCCAAACACCTGCACGGCGGTATCTCCGANTGCTTNANCGCTATCCTCGGATAACNGAAATTGCATCNNACGGAGANATTGCCTTCGTNNTTCAANANNTNANGCCGTCAGNTTCAGAGAANCAGAGAAAANTCATTNNNGNTCATNTGTNCGTAAANNTGNAANTANNANTNCNNNTTNANNCANTTNCNNGATACTNANAGACAANNTNNACAAGNGATAANGCNATGANTATNTTNNCTNATNGGTGCNACNTNNNGTATTGNANATGAGCTATGGCNCTNTTATTCCTCGAANGNGGANAATGTAGCTGNGNTANNNANAANAAANNAANNAANTGATNNTAGCAATGAATATATTTATAATCGGTGCAACCTCCGGTATTGGACATGAGCTATGGCACTATTATTCCTCGAAAGGGGATAATGTAGCTGTGGTAGGGAGAAGAAAGGAAGAAATTGATGCTATGATCGATGAATATCCTAATAATACCATCGGGGTTCAATGTGACATATCGGACGTAGCTGCTTACAATGAGATTTTCCATAAGGTAATAACACATTTTGTCACATTGGACTTAATTATTGTATGTGCTGGAATTGGAGAGTTAAATCCAGATCTTCACATCCAAACCGAACTTGCTACAATTAAGGTCAATGTTGAAGGTTGGACCAACTGTGTCGATACAGCATATGTTCAGTTCAAAAAACAAGGGTTCGGACATTTGGTGACTGTTACGTCTATTGGTGGACTTCAACCAACTCCAATTGCACCCTCTTACAGTGCTTCCAAGGCCTTTCAGATAAATTACACAAAGTCATTACAAAAGAAGTCAAAANANAATGGNATCATAATAACTGAAATCCGACCAGGACTCATTGATACTCGAATGGCTAAAGGCGATGGACTGTTTTGGGTTATGCCATTGGAGAAAGTAACAAAGAGTATTATCAAGGCAATTGACATGAAACAAAATCGCCTCATCATTAACAGAAGATGGCGAGTTATTAATTTTATATTGAAACACTTTATTTAAATGATAGTCAAGCGCTATCCATGAAACACTGTAGCATATTTTTTCCAGGCACAGGTTGAGGGATTTTCAGTTCTCGGAATTTTGCAGCCTTACTCCGACACAGCGGTATTTCCGCTTGCTTCACCGCTATCCTCGAATAACTTAAATTGCATCTTACGGAGACATTGCCTTCTACTTCAATATCTCTCGCCGTCAGCTTCAGATAATCAGAGGAAAGCATTAAAAGCTCTTGCTAAAGATGAAAATATAAATCCAAGTTTATAATTACGATGTCAGGGTATAAAAATACACCTAATTAAGAAATTTGGTAGAATTGTGCGAGTTAAATTTGTAATAAGCGCTCAATGTAGATATATAGAACTTAACGATATAACATACTTTTTCCCTCGGCGCAGTCCGAGGGATTTTTATTTAATATATAAGTTTAACAATAAATCAGATACGAGCATGAACAAGATTCTAATCGTAGATGCCTCCGACTCCGATTGTCGGTTGATGTCCGGTTTGCTCACACGAGCCGGGTATGAGCCTGTCATCGCAGAGGAAATGGAGGCAGCAAGGCAGGAGGTGGCAAAACTGTCACCGGGTGCGGTGATTGTCACGGCTATGAAATTCCGAGGCGGGACTGCGAGAGAGTTAATCTATTGGCTTAAAGAGGAGGGATATAAATTCCCCGTCTTAGCCGTAGTGGCTAACCTTAATCCAATCGACTTGATCGATGAGATGCGCGACTGTGGTGCGGTGAATATCATTCAACGTCCTGCTCTCAGCAAACAACTTATTGAACAGGTAAAGAAGTATGTGGCTCCTGAGAAAGTTCTATTTGCATTTCACCACAATCTCATTCTTCATTAGGAGTAGGTCTCCATGCATATATACACCCCCGCATTATGGCTGAAGAAAAAATCTTCTGGATATAACGGAAATGAATGTAAGCAGGTTAGCCGGTGCGTTAGGATTTGAGACTTCCAATAATTTCATACGTCTTTTAAGAAACATACAGGATTTACTCCTGTTGAGTATCGAAATAGAGAGCATTAAATGCTTTTTCAAGACGTGCAATACCATTTGCAAAATGATTACCCGGGACACTCTCAAATTCAGCATTAATTCCCGATGTTTTCAGAATCTTGATGATTTCAGCTGTGTTGCTACCAACGGAGTTGAATGCCTTTACATTTGAGTGTGATTCTTTATCACCAAGAAGGAAAAAGGCTTTCCCCGTTTTATGAGGTATCTGTATTTTTTGCATCCATTCGATAAATCCCTCATACCAGAACGATCCTGAGAGTGATGCAATACTCCAGAATGTATCACACTCCATCCATTGCCAAAGAGCGAAAAGACCGGACATTGAGACACCCACAAGATTTCGTTCAACAGGACTATTTATTTGTAAAGTCTGTTCAATTTCCGGCATTACCTTAGACTGTAATAATTTTAGAAACTCAGGTGATTCTCCTTTGAAATCGGGGTCACCTTTTGTTATACCCGGCGCGGGCCATGGACTGAATACGTTCTGCCAGTCCATTCCGGTAATCACCACTATTGTCACGCCATATTTTTCAGCCGTCGGCTCTATCCATTCGGAAAGGATATCTATCGGATATAGGATATAAGCGATTCTTTTCTTGTTGATTACAGAGCTACAAAGGCAGTTCAAATTTCTAATTTTAATCTTTTGTGCCATAATATTTCATCATATCAGCCATTTCTCTAAACCCGAGTGAGGTGTAGACCGGTTTCCCATCAGCTGTTAACGCTATCAAAAGAAGCGACAAGGGCAATGTGAGAACCATCCGGAATATGCCGAAGGTATTATTGGCGGTTAGCCTCAAGCAAAGTTAATTTAGAAGAGATTATATGCCTCAATAAAGAAGGACTGTGAAGGATACAGGTCCTTGTGCCCCGGTGATATGCACGGCTTCAATGTCGGCAGTGGCGGAAGGTCCGGAGAAAAGAGAGGAATATTGCACCTGTGACAGATCCATCATGGCATAAGCATCTTGAAGACCATCTACAATCTTATTGTGGTCAAGCAACAGATAAAGATTGATAGCAAACAGACCGTTAGCCATACGACCGAATGTTTCCGGAGAAACAAGCACACTGCCCGTTTCTCCAATACCGAGGATACCTTCACCAACACAGGAATTAAGCACATGTGCATCTGAGGGTTTAGGTAATTGTTTAAGGGAAATATTTCCTTCGTATCCGTCAATAGCGCTAAATACAAGGCAATTATCCGACTGAATAATATTTTCATGCAACCATTTCAATGCATCTTCCCGATGCATAAAATCGATAACTTTTCCGTCGAAGGTATTGACATGACTTTTAAAGTTATTTACAGGATTCCCTTTTATAGGGAAAACCGGTAAATCCGGATGTTCTACCGACGCAGGGTGATTTGCACGTATTCGTGTCAAGATACGTTCACGAGCAGAAACCGAATTAATATTTTTATTCATCTTGGATCTTATTTATGGATTTATCGATTTTGGAAAGATTCTCCTTATACCAATCGCGGAATGTTTGCTTAGGAGGAATCGGGTTACGATGCCACTCCGCCCATGGATTTACTCCGCTTTCTGCAATGGCAGCCGGAGTGTAGCGTAAGGCCCAGAGTCCAAGTTTTTCTGCATGCTGAAGATTTGTGGAACTACTTAGAGCCATACCCATCAAACCTTCCTCTAAATCATGAGAGAAAAGGGATTGTTTGTTTTCGACAACGATTTGTCGCCAATAGAATATGAGTTCGGGCAGAGGCACTTTCGCAGGGCAAACGTTACCACATGATCCGCAATGAGTGCATGAAAAGGGGAGACGTGCATATTTGTGTAAATCATATGAGGGCATTAAAGCGAGTCCAAGGGGACCCATATAGTTGGCATCATAAGATATACCCGAGGTGCGCCGGAATACCGGACAAGTGTTCATACAGGTGCCACATCTTATACATTTAAGCACCTCCCAATAAGAATTTCCGAGTCGTTCTGAACGTTTATTATCCAACAATACCACATGAATTTCCTGACCGGTAGCCGGGGAAGATATATGAGACGTATATTGTGTGATATCATATCCGAGTGAGCTACGCGAAAGCAAACGTAGGAACAGAGGTAAATCCGCTTGGGTCGGAATAACTTTTTCTATGCCGATCGAAACAATAAGTAGGGGAGGGACAGTGGCGCATATATCCACATCCCCCTCGTTGGAACACATAACGATAGTTCCGGTCTCAGCCACAGCAAAATTACAACCGATCATACCGGCCTGAGCTTTTACGTATCGCTTGCGCATATCGGCACGCATGACACTGTTAAGATATGCGGGGTCTTCATTAGAAGGGTCAGAGCCCAATTTGTCAGCAAATATCCGTGCAACATCAGAACGTAGCTTATGAATTGCAGGCATTACAATATGACTGTCGCGTTGATTATCGAGTTGTTGAATACGTTCGCCGAGATCAGACTCATTGACTTCAATTCCGTTCTTTTCAAGATATTGACGCATATCACATTCATCCATTGTCATGGATTTCCCCTTAGTAAGGGTGGAGACATCATGTGAGTGAAGAATCTCAAGCACAATATCATTGTGGTCTTGAGTCGTTTCAGCCCAATGCACCTTAATTCCTTTCTTGATGAGGTTATCTTCAAATTTTACAAGATATTCATCAAGATGAGATAATGTATGTCGTTTTATTTCAGAAGCAATATCTCGCATCTGCTCCCATTCCGGAATTGTAGAGGCAACCTTGTCTCTACGCATACGGGCTGCCCACAGGCAGCGGTCATTACTTTCACGGTGAGGAGTATCAGCAATGAATTCTGCACCTAATTTGACCTGATTGACCTGACTGTTCATGGTAATTATATTGCATCGCCATTAAGAATCTCGGCGATGTAGTAAAACTTAATGTCTAATCCAAACTTTCTTGCAACCCCAGACTGATGGAGCAAACAAGACATATCCTGAGATGTAACATATTTAAAGCCATTGTTTGCATAGTCATTTACCTTATCCAGACCCTGCTGGCCCGAGCAACTTTTGTCCCAGATGGCATAGGTTCCACCAAAGCCACAACATTCATCACGTCTTGTCGCGTAGCCAACTTCTATTCCCTTAACCAAATTAAGCAAACGCTCTGTTTTTGAAAAATCAGGAATCATTAGTTCGGAAGGACGGGCTTCGTTGAGGTATCTAAGAGAATGACATCCGTTATGAAGAGCTACCCTGTGGGGAAAGTGAGCCCAAGGGAGAGAATCGACCTTAATTACATCATGCAGAAATGTTACGAGATCTACGGCAGAATTTCGGATTTTTTCAATTTCAGAAGTTTGAGGTATATCATCAAAATGATTCCGAAACTGATCTGCACATATTCCGGAAGGCATAACTATATAGTCATATCCAACCAAGTGAGAGGCCACTGAACGTTCTACCTTACACGCAGAATGAGTGTAGCCCATGTCTTTCAAAGGAAGTCCACAACAAGCGGCCGACTCTATAAACTCCGGAGTCAAGCCCAGCTTTTGCAGAAGTTTAAAGGTTGATATTGCAGCTTGAGGAGCTATTGCATCAATATAGCATGGGACAAAAAAGCCAAGTTTCATATACAGTGTATGAGTTTAAAACGGTTTTAGAAGGGGAGACGCGGCTAACCTTAAAATAAACATCCTAAAGATTATGGAGACATTCCAGTCACTTTTGTTTAGAATGGAGAAAGTTAAACTGCTGCTCTTTTCCTGTTTTAATTGCATTGTGAATGCACTCAAAACAGGAAAAGAGCAGAATTTAGTAATCAACCTTCTGTATGAAAGCTTGTGAAAGCACCACGTTCCTGAACGGGAACAGCTGAGACCTTAGCAGCCATATCAATAGCTTTTAACAAGAAAGCCATATTCCGGCCAAGATTTCTCATTGTTTGCAAACCCTCAAGATCATCCTCAACATCATCTGCCGTGAAACCATGCACCTCATTCCAATAAGTGCTGGAAGCAATTGGCATAGCACTGATGGTGAAATATTTATTTATTTCATCAAATGCGGAAGTTGAACCTGCGCGACGCGAAGAAACAACAGCCGCACCAACCTTCATCGTTTTATCTATAGTGCCGGCAGTGCTATAGAATAGCCTATCAAGAAAAGCGTGTAATTGGCCGTTAACACCTGCATAATAAACCGGACTACCAATCAAAACCCCAGCAGCTTCCTTGAGTTTGGGAGCGGTTTCATTAACGCAATCATTAAAGACGCATTTCCCGTGAGTACGGCAATATTGACAGCCTATACAACCACGCACATCTTTGTTCCCAACATTTATGCGTTCCACTTCAATGCCATTGTCGCGAAGAGATTCCTCAACCTCTCGAAGACCTCTGTCTGTGCAACCGTTAAGGTGTGGACTTCCATTAATAACTAAAACTTTCATACAGATAATATAATTAAGATATCGTGTTGCTTAGAAGAATGATTTGGTTCAGTTTTTGAATTTATTCACCTGACCTTTAATCAGCTCTTCATCTGTAAAATAATTAATTTTCATTGCAGCCCGAACCTCTTCAAGGGTTTTTGCAGCTACTTCACGAGCTCTTTCAGAACCCTCTTTAAGGATATTATAGACAGCAGGTATATCCTGTTCAAATTGTTTTCTACGCTCTCTTATAGGGACAAGAATTTCCTCAAGGACCTTATTCAGGAGTTTTTTTACCGTCCCATCTCCAAGCCCACCACGAGTGTAATGATCTTTAAGAGCATTCAGGCTATCATATTCAGGAAGGAATCTTCTGACATCGTCATCTGTTGCAAAAGCATCGAGATAGATAAAAGGACAATTCCCCTCAAGATGTCCCGGAGAATCAATCGTGAGGTGTTCAGGATCAGTGTACATACTATTAACCTTTTTCTTCACCTCTTTAGGGGTATCGCTCAGATAGATGCAATTCCCGAGAGATTTACTCATTTTCGCTTTTCCATCTGTACCAGGCAGACGCATACATGCAGCGTTGTCTGGGAGAAGAATCTCAGGTTCCACCAGAGTAGGGCCATAAATGTGATTAAAGCGATTAACAATCTCTCTCGTGAGCTCAATCATTGGAGCCTGGTCTTCACCAACGGGAACAGTTGTTGCCTTGAAAGCAGTTATGTCAGAAGCCTGACTGACCGGATAACAGAAGAACCCAACAGGGATTGACTGTTCGAAGTTTCTCATCTTTATCTCGGTTTTTACAGTTGGATTTCTCTGGACACGACTGACGGTGACAAGATTCATATAATAGAAGGCCAGTTCGCAGAGTTCGGGCACTTGGCTTTGAATGAAGATTGTCGATTTAGAAGGATCAATCCCGGCGGAAAGATAATCAAGCGCAACCTCAATAATATTTTGTCTGATTTTCTCAGGATTGTCTGCATTGTCAGTCAGAGCCTGCGCATCCGCAATCATGATGAAAATCTTATCGAATTCACCCGAATTTTGAAGTTCCACACGTCTGCGCAGAGAACCAACAAAGTGTCCTAAATGAAGTTTCCCGGTAGGACGATCACCGGTCAATATTATTTTTTCCTTTTTCATATTTATTTCAGTTCTTATCAGTTAATTGTGAACATCAGCGTCATTGCCGACTTCATCAATTGCAAAATTTATGAAATCATTGAAGGGTTTGGAAATTCTAAACATATCCACAATTTTATCCAATGCTTTCGGACTGTTCAACTCCCTATCCGAAAGACTATGCTTAACTGCATAATCTCTTGGTTTTAAAAGAGAAATATGTTCCCAATCTTTCGGAAACCCTTTAGGAGCTGTCTTGAGAGGATTCTCTCCGACAGTTGGAAAGATGTTTTTGAATTCCGGATTCTCAATTATTTCCAAATATTCATCTACATTCTCGAAAATATCTCTCCTTATGGCTGCGAGATATTTTGAGGGAAGACAATATGTGCCAATATAAACGGCAGACTCGTTTGGCTCCAAATGCAGATAAAAACCGGATCTCAAACTTTTCTTCCCAAAAGGGGGATTAATAAAAATGCCAATATGAGTTTTATAAGGAGATTTGTCAGTAGAAAATCTGACGTCTCTATAAATTCTATATGTGCAATCGGAGACAGAAAGCATTGCGGCTTGGGGTTCAAACTTTGAGATTCGATTAATCAAATCCTGCGTGATGGAATCGACCATCCGTTTAACTTCCTGATATGTTTCCTTGTTTTCATTAAACCAATCCCGATTATTGTTGGCTGTCAATTCTCGGAGAAAAGCCAGAATTTCATTCATCTGCATATCCAAGTTCGCTGCTGAATCTAAATCTGATTTTTGGGAAATCTGCACGAGCCATCTGGAGGACATAATTGGAATCAGCAAGGAAAACATCCCGGCCATCCTTATCCTTTGCCATAAACTGATGTTTCCTTTTCTTGAAAGCCTCCAAAGCAGCCGGATCATCGCTATCAATCCAACAGGCTTTATATAGAGAGATTGGTTCCCAGCGGCATTGTGCGCCATATTCATGAAGGAGACGATATTGAATCACTTCAAACTGAAGCTGTCCTACTGTTCCAATGATTTTTCTACCATTGAAGCTATTTGTGAAAAGCTGAGCGACACCTTCATCCATAAGTTGTTTAATGCCTTTATCCAGTTGCTTCTGTTTCATGGGATCGGCATTTTCAATGTATTTAAACATTTCAGGAGAGAAAGAGGGGAGTCCTTTAAAATGTAGAAGTTCACCGGAAGTCAAAGTATCACCTATCTTAAAGTTTCCTGTGTCCGGGATACCGACAATGTCACCAGGGAAAGCCTCGTCAACCACATTTTTCTTCTGAGCCATGAATGCGGTTGGAGCGGCAAAACGCATCATTTTGTCATTACGAACATGTCGATAGTTCACATTTCTTTCAAATTTACCTGAACATATCTTCACAAAAGCAATGCAGGAGCGATGGTTGGGATCCATATTAGCATGAATCTTGAAAACAAAACCAGTGAAACCTTCTTCTTCAGGATTGACAGTGCGTTCAACGGCATCTACCGGTCTGGGACTGGGAGCTATCTTTACAAAACAATCAAGCAACTCCTTAACGCCAAATGTATTAAGCGCAGACCCAAAGAATACAGGTGCCACCTTCCCCTCGAGATAAGCCTTCTCGTCAAACTCAGGATAAACACCATCAATCAGCTCAAGATCTTCTCTCAGTTTCTCTGCATCGGCAGCTCCAATGAGTTCATCAACAAGGGGGGAATCAACATTCTCAATTTCTATGCGTTCGCTGATTGTTTGTTTGGAGGGGGTGAATAAATCAAGACCCTGCTCATAGATGTTATACACACCTTTGAATTTCGCACCAATGTTGATTGGCCATGTAAGAGGACGGACATTGATTTTGAGTTCCTGTTCAAGCTCGTCAAGAATATCAAAAGGGTCACGGCCTTCACGGTCAAGTTTGTTGACAAAAATGATGACAGGAGTGTTGCGCATACGGCACACTTCCATAAGACGTCGTGTCTGAGTTTCCACACCTTTTGCCACATCGACAACAATTATGACTGAATCAACAGCAGTGAGTGTGCGGAAAGTATCTTCCGCAAAATCCTGGTGACCCGGAGTATCAAGAATATTGATCTTGTAATCTCCATAATTGAACCCCATCACAGAGGTCGCCACAGAAATACCCCTCTGCTTTTCGATTTCCATCCAGTCGGAGGTAGCTGTTTTTTTAATTTTGTTGCTTTTTACGGCACCAGCCACATGAATTGCACCTCCGAAAAGAAGAAGCTTTTCGGTCAAGGTTGTCTTTCCGGCATCCGGATGAGATATAATCGCAAAAGTGCGTCTACGTTTAATTTCTTTATTAAGTTCTTCGCTCATTTGAGTAGGAAAGTATCTGAAAGAGGATAAGCGAATCAATTGCCATCCTCATCTTTAAACAATTCGTTATTATAATCAAGCTTATAATAATGCGAGAGAAGGGCCAGGAACTTCGAGACTTGCGCTACCGCTTGCTTGGTCTCTTCCGAGATTTCCTTTCCCTGCAGACGAAGCATCAGGATTCCATATAATGCATTAAAGCAAGTTTCGATTTCACCTACTTTATTATCACCCGCTTTGGCACGCAACTCCACTATGATAGGGAGGGTATGATAGAATTGGGCAGAATAGGATGCAAATTTTGAATCTGCCAGCAGACGGCGATGGAGATCCTCAAGAGCAATGATGACATTTTTGTTAAGCTGAATATGTCCTGACTTAACCACATCTTCACGACGCATCATATCAATGAGAGATTCATACCACTCTCTCATTTCCTTTTTCTGCTGTTCATCCAAGCCGACGTACTTATCTATGATATTTTCCTGAATCCTATCAATATCAAGACCTTGGGCACGAATGAGATCTTCTATCTGCCACATGTAAAGCAGATATTCTGCAATATTTTCTCTTTTTTTTGCTGAAGCTGTAATCATAATAATAAAATCTCTTGCAAATTTAATCAATAATAATGAAGAAAACGGAATAACTGTAAAGAAATATTAGTTCTCCGGAAGGAATAATCAATTATGATTTTTTTCATCTTTCCTTGCACTTGTCTCCATGATGGATTTGACATCTTGCTTGGTCTTAATTTTTGATTCAGCTTGAGTCGTGGAATCAATATCAAGAGCTTTGGGAGGTGCAATCTCTACGACTGTTGGAGTCACAGGATCGCTAACAGGAGTCTCGATGATATGATTGAATGAAAGCTGGAAGAAAAGTAGGATTGCCGCCCCCAGCATCAACTGAGCAATGAGCCCGAAGGAGAACTTGTAACATTTCTGGCTAAAGCCATGCACCAATCTTATGACTGAGATAATGAAAACAAGAAAATAAAGAAGCCAGGCAATCCAAAAGGAAAACAGATTGCAACCCGTACATATGTCGAGGAGGATTGGCAACGTAAGCAACCAGGATATTGTGAATATGAGATTAGAATGTTTGAATACAGGTTTTTTCATAATGGAATTATTTTTTAATTAGAACAAACACATCACTACAACGGTTTAAATGATATGATAACAATTACATATATATGGCATGACTGCTTCGTCATTACCGACGATGAGGCGACTATGGTATTTGATTATTGGAAAGATCCCATTTTCGATGGGATTGGTGAACCCCCTTTCCTTAAAGAACTTGATAAGGAGAAGCCTCTCTATGTCTTTGTGAGTCATCATCACAAGGATCATTTCAATAAGGAAATTTTTGAATGGGGAAAATCATTCAACCAAATTCACTATATCATCAGTAAGGATACGGCTAAGCACGCACGCCATATTCTACGACAGGATTCAATATTTAAAGGATATCATCCGAAGAATGACCAAGTGACGGTAATTAAGGCCGGAGAGACTTATGAGGATAAAAAAATATCGGTCAAAGCCTTTGGTTCGACCGATATCGGTAATTCCTATCTTGTTTCAATTGGAAATTGTAAAATATTCCATGCCGGAGACCTTAACGCATGGTTATGGCTGGATGAATCTACAAATGAAGAAGTTCAGCAGGCTTTGACGAGTTATCGTGAAATATTGTATGTTATCGCGGAGGCTGCTCCACAATTGGATATAGCAATGTTTCCAGTAGATTCGAGAATTGGTCGTGAATATTACACCGGCGCCCGTCTTTTCTTGAAAGCAATTGATGTAAAAAGATTTTTTCCTATGCACTTCGGACTTGGAGAAGATCATGAACAGAAGAGATATAAAGAAGATGCCATGAAATTCCAACTATATGCAAATCCGGAAAGAGGAGAGTATATAGGAATAGGAGAAAGCTACGGACGATATGCGTTCGTCAAGAAATAGGGTTCCGCTTTTCTCTCTTTATTCGCGCATATAGCACGGGGGTATGGTCAGAGACTTTTCTTAACAGGAAAGATGAAAGAGAGTCTGCAGAGTTATCAGACCTCAAGACTTGAACCTCCATACCATATTTCGCTTCATGAAGAAACGAAAGTTCAAGACGGCGTACGAAGTATTCGTCATGCTCTTCAAGAGTGAATCGATTAAGTAGAAGTGACACATATCTTACAGTGTTGACATGGCGATAAAAATCGAGATCGCAATATTTGAACCTGTAGTCATAGATAGGATGGGTGGCTGCCAAAACTCCTTTTGGAGTTTCTTCATTTACTATTTCCTCAATTAGAGTATGTTTTGCCTGCTTATGAATAGGTGGATTCTCACCGAGGATAAGTTCTTCAGGCATCGAGAAGTGAGATAGACCAATGTTTGAATGATTCACAGTATCCATCACCATCCAAATTGAACGTGCGTAACCATACACTTTACCGTCAGGGGAAGAAATACAAAAAGCTCGTTCGGAGAAATGACGGTTGAAACTTTCTATCCAAGTTGAGATTGAATAATCACAATTAACCTCGGGGTACGACTCCATTTCAATCGTAAGCCTTGATAATACCCATCCGGCATTAAGATGGGTCATTGAGGGATTCCCAATACCAAGAGAATTAGCATGAGCCGTAGCGATATCAATAATTTTTGATACAAGAATGGGCAATGACATCTCTTTTTCAGCATTTGCCTCTCCGGCGCTTAGGAAAAAGGTTTCCTTATATAAAGCCTCCATAAAAAAGTTTCTTTTAAGGTTCAGGGTAGAAATTTGACACCAACACCGCTCTACTCCTATTACTTCTATCTGAGGGGAAAGTGTATGGATGTGCAAAATTACAAAATTATTAGTAACTTTGCATACACGAAAAGTAAAAAACTATTCGTATAATTCCATATAACGTCACTCATGCCGATTAAGGTGAACCTGAAAAGAAGCGAAATAACCCTGTTCTGCACCCTTTCATTGCTACTGTCTTCCGGCTGTAGCTCAAGCAAACACGTGCCGGATGGACAATATCTTCTTGACAAAGTAAAGATAGAAATCAACGACAGTACAAAGACGGTAGACGTGACTGACCTGACGGCATATCTACGACAACAGCCTAATCACAAAATGTTGTGGAGCACAAAGTTTAGGCTTGGAATTTATAACATGAGTGGAAACGATACTACCAAATGGTGGAATCGTTGGCTGAGAAAATTGGGGGAGGCACCGGTGATATATGATTCCGTTCTTCAGGAATCAAGCGAGGAGCAGCTGAGAAAAGCGATGGTCAACAAAGGTTTTCTTAACGCAAGCGTCATCGGACAAAAGATAGAGAATAAGGAGAAAAAGAAGGTCAGCATAGACTATAAGATAGATGCGGGAATGCCTCACGTGATTTCATCAGTTGACTATGTTTTCCCGGATTCTACTTTTCAAGAACTGGTCATGAAGGACAGTGCTAATTTCCTTGTAAAGCCGGGAGAGTTTCTTGATCGTTCGATTTTGGAATCTCAAAGGGAGCTGATAGCACAAAAGATTAAGAATAATGGGTATTATGGATTTACAAAGGAATTTATAACATTCAATGCTGACACAACAGCGGGGAGCAGAATGGTTGATCTCACTATGACCCTTAATCCTCCATATAAAAATGAAAAGAGGGTTAAGACCCATGAGAAATATATTGTTCGCAATGTATGCTTCATAACAGATTATAATGCCTCTGAAGAAACATCTCTTCAACATTATAACGCGGTTGATACAGTTAACTATAATGGGATGAGGATTCTATATGGCGAAAAAAGATACCTGAGACCCGGAGTTTTATTCGAGAACTGCTTCATACGCCCCGGTGAATATTACAGACAAGAGGACATAGACAGAACTTATAGGGCTCTTTCAAGATTGAGTATCTTGAAATTCATTAATATCCGAATTATTCCGGTAGCATCTCAGGATAATCTAAATATCCTGGATGCCTACATTTTGCTGACACCAGGGAGAAGCCAAAGTGCCTCCATAGAACTTGAGGGCACAAACTCGGAAGGAGACCTTGGAGTGGCGGCTTCATTGACCTATACACATCGGAATCTCGGTAAAGGGTCTGAAACCTTAACCACCAAATTGCGAGGTGCCTACGAGTCGCTTAGCGGGGATTTGGAAGGGCTCATACACGATAGATACATGGAATATTCCGTTGAGGCAGGTCTAAATTTTCCAAAATTCAAGGCTCCTCTCTTATCGGATAGGTTTAAAAGAAAAGTGAATGCCACAACTGAACTGAATGTAGCAATGACCTATCAAGAACGCCCGGAATATACAAGAATTATATCAACTGCGGGGTGGTCTTATAAATGGGTGAACAGACGAAACAAAAACAGATTTATCTTTACCCCCATAGATATAAATTATGTCTACCTCCCTGAAAGCACTAATGATTTTATAAATGAGATTGCGCCTGACAATCCTCTTCTCAGATATAGTTATGAGGACCATTTTATTATGAGAATGGGATTCACATTCTATCGTTCGAATAAGAAGGATGAGACAGTTGGGCTCGGAGTTAGACAACGAAACATATACACTTTAAGAGCCAATTGCGAGGTAGCAGGAAATTTCCTTTTTCTCCTCAACTCTATTTTTTACCATAGATCTGATTTCCGAACAAATCCCTACAAAATATTCGGGATTCATTATTCCCAATATTTCAAAGTAAACGGGGATTACACAATTCTTCGGAATTTTGACGAGAAGAATTCTTTAGCTTTTCATGTAGGATTCGGTCTTGGTTATCCGTATGCCAATTCATCCATTCTTCCTTTCGAAAAACGATTCTATGGGGGAGGTGCAAATGGGGTGAGAGGTTGGGCGGTCAGAACTCTCGGTCCCGGAAGATTCCCGGGGACTAATTCCGTGAGTGACTTCATAAATCAATGTGGAGATATTCGTCTTGACCTAAGTCTTGAATACAGAGCAAAATTATTCTGGATAATCGAATTGGGAGCCTTTGTTGACGCAGGAAATATCTGGACAATCCATAATTATCCCAATCAACCCGGAGGATTATTCCAGTTTAATTCGTTTTATAAAGAGATAGCAGCTGCTTACGGGCTTGGAGTCAGACTTGACTTTTCTTATTTCCTCCTACGTTTCGATTTGGGAATGAAAGCCTATAATCCGGCAATGGGAAGTGAAAGATGGCCTCTGATACACCCGAACTGGAGCCGAGACAGAGCCTTCCATTTCTCAATAGGCTATCCTTTTTAAAGATTAGTATCATAAAAATAAACCGATATGAAAAAACTTGTCATATTTGATCTTGACGGCACTCTTCTCAATTCAATATATGATTTGGGAGAAGCCTGCAACTATGCGTTGAGGAAAATGGGGTTTGCCCAACATCCGATTCCGGCTTACAACTATATGGTCGGAAATGGTGTGAGAAAGCTGATGGAACGTGCTCAACCTGATGCCGATCCTCAAACCATCGAAATGCTTCTAAAAAATTTCAGAGAATATTATGATGACCATTGCACAGATGCAACAAAGCCATATGTAGGGATTCCTGAATTGCTAAAGGCTCTTACAGACGAAGGGGTAAAGATAGCTGTAGCTTCCAATAAATATCAAGCAGCTGTGACTAAAATAATAAACCATTATTTCAGTGACATTCCGTTTGTATCAGTTCTTGGGCAAAGTAATAATCGTCCGGTGAAACCGGATCCATCAATAGTTTTCGAGATACTCTCAGAATGTCCAACGCCTAAAAGTGAAGTATTGTATGTAGGAGATTCGGGGGTTGATATTGAAACTGCAAGAAGAGCGTGCGTAGATTCAGTAGGAGTCACGTGGGGTTTCCGTCCTGTCTCAGAACTTAAAGACGCATACGCAGATGAGATTGTGGGAGTGCCGGCAGAGATTCTAAAAATAGTCAAGGGAGATAAGAATCTTTCATAGAAGCATAAAAATAATAGGTGACTGATTTCACAATCAATCACCTTTTTTTCAATAACTAACCTAACATCATGAAACGATTTACATATATATAACATCCTGCTAAGTGAAAAAGTTCTTGAAGTTATTCATTTTGCGGTTGTTTGGTATTTTTACCAAAGGCAGGATTTATTTTGATTATTCCACAAACAGAGAGAGTAACTATGCTTGACAGAACTACTATCCAGAAGAAGTTAACATATCCCTGAGGGACTGAGGAAGTGAAAAAACGGAAATTATCCGCAACACTGTGTAGCCAACCGGCAGCCATCCCCGGAATCATCATTCCAAGAGCCATAAAGGCTGTGCAGAAAGAATAATGGGAGGTCTGACACTCACCCCTGCTGAAATAAATTAAATAAAGCATATAGGCGGAGAATCCAAATCCGTATCCAAACTGCTCGACAAAAACAGCTGTGGATATTAGAATCAAATCTTCCGGCTGCCACATTGCGAGTAGACAATAAAAGATACATGGAAGAGTAAGGGAAAGAGCCATCGGCCAAAGCCATTTTTTAAGGCCACCACGCGATATTGCAACTCCACCAACTATACCTCCTAAAAGAAGAGCTACTACTCCAACCGTGCCATTTATAAATCCTACCTGTGAAGTCGTGAGACCGAGGCCACCATCGCTTCTTGTTGCGACCATGAAAGGTTGGACGAGTTTTATACACAAGGCTTCCGGGAACCGATATAGGAGCATGAACAAAAGAGCAGTGATAATATCCGGCTTTTTAAAAAATGACACAAAAGTCTTTAAGAAATCTTCTAAAACATTCGATGCGGACACATCTTTTATCGGTCTGTCAGTATCTGGTTCCGGCATGAAACGTTTGTGATATAAGGAGACAAAAAGAAAAAAAACAGCAAGAATCACAAATACAATTCCCCATGCGAAAGGAATGTTTTCTGTGGATTGCTCAAGATATCCGGCGAGCATGACCAGACCACCTTGACCGGCAATACTTGCTATTCTATAGAAAGTGGACCTAACACCAACAAAAGCAGCTTGATCATGCTGCGACAGTTCAAGCATATAAAAGCCATCAGCCGCTATGTCGTGAGTGGCGGAGAAAAAAGCCATCAACCAGAAACAAGCCAAAGTGGTTGCAAAGAAAAAGGAAGTTGATAGGAGGAAAGCAACTGCAGCCATAGCAATTCCAATCAGGAATTGCATGGTAATCACCCAACTTCTCTTCGTGTGAAATAAATCTACAAAAGGGCTCCAGAACGGTTTTATCACCCAGGGTAAATAAAGCCAACCAGTGAAGAATGCCATCTCCTTCAGACTGACCCCCATATTGAAATACATAATTACAGTGAGAGTATTCACTGCGAAATAGGGGAGACCCTCCGCGATATAAAGAGTAGGAATCCAGCTCCACGGAGAAACCCGTGAAGAAAATTTACCTGTTCTGTTCATTTTATTTCAGTAACCTCTGAATAGACTTTTAAAATATCCGTTTTTTCAACCTTTTTGTAATCTTCCTCCCTTGGAGTTATCACGACTCCGGCCATATCGATACACCCCGGGCTTACCAAAAGTTTTGATGAATCTTCGGCGAAATAGCATGATGGGCGATGGGCGGTGCGTGGAATCACTACATATCTCAGTAATCCATGACGGTCTATCCAGAAAAAAGAGTTAACTTTAGTAGAATCGTCAAAGGAATTATTCTGAGATAATCCTCCCAATTTAAGACCCGCCAGAAGAGTGGCCATCCCCTTTTTGCCTCGTTCAACAATCCCGGAGAAAAAGAGAAAAGGAACGTCGGAATCAAGCTGTCGTGAAGAATATACTCCCGGGTTAGTAGAAGAATGAATTCTTTCGGCTTCTTTCATTAATGGAAGTTCATCAGTAAGTACTGCTTGAACATGAAGATGGTCCGGAGCTGAAGCACCGGCTCGAGCACCGTTGAAAAATACTGTCATTCCTTCCAATTTTTCTGCCAAGCTCACAATTTCGAAGGGCACTGCATCTTGCGGACGATGATCGGAAGACGCTATTGTGAAATGAATAGGGAAGATAGGGAAGGGGTTAACCAACAACTCCCATCCTGGTAGAATCTCAATTTTCTTCTGTTCCGGAGGTCGATTGACGCTACATAGGAAACATGGTCTTTCTGCAACTTTACCATCTGAAACTTTAGCCCCGGTAGAGACTATCCTTGATGGGTTAAATTGGACATATGTATCATAGTTACCCAATGAAATCCTTTTACGTTTAACATCCCTCAGAGCACTATAATTCTTTTCGGCCAAAGACCATTCTTTTAATTGACCCTCCACAAAATCATAAAGAGACTCAGGGGTAAGAGATAAATTATTCAACATCATTCCTCCTCCTGATTCCTAACATTGGCCCTTACTCTGGCGATAAGTTCCACAGACCTGATGAAATCCTTATACTCATTATGCGTATTCACTTTTTCAATAGAAAGATCTGCATCACTATTGCCAGACCATCTGCGACAGTAGTAGAGTGGGTCATAAATTCTTCCTATGGCATACTCTCTACTTATACGTAAAGCCACTGCGTAATCTTCTCCGTAGCTTACATTAGGAAAAAGAATAGAACGAATCACCGGTGTAAAGAAAGCACGGGGTGCACCAAACCCATTGATGCGAAGGGCATTGTTTGCACCATTCATATCAGTCCATTCTCTATGATCAATCAAGCCGGGAGGAATAGGATTTAGATTTCCATCTGTCATCATGTAACTGCCGATGACCATTGCGCACCTGTCAGAATAAAATTTGTCAACAATTCTGGAAAGAGTGTCGGGTGAAGAGTAGACATCATCTGAATCAAGCTGGATAGCAAAACGTCCACAGTGCTCGGATAAGATGGCCTTATTCCAGCAACCCCCTATGCCAAGAAACTCTGAATCATTAACAGGAATGACAACAAGTCGCGGGTCTTCTATGGAGTTCAGAAGTTCTCGGGTTCCGTCAGTGCTTCCATTATCCACAACGATGATATTGAAACTGAAATCCGGAGTTTGAGCGAGTGCTGACTCAACAGCATCCTTGATTGTAGAGACTCTATTTCTTACGGGAATTATTACAGAAGCTTCCACAGGGAAAGTGCCCTTTCTTAGATTGACGCGACTCCGAGTGACTGGGAGAAGTCCATCAATATCATTGAGGAATTCAGTGAATACGCGTTCCATGTGAGCTTGATAGTAGCTATTTCTTGGGTCAACATAATCATGCTGTTTTTCGCCACTTTTTCTGAAATCTATTTTTTCAACAGTATACAGATATTCCGGGACAGCAGCAATCGTATTGCCTATTGACATTCTTAATCTCAAAGCATACCAACCCCCATCCGGAGAATTACTGTCTTCAGGTGAAAAAAATTCAGAAGCAGTCAAAACATCAGCCGCATTCAGCACAACAACACTGCCGAAATCAAAATCATTTCTGACTGATCCGAACTGATAGTCTATAACAGGATGTAACGCTACACTGTCTCCATTTTTTTCCCGATAATGGCAATAGGTGATGGAGGCATCTGAATCGGCTGCAACTTCCTCCATCCTTTGCTGATAATTGCTGTCGAAAATTATATGTCTATCATCAAGTCGCACAGCAATAAACTGTTCGAGCAAATTATTGCAAATCTCTTCCCGTAGATTATCAACGGTAGTGAATCTGATTATCTTCATTGTCAATTTAAGATGGTGGATTATTGTTCAAGAAAATTGAGAATATCCTTCATAAGTCTGTCGCGAGAGGCTTTGTCCTGAATAGACTCGAAAGGTATGCTCATCACAGCTGTATTACTCTTCCCGTTACGAGTAAGAACACCCGCACTGTTTCCTGTGTCTGAGAAAGAGAGGAAAGATTCGCTTTTGCCTGAATCATAAGGAAGAAGAATATCAGGCTCTTGGACGATATAGTTCTTATCGTTCAACGTGTTGGAATAGTCAATTGAACCGACAGAAGAACCCAGACCTGAGGACTTACGGATATTGACAGTTCCACTTACTGTTTTTGCTCCATCTCCTACCGTAACACCAAGAACGTTATGAGCAAAGGAGTCACTTCCTGAAGGAGATCTGAGGTCAATCAGGTCTGAACCAATATACTCCCCGGAGACGAGAAGATCGCCTCCATGAGAAACGAAAGATTTGAGTTCGTTTTGAAGTCTTTTAGAGAAGGCTTCATGACGAATCCCTGTATTACCATTACCGGTCACAGTCATTTTCTGTCTTCCCAGAATCAAATCAACGACATCGTAATTCGAAAGATTGATATCTCCTGCTTCAACGGCCCCAACACTTGCAGAAATAAATCCTTTTCCGGCAGCGGCAATTGATTGTCCATGGATATAGGGGAAATCAAAAGTATTCCCTGCAATTACTTGTGAAGCATAATTTCCGTTACTTCTTCCAAAAGCCTCACCCGCGTTACGATTAAATTCTGTCTGAAAACCGATAAAAGAAATATCTCTAACGTAGGGCACACCGAAATCTGAATCGGAACTGAATCCTGCCATACCGTCTTTACTGAAATGAGCGGGAGCACTTACACGCGTAAAGCCGTTGACGATGAGTACAGGTTTTTCATTTGAATTGCCTTCTCTCAAAGCGAGCACTTCAGAGGGGAAAGAGAGGCCACCTTCATTCGCAGCGACAATCTTAAAAGAATGAATTTCGTGATCATCCACTTGAACATCAAAATGGGTAGAAGTGGTTTCGCCAAGGAGATGGAAACCAAGTTCGTCTGCTGATCTTTCAAATATAAGATATTTGTTGGGATCTGCAGTAGGTTCAAGTTTATCTTTAGATGGAGACCAACTCAATCTGTATAATCTGTCTTTAGATTTTTTTATTGAAAAATCCTTAACCGGAAGAGGTTGAACCACAAACTTTCGGTCTTTCCTTTCAGAAACGAATCTACCGATTGCCTTATAAATTGATCTACTAACGGTGAATCTGAAAGCCGGATCCAGAGCATACCACATATCAGCAAAATTCTGATGGCTCATAAATTCAATAAGAGTAGTAGGAACTTCAGGAACGCGGGCTTCCACGTATGACTTATCCCACATAGAACGACGAGTCCAATTTGGCTCCCAGGTCTGTCGGATATCATTGACCATCTGCCTCATCACCATATCTGTCAGAGTTCGTGAATTGGAACGGGGAGTGCCATCAACATAGCTATCGCCACCATTTGTGTAATAAATACCCAGAGTGCCTACAAAGGAATCATCAGCCCGTTTACCTGCGTCAGAATGAAGGGCAAAGGCCACGTCTACAGGTATATTCAGCCCGTCCTTGTCAGGAAGAACCCTTGAACCACCTGCAAGATAATTTACCCAATGTCCTCTTGCAGTGTAGTCGTCTTTATAGTCATCAGAGCCATGGTATGGAGAATAAACATATTCAGGTATACCAGCCCATTGCATCCAGTAACGGGCGCCTTCGAGATATCGAGGTAAACCTGAAACCTTGAAATTTGGGGCAGCTCCTTTTGGAAGTTCAGAGGGAGTCTGTGTTACAACCGAATTAGTTTCAGGATTTTCATCAATAAACTCATCAGTCTCGTCATCATCAGTTGACTGCACAGCATCCGGGGTTGAAGGGTCATAGAAAACATCAGCTCTTCGCGGACTTCTTGCTATGTTTCCCATTCCACCTCCAATTTTCACTGCATCGGCTGTCAGGACTTTGTCAGAAGATTTTGAAAGATTTGACAAAGTGACCACCGGCTCTGTATCACTATAACCCGCTTCGAGGGGAAAAGTACCAAGATAAATCCAAGTGCCACCACCCATTGTTTGGTTAACTCTGAATTCTCTTGAACCTCCGGAGTAATTGACTGTGTAATGGGCGTCTTCTGTTGAATTGGGAAGAGTCTTATAGCTGACATAAACAGCATATTCTCCGTCCTCCGGGATATCTGCATACCAGGCAGCCACAGAGGGCTTACCGGAAGTTACGGTTGTTGTCTGGCGATATGTACCGTTTTCGAATGGATTTTCTGTATCACGGAAATCAGGCAGATCGTAAATAAAACCTTCTTCGTCACCGGTTGTCCACTCACGACTTCCGGTCATCTCCTTATAATATTGTTGAGAATAAACTAATCCTTCATCGTTTGTGTCATTATCAACAATAACCTCGTTGTGATTAATATCCCGCTCTCGTGGCAGCATGACATATGCTCCGGCATTCTCCAGCATAGGCACGACATATGGAAGGATAAAACTCATAGTATGAGTATCTTCTGTCACTTGAAAAAGTTGAGGACGCTGCCAGAGCCAAGTCCCGGTCGCCGGTTTATAATATCTACCATGACTGGGCCACAAAGCCACGATATCACCCTCCATACCTTTTTTGGGGGTGGTATAGGGCTCAGCCGGATATACGAAGGGATTATTCTTTCTTTGGTGCTCGGGAAGTTTATCTATGGTCGTGATGTAGAAAGAATAATTCTTATCTTTTACATTCAATGCCACATAATAATCATTGATGGAATCCGGAAGAATAGAAGAGATATGTTTCCTCATATCTGAAATGAGATCTTTCGAAACCGGAAGATATGTGAAATTCTCGTTAAGTGCAACCTTCGCTGTTCTTGTTCGACGATCGGGAGTGACACTATTCACCCGAAGACCACCAGGATTTAAAGAGGAGGGCACCCAAGAAACCAATTCTCTATTAACGAGCATAGTCAGTGAATCGGTCTTTATCGGATCTGCCGGAGGAGTATATTGTTTATGAGTAATTGAAGTTGTTTTCCTATTCTTTGCCGTTTTCTTTCTTTTTGATGTTGATTTTACACCTGTTGACTTCTTTTTAGATGTAGACTTCACCTTTGAAGAAGTTGCTTTCTTTTTCGTTGTCGAGGCACCGGCTTTTGGTTTCTTCTTTTTAGACGAAACTGAGGTCTTAGCTTTTGTTTTTTTAGCAGCTGCCTCAACATCTATCGAATTGATAGAAGCGGAGGAAATTAGGGCCAATCCGGCCAATGCAACGTATGAAATTTTTTTAAGATTCATCATATCATATAATTATCCCTATCAATATTCAGAGAAATCTAAAGGACTTAAATTTTGGATTAGCTACAAAATTATAGAAAATAACTTACTTTAAAAAACAAAAAATTGTTAAGATTCCAAACCCCTAAGTAAAATAATAATTTTTGCGGGTTGTGATGAGTTATATAATGAAATTTTTATTACTTTTGCAAATTATAAAAGGATTGAGATTCCGCTCAGTCAATTCGTAGATAACATTTCTAACACTGAATAATAATGCCAACAAAACCTTTTCATTACCAGGAGATGTTTCCGATAGGTGAAGATACTACGGAATATAAGCTCATTACGAAAGACTATGTAAAGACAGAAAACTGGAATGGCCACGAGATGCTTGTGGTTGATCCGGAAGCCTTGACGGTGATTGCCAATGTAGCAAGTCATGATTGCTCTTTTATGCTCAGAAGAGAGCATAATGAGATGGTGGCTAAGATTTTGAAGGATCCGGAGGCTTCAGAAAACGATAAATTCGTGGCTTTGACAATGCTCCGAAATGCGGAAGTCGCTGCCAAAGGAGTGCTTCCTTTCTGTCAGGATACCGGCACATCTATCTGCGTCGCTTACAAAGGCCAGCAGGTATGGACCGGGTGTGATGATGAAGAAAAAATTTCATTGGGTGTCTATAAGACCTACACTGAAAATAATCTTCGTTACTCTCAGAATGCTCCGTTGACCATGTACGACGAAGTGAATACAGGATGTAACCTTCCGGCACAAATAGAAATTCATGCAACAGAAGGTGGAGAATATAAATTCCTCTTCGTTGCCAAGGGTGGAGGTTCTGCCAACAAAACATATTTATATCAGGAGACAAAAGCAATTCTCAATAAAAAAACACTTGTGCCTTTCCTGATAGAAAAAATGAAATCACTCGGCACTGCGGCATGTCCTCCTTATCACATTGCCTTCGTAATAGGTGGCACTTCAGCAGAACTTAATCTTGCAACTGTTAAGAAGGCATCCGTGAAATATTATGACAACCTACCGACAAAGGGGAATGAATACGGACAAGCTTTCCGTGATATCGAACTCGAGGCTGAGCTTAAAAAAGCTGCCGAAGAAATCGGGTTAGGTGCACAATTCGGAGGTAAATATTTTGCTCATGATATCCGCGTTATCCGTCTCCCGCGCCATGGCGCATCTTGCCCGGTAGGTATGGGGGTAAGCTGCTCGGCCGACAGAAATGTTAAGGCAAAAATCAATAAAGATGGCCTTTGGATTGAGAAGCTTGATGAATTCCCCGGCGAACTCATACCTGAGGAATTAAGAAACCAGGGTGAGGGTGAAGTTGTAAAGATTGACCTCAACCGTCCGATGGCGGAGATTCTCGCTGATCTCAATAAATATCCGGTCTCTACACGCCTGTCTCTGAAAGGCACAATTATTGTAGGTCGAGATATTGCTCACGCCAAAATCAAAGAGCGTCTTGATGCAGGAGAACCGATGCCACAATATCTTAAAGATCATCCTATCTATTATGCCGGTCCGGCCAAGAAACCTGAAGGAATGCCCTCCGGATCTTTCGGTCCGACAACAGCCGGACGTATGGACTCTTATGTAGATCAATTCCAGGCGGCAGGTGGCTCTATGGTGATGATTGCGAAGGGTAACCGTAGCCAGCAGGTGACAGATGCTTGTCAGAAACATGGTGGTTTCTATCTTGGCTCGATTGGCGGTCCGGCAGCTATCCTGGCAAAGAATTCCATCAAGAATGTAGAACTGCTGGAGTATCCTGAACTTGGAATGGAGGCTATCTGGAAAATTGAAGTAGAAGATTTCCCAGCATTTATTCTTGTAGACAACAAGGGAAATGACTTCTTCAAACAACTCAAACCTCGTTGTCCAAAGGATGGATGCATGATCAAATAATACATAATCTGAATAATTGAAAAGAAAATCAAGATTACAAAAAAAGGGGACCTTCAATATTGAAGGCCCTCTTTTTATAAGAAAAAATTAAATTGATTTGGTTCAGTCAAGCATATCGATTGATCTCTTGATGAAATCATTGAGATTTTCACCATGTAAAAGGTGACTTTGCAAGAGAGCAAGATCAATAATCTGGCGTACTTTCGGCTGTTCCTTTGCATATTCGGAAACAATCTTCTCCTCTTCAGAACGAAGGTCGGCAACCTTATGTTGCTTATCCGAAAGATCAGGGGCAGGAGTCTTCTTTTCTTCTGCCTCTTTTTGAGCAGCCGAGATTTCATTGTTTAGGGTCTCAATTTCTGCTCTTATAGGAGCCACTCTATCTTGAAGAGAAGATGACGCAAGTTCAATAATCTTTTCAACTATAGGTTGTTTCGTATTGACAATTATTTCATAACTGTCAGGCATCTGAGCATAGAAACCACCGCCGGGCTGATGCTCGGACATCTCCTTCATCCTACGCATAAACTCGTTTTGAGTGATTGTCGCAGGGGCATCGGTCGGTTTGAGGGCTGCAAAGCTTACAATGAACTGTGCCTTTTCGACTTGAGGAATCTGAGACCGTATCACAGTAGACATCACATCTGTCTGTAATGGAGTCAAACCAGCATCCATAGAGTCAGATTTGACAATCAATCTGTCAGGTATGTCAGCATCTACTCTAACGAACCTTATTTTCTCGAGCTTCTGCTCAAGGAATCCTATGATATGATTATCGAGTTGTCCGTCCATAAGCAGAACATTGTACCCCTTCTCCTCTGCCGCCTTGATATAAGGGAACTGGGTCGATTTATCCGTGGCATAAAGATAAATGACATTGTTATCTTTATCCGTCTGCTCCGCTTCTACAAGAGTCTTGTATTCTTGAAGAGTATAGTAGGTGCCTGAGACATCTTTGAGAAGGAAGAATTTCTTAGCAGACTCATAGAACTTTTCATCGGTGAGCATACCATATTCGATAAATACCTTGATGTCGTCCCATTTCTCTTCAAATGCTTTTCTATCCTCCTTGAACATTTTGTCAAGTTTTTCGGCAACTTTCTTGGATATATATGCCGAAATCTTCTTAACCTGTTGATCGGCTTGGAGGTAACTTCTGCTGACATTCAAAGGAATATCAGGAGAATCGATCACTCCCTGCATAAGGGTCATGAATTCAGGAACAACTCCTTCAACTTGATCTGTCACATAAACCTGATTACAGTAGAGCTGTATACGGTTCTTCTGCACATCGAAATTTGTCCTAATTTTCGGGAAGTAGAGGATACCGGTTAAAGTGAAAGGATAATCCACATTCAAATGAATCCAAAACATCGGATCTTCCATTCCGGGCATCAATTCATGATAAAACTCGAGATAGTCATTATCAGTAAGCTCTGCCGGTTTCTTTGTCCAAAGAGGTTCAGATGCATTGATTACTTTATCTTTGTCTGTATCTACATATTTACCGTCTTTCCATTCCTGTTCTTTACCGGACAGAACCGGGACAGGCAAGAAGCGGCAATATTTCTTAAGAAGAGTGTCTATGCGAAGCTGTTCAAGAAATTCCTTATTGTCATCATCAATATAAAGAATAACATCAGTACCCCTATCATTCTTTTCAATCTCTCTCATTTCATATTCCGGAGAGCCATCGCACACCCACTCAACAGCTTTCGCGCCTTCCTTATAAGAGAGAGACTTGATCACTACCTTTTTGGAGACCATGAAAGCGGAATAGAAACCCAATCCGAAATGACCAATAATTGAATTAGCCGTGTCCTTGTATTTCTGGAGAAATTCTTCCGCCCCTGAGAAGGCAATCTGATTGATATATTTATTAATGTCTTCCGCATCCATACCAATGCCATGGTCGGAAATGGTCAAAGTCCCTGCCTCTTTATCGATGGAGACCTTAACATTCATTTCGCCAAGCTCTCCCTTAAATTCTCCGAAAGAGGAAAGTGTCTTCAATTTTTGCGTTGCATCTATAGCGTTGCTTACAAGTTCTCTTAGGAAAATCTCATGATCGCTATAGAGAAATTTCTTAATAACGGGGAAAATATTTTCAGTAGTTACCCCAATTTTTCCTGTAGCCATAACTTAAAAATGGTTATATACTTTGAATAGAAAATAATGAGCTTTTTAGAATAATGTAGCAAAATCTGTGCCACATATATAAAACAATCCAATATGCCGTGAGGTTTAATAAATGGTGGTTGTGAATAAATCATCATTCATAGTACAAAAATAGACATAATTGTCAATTATAGAAAATATGGAAGATATAATAGAAGATATAATAATAGAGGATGCGACTCCAAAGGAATCGTCATTGATAGCTGATGCTATTCTTGAGGCAATTGGACAAGATATAACGATGAATTTAGCGGGGGACAAAGGCAAAGAAACTGTACATGAGATATTCAGGCGCCTTGCTGAAAAGGAAGATACTCAATATTCTTATAAAAACACCAGGATAGCAAAGACGCCGGACGGTATGCCAATAGGGGTGTGCATTAGTTATGACGGTGCGAATCTTAAGAAACTAAGGGAAGCTTTCTTCGAAGAAGCGAATAATCATCTCGGCTGGGGTATGAGTAAGCAGGAAATTGAAAATTTGCCGGGAGAGACCGATGAAGAGGAATTTTATCTTGATACTTTAATGACGAAACCAAATTTCAGAGGAAAAGGAGTAGGACGAGCACTGATAATTGATGCCGGCAGAAAAGCAACTTTAGCGCAAAAGCCATTGGGATTACTTTGCGATATGGACAATGATAAAGCGTATCGTCTTTATAAAGATATAGGGTTCGTCAAGGAAGGAACACGTCTTTTCGCAGGTCATGAGATGTATCATCTAATTTTAAAATAGCCTCCCTGAAACAATGAAGACGGAATAGAATCTATTCCGTCTTCATTGTTTCAGTTGGAGAAATTTTTGATACAAAACCAGCCGGCAAAATCAACACACAATAAATTATAATGAGGACTCCGATATTTAAAATAAAGACGGAAGGGAAGGTTATCTCAACCGGAACAAAGTCTATATAATATGAGTCAGCGTCAAGCGGGATAAAATGATATTTCTGTTGAAGATACAGAAGAGTCAGCATCAAGACATTTCCAATTATCATTCCAATTAGAGCTATCTTCATTGAAAGGTAGATAAAGACACGTCTTACCTTATTGGTAGTCGCTCCCAATGCTTTTATAATACCAATAAATCTCTTGTTTTCTATTATGATAATCAACATCCCCGAGACCAAAGTGACACACCCCACAATTATCATCAAAGAAAGGATGACTGTCACATTAGTATCAAGCAGACTTAACCAGCTGAAAAAACCTGCTCCTTGATTAAGCACATTATCTGTGCGATATAATTTGAATATTTCTCCTTCCGCCAAGGCCTGATTTAATATTTGTTGTAATTTCAAAGTATTTTCAGGCAGTGCATCGAAATTCTCGGTATTAATCTGAAGGTAGGTGCCTTGATCGTTATTAATTTTTCCGAGCTGTTGAACCAATGATAAATCCCCGAAGACAATTACATCGTCATATTGGTCAAAGTGAGAATTAAAGATTCCAGCAATCTCGAGCCTTCTTACCCTTACATCATCGCTAATGAAATAGGTGTCAATCTTATCACCCACTTTTAATCCAAGCTGTCTCGCAGCTGAGCGTGAGAGCACAATTTTGTTCTTATTATCCTCTTCTGAATAATCAGGCACTTTCCCTTCCTCCAAATTACGTGCGACGAAATTCGAAGTAATCTCCCCACTCAATCCCTTAAGATAAACACCTTTGAATTCACTATTGGTTTTAAGAATAGCCGGGATAGCAGCTTGTAGAGAATAGTCGGATACAAAGGGAGTTTCATTAAGAAGTTTTTTTAGCGAGGGGGTTAAGGTGAGGATGTTGTCATCCTCCATCTCTGTAGGAGTGGTATAGAGGGTTATGTGTCCGTTAAACCCAACCACCTTATCGCGTATTTCCTTCTTAAAACCAAAAACAATGGCAATCGAGGCCAGCATTACACCAATGGAAAGCGCTATTGCTGTTATTGCCACGCTTACAGCCGGAGCTTTCCTTTTACCGGAGCCGGATAATGAGAGACGTCGTGCTATAAAAAGAGGATAATTCATAATATGCAAAGTTACAATAAAAATCTATAAATAAGAAAAAGAAAATTTTTTATCAAAAAAATTTGTAGGATTAAATAGCAAATGTTAACTTTGGCACAAGAAAATCGCTGTGGAAACGCGGTCAATCTTTCTAAATGCCTCTAATACTATAATGTAAAGTTGGCAAATTGTTAATGACAACCTATACAATCCTTAAAAATGGAAGAAAAACTTATTAAAACCTGTCTTCACGACCGCCATGTGAAACTCGGAGCACTTATGTCGCCCTTCGGTGGTTTTGATATGCCCATACAATATGCAGGCATAACTGAAGAGCATAATGCCGTTCGTCAGAATGTCGGTGTATTTGACGTAAGCCACATGGGAGAAGTGCGTGTAAAAGGTAAGGAAGCATACAAGTTCGTCAATAATATCTTTACTAACGATGTAACAGGTGCTCCTGACGGACAGATATTCTACGGTATGATGTGCTATGACAATGGTGGCACAGTCGACGATCTTCTCGTTTATAAAGTAAACGATGAGGAATATTTTCTTGTCATAAATGCTTCTAACATTGATAAGGATGTAGAATGGATAAAGAGTCATGCAGAAGGTTATGATGTAAAGGTCGAGAACGAAAGCGACTATTACGGTGAAGTGGCTGTTCAGGGTCCGAAAGCAGAAACGGTTCTTCAGGATGTCTTAGCCCTCAACATTGAAAACATACCCTTTTATAACTTCAAGACTTTCGAAACAGAGGGAGAAACTATTATCGTAAGTCGAACCGGTTATACCGGAGAAGATGGCTTCGAAGTCTATGGAAGCCATTCATTCATACAAAGACTATGGGATAAGCTTATGGAGGCCGGGGTTCAACCATGTGGCCTTGGTTGTCGGGATACTCTTCGTTTCGAAGTAGGGCTGCCATTGTATGGAGATGAACTGTCTGCCGACATTACGCCGATAGAGGCAAGTTTAAGTATGTTTGTCAAACTCGACAAACCTGAGTTTATCGGTAAAGAGGCATTGGCTGAGCAGAAAGCTAACGGCGTTAAGAGAAGAATAGTAGGTCTGGAGCTTGAAGGAAATGCTATTCCACGCCATGGTTATCCAGTGGAAGTAAACGGTGAGAAGGTCGGAGAAATTACGACCGGTTATCGCTCTATCTCGACCGGAAAAAGCGTTGCAATGGCTATGATAGATAAACCGTATGACAAGCTTGGGACAAAAGTTGATGTAAGAATCAGAAAGAAAGTGTTCCCGGCAACCGTAGTAAAGAAACGTTTCTACGACAAGAGCTACAAAAAATAATTAACAATCCCAACAGGATAAATCTAAATAAGCAAATCATGAGCAAAATATTAGAAGACCTCCGCTATGCGGATTCACACGAGTGGGTAAAACTGGAAGGCGACATAGCAACTGTCGGCATCACTGATTATGCACAGCATGCCTTAGGAAACATTGTCTATGTTGATATGCCCGAAGTCGGTGACGAAGTGACACAGGGTGAAGATTTCGGAGCTGTTGAATCAGTAAAAGCAGCAAGCGACCTTATCTCACCTGTTTCCGGTGAAGTGGTTGAAATCAATGAGGCTCTCGAAGATACTCCGGAACTCGTCAATGAGGACGCTTTCTCCAACTGGATCATGAAAGTGAAGGTTTCAGATCCCTCGGAAGTTGAGAATCTCCTTGATGCTGCCGCATACGCAAAAATCTGTGAGGAATAATCTAAAAGAAATGACATCCCCCGGGAGAACCCTAAGAGATCTTCCGGGGTTTGACTTTTCAAAAAGAATAATCTCGCTAAAGTAAATCTGCAACCTAACATATATTAGCAATGTCAGACAAATATATGCCCCATACCGAGGAAGATATCAAGGTGATGCTTGATAAAATCGGTGTTGAAACGATAGATGATCTTTACAGTGATGTTCCTTCTGAAGTGATTTTCAAAGAGGAATATGACATACCGTCAGCAATGTCGGAAATAGAACTTCGCAAACATTTTGAAGAATTAGGCAAAAAGAATACGCCCCTCACGATTTTCTCAGGGGGCGGTGCTTATGACCACTATTCACCCTCTGTGATCGGTCATCTTCTCCAGAGAAGTGAGTTCTATACTGCCTATACGCCTTATCAGCCGGAGATTTCCCAGGGTACACTTCAGTATATATTCGAATATCAAAGCATGATTACTGAGTTAACCCAGATGGAAGCCACTAATGCTTCGATGTACGATGGAGCTACAGCGGCAGCAGAAGTGGCGTTCATGATGGTGGCCTCTACAAAGAAAAAGAATAGAGTGCTTGTCTCAGCAACTCTTCCGGAAAAAGTAGTTGAAGTGGTTAAAACATATGTTAAGTTTCACGGAGTGGACTTGACTATAATTCCGGAGAAGGATGGTGTGACAGATTTCTCAGCTATTGAGCCAGAACTTGCCAAAGGTGATGTGGCAGGTCTTATTGTACCTACACCAAATAAATATGGTATAATTGAAGATTTTTCAGGATTAGCCGATATTCTGCATTCTCAAAAGTCTTTGTTAGCAATCTATGCAGATCCTTCGGCATTGGCTGTTCTGCGTACTCCCGGTGAATGGGGTGCAGATGTGGCATGTGGTGACGGACAGACCTTGGGAATGCCTCTTTCATTCGGAGGTCCTTACCTTGGTTTTATATCATGTGCCAAAGCAATGCTCCGCAAAATGCCGGGTAGGGTAGTAGGCGCTACAAAGGATGCTGACGGAAAGAGGGCATTTGTTCTGACCCTTCAAGCCCGTGAGCAGCATATCAGAAGAGAAAAGGCCACCAGCAACATTTGCTCAAACCAGAGCCTTATGGCACTTTATGCTACCGTCTATCTATCATTATTAGGGAAGAAGGGGCTTGAAGAAGTGAATATCCTTTCTTGTGATGGAGCACACTATCTTTATAATAAACTGATAGAAAGTGGTAAGTTCAAGAGTGTATACAATAAGCCGTTCCTCAAGGAATTTGTTGTAGAGACAAATCTTGATATGGAGAAAGTAAATGCAAAACTTCTCGACAATGGAATTCAAGGAGGTTTGCTTCTTGGAAACGGTAAAGTTGCATTTGCTGTAACAGAAAAAAGAACAAAAGAGGAAATCGACACATTGGTTAATTTAATGCTGGAAGAAGACAAATGAAGACATACGATAAACTCATATTCGAACTTTCACGCCCTGGAAGAAAGGGATATTCTCTTCCGGCAGACAAGTTTGCCACAGATGGTATGGCAACTATCCCCACCGATCTCTTGAGAAAGTCAGAGCCGGAACTCCCGGAAGTAAGCGAACTTGAAGTTGTGCGTCATTACACCAATCTTTCAAATAAGAACTTCGGTGTTGATACCGGTTTCTATCCCCTTGGTAGCTGCACAATGAAGTATAACCCAAAGATTAATGAGGAGCTTTCCAATTTAACAGCGTTCACATCTCTGCACCCCCTTCAATCCGAAAAGAGTGTACAGGGAGCATTGGAACTTTACTGGAATCTTCAGAGAATGCTATCGAACATAGCCGGGCTCGCTGAATTCACATTGAATCCTTACGCCGGAGCTCATGGTGAGCTCACAGGCTTGATGGTTATGCGTCAGTATCATCTTTCAAGAGGAGACAATAAGCGCACAAAAGTGATTGTCCCAAATTCCGCACATGGCACAAACCCTGCTTCAGCAATGGTGGCGGGTCTTGAGGTAGTTGAAGTGAAATCAAAACCCAATGGATCGATAGATGTAGAGGATCTCCGTCCGTTGCTAGATGACACAGTTGCAGGAATCATGATGACCAATCCCAATACTTTGGGAATGTTTGAGACAGAAATTCTTGAAATTGCTAAACTTGTGCATGATGCCGGCGGACTTCTTTACTACGATGGAGCAAACTTGAACCCGTTGCTTGGAAAGGTTCGTCCGGGCGATATGGGATTCGACATCATGCATATCAATCTTCATAAAACATTTTCTACTCCTCATGGGGGAGGAGGTCCCGGTTCAGGACCTGTGGGTGTAGCCGAGCATTTGGTTGAATTCCTCCCCAATCCGAGAGTCAAGAAAAATGATGATGGCAGCTTCTCCATCACAGGTAATGAGGCAAGTCTTGGAAGTGTATCAACCTTCCTTGGAAACTTTGGAGTTATGATGAGAGCGTATGCTTATATCCTGACTCTTGGGAAAGAGAATATCAAGAATGTTGGACCTTTGGCTACCTTGAACGCTAATTATATTAAGGAGAGCCTTAAGGATGACTATCTGCTCCCGATTGAAGGCGTATGCAAACATGAATTTGTGTTTGATGGTCTTAAAGACAAATCTACAGGGGTCACCACACTCAATGTAGCAAAACGTCTCCTTGACTATGGCTTCCATGCTCCAACTATATATTTCCCTCTGTTGTTCCATGAATCAATGATGATTGAGCCGACAGAGACAGAAAGCAAGGAGACTCTTGACGAGTTTATCGAGGTTATGAAAAAGGTTGCTAAGGAGGCCAGAGAAACACCAGATGATGTTAAGAACGCACCCCTTACTACTATAGTAAGAAAACTTGACGAGACCACTGCTGCAAAGAATCCCATTCTTAGCTACAAGGCCTTAAAGGAGACTTCGAAATGAAAAGCGACCTTATTATAATAGGTGCCGGCCCGGGTGGATATGAGACTGCGCTTGCAGCAGCCCATCGTGGGAAAAGCGTAACCCTTTTCAATGGAGATCGGTTGGGAGGCACTTGTCTTAACGAAGGCTGTATCCCAACCAAGTGTCTTTGCAAGAACGCTGAAGTTGTGTCGCAGTTTAAAAATGGTGAAGAATTCGGAATAGATGATTTCACTTTTACGCTTGACTTTTCCAAAATAATGGAAAGGAAAGAGGGTGTTGTGGAAAATCTTCGGAATGGGGTTGAGACCCTATTGAAGCAGGCAAAGGTGAAGGTCATCAATGCAAAAGCTTCTTTTAAGAATAATACCACCATTGTGGCAGATGGGGAAGAGTTTACTGCCGAGCGGATAATCATCGCAACCGGAAGTGTTTCAAAATCACTCCCTATACCGGGAAAAGATTTAGAACGAGTTTTGGATTCTTCAGAATTATTGAAGATAGATTTTATCCCGGAGTCACTTACTATTATTGGAGGTGGTGTAATAGGCATGGAGTTTGCATCCATTTTCAATCAGCTTGGAAGTAAAGTGACCGTTGTCGAATTCATGAAGCAAATTCTTCCTCCATTTGATTCGGATATCGCCAAACGCCTTAAACAGTCGTTATCTAAGAAAGGAATAAAAATCCTTACGGGGACATCCGCAAAAGAGATACGTGAAAAAGGCGACGAAGTTGAGCTTGTCTTTGAGACCAAAGGTAAAGAAGACAGTGTTGTGTCAACCCATATACTTATGGCAGTCGGGCGTGCTCCGAGAGTAGATAATCTCGGGCTTGAGAACACTTCGATAGAATTTTCTCCCAGAGGTATCAAGGTCGATGACAATATGAAAACCTCTGTAGATGGTATCTATGCCATAGGAGATGTTAATGCGAGGATGATGCTGGCTCACGTTGCTTCTTTCCAGGGCTTGCGTGCTTTGAACGCAATAGAGGGTAAGGCAGATAATATCAATTTTGATATTGTTCCTTCTGCTGTTTTTACTGTGCCTGAATGTGGAATGGTCGGCAAGACGGAGGAACAATGCAAATCTGAAGGTATTGACATTGCGATAGGGCAGAGCTTTTTCAGGGCAAATGGCAAGGCCTTAGCCTTAGGAGAACCCGATGGACTATGCAAACTTATCTTTGACAAAATGTCGCATAAACTCATCGGAGCCCATATAATGGGTGTTGAAGCTGCTGATCTTGCGCAGCAATGTGCTGATCTCATGAATGCTGGAAACACATGGGAATCTATATCCGATATAATTTTCGGACATCCGACAGTTAGTGAGGTAATATTATCTGCAGTTCATGGTTTAAAGCTTTAATTTTTATAACAAAATAGGAAACCGGTTGCCAGTAAGATTGGGCAACCGGTTTCCTATTTTTTAATTATCTTTTTGGGAAATCAGAGTTTGTGATCTGGTGCGAAAACATATGTGACAAGGGCTCCAATCAGCATCACAATTATAGACACAATAAGGACTAAAGATGATCCGCCGCTTTTTAGCAAAATAGGGATAAAGAAAACCCCAAGAACAGCGCCCAGCTTACCTATTGAAGCAGCAATGCCGGAACCTTGACCTCTGACCTCAACCGGGAAAACCTTCGATGGGAGCACATAAGTCATTAGGTGAGGACCAATATTCAAGAAAAGTTCGAATGCCATAAATGCTCCAATAGAAATCCAATGTGGCCAATTGTTTCTATATGCGAAAAGAAGGATAAGGAGAGACAGAGCACTCATGAGAAATCCAATTGTCTGCTGTTTTGCTCCATTCATCCGGGGAATCAAGAATAGACCTATGATAAAGCCTGGGAGTATGATACATGAAATCCATAATGTTATTTCGACAGAGCTTGCCACATGAACGATAGCGGATTCTCCAGAAGCTGCATGTTCAAGCCCAAGCGCCATTACTAATATAGGCAGAAAGACACCTATACCATAAACACCGAGCCCTTCGCACGCCCATGGTACGCCGGTAAAGATTACATTCTTCCACTGCTTCTTCATAAATGCCAAGAACCCATCTTTTTCATTCACCTTCGCCGTATCAGGAGCTGACGTTTGGTCAACAACGATATTGACTTGATTACCCAAGAAATCATGTGTCACGTCTTCAGCCTCTTTGATCCTTCCTTGAGCTGCAAGCCAGGTTGGACTTTGCCAGAAACGTATTCTACAAAGGATCATCAAACCTGAAATAGCAATCATTATCCATAGAAGCTTTGGCCACTCGTTAGCATCTGTCCAGTCTTTAACAATCAAAAAGCACACGAGAGCCACAATTATATTTCCTAAAGCACTTGCTGCTTTTGCAGCGCCAACCATAGTGAACTTCCATTTTTCGGGCATCAATTCCGATATGTAATCTGAATCAAGACTGTATTCTCCCCCAATTCCAAAGCCCATGAAGAAGAGACAGACCAGCAGGATGTAGATATTTGGAATAACCAAAGCAATGACTGAGGAAACCAAAATCAGAAACGGACAAAGTCGGAACAATGCAAGGTATCCGATTTTATCTGAAAGTTTACCGAGAATAGCAGATCCAATCATAATGCCCACCAAATCCATTGCACCAACTAATCCTTGCATTCCGGAAGATAGTTCCGGATGAGATATTAATTGATAAAGAGGGATAATTACTGAGACTAAGGTTGCTAACCCGGTACCAATTAACTGTCCGAGAGATGCAACAGCTACGATTCTGATATGTCTCCAGCTTAAAGGAGCGTTTTTTATTGTATAAGCCATAATATTAGTTATCAATTCTTTTCATCAGGTTGGAAAAATTTATAAGCCGGAAGAAGAAATAACCATGTGCCGATACAGAAGGGTCCGGTCAATGTAGGGAGGCCCATAGGGGCAAAGAACGCATTCATAGCTGCTTGGATAAAGACAGTCACGATGGTTCCTAATATAGCCCAGATAGCACTTCTCCAAGAGAAATTACAGAATGTTGCACCAAGTGCAATAGCAGTCAAAACGGCTGAGAATCCATAAAGACCATTAGCAATGTCTACAGCCGGCCCATCCCAAACAAAGGCTATGAGAAGAGATACTGCAGATCCAATTGCAGCCCACAGCGCGGCTCTCCAGCTGCTGACGGCAAGTCCAGCTAAAAAGAAAATACCACATACCCATGATTTAATAAGGAAAACTTGAGACAGACCACGAAGCCAATAAACAACCAAATCGCCAAATCCCATTGGGATAACACCCTCAGCTCCATGTGGAAATTCCGGAGAACCCATGAAGACGGGAGGAAAACCATTAAATAGTCTGGCCGAAAGAAGGAAAATCCATGTGCAAAAAACAAATGGGAATGTAAAGGAAGAAAGCTTCCATCTGCTGAAAAAATTATCCATGCCAGATCTTGCAACTGTCGTGAGGGCAGAACATATCACAAGGCCTATCCACATCCAAAGAGTATTCCCTAAAAAAGTTGGAAAAGCGCAACCAACCAATACTCCGTTGAATCCCCAAAGACCTTGCGCACCGTTTTGATCGGGGAGTCGCAAAATATAACCGGCTAAGGTCGAGACAAGGACTCCAACCAAAGCCCCCCATGCGACAAGAGGAGAACCCTCCATATAAGCACCCCAGAATATTCCGATAAGAAACAAAATACCGGTCCACATGTTGTCTTGGAACATTACCTGGCCTATTCCTCTCGCTACAGTGCGAGGAAATTCCTTAATCGAACTTGAAATATAAACTTTATCAAACATAACTTAGTGTTTTTAATTAATCAATTGGTAGAAGAGGATTCAGATTCATTTGGTGTATTCTGATTGACATCTTTGTTTTTGTCAGTATCGCCAATCAAAGGAGTGGTGAAATTCATATCACCGTATTTCTGACCCATCTGATGGTGTTTAGTCAATATATTGGTCACATATACTGTAAAAATAGGGAACATCATCATTCCTAAAGCAGCCAACAATACGGAGAGAATACGTCCGACGGTTGTGACAGCGGTAATGTTACATCCTACTGTTGTTGCATCCATAAATGCCCACCATAGAGCATCATCATAATTCACCACAAGAGGATTCACTCCGTGCTCGAACAGGAAGAATGCTAATGAAGCAAAATATATAGTAAAAAGAAGAGTCGCTAAATAAGAGATAAAAAGACCAGTGGCCTTATTATAGGTAAACCAGCTTACCACTATAGACATCGCGTACCCTCCACGAATGAGGGGTATGTATCTGAGACAATATGTGAGCTGGGGATCAAAAGTCCAGCCATAGTGAGAGATAATAGAATTGTATGGTATCGATACAAAAAAGAACAGGAAGTGTGTTAGGAGATAGTGAGACTTATTATCGGAAAGAAAGAACTCTATAAAAAAGTCGGCGAGAAAAATTACACATATCCAGAACTGTACTTTCATAAACTGAGGTTCATTATAGAACGCTTCATTATGAAAAGAGTCGATTGAGATACATACTACAAGAAAAATAGACAGAATAAGAATCAATATATGGAGGAACATATACAATCCTCTTGTCTTGAAAAAAGTGTAGAATTTTGAATTTTCAAAAGCCATAACTGTTGATTTTTATTAATGAGCAAAATGGAATAACATAAAAAGGAATCTATTTAATGAATAGATTTCATTAAAGTGTCACTAATCTTTTAACAAATTCTTATTTAAATTTGATTAAATTCTTTTGCTATTTTTTATATATTTACTAAATTTGGACTTTAACTCGTCTTAATTAAGTCTAAAACCGACTGTGATGAAGATTCTACATACTTCTGATTGGCACCTTGGACATAATCTATATGGCTATGACCGGAAAAAGGATCACATTGATTTTCTAAACCAATTGAGGGCAATAATTAAGGAAGAAATTCCAGATGCCCTTTTGGTGAGTGGGGATATATATGATGTATCAAATCCTCCGACAAACATAGTGTCAATTTTTAACGACTTCATTCTCGAGCTGCGACATGAATTCCCCTTGATGGCTATAATTATCACAGCGGGCAATCATGACAGTGCTTCCAAAGTAGAAGTGTATAGGGAAGTTTGGAAAGAATTGGATATTGATGTCATCGGGAAAATAGAAAAGAATGGGCGCGACTATTCCTTTAAAAATAATTTGATTGAAGTGAAAGGAAAAGGTGTGATAGTTGCCATACCATTCGTCAATAGAGCTTACATGAGCATTGGGTCCGAGGAAAATATCCCGGAAGAAAATTTCTTTTCTCAAATAGCAAAAGAAGTCTCAAACGAAAATCATGCTAATCTTCCCATTGTATTGATGGCACACATTACTGTTAACGGAAGTGATACGGAAGGGCATAAGCAACCAAGTATTGGTAATATAAACTCCGTCAATGATAGTATATTCGATAAAATGTTTGATTATGTTGCCTTAGGTCATATTCATAAACCGCAGACTGTGGATTCATTTGGCCGTATAAGGTATTCCGGCTCACCGATAGCTATTAGTTTTGACGAGGAATTTACTCACTCTGTTTCCATAGTAGAAATAGAGAAAGGCATAAAACCTGTAATAAGAACTGTAAACATAGAACCCTCACGTCCGTTAATAACATTTCCGACCCAACCTGTTTCTTTCGGAAATGCGATAAAAATGTTAAAGAAATTTCCGTCAGAAAAAGAATGTTTCATCCGACTTAATGTTGAGCAGGAAGACGATTTGCCGGCTGACTGCGAAGAACAGGCCATAGCAGCAGTGACCGATAAGAAGTGTCTTTATTGCACCATAAAATATTTAAGACCAAATAAAGAAAATAGTTTTTCAGAAAGATTTGACTTACGATTGGATGATTTCATGGATCTTAGACCTACCGATGTGGCAATGACGCTTTTCAAAAGTTTAGGGATAGGGGAGGAGACATCCAAGGAACTTCAGATTCTAATAAAAGAGATAGAGGAAGATATAATCAATAAACAACGAGAAGAGGATTAAAATGAGAATCAAGGAGCTAAAAATCCATAATATCGCATCAATAGCTGATGCTGAAATTGACTTTTGTAGTGAAGAACTTTCAAGCTCTTCGGTTATTCTTATTTCAGGAGAAACTGGGGCGGGGAAATCAACTCTGCTGGACGCAATATGTCTGGCACTATATGCATCGACTCCAAGAATGACTTCAGCAGCTCATGAAGAACTGGCAGGCTCTACAGATAATAGACTGAAATTTTATGCTAATGACAATGCCCAGTTGTTAAGAAGAGGTGCAGGAGAGGGGTTTGTAAAATTAATTTTTGAAGGGAATGACGGAGAGGATTATGAGGCCGTTTGGGCAGTGCAACGGGATCATAAGAAGCCTCACAAAAAGCTTCAAAAGCCTACTCGATCACTACGAAGTTTGACCGCCAATTCGTTTTATGAAACTCACAAAAAGAGAGTTGAAGAAAAGATTTTGGAAATAACAGGTTTGGATTACGAACAATTCTGTAGAACCGTCATGCTTGCTCAAGGGGAATTCACAAAGTTTCTGAAGAGTAAAAGAAATGAAAAATCTCAGATACTTGAAAAACTTACCGGTACCGAAATTTATTCAGAAATCGGCAAAAAAATAGCGGAGAGGTTTCTTAATATCAAATATGATTGGGAATTATTAAAGAATGAGATAGATAAAGTGTCTATTTTGACAGATGATGAATTAGAGGCGCTCAGAAAGTCTCTGCTTACCCATAATGATGAAATAAAAGTTGCCAAACATATCCGAGATATTGCCAAGGAGAAAATCAATTGGATTACAGAATATCAAAAACTAAAAGTCAGGCAACAGAAAATCCATGAATCGCTTACAGCAGCAGAGAATTTAATAAGAGATAGCGGATTTATAAAGGATAAAGAAACTGTAAATGATTTCTACCGAACTGTTATACCTCGGAAACTTCAGCAGGATATACAAAAAGGAAAAGTCGAAGTTGAACGCCAAGAGCTTTTGGGAGCTCAGATTATAAATAAGCTCCAAATTTTAACTGAACAAGTTGCAGTTAAAGAAAAAGAGCTGAAAGGATGGGAAGAAAAGATAGCATTAAAAGAGAAAGAAATTGAAACTCTTAATATAAAAGATGTGAACCAGAAAATGAGAGACTTGAATGAGAAGAAACTTCTCTTTTCAAGTTTCTTAGGAGCACTTGAGCGTTTTGATACTATAGAAAAACTATTGGAAGAAATTAGAATTGAAAAAGAGGGAATCCAAGGGAAGATTCAGAAATACTCTGAGTCGCTATTAACTGCTCAGAAGGATTTGTTGGAAGCTGAGAAAAGAAAAGAGGAAGCAATCAAAAATTATGATCGGCTTTTCTTATCTACCTCAGAAGCAGCTAAACGGCTCAGAAGTGCTATCCATAAGGGGGACCCATGTCCGGTCTGCGGAGAAATCGTTATGAAAGAATTAGATAATGGAATGTTTGAAAAAATACTTCTCCCGTTTAAGATTGAGAAGCAAGAAGCAGAGGAATTATATAGGAAAAAAGATGCTACGGTGATTTCAACAAAAAAAATCATCATAGAATTATCAAGTACGCTGACAAACCTTAAAGAGAGATATGTTTCAACTGAACATGAATATTCTCTCAGGAAACAAGAAGTGACCAATTACTGTGTTAAATCAGAAATACAGACTGATAATACCATTGAATTGAGAAATGGAATCATCGAGAAACGAAATTTAGTTGAAAATGAAATTAATTATCTTGTTCGGTATCAAAAGCTCCACGTTGAGTTATCAGAACAGCTTAAATCCATACGGTCAAAGGCTAACTCATTTCGAAATGAAACTGAAACAATTAAAATTGAGTTACAAAATATAAATTCGGCTCATACAAAATGGGAAGTGTCTCTGAATGATAAAAAAACTATGATTGATGAAGATGAGCAAACATTCAAAGAGTTTTTTAATAAACACCCGGAAATTGAAATAAAAAGAGTTGAAGAACTCGGTGGTTTAAGCGAAACATATATCAATTCTCTCAAAGAGAGAATTGATAAAACAGAATCTATGGCTCATAAGGAAAGAGGTGCTTTGGAAAATATTGAAAAAGAAATATTAAAAACAGAGCAATCAAAACCTCAACTAAATGAAGAAGACACCATAGAATTTTTGAAGGAGCATCAGAATGAATGTGATAAGAGAATAGAAGAACTGAGCATCAGAATCGGTGAGATTACTGAGAAACTGAAAAATAACGATAACAACTTATTTAAATTAAAACAAATAATTAAAGATGAGGAAAGGAAAAGAGAGGAGAAGGAGAAATGGGAACTCCTATACAAGACCCTTGGTGATACAGATGGGGCAAAATTCAGAGGAGCAGCTCAGAGTCTTATTCTAAAATCATTGCTTGATAATGCTAATGCTTATATGGAAACCTTTACCGACAGATATTATCTGACGTGTAATCCGGGTTCATTAACTATATTGGTTATAGACCGTTTGCGTCCAAGTGAACCTCAGCCTGCCAGCATCTTATCTGGCGGGGAAAGTTTTATGGCGTCATTATCTCTTGCACTCGCTTTGTCAAATCTCAAAGGGGGAGGAATGAATGTGGATATAATATTCATTGATGAGGGTTTCGGGACTTTGTCAAGTGAATATCTCGGAAATGTTATGGAAACCTTGGAAAAACTCCATCAAGTAGGAGGAAAGAAAGTTGGATTGATTAGTCACGTGCCTGAACTAAAAGAAAGAATCCCGGTACAAATAAATGTCTATCGAGAGTCTCCAACTTTATCAAAAGTAAAAATAGAGCGTATATAAAATAAATGCTCCCGCCGCATATGGCCGGGAGCATTTAATCATCCTTCCCCTATCATTTGAAGGAATTCATCCTCGGAGACAAGGGGGATTCCTAATTTCTCACACTTATCTCTTTTTGAAGGTCCCATATTGTCGCCGGCAAGAACAAAAGACGTTTTCTTCGAGATGCTCCCGGTATTTTTTCCACCCTCTCTTTCAATGATGTCTTTATATTCATCACGTGAATGATGGGCAAATGTACCGGAAATGACAATCACTTTACCTTCAAGTCTGTTATTGCCCGCTTCGAGTTTATCTGAAGACAAACTCATCTGCACCCCTGCTTCTCTTAATCGAGTGATGTTATTGATATTTATCGGATCACGGAAAAAGTTAAAGATACTTTTTGCAATGATTGGACCTATATCAGGCACAGATGTCAATTCATCCTCATTCATAGATAATAATGTATCCATGTTTTTAACATATCCGGCCAATCGTTTTGCTGTTGTCTCTCCAACATTAGGGATTGATAATGCATAAACCACTCGTTCAAACGGAACCTTCTTTGAAGCCTCAATTCCATCAAGTATTCTTTTAGCAGACTTTTCTCCTATTCTATCAAGGGTCTGAAGTTTTTCAAAAGTCAGATCGTAGAGGTCAGCAATTCTCTCTACTAATCCGCAAGAGAAAAGAAGTTCCGCAGTCTCTTCCCCAATACCATCTATATCCATCATTCTGCGTGCACAAAAATGTTCGATTTTTCCAGTTATTTGAGGTCGACATCCATAGTGATTGGGACAACACCATGCTGCGTCACCATATATCCTCACAAGGGGAGTACCACACTCTGGACAACGGTCAACAAATTTAATTTTTGGGGCATCCTCAGGTCGTTTTGATTTGTCGACCCCTGTAATTTTTGGAATAATTTCCCCACCTTTTTCTACATACAACCAATCACCCTCATGGATATCCAGCTCTTGAATTATATCATCATTATGTAGGGACGCTCGCTTTACAATAGTACCGGATAAAAGTACCGGTTCAAGATTGGCAACCGGAGTCACAATACCCATTCTTCCGGTTTCAAACGACACAAACTTCAACGGGGTACATGCATTTTCCGGATTAAATTTGTAAGCGATTGCCCAACGAGGTGATTTTGCCGTATATCCAAGATTAAGTTGCTGCTTCAAAGAGTTGATTTTGAAAACCAATCCATCAGTAGCTACCGGTAACTTCTTTCTTTCTGTATCCCAAAGATTGATAAAATCATTAACCGCCTCAAGAGAATCAAGAAGTTGCATCTCTTTCGAAACCTTGAATCCCCATCTTCTTGCTGCCTGTAAATTGTCAAAATGATTATCATAGGGAAGGTTATCACTAAGAAGATAATAAAATCTTGCGTCAAGATGTCTTTTTGCCACTTCTTTGGAATCCTGCATTTTCAATGTGCCCGAAGCCGCATTTCTTGGATTTGCAAATAAAGGCTCTTCATTATAAGCTCTTTCTGCATTTATCTTTTCAAAGACCTCCCATGGCATGAGAATCTCACCTCTAATTTCAAATTCGTCGGGCCAATCTCCCGGTTGAAGGCGGAGAGGAACACTTCGGATTGTCTTAACATTAGCGGTCACATCGTCTCCCTGCGTTCCGTCTCCTCTGGTGACAGCCCTTACCATCAATCCATTCTTATAGGTCACAGAAATGGAAGTGCCATCAAATTTTAATTCTCCAACCACCTGAAACCTCTCATTCCCAAGAGCCTTTTTCAATCTTTCGAACCAATCATCAACTTCATCTATTGAATAGGAATTGGAAAGAGACATCATAGGGCGTTTATGAACGATATGGTCGAATCCTTTTGTAAGATCAGATCCAACTCTTTTCGTAGGGGATAGGGGGTCATCGAACTCGGGAAATTCCTTTTCAAGTTTTTCCAACTCCTTCATCATATAATCAAACTCCTTGTCAGAAATGACAGGGGCATTGAGAATATAATAATTATGATTATGAAGATGGAGGTCGCTTCTTAGTTTTTCAATCTTTATTTTAGCATCTTTAGCATCCATATTATTAAGATATGAAATAGGTATATATTTTATTTTTGCCTTTTTCGAGGAAAGAGACGATGAATGTGTAGGATCTTTCTATGGACGTTGCCTCCACCGACCACTAATGAGACGGCTAAGAGAATAAGTATCATTCCCAAGAGAACTCTGGGTGTAACTGTCTCACCAAATAGCAGGACTCCTATTAAAACGGCAGTCACCGGTTCAAGCGCACCTAAGATTGCAGTCGGAGTGGGTCCGATAAGTTGAATTGCAGAAGTAGTGCAAAGGAATGATACGGCTGTCGGAAGAACAGCAAGTCCAATCAAACATACCCATGACAACACACTTTGTGGCAAAGTAAAGGTATTTCCATAGAGAATCTTCACAATAAAAACCGTGAGACCAAACAATAGAACATAGAAAATCACTTTCAATGTAGGCATATATCTAAGTTTTGATTGATTTACACCTACTATATATACAGCATATGACAAAGAAGACATCATCACCAAAACAGCGCCTGTCACTGATAATGTAGTGCCATCTGTCTTCTTAAACAGCATTGCAATCCCCGTCAAGGCCATAACAATACATAAACTTGTCGCTATAGTTATTTTCTCATGAAATCCAAGAGCCATAATTAGCGCCACCATTATCGGGTAAACAAAAAGAAGTGTTGATGCAATACCCGCGTCCATATAAGTATAACTGAGGAATAAAGTCAGTGAAGACACAGCCATTAGAATACCCATCACGAAAAGAAGTATCCCTTGCTTGCCATTTATCTTGAATTGATCTGATCCCCTCCGAAATAACAGCATCAATCCCATTAGAGGGATTGCAAGCAGATATCGGAAAAATAAAACCGAGTTGGGAGTCATCCCTTCGGCATACAGAGGCAATGCGAAGAGAGGATTTGTGCCATAGCTTGCTGCCCCTAACGCACCAATAATATAACCTTTAGCTTTGTCAGACAACATCTTTTATTTAAATCAAAGAAATGGATATTTAATCTTCCATAGAAAAAGTCCAGCCCCTGGCATAGAGCAACCTGCAGAACATCTGTCTTTGGAATGAATTATATCAACAAATTCAGAAATAGATATTTTGTCTCTTCCGACATCAACAAGGGTGCCGACAATTGCTCTTACCATATTTCTCAAGAATCTATCAGCTGAAATAGTAAAGACACAACCATCTCCAAGAAGAGGCATTTCATTTTCGAGCATATGCCATTCTGCTTTAGTAACTTTACAAATATTGGTCTTCGCATCAGAATGCAGCTTGGCGAAAGATGTGAAATCATCGACCCTTAGAAGGTATTCGGCCGCCTCATTCATTTTATCAAGATCAAATCTTATAGAAGAGAAGGAAGAGAATGGATAGAGGAAGGGAGTTTTCTCAAATGAGACAAAATATTTATATGTCCTCTCCACCGCATCAAATCTTGCATGCGCATCGTCCGGGACCTTGAGCAAATCATAGAAAGAGATGTCTTTTCCCACAAGCCTGTTTGCGGAAAGGAGAAAACGGCTCTTATCTTCAATATCACCCGGCACATCAAAATGAGCATACATCTCTTTTGCATGTACACCAGCATCAGTTCTTCCTGCACCGACGATAGAAATCGGGAGACGCGTCAGAATTGACAGCGTCTCCTCAATCTTTTGTTGCACACTTACTGCATTTGGCTGCGACTGCCAGCCATGAAAATTTGTGCCGTTATAGCCCAGTCTTAAAAAATATCGCATAAGTCAGAGAAATCATTTCAATCTTTTTCAAGATAAGTGATTCCGTATAAGCCGGAACGATAATTATTCAGGAATTGACGCCCCTCCTCAGCAGTTATTATACCTTGTTTCATTGACTTTGAAACCCATGCCTCAAGATTACGCACTAATTTCTTAGGATTGTATTCAACGTAATCAAGAACATCTGTGACAGGTTCTCCGTCGATCACTTGCTCAATCTCGTAGCCATCTTTATCAACAGAAATATGAACCGCACTCGTATCTCCAAAAAGATTATGAAGGTCACCCAATATTTCCTGATAGGCCCCAACCAGAAAGACTCCTATATAGTATTTGTCATTTGGTCTGAGGGGATGGACAGGAAGGGAATATGACATTCCTTGCGGAGAGACAAAGCGGTTGATTTTTCCATCGGAGTCACAAGTGATATCCTGTATGGTGCACCTTCTCGATGGTTTTTCATCAAGACGGGAAATTGGCATTATAGGGAAAACCTGGTCAATAGCCCATGAATCGGGAAGACTTTGGAAAAGGGAGAAATTGCAGAAATATTTCTCGGGTAACATCCTGTCTACCTTCTTCAGCTCTTCCGGTGGATGTTTCATGGATCGGGTGAGATCATTAACATCACGAGCAACCGACCAGAATAGCTTTTCAATCTGAGCTCGAGTCTTAAGGTCAAGCATACCAAGACTGAAAAGATCAAGAGCTTCTTCTCTAATCTGAAGTGCATCATGCCAATCCTCGAACATAGTCGTAGGATTGATTCTATCCCATATCTTGTATAACTCTTTAGCAAGTTCATGGTCGTCTTCCCCGATTGTTTCATTATCATTCCATATAGGAAGACGGGTAGTCTCAAGGACTTCTATTATCAACACAGAATGGTGTGCTGTCAGGGATCTTCCACTTTCAGTTATAATGTTTGGCTGAGGAAGATTATTCTTGACGCAGACATCAACAAGAGCTGATACACCATCGTTTACATACTCTTGAATAGAATAATTCATGGAGTGTTCTCCTGAGGATGATCGTGTGCCATCATAATCTACACCCAGGCCTCCTCCTATATCCACAAAATCAATGTTGAATTCCATCTTGGAAAGCTGTACGTAGAATTGCATAGCTTCGCGCAGGGCATTCTTTATCCTTCGAATTTTGGTGATTTGACTGCCTATATGGAAATGAATAAGTTTAAGAGCCTCCTTTAAATTATTCTTTTCAAGATAGGAGAGAGCCTCAAGAAGTTCGGAAGAATTAAGACCAAACTTGCTCACATCTCCACCAGATTCTTCCCATTTTCCACTCCCGGAGGAAGAAAGTTTTATTCTTATACCTATATTAGGAATGATACCAAGTCTTTTAGAAACATTGTGGATAAGCTTCAATTCGTTAAGCTTTTCAACGACAAGATAAATTCTCCTACCCATTTTTTGAGCAAGTAATGCCAATTCTACATAGTCTTCATCCTTATAACCATTGCAGACTATGATAGAGCTGGAATTACAACTCACGCCGAGGACAGCATGGAGTTCAGGTTTTGATCCGGCTTCAAGACCGATATTATATTTATTGCCATGACTGACAATTTCCTCTACAACCTGTCTCATTTGATTTACCTTGATAGGGTAGACAATAAAATTCTGCCCTTTATAGTTGTAGTCTTCTGCAGCCTTTTTAAAGCAAGAAGATATTTTCTGAATCCTGTTGTCAAGGATATCAGGGAAGCGAAGAAGCACCGGGGCTGAAACATCGCGGATTTTCAGCTCATCTATCACTTCTTTCAAATCAACAGATGCACCACCCTCTCTGGGAGTCACCTGAACATGTCCCTTATCATTTATAGAAAAGTATTTCAATCCCCAACCACTTATGTTATAAATCTCGGCTGAGTCTTCTATTTTCCACTTTCTCATTTTTTATATTTTTTTACTTTCTACCCACTATCTCAAGACGTTCAACTATTATTTCTGTTTTACGTCTGATTATCTTCATTCTATCCTCATACTCACGGGTCCTTAAATATCCTTCGACATAAAGCAAAGTTCCCTTTCGCACATATCTTTCAACAAAGAGTGCGTTTTGACCACCAAAAACCAGCGAATGCCACTCAGTGGTCTCGACACGAGAGCTGCCTCTCGTCTCATTAGTTGCGAGCGAGAGATAAGCAACAGGATGATCTTTGTCGGGATATCTCATTTCCGGATCGCCCCCGACGTGTCCCAGTAAGATAACCTTATTTACCGACATAAATTAAAGAATCAAGCAAACCATGAATATTGCGACTGTCTTGGCTCTCCTAAAGATTTCTCATATATGGAAGGTTTCAAGGAAAGTCCGATTTTCTCATGAAGTGCAAAAAAGAGGTTAAGAACATGTACTGCGTCTCCGGCACCGCCTCTGAGGCGACAGTCTGCCACCGCTTCAATGCTGAGAGTTCCCTTATCAGTCTTGTTCAGTGAAATGACACACTTCTGCGTGCCCTCAACTTCAGCTTCCTTAACAGAATCCATAATTATATATGTAAAATTATGATCGTCATAGACAGAATCATAAATTCTTGAGATTTCGTCAAGGGATAGGGGAGTTTCTATTTCCAGCTTAATTTTTAACGCTCTTGCGGAATCGAAAGGATGGCACGCAACTCTTACATTACCATTGAAGCTATTTTGAACATTCTTCAACTGACGATCTATCTCTTCTTCGATGAGTGGCTTGTCAACACCACGAACATCATCTGCCGGAAGATTTGCATCTATTAAAATATCTGACGACAAAAGAAGATGTGAAGCGAGGGGATAAAGGGCTATAAGAGAAACCGCAGCAATAGCATTTGGGATAACAGCCATCCGGGCACCTCTTACTAAGACCTTACGGTTAATTTCTGATAAACCATAAACAAAATCTGCCACTCCCCAGTCTTTTCCTCTTGAGGGAGATAGATTTATGAGACGCAGTGTATCCCAATTTCCTATATGAGCAATTATCTTTTTACTTATATCGGAATCATCAAAAATAAAAATAGCATCCAACACAGCCGGATCAATTTTATCGGTGAAGGTAAGGGCTTGCTCTCCAATAAACCCTGAATGAACCGATGCTATCTTATGTCCGGAAAGAGACGGCGCATAAAGAGAAATCAAATCGACCTCAGGATGATTGATTAAAATTCTCAGTATCTCACCGGCATCGGGAGTCTCTGCTCCAATTAAACCCACTTTAATCATACCATCATTCTTTTAAATCATTAACATCAATTCCCAGAATTTCGGAAAACAATTCAGAGGCCCTTGCACGTGACACATCCTCACGAAGAACCGCCAGAATAGTATCTGTGCCAGAAATCGTACCCAATATTTCCGGGTAGTTACTCATATCTATGTCATACGCCAGACCGGATGCATATCCGTTTCTTGTCTTTATGACAGCAAGATGTCCTGAAAACTGAAGTGACACAAAACCACTCTGATAATTTGCTCTCGCAAGAGGCTGTCCAAAATTCAGCAATCTGTCTTTTAAAGAGTCACTATCAGGGAGAACATACATATAAGTACCTCTATCGGTTGGCACTTTTGTGGTTCGAAGCATCTTTAGATCGCGAGACAACGTTGCCTGTGTCACCGGATGACCTTTCTGAGCCAGAATTTCCGCCAACTCCTCTTGACTGCCTATACATTGATTCTTTATAAGCTCGATAATGAGGTCAATTCTCTTTTTTCTATTCTTCATTCTCCTTTTGATTTTCTGTGCGGCGGTTGATTTCTGCTTTAATTTTAGCCGCTTCTTCATAATTCTCGTTTTCAGCCGCCTTAGTCATTGCAGAGTGGAGCTGATCAATTGACATAGATGTCAAAGATTCAATTCCGGAGGACATTGAAAAATTTTCTCCCGTGTCTTCATCCGCGTCTTTATTATCAGATTCCGGCAACATACCTGCTTCAAGAAGGACTTTCTCCGTCGTATAAATTGGAGCATCCACCCTAATTGCTAATGCCACAGCATCTGATGAACGAGCATCCACAATCTTTAAATTATTGTCTGAGTCGATCAAATACAGATCAGCCGCAAAGACTCCATTTTGCAATCGTTTTATCTCTACTTCCTTCAATCTGACTCCAAAAGAGCTCAAGGCAGTCACCATGGTGTCGTGCGTCAAAGGACGTGGTATGTCTACCTCCTGAAGCTTACATTGTATTGCCTGTGCTTCAGGAAATCCTATTACTATAGGTATCCGTGTTTGTCCACCCATCTGTTGAAGAATCAAAGCATAAACTCCTGATTCAATTTGATTATAGGTGATACCTATAAGTTTCAATCTATATCGTTTTTCCATATTTAATCATCTACATCCGGAATTACTTCAATTCCTTCAGGTCTTGTATTAGATTGTCCTTTATTTCTTTTTAAATTTCCTGCTTGAATCATTGCTGAACCAAAGCAGAGTACAGAATCAGGGTCATAAATGATTGCATATTGGCCTGGCGCTATACCCTGAATATCATCCACGGATTGAATTTTTAAGCTTCCATCAGGCTCCTTAGACAATTTTCCTTTATGAAACTCAGGAGAATGTCTGGTTTTAAATGTAATGTCAACCCCCTCATCCATTTGCTTCAAATACTCTAATGGATCTACTGATATCCAATTAGGCTCGACAAGAGAAATTTCTCGACCATATTGCAATGGTGTATTTAATCCATGTGATACATAAATCACATTATCCCGGACATTCTTTTTGACAACGAACCAAGGACCACCACTTAGTCCCAAACCCTTTCTCTGACCGATTGTGTAAAACCAAAATCCATTATGGGTTCCTATCTTTTTCCCAGTTGAAATGTCTATGATGGCACCAGATTTCATCCCTATCTGCTTGGCAAGGAAATCTGAATAATTGATTTTTCCAAGAAAACATATTCCCTGGGAATCCTTTCTGCGAGCATTAGGTAAAGATGCATTCCGCGCCAATTCACGCACTTCAGACTTTTCTAAATCTCCAAGGGGGAAAATGATATGCTGAAGTTGAGAATAAGATATTTGAGCCAGAAAATCTGTTTGGTCCTTAACCGGATCCTTTGCCGTAGCCAGAAACAGACGCCCCTCTTTCTCCTTGATAGATGCATAATGTCCGGTTGCAATCTTGTCAAAATCTTTACCCCATCTTTCATTAAAGAATCCGAACTTGATAATTTTGTTGCACATTATGTCCGGATGAGGGGTAAGTCCTTTTTTTACGGTGTCAAGAGTATACTGCATAACATGCTCCCAATACTCTTCCTGAAGAGAAACTATCTTTAAAGGCAGACCATATTTATTCGCTATTAATTGACACATTTCAATGTCCTCGTCAGCAGAACAGTCTCCTCCATCTCCTTTCATCCCGATACGGATATAGAACAAATGCAGTTCATGGCCTTCATTAAAAAGCTTATGAACCACAACTGAACTATCAACTCCTCCTGAAATCAATACTGCAATTCTCATACCTCCTCCAATTCACCTTCACTTTTATTTTCAGTGTGAATGATATGTAACGAAAGAAAATAATCCACCGATATTTTTCCCGGACCTACAAGCATAATAAAAAAGAAAATTCCGAGGAACATTATCGGAAGATATCCCTGTTGTTGCCAGTCAAGCAAATATGTTGCTTCTCCAAATTTTTGCAATAAATAGTATTCGGCCACAATCATTGAAATGAAAGGTGGCAGAGTCATGAAACGAGTAAGAAAGCCAAACATAATGAATGTAGAACAAATTAGCTCTATACATGTCATCACTATTAGAGTGGTAGTGGAGTCCATGCCGAGAATTGCAGGGAAATGATCGCACAAGTGTTGGAAATCCATTATCTGTCTTATTCCAAATTGCATGAACATTATTCCGACGAAAAGTCGGAGAAAGAGCCTTCCCAGGTTAGTGTATGAATAACCGGTGAAACGAAAATATGTTCGCTTAATAAATTTTGACAATGTATTTCTTCCCATAATTATTCTTTAATTTGTTGCAAAAGATTATGAACCGCAGTCTGAAGGCTGGTATTTTTAGATATAATTTTCCCGTCAGACCCGATAACATATATTGCGGGAGAGACTCTTATATCGTAAATATTATCAACATTCTCGGCAAAACCCACAATCCATTTATCTGAATAGTTGTTAACCTGAGCCTGCCAGTTTTCTCTGAATTCAGGTAATATAAAGAGAATGTTTATCTTCCCTTTATCGAGATAAGAAACCAAGGATAAATCGGATTCCATTCCAAGTCGAGCCATTCTCCAATCCGTATCCCATGGATTTCCGAAAATAATCATTGTCGGTGTTGACATCGGAAAATAATTCGTGGTAGAACCATTTCTGTTTTCGAAAGAAAACTTCGGGGCTATTGAGTTTTCACTTGTATTTTCCAACGCGACAAGTTGCTTTTCATACCTCTGCTTTCTTGACGGAGAAACCTTTTTGGAAGACAATAAGGCTTTGAGATATTGAATATAAATTTCATCAATCCAAAAATCAGCACGCATCCCATAAATATTCTCTTCCGCTGCTTTAGTAAACTGAAGCAGAAGGGTAGGATTTTTGGATAAAGTATTAACCAGCTTCTGATTTGAAACAACACATTTATTCCTGTCAGCGAATCTCATCGCAACCGAATACACATGAAAAGCATGATTGAGGGCATTCTGATCTACAGCCTGCTTAGATTTAAGGTCCATTTTATCCCAGAAATGCTCAACAAGATAATTGGATTTTTCATACATATCCGGTAATTCTTCCGGGGCTACCGGGTATTCAAACAAAGGAGCAACCTCAATCACATTTTGCGCGTTCCCACAATCTATTCCGAAAACTGACAGGCATATGAATGAAGCTGCAATCTTCTTATATATTTTTTTCTTATTCATTCCTTATAATTTCAGAGGTCATTATTCATTTACATATTCCCGAATAAAGTTTGCCCATGCTTGATACCCTTTCCCGAGAAGATGTAATCCATCATTTGTGAACTCTTTTCTAAGTTTTCCTTCAGAGTCTGATAGGGCAGGAGTAAGGTCAATAAATGTCGCTCCTCTCTCTGCCGCTATTTGTTGAAGTCGTTCATTTACTTCTACAATGATCCGGCTTTTACCCTTCAAATTTTTATAACGACCGAAATCATTGTTGATAGGCATAATTGATTGGATATACAATTGCGATTCCGGGCTTTGAGTTCTTATATCCTGCACCAACTCATCATATTGCTTAGCAATAGCTTCTGCTGACAGGTTATGAGAAATATCATTTATTCCAATTAAAAGAAATATTTTCCTTGGGTTCCCCGAAGTCACTTGACCCACTCTCTCTCGGACACCACTTATTACGTCAGAGCTAATTCCTCTATTCTTTATATCTTCATTCTTGAAAAGCTCTGAAAATTCTCCACCATCGGTGATAGAGTTGCCAAGAAACACGATGTCTGAACTTGCGATGGGAATCTTTTCGAAAAGCGATACTCTCTGCTTCCAATATTCCGAACGCCCCCAGGCAGGAACCGTCAGAGCAGGGAACAGAACTGCTAATACTATAATTAAAAGTTTAATATTATTCCTCATTATTCTCGTATTTATGATAATCTATCAGTCCTTGCATGGGAGTCTCTGACACAGAATATACACTGTAACCTAAAGAGGAGGTAGCCTCTTTCAGTATATTACAGAAATTATAAGCTATAGAACCGGTGAAGCTTACTTGAAGAGAATGCGCCCCGGGATACATAGCTACATTTCTCTTGACGAAACGGGTCAATTCTTTGAGCACAAGAGAATAGATATAGGGATTCCATAAATTCTCTTTTAAAAAGGGCACAAAAGAGGCCAGGTATTTATTTGGAGATTTCTGCCGATATACTTTGTCAAGAATTTCAGCAAGCGTAAGATTATATCTCTCAAAAAACAAATCTCTCATGGAAACCGGGAGCTGTTCTTTGAGAACATCGCTGACGAGTCGTTTCCCAAGAGCAGCACCGCTACCTTCATCCCCAAGGATGAATCCAAGTGATGGAATCTGCTTTGAAATCGAGACACCATCGTAAAGACAGGAGTTGGAACCGGTTCCCAAAATGCAAGCTATTCCCTTTCTGTCTCCAAATAGAGAACGGGCGGCAGCGAGAAGATCGGAATTAACTTCACATATAGATGGATTCCAAATCTCATTTATAGCCAAACGCATTTTTTCACATATCTCCGGGGTAGCACATCCGGCTCCATAATAATGGATAGCCTCAATTTCGTATTTATCAGGGATATTTTTTGCAACACTACGTAGGGCAGAAGATATATGCTCCCTGTCTGATAGTAGAGCATTTATCCCTTCCGTCTGAAATGGGGATAAGATAGTGCCATCTGCGGGAAGCAACTGGCACTCTACCTTCGTAGAACCAGCATCAATCAAAAGTTTACTTTTCATAAAAGAAAAGGATGAGAATCAATTTAAAATCTGTATATTTGTCAGCTATAAAATAGAAGTAAATATCTTGCTTTCATGCCGACTTATCTGAGTTACAAAATTAATAAAAAAGTTATAAACATACAATATCTTATTCTTACTTTTTAATCAGTAGTTAGTAAAAAAATTGACGAAAAAAGGGATGTCTTAATCATTAAGACATCCCTTTTTTCATAAGAGTAGTGTATTGTTAGAAGTTAGGACCATCAAAACCTGACCAATCACCCACGATTTGTCGGAGATTAGTGTCGCCAGTCAATCTAAGGTCTGTAAGATTTACGTTATCACTTACATTAAGATATGTTAGCATCTGATCGAAACTTACGTCAAGAGTGATCAGTTGGTTGTTACTAACATTTACCCTTTGCAAGAATGTCTGATTGCTTAAATTCACTGTCTGGAGATCATTCCATTCGAGATTTACGAAAGCCAATGCCGGTGTATTAGATACAGAAAAATTGGTCAAGTCGTTGTAAGGTGCAAAGATATCATTTAACGCCTTACAATCGTTGATTACCAAATCTGTCATGTGATTATCGTTTGCTGCAAGAGAAACGAGAGAGGGGAGCTGCTGGATATAAAGCTTGGAAATCTTATTGCCTTGAACATTTAAGTTTTCAAGTTTAGCAAGACCCGACAATGTCACGTTTGACAATTCGTTGTAACCAGCATAAAGAGTTTTTAAATCCTGACAATTTTCTACCGACAGTTCTTCAAGATCATTACTCATCACATTAAGATATACCAAATTTACGGCATTCTCTACATTGAGATCTACAAGGTTGTTGGAAGCCAGATTCAATTTCTTGATAAAGGGTGTTCCGGCCAGACTGATATCACTAATACGGTTTCGGTTGAGCTTTAGTGTCTGAAGTTGATTAAGCCCATTTAAAGTGATATCCGAAATTCTATTGCGAGATGCATTAAGCTCTGATAGAGAAGGAGCAGCAGAAACTGAGAGAGAAACTAACTTGTTGCCGCTTACGTCAACCTTTTCCAGAGCCGGGAAACCTGCAAGATTAAGTGATCCTGCAAGATCCTTGTTGTCCCATTTTATCTCTGTGACATGTCCATCAGAGACTGTAATTCCGGGAAGCTGAGCCACATTTCCATTGTATCCAAGGACTTCTCCGTTACTAACCCCTTTGGCAGAAGGTTGAGCCACAAATGCCTGAAGGCTTTTCATCTCAACTTTTGAGAGATTCTGAGCCATGGCACCGAATATGGACATGGCCGCAGCAAAAAATAAAACTGTTCTTTTCATAACTTGATTCGATTTCTAAAGGCATTAAACATAAGTCATATATGATTGCCATCGTTTATTTTAAAACACATTATGATTAGAAAATGTTGATTAAAATCTTAATTTATTTCTGTTATTATTAATAAAAGTCAATATTGCAAGTTAAACGCTTTACATAATTATCAATTTCTTTATATGCACGCTCCTGGAAACCGTATATACAAAATGATAAAAATATCAATTTTCGTAAACTCTTTTAGGAATTTTTTGTTAAACTTACAAATGATTTTTCAGTCATTGCTAATTTAATCCTAATCTAAACATATCTCATTAAAATTTATCTTCTTATGAAAGCACTTTTCGATATTCTCCTTGTAGGCGGTTTGCTTACGGTAATGGTAATGATGATTCGTGAAGTCAATCGTCTTGCTGACGTGGTGGATCCTACACTAAAAAAGGAAGCAGAAACACCTCAAAATGAATTTTCCTGTAATGAGGTTAATGTATCCAAAAGAGGTACGTTCGGCTCATTTATTCTCAAAAGGCTTCCGGCAAAAAGTAAAGATAATTAAAGCTTGACCTCCAATGGTCCTTCCTCCCGCAAGCTGTAAACCTTATCTTTAAATTCTTCAGGCTTATTGCATAGAATTTTTTGTTCTGTACTCTTTTTCAGAGAAGGGTGCAATAAGATTTTTGTGAAATAGTCCGGGGTAGGGAGCTGAGGGAAAGAATCAATTTTGCAATTTTTCCCAATGATTAAGTAAGTACCCCTATATTTTTGCCTATTGGCTATTGCTATTGATTCAATTTGTGTAGTATCGAATATAGAATCAACAACCAGAATATCATTGCCACCAAAGGTAGTCTCACTGATTCTTCGGAACGGAAATACTACTGAATTCTCATTCAACTCACTATATACCATTATAGAAATTTGATGGTGATAATTTTGGAAAATAATGCTATCTGATGGTTGAGGTGAGATCCAACGAGATCCTGCCACCAACAAGGTGAAATAAACGGTCAAAATATAATAGTAGATACTACGAACCTTTCTAAATATAAAAAACGTAAAAGCGAAAAGACCTGCTATCCAAAGCCACACAAGTAGATCCGAGGCTTTGAAATCTATTACACAACCATCGATTGATGAAATCAAAGTCACAACATAATCAAACGATTTATGTAAAGCTTCTACTGTCCTTGAAAGCCAATCCGGTTCGTATCCAATAAGTAAAGAACAAAAGAATATGAGTGAAATGCTCATAAATATGGGAAGAAGCGGGAGGAGTATGAAATTTGCCGGGAGAAACAAAAGGGGGACGATTCCAAAATAATTTGAAACGATAACCCATGTGGCCATAGTGGCCACAATCGAGATCATTAATGTCGAAATGATACATCTACTTATAGGATGTCTAAACGATTCCTTAAGGTCAAACTCATTGACAAAAATTATTATAGCTGATACACTTAATATACTCAACTGCAAACCGAGATCAAAAAGCGATAACGGATCAAATAATAGTATCATAAAGATAGCTATTAAAAGTGAGTTGTAAGAAGACTTCCGTCTCTGCATCGTAAAAGCCAATATGGTTATACTTATCATTATTGAAGCTCTTACTGTTGAAGGTGAAAAGCCTGATAAAATAGTATAACACCAAATAATTATAATACTCAACCAACTTCTGGTTTTATGAAGGCCAAACAATTTCAGTGGATAAAAAATAAACATTAGCACACCCATCAACAATGCGATGTGAGTACCGCTTAATGCAAGGATATGGGCAAGACCTGCATTACTGAACTTTTCTCTTTTATTTTCGCCTAAAGTATCACGGTCTCCAAATAACAAAGCTGCCAGAAAATATTTGCAGTCTCGATTCAATTTTGATTTATCAAGCTTAATCAATAAATCATTCCTGAGAGAAGCAGCAAATGTGAAGATATTCAATTCATGACCCACCTTTAAGACGGAGTCTGAGTCAGCAATAGAAGAATAACGAATCCCTATTTGATTCATCCGGTGGGAGTATCCCGAAGAACGATAGTTTTTAGAATCTTCAATTTCCGTAAGATGTAAACGAGTTGTTAGAACATCTCCTATAGCTGCGTAGTAACCATCAGTGATGAGTCGTATTTTAAAATTTTCATGAGTTAATGTTTTCCCGGTAGAATCTGTTAGGCTATAGATTTTTAGAATAAACCTTTCTCCTTCAACATTGGTCTTACATTCTTCGACCACACCTGTGGCAAGGAGATCTGAATTTATTATATCATGTGTTTCATTTGAAGGTGTGTGTACCCACATATCAAACCAACCAATGCCAAGAAACAACACCAATATCCAAATCTTGTGCAGAGGATTAATTTTTATAGCTTCAAGTGGGTTGGCACTTTTACCTAATAAATAAAGATAAAACGCAAGAGCAACTCCGATGGATAAGAGACTCAATAGAAGACTATTGAATCTCTCACCAATCAGAATTCCCATGACAAGACCAACAACCGGCAATAGGAATGTCATATCGATTTACTCATTCCATATTCGCCACGCTTCAATTGCTTGTCCATAAAGCATCTCAAGGCCATTTTTTACAATTGCACCTTTAGCAAGACCACGTTTCATAAATTCGGTAATCTCCGGGTTATAGATAAGGTCAAATAGTAGATGTCGAGGAGTCAACAACGAGTAGGGGATAGGTGGGGCATCTTCTATTTTTGGCCACATTCCAAGAGGCGTTGCATTGATGATTACGTGACACTCTGACATCAACTCCGGACTTATATCAGTGTATGAGATACAATCTGATTTTGCAACTCTTGACACCATTATAACCTGGAATCCAAGAGAAGACATAACAAAGGAGACTGCTTTTGACGCACCCCCGGTGCCAAGAATCATAGCCTTTTTCATATATGATTTCAGAAGAGGTTGAATTGACTCTTTGAAACCGATAGCATCACTATTGAAACCCTCAAGCAGATATTTTCCACCATCCCTATGGATACGAACCACATTTACTGCACCAATTTCCTTTGCTTCCTCAGATATCCGAGAAAGGAACGGGATTATATCTTGCTTATATGGGATAGTCACATTTAAACCTTTAAGAGAGGGGTGTTGCTCTATCAATTCTGTCACCTTTTCTATATAAGGAAGAGGGAACAATTCATAACGTTCGTCGATATTCTCTTTTTTAAACTTCTCATTAAAGAAAGAGGCAGAAAAAGAGTGACCCAAAGGACGACCTATAAGACCATACATACTACAAAAGTCTTTAGATTACCATATTATTATTCGCTCATTCTTAGGCAGGAACATAGCATCCCCCTCATTTATTTCGAATGCGTCAATAAATGAATCAAGGTTTCTGAGAGTAGCATTGACCCTGATTCTCCCTAAAGAATGCGTATCCGATTTTGTGCGTACAGCAATTGATTCGGGCCTGATATTTTCAGCCCAAACATTTGCATAAGCAAGATAAAATACCTGCTCCGGGGAATATTCAGATTTAACGTTACTGTCAATATTATCTTCATTGGCCATACGTAATGCTGTCATAGCAACACGCAACCCACCTTGATCTGCTATGTTTTCTCCAAGTGTGTATTTCCCATTTGCAAATATTCCGGGTGCTACTTCAACTTTATTGAACTGAGCCACCAAAGATTCAGCTAACTCATTGAATTGTTTTGAATCTTCTGCCGTCCACCAATCCGCCAAATTACCATCCTTATCATACTTACGACCCCTGTCGTCAAAACCGTGAGTCATTTCATGGCCGATAACGACTCCTATACGACCATAGTTTATAGCATCTTCCGCATTTATATCAAAAAATGGAGGCTGAAGAATTCCGGCCGGAAAACATATCTCATTAGATGTGGGATTGTAATAAGCATTGACAGCTTGAGGGGTCATTAACCACTCAGTCTTGTCGACTGGTTTGTTAATCTTGGAATAGTTATCATGGGTGAACCATACATTCGCAGCATGAATATTCTCAAAGAAAGATTTGGAAGGATCAATATTAATTTCAGAGTAATCCTTCCATTTATCAGGATATCCTATTTTTATAGTCAGTGAATCCAATTTTTCGAGAGCTTTTCTCTTGGTTTCTTCCGACATCCAGGGCAATGACTTTATGTGTACAGCAAGAGCCTTTCTCAAATTTTCTACAAGTTGTACCATATACTGCTTATTCTCCTCAGGAAAATATTTCTCTACATAGAGTTTGCCTACGATTTCTCCAAAAAGAGAATTTGGCACAGCCATGATACGTTTCCAACGAGGTTGTTTTTCTTCAGTACCATTCATTGCTTTGCCATAGAGATCAAAAACAGTGTCTTCAAATTCTTCACTTAACAGATTTGCACAATCAGCTACAAGATCATAAATCAGAAGGTCTTTTAATTTACGACTGTCTAAAGTTGGGAGGAAATTATTTATGAAATCAATAAATTCCGGATCTATCACATTTATTTCATCTAATTTTTCAACTCCAAAAGCTGAAAAATATGCATCCCAATTAAAATTGGAATAACGTTTTTTGAAATCCGAGTATGTCATTATATTAAAAATAACATCCGGGTCTCTCAGCATCTCTTTTGTTTTCCTGTTCTCCGCAAACTTTGTTTCAATTTCGATAACATTATTCCAAATCCTTTGAGCACTCTCTTCATCATAGCCAGAGAGAGTCATTAGAGTCTTTACGAATTTTTCATAAGCAGCTATATAGCGTCGATTTTCTTCGTTATCAACAAGATAGTAATCTCTATCTCCGAGACCCAGTCCGGCATAACCTATATTCATCAGATATTTATTAGAATTCCTTTGATCCGGACCAACGCCAGTGGTGAAAAAGGTTGAAGTTATACCAGTGTGCAACCAGGCTATCAGGTCTTCGAGCTGAGAAAGATCTGCATTTTCTATCTTATCAAGGAATGGTCTTAGAGGAGCGGCGCCTTCTTTGTTCAAGCGGTCAACATCCATTCCCAGTTCATAAATATCACGGATTTTTTGTGCATCCGTACCCATTACATTTGCGTCCGGATGCTCCGATAGCTTAGTGATTAATTCTTTTATTTGAGCTATTGATTTTTCGTGGACCTTATCAAAAACGCCAAACCGCGAAAAATCGTTAGGAAGAGGATTCTCCTCCATCCATTTTTTATTTGCGAAACTGTAGAAATCATCTTTCAGGTTCACATGCGGATCGAAAGTTGACTCATCCAGAGTGATTTTTTCTGACAAACCTTTTTCAATCATGATAATTATTTTTATTTAATTTTTGACTAATAGTTTCCACTCAGAAAATCTAACTTACTCAGAAACTATCTCTAAAATCGTCCAACTCAAGTTGAGCTTTTTCCCATTCTTCCATCTCTTGTTCAAGCTCATGCTTTGTTTTCTCGTAATCATTAAGAATTTCTGAGGAAGAATCACCTTGTGCAAGACGAGATTCAAGAAATGTGATTTTTTCCTCAAACTTCTCGATTGACTTTTCCTTATCTTTAACCGTTTTCTCGAGTTTTCTCAACTGTCTGTCTCTTTCCTTTTGTTCCTCATAACTTAACTTTCCTGCAGATTTAACTTCTGAGGAAGGAGAAGAGTTTGATGCTGATTCTTTTCCATCTGAATTTGACCTCCCGTTTATTTCAAGTTCTGAAAGGTTCTCAATTCTTTTCTTTTGAAGAAAATCATATATTCCTCCCAAATTCTCTCTTACTTTTCCACCACCAAATTCATAGACTTTCTCTACAAGCCCATCAAGAAAATCTCGGTCGTGACTAACTACTATCACTGTTCCATCGAAATCTCTGATTGCTTCCTTTAGAATATCCTTAGTCTGGATATCAAGATGGTTAGTAGGCTCATCAAGTATTAGGAGATTAACCGGTTCAAGCAACAACTTTATCATGGCAAGGCGAGTTTTTTCTCCCCCTGAAAGGACCTTCACATATTTTTCGGAGGATTCTCCACCAAACATAAATGCACCCAAAATATCCTTGACCTTTGTGCGCATATCTCCTGTTGCAACATTATCAATAGTCTCAAAGACGGTAAGGTTTTCATCCAGAAGCTGAGCCTGATTCTGTGCGAAATAGCCGATTTTGACATTATGCCCGACTTTCAAAGTGCCTTCAAATGGAATCTGGTTCATAATACATTTGACCAAAGTCGACTTTCCCTCACCATTTTTTCCTACAAAGGCAACCTTTTCACCTCTCTCAAGAGTGAATTCAACATCTGAAAAGACATTATGATCACCGTAATCTTTTCTAAGCCCCTCCACAATCAATGGATAATCTCCCGACCGAGGTGCAGGAGGGAACTTCAGACGCAAGCGAGAATTGTCAACCTCGTCAACTTGAATTGGGACAATTTTTTCTAATTGCTTGATTCTGCTCTGCACTTGAATGGCCTTTGTTGCTTGATACCTAAAGCGCTCAATGAATTCCTTTGTCTCAGCTATCAATTTCTGCTGATTATCATAGGCTCGTCTTTGCTGCTCAAGGCGTTCTTCCCTCAACTTTTTAAAAGAGGAATAATTCACCTTATAATCATAAATATTTCCGCAGGAAATTTCGATAGTTCTTTTAGAAATGTTGTCAAGGAATGCCCGGTCATGACTGACAAGGACAACAGCTTTAGCTTTAGATATAAGGAATTGCTCAAGCCATTGAATTGATTCAATGTCAAGGTGGTTTGTAGGTTCGTCAAGCAGAAGTACGTCCGGCCTCTGCAAGAGAATCTTGGCTAATTCAACTCTCATTCGCCATCCGCCGGAAAATTCACTTGTCGGACGTTCAAAATCGGTTCTTTGGAAACCAAGTCCAATAAGAGTCTTTTCAATTTCTGCTTCAACTGATGCGTCACCCTCCATTGAAAGTCTTTCTGTGAGAAAACCTATTCTTTCAAGAAGGCGTTCGTATTCTTTACCTTCAAAGTTCGTGATTTCAGACAGCTTTACATTCAATGATTCAAGTTCCTCTTTCATTTCAAAACGCTGTCGGAAAGCTTTTCTTGTCTCCTCAATAATTGTGGTGTCATCTGATATCCTCATTTGCTGAGGCAAATATCCAACACTACAACCTGAAGGTATGGAGATTGAACCTGACGTGGGAGATTGACTACCGGCCAGAATCTTCAGCAATGTTGATTTACCTGCACCATTTTTTCCGACAAGAGCAATCTTATCAGTTGGATTTATCACAAAAGATACATCCGAAAATAAAGGATGGGCTGAAAAATCAACCGATACATTGTTTACAGAAATCATGAATTTAAAGCTTAATAGGGGATGTTGAATCCTTCGTTTTGAGAAAGGTTTTCAAAATTATGAAAAAAATACTATAAAAACAAAAAAAGCGAGAGATAAAGACACCCTTTACCTCTCGCAAAATATTTGGAAGGAATTAAATTACATCATTCCACCCATACCACCCATTCCTGGAGCGGCCATCGGGGCAGCCTTTACATCTTCCTTCTTATCTGCAATGACGCATTCAGTAGTAAGGAACATGCCTGCAATACTAGCCGCATTCTCAAGAGCTACTCGAGTTACCTTCGCAGGGTCAATGACACCTGTCTCAAAGAAGTTTTCGAAAGAATCTGTGCGGGCATTATAACCATAATCACCCTGACCTTCCTTTACCTTCTGAACAATAACAGCACCTTCAACACCAGCGTTTGCGACAATCTGACGTAAAGGTTCCTCTATGGCGCGACGGATTATAGAAATACCTGTCTCCTCATCATCGTTAGCACCCTTAAGCTCATCAAGGGCAGGTAAACAACGGATATAAGCTGTGCCACCACCAGGCACGATACCCTCAGCGATGGCAGCGCGAGTAGCAGAAAGAGCATCATCAACACGGTCTTTCTTCTCTTTCATCTCGACTTCAGAAGGAGCTCCGATGTAGAGGACAGCCACACCACCAGCTAATTTTGCGAGGCGCTCATGTAGCTTCTCTTTATCATAGTTAGAGGTAGTGGTTTCAATCTGAGCCTTAATCTGATTAATACGATCTGATATCGCCTCTTTCGAGCCGGCACCATTTACGATAGTGGTATTGTCCTTATTTACAGTGACCTTTTCAGCTGTACCGAGATCCTGAACATTCGCTTGAACAAGCTGCATACCTTTCACCTCACTGATGACTGTGCCACCGGTCAGAATCGCGATATCTTCGAGCATCTCTTTTCTACGGTCACCAAAGCCGGGAGCCTTGACTGCACAAATCTTAAGAGAACCGCGAAGACGGTTTACAACCAAAGTAGCAAGAGCTTCGTTGTCTACATCCTCAGCTATAATAAGAAGTGGACGACCACTCTGAGCAACTGCCTCAAGAATAGGAAGAAGATCTTTGAGATTGGAAATTTTCTTATCATAGAGAAGGATATAAGGGGCATCCATCTCACATTCCATCTTCTCAGTATTTGTAACAAAGTAGGGCGATATATAACCGCGGTCAAACTGCATACCCTCTACAACTTCTACAGTTGTTTCAGTTCCTTTAGCCTCCTCAACAGTTATCACACCTTCCTTCTTAACTTTCTTCATCGCCTCTGCGATCAGACGACCTATCTCTTCATCATTATTTGCAGACACGCGTGCAACATTCTCAATTTTGTCCATATCGTCGTCTACTTCCTGACTCTGAGCTTTGATTCCTTCAACAACACAAGATACTGCCTTATCAATACCTCTTTTGAGATCCATAGGATTCGCACCGGCTGCTACATTTTTGAGACCTACATTTACAATTGCCTGAGCAAGGACTGTAGCAGTAGTTGTGCCATCACCCGCCTGATCTCCTGTTTTAGAAGCTACTTCTTTTACAAGCTGAGCCCCCATGTTTTGGAAGGGGTCCTCAAGTTCGATTTCACGAGCAACCGAAACACCATCTTTAGTAATATGTGGTGCTCCAAATTTTTTCTCGATTATTACGTTTCTACCCTTCGGACCAAGGGTTACTTTTACAGCATCGGCAAGAGCATCGACGCCATTCTTCAACTCTTCGCGAGCTTTGATATCAAATTTAATCTCTTTTGCCATTTTGGGTTGATTCAATTATGAACTAACAATTATTTCGTGATGATTGCGAGGACGTCGCTTTGACGCATCATGATATATTTAACGCCCTCAAATTCAATTTCTGTGCCTGCATATTTGCCATATAGCACCTGATCACCTTCTTTCAACACCATTTCCTCATCTTTTGTGCCGTTTCCAACAGCGAGGACTGTGCCGAACAATGGTTTTTCTTTTGCTGAATTGGGGATAATGATGCCACTCATAGTGACCTCCTCTGCAGGAGCGGGTTCAATAAGAACTCTGTCAGATAATGGTTTTATATTCATAATAACTGTTTTTTAGTTTTTGGTCTTTACATATGATAAGCAAAAAGCGTGCCAATTTTTTATAACACACTATTGACTTCCATCCAAATGATTCTAATACCAAAAGAGGAACAAACCTACACATAGATTTGTTCCTCTTTTTGAGAAAAATTAATATATTTATATACCCTCAGGCTACCCAGAAATTTAATATTTGAGGAATCACTTTTTTTCGAGGATATAAGATCTTTCAGGAGCTAAAAGACCTGACAGCTTCCCATTCTTCACTTTAAACTCCTTGCCATATACCACATCTTTATAGGTGCCGTTAGGCAGCCCGGTCGGAAGATTGACAGAATTGGCGTGTTTGGAGATATTTACTAATGCCGCGCCTTTCTTACCACGATTAACGAGGAGCACCTGTCCGTTATCTGAAATCTGAACATCCTCCTTTTCTCCCGCCATTTTAGATCGGAAATTGTTTACTGCTACGACCTCAGGATGGAAGAACTCATCATTACCTCTTGCTCCCAGAATATTGTCACCCCAATACGCCTGACGTGTAGAGCCGGCAGGACGACTGAAGAAGAGGGGAGTACCATTCTGACGTGCAGTAAGGAAAACCCAACCAGTCCTGATTTGGTCGTCAGTGAGGTGAGCAGACTCATGAGCGTTAGCATATGTATCATGACTTTCAACCCAGGTTGTGAGATATTCGGGAGCGGAAGTGTGATGCCAATTAATAAGATCAAGGCCTTGCACGGACCCCTTTTCAAGAGCTTCTCTCAAAATATGACCATAGCCGGAAGCAGTCTGTCCAAAATAGTCAGCATATTCAGCTTCCGGAACATTTCTATCCTGGAGCACTTCACCATATACAAAAAGAGAATCATAAGGAACAGCAAGCTTTACTCCTTTTACGGCTTTCCTACCTGTTGCTACATCCCAGAAATCATTCTCCTTTACTCCGGCTGCTTTATCGACGGGATCGGAATGAACACCAATATGCTTGGCAGTGTCATATCTGAATCCCTTGACCCCCAGACTCAAGAGATCATTGACAAACTCCATATAGTATTTCTGGAAATCAGGATTTTCAGTATTCACATCGGGGAGAGCGCCAGAGCCCCATAATGTACATTGCAGGCGATCATTATAGTCCTGCACAGGGAGAAGGCCTTGCGTATGGAACATTTTATCGCGTCCTCCTACAGCTTTATAGAAATCCTCCGAAACAGCATCGATATCAAATGCTGTATGGTTTGGAAGAACATCTACTATCACCTTAATATTATATTTAGCAGCTGAATCCATCATCTGCTTCATTTGATTGCGCGAACCAAGGATATTATTTCCGATCTTCCAATCGGTAGGCTGATAATAATAATACCAGTTTCCCTCAGTCACGTTCTCATCAAAAATCTTTTTACCGCTCCCTTCCGGTTCATAACAGTTTTGAACCGGAGAAGTCTGAATCATGGTAAATCCTGCGTCAGCAATCTTTTTCATGTTTTCCCCAATAGTTGGAAAATTCCAGCTCCAAACGTGCAGGATGGTTTCATCATTAGTAGCATTAGGGTTATGTGTTACCCTATCTTTCGCGATAGCGGGTACACAGACTGCAACACCTAATGCAGTTGCTAAAATAAGGTTTCTCATTATTGTATTAAAATTTGTTTGTCCTAAATTAAAGGGGTTGCACACATTTTTAATATAACGGGAAAATAATATTTCTATTTTATTAACACTAAATTTTGATGAGAATAAAACTACAATGAGCACATCCAGGAAATAGAATTGCACACATCGTGGAGCTATGTGCTAATTCATAAAGAATATTAAATGTCTGTCCGGAAAGCAACTAACGTTTGCATAATAAAAATAAAAAGGGTAATTTTGCAACGTAAAACAACCCAAAGAGTGAAAACTCAAAACATCATGAAAATACGTAACCTTCTCACCATATTCCTTTTAGCCGCCGGCATGTTAACTGTCGGAGCACAGACACCCTCCAAACAAAATGCTCACAAAAGTGCACATGCAAAACTTTTAGCCAATGCAAAATCCGGCATGGATAAAAGTGTCATAAAAGATTTTGTCAAACAAGAAGTCATCAAAAGGGAGGCAGCTGCAACTTCACAGGATAAGATTGGATCAGAGACTGGTATGATGCTTAATGACCTTCTGACAGAGGCTCACAAGCATATCGGGAAAAAGTATAGATCAGGATCCAAAGGTCCGAACGCTTTTGATTGTTCAGGCTTCGCAGGTTATGTTTATCGTCAATTCGGTTATACTTTAGGCGCATCCTCTCGAGATCAATACACACAAGGAGAAAGCGTTGATGCAAAAGATCTTCGCAAAGGAGATTTGGTGTTCTTCACCGGACGAAACAGCAGAAGCGGTAGCGTTGGTCACGTAGGTATTGTTGTAACAGCAGATAATGAGAAAGGCACTTTCACATTCATTCATGCAAGCACATCCAAAGGGGTCAGAATTGACAGCAACACCGGATATTATGAACATCGATACATTGGTGCAAAACGAATTATCAATAATTAAAGCTTACAGTAACGAATTAATATTCAAATTAATATTAAGGAGACAGTCTATTAAAGGCTGTCTTTTTTTTATAAAAAAATTAATTATTTTAAACAAAAGAACAATTTTATTGTTTAATATTTATAGCATATTTCTATATCAAGAGGTATGCTGTTATAACAACCATTAAAACTATAATACTATGCATTTTACCCCACGAGAGCAAGATAAGCTCACTCTGCTGATGGTAGGACTCATCGCGGAGCGAAGACTTAAAAAGGGTCTTAAGCTTAATTATCCGGAGGCCGTGGCCTATATCACGAGTGCAGCTCTTGAAGGTGCACGTGAAGGGAAAACTGTAGAAGAAGTGATGCACGACGCAGCTCAGGTTCTGACGAAGGATCAGGTTATGGAAGGTGTAGCCGATATGATTGGACTTCTGCAGGTCGAAGCAGTTTTTACGGATGGCAGTCGCCTTGTAAGTATTCATCAGCCCATCAAATAACTGCGGCAAACGATCCCTGTTATAATATTAACCTAAAGAAAATTAGAGATTATGGCACAAGACCCCAATACCTCCGGAAGCACGCCTGCTCCAACAGAGGGTTATTCTACTCCCTATGGAGTATTCTCAGGCGAACCGGATATCGCATATCCCAACACACCCGGTTTTACCCCCAAGGACTATGTACCGGTAGGAGGAGTGATTCTTCAAGACACACCGATAGAATATAATGCCAACAGAAGAACTGTAAAGCTTAAAGTGAGAAATACCGGCGACCGTCCGATCCAGATAGGCAGTCATTTCCATTTCTTTGAAGTGAACAGATATATGGAATTTGATCGGCCAAAGGCTTTTGGTTACCATCTCAACATACCTGCAACCACTGCAGTTCGGTTTGAACCTGGAGAAGAAAAAGAAGTGGAACTCGTGACCTACGCAGGCAAGGTTAGAATAATCGGTTTCAACGATCTTGTTAATGGCTATGCCGGACTTGAGGATCATCCGACATTCTATCCCAAAAATATTGAGGCGCTCAGAAGAATTCAGGAATATGGATTCAAGAGCGTCACAGAAGAAGATGCGGAAGGGGAGTACACTGAAAACGAAATTAAAAAATAAAGACCACTTCAGATATGGCAACTATTTCAAGACAAGAATATAATAATCTTTTCGGCCCGACAGTAGGCGACAAGATTCGTCTCGGCAATACCGATCTCTATGTGGAGATAGAAAAAGACCTTCGCGTATATGGCGACGAAGTGGTATACGGTGGTGGAAAGACTCTTCGTGACGGTATGGGTCTCGCCAACGAATGTACGGAAGACGCAGGTAGTCTGGATCTCGTAATCACAAATGTCACTATTCTTGACCCCGTTCTTGGTGTGGTAAAGGCAGACGTTGGTGTGAAAGATGGGAAAATAGCTGGTATCGGTAAAGCCGGCAACCCCAATATTATGGAGGGTGTTACTCCGACACTTGTTACCGGACCTTCGACGGATGCTATCTCGGGCGAACATATGATTCTGACCGCAGCCGGAATAGATGGTCACGTCCATTTCTGTTCACCTCAGCAGGCAGTGAACTGTCTATCAAATGGTATAACCACTCTTATCGGAGGTGGTATCGGCCCAACAGATGGAACAAACGGTACCACAATCACTTCCGGCCGCTGGAATATGCATGAAATGCTCAAAGCTGCTGAAGGGCTTCCCATCAATGTAGGATTCCTGGCTAAAGGAAACTGTACCGGACATGAAGTGTTGAACAATCAGATCGAAGCAGGCGCATGTGGTTTCAAGATTCACGAAGACTGGGGTGCCACTCCTGCAGCAATAAGGAGCTGTATGGAAAGTGCTGATTTGTTTGATGTTCAGGTTGCAATTCACACCGACACTCTGAATGAAAGTGGCTATGTTGAAGATACTATTGCAGCGATTGATGGACGCACAATACATACTTATCACACAGAAGGCGCCGGGGGCGGTCATGCACCTGACCTTTTGAAAATGGCTTCAATGTCAAACGTATTGCCTTCTTCCACTAATCCTACTCTTCCCTTCGGAATCAATTCTCAGGCGGAGTTGTTTGATATGATTATGGTTTGCCATAATCTTAACCCGAAGATTCCTTCTGATGTTGCGTTTGCAGAGAGCCGTGTGCGTCCGGAAACTCAGTCAGCAGAAAATGTCTTCCATGATCTCGGGATAATTTCTATGGTGACTTCAGACTCTCAGGCAATGGGTCGTGTTGGAGAATCGTTTATGCGTACATTCCAGATGGCCTCCTATATGAAACAGGCACGCGGAAAACTTAAAGAGGATTCTGAAGGAAACGATAACTTCCGAGTGCTCCGCTATTTGGCCCAAATCACACTTAATCCTGCTATCACATATGGTATCAGCGATGTGCTTGGATCAATTGAAGTAGGGAAGATGGCCGACCTTGTACTTTGGGAGCCGGCATTCTTCGCAACCAAACCTCAGCTTGTGATAAAAGGTGGTCTCATAAATTGGGCAAACATGGGAGATCCCAACTCTTCTCTCACCACTCCTCAGCCTAAAATCATGCGTCCGATGTTCGGAGCTAAGGGTGAAGCGCTTCAAAATACCAGAATGACATTTGTGTCAAAAGCTTCATACGACAAGGGTATCAAAGAAAAACTTGGACTTGAGTCTATCATATATCCTGTGCATGGTGTGCGTCAGCTTTCAAAGGCCGACATGGTTCGTAATTCAGCTACTCCTCATATTGAAGTAAACCCGGAAACATTTGATGTGACTGTTGATGGCTACCGGGCATATGTAGCACCTGCTAAAGAATTGCCGTTAGCACAGCTCTATTGGTTCAGCTAATCAAACAAGAATTAAAATTATGGCAGGGGGAACCCCACAAGATTCCCTCTGCCGTATTATGTTTTTATGTCTACAATTTTTGAATATACCAGACCATGAAGATATATAATACCATAATCGGAAATATGAATACCTCCGAGGAATGGAAAGAAAAACTCTCCTCTGCTGATATTGATTTCGTATTCCTTGATCAATGGACAGCACAAAAGTCAAGATTTCTTGGTAAAGGAGTAAGCGGTGCAGAATATCCGATAGCATTGGCCAGACATTCACAAATCGTCGATGGAGATATTATTGATTATGATCCTGAAAACAACAAAGCTATAGTTCTCAGAATAGAATTGAGTCCCGTGCTTGTAATAAACATGTCCTCTCTTGAGGAAAAGGATCCGGCATCAATCATAAGAATTGCTGTGGAGTTAGGTCATGCGATAGGCAACCAGCATTGGCCGGCTGTAGTAAAAGGCACAAAAGTTTATGTGCCCCTGACCGTTGATAAGAAAGTCATGCTTTCCGTAATGGAAACACATCATATTGAAGGAATAACTTTTGACTTTGAAAAAGGACTTGATGTGATACCATATCTTGCTCCTCATGAAATCAGAAGATTATTCGGAGGTGCGGGACATGAAAGCCATACTCATACCCATTCTCATGGTGAGGAGGATCATCACCATTCACACCACCATCATTAATTTCGTCATATGCAAGGATTCTCAAATATGAAATCAGTGATGCGACTGCTGCAATTCACTGATTCAACATTTCCGGTAGGAGCTTTCTCTTTCTCCAATGGTCTTGAAACGGCGTCATTTGAAGGAATTGTAGATGATGCATCCACTTTGGAATCGTTTGCTCGTGCACAAGCTCATCAAGCTGCTTTCAGCGACGGAGTTGCGGCAATACTTACACATAGAGCTTTCCTGAAATCAGATTATTCTCAATGCATTGACCTTGACAAATATTTAATTATGTTCAAGATGAATGCTGAAGCAAGAATGATGATAACCAGGATGGGGAAAAAGTTGGCTGAATTAGGTGTTAAGCTATTTGACAACCCTATGATAGAGTCCTGGCTAAAGGATATAAAAGAGAATAAAACCCCGGGAACCTACCCTATAGCTCAGGGAATGGTTTTTGCAGCAGCGGGTATAGATGAAAAATCTCTTTTCTGTAGTCATCAGTATGGAATCATCAATATGGTGCTGAGTGCAGCGTTAAGGTGCGTGAAAGTATCACATTATGATACTCAGGTAATCCTTGAGAAATTGTCAAATGAAGTAGAGACACTTTACTCAGAAGCTTCTCAAATGACAAAAGAGGATATGAACGCATTCTATCCAGAATTGGATATTCTTGCCTCTCTTCATGAAAAGGGAAATATGCGTATGTTTATGAATTAATATCTCAAATCAACCTTGATATAAGAAATATAAAATTATGTCTAATACTTGTAGAATAGGTGTCGGTGGGCCCGTTGGGTCTGGCAAAACCGCCCTTATTGAGGCTATAACTCCACGACTTCTTGAATTAGGTCAGAAGGTCTTGATTATTACTAACGATATTGTGACGACAGAAGATGCCAAACATGTAAGAAAAACATTGAAAGGCATTCTAATGGAAGATAAGATTATCGGGGTTGAAACCGGTGCATGTCCTCATACAGCCGTGCGAGAAGACCCTTCAATGAATATCGCTGCTGTCGAGGAGATGGAGGAAAAATTTCCTGATACTGATATTGTATTGATAGAGAGCGGAGGCGATAATCTTACCTTGACTTTCTCCCCGGCTTTAGTAGATTTCTTTATTTACGTTATCGATGTGGCAGCCGGAGATAAAATTCCGCGTAAAGATGGCCCGGGCATATCGCAAAGCGATATCCTTGTTATAAATAAGACAGATTTAGCTCCTTATGTGCATGCTGATCTTTCGGTAATGGATCATGATTCCAAACTAATGCGTCCAGGCAAACCATTTGTCTTTACTAACTGCATGACTGGAGAGGGTATAGACGAAATGGTAAATCTAATTTTCAAGATGGCTCTGTTTGATAAGACAGGTGGAAAATAATCCTGAGTATGATAGAGCAGAAAAAGGAAAAGACCATTGCACCGCCGGTGGATTTTTCAACCGCGCGTGAAATGTCAAGATATCTCACGGAACCCGAGGCGATGTATGTAGGTGCTCCGGGTAAACATGGTTACCTAAGATTAGGTTTCGAGTTGGACAAATCAGGAAAAAGTATCTTGCGGGATCTTGACAGAAGACATCCCCTCATTGTGCAGCAAGAGCTCTATTTTGATGAAGGAATGCCCGAAATGCCATGCGTCTATATTCTATCTTCCGGAGGACCTAATGTTGATGGGGATCGCTATCGCCAAGACTTTACCGTAAGGAAAGATGCTTTCGCTCATATTGCAACCGGAGCAGCCACAAAATTGGCTGAAATGCGATATAACTACTCAGGGCTTATCCAGAATATCGTCTTGGAAGAAAATGCTTATCTCGAGTTTCTTCCGGAACCCGTGATTCCATGTAGACATACCAGATTTATCTCCGATACGAGACTGTGTGTGGATAAAACGGCAACAGTAGTATATGCAGAAATATTTATGGGAGGACGTAAATATTATAAAGATGGAGAGCTATTTGAATACGACATACTCTCCGTTTGCTGCCATGGAGAACGACCGGATGGAGAACAATTATTTAGAGAAAAATTCATTATAGATCCAAAAATAGAGCATCCGAGAAACCTTGGTGTGATGGGAAATTTTGACATTTTCGCCAACGTAATTGTCATGACTCCTCAAGAGTCAGCCGAAAAAATATATGATAAAACTCCGGTATTTATCGATAGAAAAAATAATCTGGCAGCTGGTATCACCAAACTACCCGGAAATGCGGGTGTCCTCTATAAGGTACTCGGAATTGAAACAGGTCCGGTGAAAAAATTGGTAAGGGAATTTGCAGGGATTGTAAGACAAACAGTAAAAAATAAGCCTCTGCCTCCCGATTTCCCCTGGAGATAGTGTCAATAAAATATTATCCGGTTGCTGAAACACATTTATCTCGGCAACCGGATAATTTTATTTTTTATTTTCAATTCTGAAATAATCGGCATCTTTCCATGCAGGAAATTTATTTCGAAATTTCAGCAGATTCTCTTTTTTAAGTAATGCATAGATCAACTCATCACTCTTTACACCGATATTCTTACCTTTGAAATCAATAGCCATTGACAGACCATCGTAATGATTGCCCATTTCATCAACCCCCTTACAATTCACTCCACAGACGTAAGCCATGTTTTCAATAGCTCTTGCCGTCAAAAGTGTCTGCCAAACGAAACTTCTTGTTTCAGGCCAGTTGGCTACAACAATTAGTAAATCATATTGATTATCCATATTTCTGCACCAAACAGGGAAACGCAGATCGTAGCAGATAATCATTGAAATATTCCATCCCCTGAATCGGACAAGAAGTCGAGTATCACCCGAATTAAAAACCTCATTTTCTCCACCCATTCTGAAGAGATGTACTTTATCCGCAAAGTAACATTCCCCGCTCGGTTCTATGAAAAATCCTCTGTTGTAGACACCATATTCATCTTTTATAATGAGTGAACCTGAAATAGCCACATTATGAATTGTTGACAAGTTAATAAGAACCTTTATAGTTTTTCCATTATCTTCTTCAGCCATTCCTTTAACATCATCTTTTGATGCACCGGTAGGGAATCCGGTGGAAAATGTTTCGGGAAGTATAACAAGGTCAGTCTCCGGATGAATACTATTCAGTATATTCTGCAGGGTAAGCATATTAGATTCAATGTCACCCCACATGATAGACATTGGGACAAGGCAAACTTTAAGATCGGAAGCTTCCATAAGAATTGATGTAGAATTAGTCATTACAGAATTTGTCAGGATAAAGCGCAGCGCTTTTGAAGGCTCGATAGTAAAAGCGTATATTATTCATATCCTCCGTCACATCTCCTGTTGGCTGGTATTCCTTTGTTATCATGACGGTCTTTGTAGAATAATCAATGACTCCAAGCTGGATAGGTACGTGCGCACCATATGAAATATATAAAAATCCCGTCTTCCATTTGGAAGTAAAACTTCTTGTGCCTTCAGGTGTCACCGCAAGATTAAGATATGAATTATTATTATACAGATTTATAACCTTTTCTGTTAATGATTGTGAGCCTTTACCTTTTCTGGGCACCGGAATCCCCCCTAATGCAAAAAGAAGGTATTTCAAAGGGAAAAAGAACCAAAAGTCTTTCATGAGAAAATTTGCTTTTCTCCCTAACGACCGATAGGCAAAAAGACCAAGGATGAAATCCCAATTAGATGTATGGGGAGCTACACAAATCACACATTTGTCCCTTTTTGGCACAGAGATATCAACTTTCCATCCAGCCCAATCCAATAACAATTTCCATACATTCATACTATGAATTTTATAATAATGAAGACTCATCTGAATCTAATAAATTCAGATGAGTCAATAATGCATTGAGTATGTTTTATTGTGCTGATGCTGCTTTCTGAGATGCCTTGACTTCAGCAGGGATAGCAGCATTATACTGCTTCAGAGCTTCATCAAGTTCTTTGTTGAAATCATCACTGATTTTCACAAAGAGCTTCTTATAGAATTCAGTTTTAGCCTTAGAATAAGCCTCAAGGTTATCGAAAGCCTTCACACCCTTATCAAATGTGATGTTTGCATTACTGCGTGCTGCACCAACAGCACCAAGAACCTTTGCTATCGCTTGCTCTATAGCAGCCTTATCAACACCATCAGTATTGTAGTAAGTGGTCATCATTGACTCACATACAGAAGCACCTATGGCTTCAGCAGATTTTTTAAATTCGCGTTTATTTCCCATTGTATTTTGAGTTAATATACTTTTATTAAAGAACAACTTTTCAGAAAAGCCGCGCAAGGCGAACTATTTTCATTGCAAAGATAATGTTTCTTTTATTATATAACAATTCTAAAAAGAAAAATATTGCCATTTCCAAAAATTCTTGGAAATGGCAATATATTTAGAGGTTTAGAGGAATTCAAATTAATCTCTTCTTTCTTTTCGGGAAGCATCAATTCTAAGAAGTATAAAGAGGAAAATTGTAAAACCCCAGAGAGCCGAGCCTCCATAACTGAAAAAGGGGAGTGGTATACCAATTACCGGGCATAAGCCAATCACCATCCCAATATTAATACATAAATGAAAAATAAGACACGAGACAACACAATAAGCGTATACCCGGCCAAATGGTGTTCGTTGTCGTTCCGCTATATAGATAAGTCGTAATATCAGGGATGTAAACAGCAATAAAACGACGGTTGAACCTATAAAGCCCTCCTCTTCTCCAATTGTACAGAATATAAAGTCTGTGTGTTGTTCCGGCACATATTTCAATTTAGTCTGAGTTCCATTTAGAAAACCTTTGCCAGTTAATCCTCCGGAGCCAATTGCAATTTTTGACTGATTTACATTATATCCGGCTCCACGAAGATCCTCTTCTATACCAAGGGCTACTTTTATTCGTGTTTGTTGGTGAGGCTCAAGAATATTCCCAAACACATAATTAACTGAGAAAAGGAAGAGTACAGACACTACTGCAAAACAAACAGTAATCAAAAATTTCTCAATTCTGTGATGGAACATCCCGATAAGTGTATATCCGACAGCGAGCCCAATGATGGAGCAAAAATAGACTGCACCATTAATCTCAACTCCACAAAGAGCAAGGATTGTGACAATGATACCCGATCCTATAAATCCGAGAATCACATTTCTTGCTATGATGAAGTCTCGACAATAAAAAAGAAGCATCAATGAAAAAATCACTATTATAAGAAGGAATACAGAAAATTCTCCCACTGGAATGCCTAATATAATTGGATCAGCAAATTTTACAGCCACAACAAAGAAGACAATCGCACAAACTACCGAAAAAAGAACCAACCCACTCATTCCTTCTCTGTAAAGTACAAATATCAGTGAAAAATAAACTAATGCACTTCCGGTTTCACGTTGGAGAAGAATAAGACAAATAGGGAGGAATATAATAATAAGTGCCCTGAAGTAGTTGCTTATCTTGGCATTTAAAGTAAAATTATATGAATTGAAGAGTTTAGCCAAGGCCAAGGCAGTAGCAAATTTACCGAACTCCGCAGGTTGCAAACTCACCGGACCAAAGACAAGCCAAGACCGGGAGCCCTTTATGTCCGGTGCAAGGAAAATTGTCGCAATCAGAATCAGAATTACAACGCCATAAATCGGGTAAGCATAGGTTTCATAAATCCTGTAATCAAGGAGTAGAATTACGCATCCGATAAATAAGGATAGACCAATCCAGAGAAACTGTTTACCAGAGAATTCAGAAAAATCAAATATACTGGCATTATCAAAATCATAGCTTGCAGCATATATACTTATCGCTCCCGCAGAAACTAACAGGAGATAAATGAGTATCGTAAACCAATCTATGGATTTGAATACAGATACATTTGCTTCAGTGTTTTTTAACGCCACTACTAATAATTGTATTAGAATTCAACATTCTTTCTTCCAAACCCTTTCTGGCGGGGGAAATTTCTCCTGTAAGATATTTCTCCATCATCAAAGAACCGATAGGGACTCCAAAGGTTGCACCAAAACCGGCATTCTCTACATAGACGGCAATAGCAATCTTTGGATCATGATAAGGGGCGAATCCCATGAATGCCGAATGGTCTTTCCCATGAGGATTCTGTGCTGTACCCGTCTTTCCGCAAACCTCAATTCCAGGAAGAGCGGCTCCTCGACAAGTGCCTCCCAAGACAGCCATTCTCATACCTTCCGCCACATCCTCATAATATTCTTTGTTAATTTTGGGAGCATGCTTGACACGATATTTCTCATCAAGCACAGTATCCTGGACAGACTTAACAACATGAGGAGTATAGAAATATCCTCTGTTAGCGATTGTGGCACAAAGATTAGCAATCTGAATAGGGGTGGCCAAAACCTCACCTTGTCCGATTGAGACAGAAATTATTGAGTTGGCACTCCACTTAGGTCCTCTGAAAGATTTGGAGTAAAATTCAGAATTAGGTATAAATCCTCTGCTTTCTGAAGGAAGGTCAACTCCGAGTCGATAGCCATAACCCATTTCCACAAGATAGTTCTTCCATTTTTCAAACTGATCGAAAGCGCGTGTCCCCCTCTTGTCTATCATATTCTTGAAACCCCAACAGAAATAAGCATTACAAGAAGTCTGCAGTGCCGGTTTCAATGCGATAGGAGAACCATGTCCGTGGCAACCGACTCGTATTTTATTTATATATCCATGATAACAAGGATATTGAGTAGATGTCGTTATGATACCTTCCTGAAGGAAAATCAAACCTTGGGTGGGCTTGAAAGTTGAACCGGGAGGATAAGCTCCCTGCAACGCTCGGTCATAAAGAGGTTTGTAAGGATCCTTTACCAATTCAGCATAATTTTTTCCTCGTTCTTTTCCAATTAGAAGAGAGGGATCATAATTTGGGGAAGAAACTAAGGCAAGAATCTCACCTGTTTTTGGTTCTATGGCCACAATAGCACCAATCTTATTCCTCATTAATTGCTCACCATAGGCTTGAAGTTCAATGTCAATAGATAATTTTAAGTTTCTACCAGACAATGGCGCCACGTCATTGATTCCATTTTCATACTTTCCCTTTATGCGACCATATGCATCTTTCATCAAAATCTCGACACCCTTGACACCCCGAAGGTGATGTTCATAGCTTTTTTCTACTCCTAAATCTCCTGTATAATCGCCCGCACGATAATAACGGTCTCGTTCTACATCTGCGGCAGATACTTCACGAATATTACCCAAAACATTGGAGGCAGCAGCATAATTATACTGACGGATAGTACGGGTTTGTATAAAAAAGCCTGGAAAAAGATAAAGCTTTTCCTGCAAACGGCCATAATCTTCCGGAGAAAGATGAGAAAGAAGTTTTTGAGGAGTATAGGCGGAATAACCGGGATTTTTTCGAGGGTTCTTCATTTCCTCCCATTTCTCCATCAATTGTTCTTTTGTCAGATTCAGAACATGGCAAAGGGTGAGTGTGTCAAAGTCTCCGACATCCTTTGGAATCAACATTACATCATAAGCAGGCTGATTAAATACCACCAGTCTGTCTTCACGATCATATATCAAACCTCTTGCAGGATAAATTATCCTTCGCAAGAACGCATTGCTGTCGGCATTTTCTTTATATTTATCATCACCAACTTGAAGACTGAAAAGCCGGACAATATAAATCAATACAATCAAGCAGATAAACCCGCCGATGACATATCGTCTTTTGGCTAATTTATAATCTTTCGTCACGTTTTGTTAATTATTAGACAATCAAATGCCAGAAGAGATATGAAGGTGAGCAATGTGCTGGATGAAGCAAGCAATACAATCTCTTCGATATCGGCAAAATTGAAGTATTCAATGGAAAAGACCAATACACAATAAATGGCAATAAGACTTACCAAATATTTACAGTAGACTGCAATTCCTAAAGATGAAATGGACGGCACCAAATCTTTAGTCTTGTCATCTCTCGGGACATAGGCATAATAGAGAGGCCGACGCAAAGCCGCCATCAACGTACATGCCAAAGCATTTACCCCCGGTGTATCGGAAAAGATATCCACACAGAATCCAATCAGAAAGGAGAGGGTGAATAGTATGCTTAGTCCTAAGGAAATGGGAAGACGGATGATGAAATATATAAAGACTATTGGAATTGCAACATCAAACACCGCGATATGATTGCAAATCAACACCTGAAGAAGCACCATGACTATAAACAGGAGGGAAAATTGTAATAATTCCTTATTCATATTAATCTGCAATGTTTACTTATTCGGATTGAAATCAAAAGTATGGAGAGAATCAAGTTCAGCTTTATACTCATCCTTAATAACTCTGACTGTGCTAAGAGCACGGAAATCAGAATTAAGACGAATTTTCAGAATGAAGAAATTATCGTCACTCCCGTGAATTCTGTTCATGACTATTCCGACAGGTATATCAGCTGGGAAAGTGGTGGAAAAACCACTTGTAACAACTGTGTCTCCTGCTTGATAGCGAGCGTGTCTTGGGACCTGCTCCATATAAGCGATTGCCGGATCTCCTCCTTTCCAGGTCAGAGAACCAATAAAATTGGTATCTTTCAGACGAACAGAGAAATGCTGAGTCTCATTAAGGATAGAGATGACTCGAGAAGTCTTGCTACCAGTGGCATTAACTATGCCTACAATTCCATTTTGGTCCACAACACCCATTCCAATTTTGATTCCATCCTTAGATCCTCTATTAATGGAAAAATAATTCCTCGGATGACGTACACTGTTATTTATTACAGTAGCCTGTACATAATCGAACCTGTCCTTAAATTCCGGAAGTGCCAAAGAATCCGAAAGGAGTGTTTTATATTCATCAATCTGGTGGCGAAGATTCAGCACCTCTGTCTCCAACATTGCGTTGCTTGCCTGGAGACTCTCATTAATACTTTTTAAATGAAAGTAGCCGGTTACTTCTGAGGCAGTGCTATAAACAGAACTTGACATAACATTGGCGGAACTGAGAAAAATCGACTGCTGATAGGAGTTGTTGCTTATCAACAACAGACAACTCAGGATAACGTAGAAGGCAAAAACAAACCAACGCCCATACCTTATGATGAAGTTGAATAAATTCCTCACTTAGCAAAAATATTTAAAAGCCACCTTTCATAGGGAGCCGTAAAGACTCCCTATGAGGGGCAGCAGTTATAGAATTCCAACAATATTTGTCACTATTATTCACCAAATCCAATTAGCGGATCAGGAATGAGAATTTGTTTATGTTTTTCAAAGCCACTCCTGTTCCTTTTGCAACAGCGTGTAACGGATCCTCAGCAATCTTAAACTCAATCCTGATTTTATCAGTGAATCTCTTGGCAAGTCCTTTCAATAGGGCACCCCCACCAGCGAGATAGATACCGTTCTTCACAATATCTGCATAAAGTTCCGGGGGAGTCTCCTCAAGGGCGGCCAAAATGGCTGCTTCCATTCGGGAAATTGATTTGTCAATGCAGTGGGAAATCTCCTCATATGTCACCGGAACTTCCATAGGAAGAGCGGACATACGGTTAGGTCCTCTGACGATGAATGGTTCCGGCGGATTGTCAAGTACTGGCAAGGCTGAACCAACATTGATTTTGATTTGTTCAGCCATAGTCGCTCCAACCTTCAGATTATGGACACGCCCCATGTGCTCCTGTATGTCGGCAGTAAGATCATTACCTGCAAGACGAATACTCTTATTGCTGACAATACCACCAAGAGAAATCACTGCAATCTCCGTGCTTCCGCCACCTATATCGACAATCATATTTCCTTCGGGTGCCTCAACATCCAGGCCGATACCAAGGGCAGCTGCCATAGGTTCGTAAATCATATATACATCACGACCGCCGGCATGCTCCGATGAGTCACGCACAGCACGAATCTCAACTTCTGTCGAACCTGATGGAATACAAACAACCATCCGTAAAGAAGGGGAGAACCACCTCCGCTTAGAGCTAACCATTTTCACCATACCTCTGATCATTTGTTCAGCTGCATTGAAGTCTGCGATCACACCGTCTCTAAGTGGGCGAATTGTCCGGATGCCAGGAGGCTCTTTACCCTCCATAAGATGAGCGGTGTTACCAACAGCGAGGAGTTTGTCAGTTTTGTTTTCGATTGCAACGACGGAAGGCTCGTCGACTACAATCTTGTCGTTATGTATAATTATGGAATTGGCCGTTCCCAAGTCCATAGCAATTTCCTGTGTAAATGAAAAAAGTCCCATTTTTGATAACTGTATTTACGTTTTGGGTTTACAAAGTGCATTCATCACTTTATTCTCAAAATCTTTGCAAAGTTAATCAAAAAAAATCAGCCATTGAAATAAAAAAAGTAGTTAATAGAAAAAAAGCGTTAAAAAAACGGCTTGTATTCTCTACAAGCCGTTCTTTAAAGATAAAATGACCAAAAATTAATTTGGGAAATAAGTTTCAAGAGCGTAGTCAATGCTTTCGATTACATTACGGAGATCGCTGTCATCAGCATTCATTGCTTTTGCCTGTTCTGCAATAGCTTTGGCAGCCTCGAAATAATTGGTCTTGATATTTTGACGAGCTGCACTTGCTTCTGCAGATGCGCCTTCTATCTCATTCCATTTCGTAGTGCCGATTCGGAAAATCTTCTTGCTCGCATTCTTCAGAGTCTCGAAGTCAACTGATGGGATTGAAGCTGCTTTACGATAGTCTGCTTCTGATTCAGCGTCCTTTCCTTCACGATCGTAAACATATCCACGGAGACCATAGAGAGCCGCATTGTCAGGATTCTGAGCGATTATAGCGTTCAAGTTTTCGAGAGCCTGAGCAACATTCCCGTCAACAACCATAGAGTTGATCATATTGTTGATGAAAAGCGGCTGTTCGAGACCGAACTTCTCATGACCTGCCTTTGCAATTTCAAATATATTAGCCTGAGCCTCTTTTTCACGAGCGTTATCCTTCTGAGCAACAGTTTGCCAGCAAGCTATTTCATAGATGTATGCTTCAGGTTGGGGATAACCGGCTTTACGTGCCTTATCGAAAGCGACAGCAGCTTTCTCAACCTCGTTTCCGGAATAAGCAGACAGACCCGCGTTGAAGAATGCAGTTGCAACCTGTTCCGGATTGATTAAACCTGCCAACTTCCCAAGACGACCAGATTCCGGCAATTCGCCGAAAATCATAAATGCCTCATAAGCTTGAGGATAATACATCTTTTCATTGAAATAACTTGCGCCCGCAGTAAAGAAGTCGCCATTATGTCCGGCTATCTTATTGATGATATCCTTAGAATACTTAGGCTTAACCTGACCTTTCTCGTTGGGAAGGCTGTCAAGAGGAAGTGCCTTGAGGAAGTATTCATACCCCTTGAGAAGCTCATCCGACATCGTGATGCCATTAGCTGCAGGATCATCAGGATTGATCATTTTTGTCTTTGTTGCATTATCATATGCATCAAACTCAATCTTACCAGCAGTGTAGTAAGTCCTGGCATCATTCATAGTCTCAGGATTCTCGATTGCCTGCTGAATAAGCTCACGAGCCTGTTTGAGCTGATCAGCTTTGCCAGACAATTTGGCAGCCTGATCGACATTCAGTTTCTGAGCGCCGGCAGTTCCAACAGCTGCAAGACAGAGCGCTACCGTCAAAAATTTGTTCATAGTGTGAGAATTTTTATTGTTATACTTTTTTATTCGTCAAGATCATCAAAAAGAGAGGGATCACCTTCTTTTTCATTCTCCTCAATCTCCATTTCGAATAACGAAAGTTGAGTGGCCTCTCCTCGTGCCTCTTTTTGAAGTTCGTTCTCAGCCTCAGAAGATTCGTTTTCCAGCTCCTTGTTAACTTCTTCCTCAGGATCAGAATCCACCTTACATACGGAAGCTATAACATCGCCGCGTTTATTTAAATCAATCAATTTGACACCTTGAGTGGCTCTGCCCATCACTCTGATTCCTTCGACAGGAAGACGGAGGGTGATACCGCTTTGATTGATTATCATCAGGTCGTTGGAGTCGTTTACATTTTTTATAGCAACCAATTCTCCTGTCTTATCAGTAATGTTTATGGTCTTCACTCCTTTTCCTCCACGATTAGTCACACGATAATCTTCAAGAGGAGAGCGCTTCCCATAACCATTTTGAGAGACAACAAGCACGGTCTCATCCTGAGAACCATCCATTGTAATCATACCGATCACCTCATCGTCTCCTTCACCGAGAGTCATACCTTTGACTCCCGTAGACATACGACCCATTTCCCTAACCTTACTTTCATGGAAACGGATTGCGCGACCTTCTCTATTTGCCAAAATTATCTCCGAATTTCCATCAGTCAACTTCACTTGTATTAGTTGATCGTCATCACGGATAATAATAGCATTGACTCCATTTGCCCTTGGTCGAGAATATGCTTCAAGGGATGTTTTCTTAATAACACCATTCTTGGTACAGAAAATTAGGTTATGTGAATTTACATAATCCTTATCATTAAGGTGTTTTACTCTTATGAATGCGTTAACAGAATCATCTGCATCAATATTTAGAAGATTCTGTATTGCTCGTCCCTTGGCATTCTTTGGCATTTCAGGTATCTCATATACTTTAAGCCAGTAGCATCTACCTTTTCTGGTAAAGAAGAGCATATAATTCCTGTTTGAGGCCGGATAAATGTACTGAATAAAGTCTTGATCCCTTGTATTGCTTCCTTTCGACCCTACGCCACCTCTATTCTGTGCACGAAATTCTGACAACTTTGTCCTTTTAATATATCCCAGGTGAGATATAGTAATAATCATATCCTCATCCGCCACAAAGTCCTCAGAGTTCAGATCACCGGAGAAAGCTGAAATAACCGATTTTCTTTCATCGCCATATTTGTCACGAATTTCAATCAGTTCCTCCTTCATTACTCCACGACAAACTTCATCGTTGTTCAATATGTCGTTAAGGTGAGCGATAGTTTTCATGAGTTCATCATATTCAGCTCTTAGTTTGTCCATTTCCAAACCGGTAAGCTGTCTCAATCTCATCTCTACGATTGCACGTGTCTGCAATTCATCCAATTCAAATCTTTCAGCCAGACGAATACGAGCTTCTTCAGTTGTCTGGGAAGAGCGGATTATTGAGATTACCTCATCAATATTATCTACCGCTATCATCAAGCCTTTCAGAATGTGTGCACGTTCCTCAGCTTTCTTCAATTCATAGCGAGTGCGACGGATAACTACTTCATGGCGATGCTCAACAAATGCCTGAAGCAATTCTTTCAGATTCAATGTTCGGGGACGCCCGTTTACCAATGCGACGTTATTGACACTGAAAGATGTCTGGAGCTGAGTCATTTTGTAGAGCTTATTGAGCACTATATTTGCATTAGCTTCTCTCTTTATATCAATAGCAATGTGCATTTTGCCACGTGCGCTGGTGTCCGTTATATCGGAAATACCTTCGATTTTCTTATCCTCGACTAACTCGGCGATACTCTTTACAAGGTCATTTTTGACAACTCCATATGGGATTTCTGAAATGACAATCTGCTGATGGTTGCCCTCTATTTCGACTTCAGCTTTAGCACGAATAATAATTCGTCCCTTACCTGTTTCATATGCGCTACGTACGCCTTGGAGTCCCATTATTATACCTCCGGTCGGAAAATCGGGAGCCTTTACTATCTTCATAAGGTCTTCGACCTCCAACTCTGGATTGTCGATCAAGGCAACTGAAGCATCCAAAGTCTCCGTCAGATTGTGTGGCGGCATATTGGTAGCCATACCTACAGCAATGCCGGAGGCTCCATTGACAAGCAGGTTAGGGATACGAGTCGGGAGGACGGAAGGCTCCATCAAAGTATTGTCAAAGTTCGGGACAAAGTCAACAGTATCTTTGTCAATATCCCGCAGCATTTCTTCTCCCATTCTGGCTAACTTAACCTCGGTATAACGCATTGCTGCAGGAGAGTCGCCATCTATTGATCCGAAATTTCCCTGACCGAACACAAGGGGATAACGCAATGACCACTCCTGGGCCATCCTGACCATAGTGAAATATATAGAGGAGTCGCCGTGAGGGTGATATTTACCCATCACCTCACCCACGACGCGAGCAGATTTCTTAGTATCGCCCGAAAAGAAATTGCCCAATTCATTCATGCCATACAACACCCTGCGATGTACCGGCTTAAAACCGTCTCTGACGTCAGGCAATGCCCTTGACACAATTACCGACATAGAGTAATCTATGTAGGCGCTTTTCATTTCCGATTCAATGTTGATCGGGATAATTTTATCGTCTCCTTGCATTTTTTATTATTTAGCTTCTAAGAGAAGAGGTCTGGAGTATAAAAGACAGGCGAAACAAATCAAGTCGTTAAACATGCTGTTTCAACCTCTTTTTCCAAGGAGCAAAGTTATATAAATTTATTGAATTTTGCAATTTATAAGCCATTTGTTTTGCGGTTATTTCTTAACTTGACCTTAATTTATATAAAAAATTACTGCATTAGAAAAAATTTGGCACGATGTTTGCTTTTTCACTATTACAATTGTTTATAATATAACGCATCTAAGTCGATATATGATTTAAGCGTTATTTCAACGTAATTGCCAACCAGGAGAATTGTTATTTCTTTTGTAATTTAACAATGGGAAAGACATCTTTCCGATCATGCTTCTCCTGCTTTGACACGACGAAAAAAGAAGAAAATAAATAATGAAAAACGACTTCTCAAAACAATTTCGTCCCATACTCGAGGTCGCTTTGAAAGAAGCACAGAAATTCGGTTCACCCGCTATTCAAAGCGAGCATTTTGTGCTCGCTTCGCTGAGAAATGAGGAAGGTTATGCTTTTAAAATTCTCAATCAGCTTAATGTGCCCATTCCGGAGATGATCAAAGAGCTTGAGGAACAAATTGCCACTTCAGCCGCACCAACGGAGACGACTACACTGTTCGAACAGCAGTTTAAAATCTCCCTCTCGGCTATCAGACATCTCCAACTTGCCACCTCAGAAGCAAGAAAAATGAATGCACATGTCATTTCAGGAGAACACATAATTCTTGCATTAATACACGACCAGAGAGCTATGGACAGTGAATTTTTAAGGAGATTTAAAGACAACTATCTTGACTTCGACATCTCCATCCAGAATCTTTCGGAAGCTTCTCTTCCTAAAGATGGGAAAGACTTTGAAGATGAGGAAGAAGATGATGACTTCGCTCCACAAAAAAACAACAGATCTTTCCAACAACCTTCTTCAAAGGGCTCCAAACAGGCAAAAGGGAAATCAGACACCCCGGCCCTGGATAAATTCGGATATGACATGACAAAGGCAGCCTCTGAGGGGCGCCTTGACCCGGTTGTCGGAAGGGATGAAGAAATTGAGCGACTTGCTCAAATTCTTTCCCGTAGAAAAAAGAATAATCCAGTATTGATTGGAGAGCCCGGAGTCGGTAAGTCTGCAATTGTAGAAGGTCTCGCCCTGAGAATTACTCAGAGAAAAGTCTCGAGAATTCTGTTTGACAAACGTGTCATTGGGCTTGACATGGCAGGTTTGGTTGCAGGCACCAAATATCGCGGTCAATTTGAAGAAAGAATAAAGGCAGTCCTTGACGAGCTTTCAAAGAATCCGGATATAATCTTGTTTATTGATGAAATCCATACAATAGTAGGAGCTGGCGGCGCTCCGGGATCAATGGATGCAGCCAACATTCTAAAACCGGCTCTTGCAAGAGGTGAGATCCAGTGTATTGGAGCTACAACTCTCGATGAGTATCGTCAAAATATAGAGAAAGATGGAGCTCTTGAGAGAAGATTTCAGAAAGTGATGGTTGAACCGACTTCTCCGGAAGAGACCTTGGAGATTCTTCAAAAGGTAAAGGAAAAATACGAAGACCACCACAATGTCAGATATACTGATGAAGCTCTCCGAGCATGCGTTGAGCTAACTGAAAGATACGTAAGCGATAGAAATTTCCCGGACAAAGCCCTTGATGCTCTTGATGAAGCAGGGTCAAGAGTCCACATTACCAATATTGTTGTTCCTGAAGAAATCGAACGTCTTGAAAAAGAGGTTGATCAAACAACACAGGAAAAACTTGCAGCGGCACGTTCTCAAGATTTCCAGCTTGCAGCCAGCCTAAAGGAAAAAGAAGCTAAGACAAAAGCTGAGCTTGAGGCAGCTAAAGTTAAATGGGAATCTCAATTGGATACAGAGCGTCAAGAAGTAGACGATGAAAAAGTTGCTGAAGTCGTCGCAATGATGACAGGAGTTCCTACCCAAAGAATTGCTCAGGCCGAAGGAGCTCGCCTTCTTGAAATGGGTAATCAATTGGAAGGAGCAGTTATCGGACAGGACGATGCAATCAAAAAAGTTGTGAAAGCAATTCAAAGAAACCGTATCGGTCTGAAGGATCCTGACAAGCCGATTGGAGTCTTTATGTTTCTTGGTCCAACTGGTGTGGGCAAGACACATCTGGCAAAAAAAATTGCTGAATATCTCTTTGACTCCAAAGATGCTCTTATCAGAATGGACATGAGCGAATACATGGAAAAATTCACCGTGTCGCGTCTTGTTGGAGCTCCTCCGGGATACGTCGGATATGAAGAGGGTGGTCAGCTCACTGAAAAGGTCCGCAGACGTCCATATTCCGTAGTTCTACTTGATGAAATTGAGAAAGCTCATCCTGATGTTTTCAATCTATTACTTCAGGTTATGGATGAAGGACGCCTTACCGATTCTCTTGGAAGAAGGATTGATTTTAAAAATACAATTCTGATTATGACAAGTAATGTCGGTTCGCGTCAGCTTAAAGAATTCGGTGGGGGAGTAGGCTTCAATACAGCCAATGTTTCCAAAGAACAGGCACACGGAGTAATTTCCAAAGCACTTAACAAAGCTTTCTCTCCGGAATTCCTTAATCGAGTAGACGACATTATAATGTTTGATCAGCTTGATAAGGAGGCTATCTTTAAGATCATTGACATTGAACTCAAAGATTTCTATCCTCGGATCGAGAAGCTTGGATTCCATCTTGATGTCACTGATGAAGCTAAAGGCTTCATTGCTTCCAAAGGATATGACAAAAACTTCGGCGCTCGTCCGTTGAAGAGATCCATACAGAAATACCTTGAGGATGAATTAGCTGAGCTTATGCTTCAACTCAACGCAGAGGGACAGATTGGTGGCACTATCGTTGCTTCATATAAAGAGGGAGATGAAAAACCACATCTTGACTACCATCCTCTGGACTCTTCTGAAAAATAAATATAGTTATCTTAAAAAAACAGGCTTGGTGTTTCACCAAGCCTGTTTTTTATATAATTCGAATAGTGAAGTAGTTTAAACTTTTTCTTTATCAGGATTTAGCCGGATTTCGAAGATGAAAAAGCAACCAGAAAGATAGCTGAAGACGGACAAAAAGGGTTCCATTTTAAAGAAATTCTTATAAAAAACAAGCCCGTAAAAAAGTTTAAACGACTTCATTATATTATTAGCAAAGCCACACGATAAACTATCCAACCAAGAACCCATGCTAACGCCGTATTATATACCACTGAAAATAATGGATATTTCCAACTTCCAGTTTCCCTATAAATTGCAGTGACAGTAGCTATACACGGGAAATACAAAAGAATAAACACAAGGAATCCTAATGCTGAAGGCAAAGTAAAAGGTGGTTGGCCAGTCACTTTCGAGGGGGTTTGCAATCGTTCAGCAAGGAGTTCGGCATCATCGTCTCCTACATAAAGAACTCCTAATGTCGAGACCACTACTTCTTTGGCAGCACATCCGGCAAGAGCCGCACAGCATGTTTTCCAATGAAAATCCAAAGGCCTCATTATAGGTTCAATAAATTTTCCAATATGTCCTAATATGGAATGCTCCTGTTGATACTCATTGGTAATCAAATCTTGAATTTCATCTTCGTTCTTATCAGTTATAGTGTTAGAAGGAAGATCCTGTTTTGCTTGTTCTATAAATTCAGAGGGAATTTCTGCATAAGTCACTCTTGGGAAATAAGAAAGAGCCCATATTATGATTGAGGCAAACAGAATGAGCCCTCCCATCTTTTTGAGATATTGACTTGCTTTAGTCCACATATTTCTCATAGTAGCCTTGAAAGTAGGAAGACGATAAGGTGGCAGTTCCATGACAAAAGGAGTCTCATCCTTTTTAAACCAGAATTTCCTCATCAATCTTGCTGTAAAGATTGCAACAACTATACCCAAAATATAAAGACCGGCAAAAACCCAAGCTCCATATCGTGGGAAGAAAGCACCGGCAAGTAAGATATATATTGGAATACGAGCCGAACAACTCATAAAAGGGTTTATCAGAATTGTAATTATCCGGCTTGATTTGCTTTCAATAATCCTCGTTGACATTATTGCAGGGACATTGCATCCAAATCCCATGACTAACGGTATGAAGGATTTCCCATGTAATCCCATCCTATGCATAAGCTTATCCATTATGAAAGCCACTCTCGCCATATATCCCGAGTCTTCCATAAATGAAATGAAGAAATACAGAATTAGAATATTGGGCAGAAAGACAATAACACCTCCGACTCCACCTATAATCCCATCAAGAATCAAATCCTTTAAAGGCCCATCTGCCATATAGCGACCGATTTCTACAGAAATCCAGCTAACAAAAGATTCTATCCACTCCATGGGATAGGCTCCAACCTGAAATGTTGCCCAAAACATAAAGCTCATCACGAGAATGAAAATAGGGAAGCCAAAGAGCTTGTTGGTGACAAATGCATCAATAATTTTCGTGGATTGCTCGGTAGCTTTCTCTCCTCCTGACAGTGTTTCAGCCAGTGCCCCCTGTATGAAACCATACTTCTCAGATGCGATGATAGAATTAACATCTTCTCCTAATTCTTTTTCTATACGCTCGCTCTCATTATCTCTTATTTCACACCAATTCTGAAATTTTGGTTGATCTTTCAGAATGTTTATGACTTCAGGATCTTTCTCAAGCATTTTTATAGCGAGATATCGAGGAGAGAATTTTTGGCTTATATCAGGGGTAGCCTTAAATTCATCCTTGAGTCTGGCCACTGCAGCCTCGACTTCTGGGCGCATCTTTATATGAATATGGCGTGTGTCCGGATTACGCAACTCATACACCTCAATGATAGTGTCCAGCAATTTATCGACACCTCTTCCCGAGGATGCTTGGGTTGGAACCATGGGTACGCCAAGCATTTTCCCAAGAGTCTCATAGTCAAGATCAGCATGGGATTTCTCCAACTCATCATACATATTGAGAGCAATCACCATACTTCGGTTCATATCTATCAACTCAGTGGTTAGATATAGATTTCTTTCGAGATTAGAGGCTACAACAACATTGACAATAACATCAGGAGTTTCATCCTGAAGGTATTTCATCACATACAATTCTTCTGGAGAGTAAGCAGAAAGAGAGTAAGTACCAGGCAAATCAACGACATTAAAGAGATACCCCTTATACTTCATTGTACCGGCCTTGGCACCCACAGTAACACCGGCATAATTACCCACTCTTTCATGGGCTCCTGAGACTATGTTGAAAAGGGAAGTCTTACCACAATTAGGATTCCCTACTAACGCTATGTTTATAATTCTATCCTTCCTAAACTCACAAATCTCTCCGTCTTCATTATTTTCAATTGGAGAAATCTTAAGTTTCTTATCTTCCTCAACAATCCATTTTTCAAGTGTCTCAATCTCAATTAAGGCTGCCTCAGCCTTACGTAAAGAGACTTCATAATCCATCAAACTGAACTTTATCGGATCATGCAATGGAGCATTGAGCACCATGGTGACTTGACGTCCTTTCACAAATCCCATTTCCATGACCCTTTTTCTAAAAGCGCCATGACCGAGAATTTTTGTAATCACACCCGTTTGGCCAGGTTTAAGCTCAGATAATCTCATTCCTTATTATTTATTGGGTATTTTAAATTAATTTCAGATTTTTTTGTAAAGCAAAATTAATTAAAAATGCTCAGTAAAGATTCGTTCAACCTCTAAATCTGATAGAATATACCTAAAAATAGGTATGGAAAGAAGGTTGATATAAACAAATTTGATTACATCGGCAATATTTAAAAGTATTGATAGTTTAAAAAAGAAAAGACACCAACTAATACCAAAATTATGGAAACATTAACCAAAATCCATTCAAGACTTCTAAAGATTGAAAAGACTCTAAAAAAATTTGAAAAGACTGATGATTTCAGTATTGAGGAGTTAGTAGATATCGAACAGAATCTTAATCATTATTTCAATCTGCTTGAAGACAGAGAAACATTTTATCTGCAACTTGATGTCAGAACTGATAAGAATAAAAAAGAACTGATAGACACTGTGAATTGCATAAACTTTTGTGACAATCTATGGCATAGACTTATAGCCTTACAGGAGAAAAGGGGAGAGGAAGGTGAATTTATCGATGAAGAGGGTTATAAGAGAGAAGTGTGGGATATGATGTATCCGGATGAAGACATTAATTCCGATTCTTTTGAGATTGATAATTTTGAGAATGATTAAACGAAAATGGTCCCGGACTTTAAGCCGAGACCATTTTATCATATAATTCACTTATCTGTTTTCAGATATTTGTCAAGGAAATTAAAGAAAACTCTTTGCCATAGAATTGCATTCTGTGGTTTAAGAATCCAATGATTTTCATCGGGGAAGACAAGCATTTCAGCTTCCAGACCGTGCATCTTTGCAGCATTAAATGCCATCATTCCTTGAGAAGCAAGGATTCTGTAATCCAATTCGCCAACTGTAACAAGTATTGGTGTGTTCCAATTATTTACAAACTTATGAGGAGACGTAGCATATGTGCGCTGAGCCACTACATTATCTTTCTCCCAATATGGGCCGCCAAGATCGAAATCAGCGAACCACATTTCTTCTGTTTCAAGATATTGAGCTTCCAAGTTGAATATGCCGGCATGCGCGATAAGAGCAGCAAAACGTCCTTCATGATGTCCTGCCAGCCAATAGACTGAAAAACCACCATAACTTGCTCCAACCGCCGCTAATTTCTTTTCATCCACATATGGCTGAGAAGCTATGTAATCAGCAGCAGAAAGATAATCCTTCATATTCTGACCGCCATAATCACCAGAAATCTGACGATTCCATTCAGTTCCGAATCCTGGCACACCTCTACGATTGGGGGCAATAACCACATAACCGTTAGCTGCCATTATCATAAAGTTCCAACGATAACTCCAGAATTGGCTAACAGCAGACTGCGGACCACCCTGACAGTAAAGAATTGCAGGGTATTTCTTCTCAGGATCGAAATCTGGGGGAAGGATGACCCAAGAGGTCATCATCTTTCCATCAGAGGTTGGAACCTTCACCATTTTTACTTCTCCAAGTTTCAATTGAGAAAGTAGATCCTTATTTACATCTGTTATTTCCTTTACATCCTTCGAATCAGTGCGTACCACACAAATTTCATTCGGGCTTCGCATGGAATGACGAAGGGCAATAGCAGCGTTATCGGTCAATGGAGAAACTGAAGCGAAATCGCACTGTCCATTGGCAACAGTATCAATTGTGCTATTCTTGACATCCATTTTGAAGACCGGAGAAACACCCTCATAGTATCCTGTAAACCATATTGAGTCTCCATTTTTTGACCATGCGAATTGTTCTGGCCAATAGTCCCATTTTTCAGTAAGATCCTTTTGAGTCTTAGAGGACATATCCATAACCATGAGACGCTTTTTGTCGCTCTCATATTTAGGAGTCTGCATAGAAAGCCATGCCAAAGTTTTACCGTCAGGCGAAAAAGATGGATTGGTGTCGTATCCTTCATTACCGACTGTCAGCAGCTGAGATTCCTTTGTCTCAAGGTTATAGAGATAAATACCGCTATTAGTAGAGAATGCATAATCCTGACCTTTCAGCTTTCGAGAGACATAAGCAAGAGTTTTATTGTCAGGAGACCATGCAAAAGACTCAGCTCCACCAAACGGACGCATGGGGCATTCAAAAGGCTCACCTTCCATAATATCCGTGGCATCAGATATTCCGTCAAGCGAGAAATTGGCTATAAATGGATGAGGAATTTGGGTAACCCACTCGTCCCAATGTTTATACATGAGATCATCAACAATACGACCCGTTGTCTTAGGAAGACCCTCAAATAGCTTTTCGTTTTTATTATATGGCTCTATCGGAGAACCAAAAACCACCTTACTTCCATCAGGTGAGATTTCAAAACATTCCACGCCATTTTGAATATCTGACAAACATTTCAGGTCTGACCCATCGCTCTTGATGGAATGTATCTGTGGCTTCCCGGATTTATCATCCTTACGAAGAAAAACAATTCTCTCCCCATTCTCTATCCACCGAATATTTGATTCAGAAGCTGATGTCTTCGTAAGCCGTGTCATGTTAGAACCATCCGCCTCGATAGAGTAAATCTCGGCGTTCGAACGGTTCTCCTCAATGTCTTCGTATGACAGAGTGAAGATAATCTTCGTTCCGTCAGGGGAGGGCACTGCCTCGTTGATACGTCCTAAAGCAGCTAATACTTCAGGTGTCACCTTTCCATCTGTAATTTGGATGTCAGGCTTCTCAATAACTTTGGCCGAATCCTCTTTCCCGTTATGGCATCCCGTGATTGCCAACGGAAGGAGCAGGCCACTCATTACCATTGTTACTTTGTTCATATTATCTATGTTGGTTAGAAATACATAAATTCAATTCTATTCACCTCTTTTATCTTTTACGTCTGTAGGTAGCAAAACGTCGGGAGGGGAGGAGGCCGTTACTACCATATAAAGCATCAACCAAATCCGGACGGTGCAGTTTTTTTAATTCTTCAATAATCTCTCTCTTTGCCTCAGGTTTATACCAGAAGAAAAACATCCGTTGGTTAAGCTTTTCTTTCTCTGTTTTAGCAGTAAAAATCTTTTCTCCGGTATAAGGATGAATACCGGTAAAATAGATTTCGGTTGCAAGAGTCATTGGGGTCGGAGTGAAATCCTGCACCTGTTCCAAATGAAAATTCAGTTTTTTAGTTGCCACAGCCAGTTCAGCCATATCTTCTCCTTTACATCCGGGATGAGATGAGATGAAATATGGTATCAATTGTTGATTTAGGCCCTCCATACTATTGACCTTATCGAAAATCCTCTTAAAATCAATGAACTGAGAAAAGGAGGGCTTGCGCATAATTGAAAGTACTCTGTCTGACGTATGTTCAGGTGCAACTTTCAGTCTTCCACTCACATGGTTCGCTATTAATTCATGGAGATACTCGCGGTTTATAAGCTCAACTTCTTTATTTTTACAAGGAGCCATAGCGAGGTCATATCTCACTCCGCTTCCTATAAAAGACTTCTTCACGAAAGGAAGATTATTTACTTCTTTATAAATATCAAGAAGCTGAGAATGATCGGTGTTAAGATTCGGGCATACCTTAGGATGGAGACAGGATGGTCTCACACATTTTTCACATATCTTTTTGTCAATGCCTCCCATACCATACATATTTGCAGAAGGTCCACCTAAATCTGAGATATATCCTTTGAAGTCTGGCATTTCCGCAACCCTTTCTACTTCACGCATTACAGATTCTTTGGAACGAGAGGATATAAATTTACCCTGATGAGCGGAAATAGTGCAAAAAGCACACCCGCCAAAACATCCTCTATGCAAATTTACTGAATGACGAATCATTTCGTATGCCGGAATGATTTTCCCTTTGTATCTGGGATGCGGCAATCGGGTATATGGAAGATCAAAAGACATATCTATTCCACCCATTTCCATGGGTGGATACATTGGATTCACCCTTATCATCCGGTTTCCGGTCTTTTGCCAGATAACTTTTCCGTGAATCTTATTTGACTCCTCCTCTATATGTCTGAAATTCTTAGCCTGCTTGGATTTATCTTTAAGGCAGTCCTCATAAGAAGAAAGAATAATATCCTCTTCGGATGGAGATGAATCTGAGAAAAAAGCTGTCTGGGGCACATCAGTTATATTCTCTATATTTTCTCCCTTATCAAGACGACGCGCTATTTCAAGTATGGTTCTCTCTCCCATGCCATAACTAATCATATCAGCCGATGATTCAGCTAATATAGACGGACGGAGCTTATCAGCCCAATAATCATAATGAGATAATCTTCTTAACGATGCCTCAATCCCACCTGCTATTACGGGAACATCCGGAAACAGCTTCTTAAGTATTCCCGAATATACGATAGTAGGGTAGTCAGGCCTCATTCCGTGCTTTCCTCCGGCTGTATAGGCATCATCATGACGAAGACGTCTGTTGGCCGTATAATGATTCACCATAGAATCCATAGCACCTGCAGATATTCCAAAAAAAAGACGTGGTTTACCCAATTTTTTAAAATCTCGCAGGTCATCTCTCCAATTAGGTTGAGGGACTATGCACACCTTATATCCAGCTTTCTGTAACACTCTTCCAATAACAGATGTTCCGAAAGAAGGATGATCAATATATGCATCTCCCGTGAAAAGTATGACATCAGGTTGCACCCAGCCCAATCTATCCATTTCATCCTTGGAGGTAGGAAGAAATAAGCTTTTATCAAATCTATTGTCAGATAAAAGTTTCTTTTCTCCATCCATTGAGGGAGGAAAGGCAACCTTTTTACAATGATTATTTTTCATTTTGTAATTCTTTCTTTTCTTCAAGAAAACTTTGAAGAGTAAGTAACTCGTCTCTCAATCGGGCTGCTTCCAAGAAATCCGTTTTTCTTGCAGCATTAACCATCTCGGTATTTAATTTTGCAATCCTGACCTCAATTTCTTGAATACTCATATAGTCAATGACCGGATCCGCAATTAATCCAAGCTGATGTTCCTCCTCGATGTAAGGTCTCGGAGCCTTATTCTCTGTTGTTTTCTTCTTTGTAGAAACTTCTTTCTTCCGTGTCGGAGGAGCAACCAGTGATGGCATTTCAGTCTTGTCACCACCTCCATAAAGTTCAATGAGATCTTTTGCAGACGTTTTCTTTACGATTGGCTGGGGAGTTATGCCATGCTGTTCATTATATAAAATTTGTTTGGCACGCCTTCGTTCCGTCTCGTCAATAGTGCGTTGCATACTGTCCGTTATCTTATCAGCATACATGATAACCTTACCGTGAACGTTTCGTGCCGCTCTGCCCGCAGTCTGAGTAAGCGAACGATGGTTGCGAAGAAACCCCTCCTTGTCTGCATCAAGAATAGCCACAAGTGAGACTTGTGGTAAATCAAGGCCCTCCCTCAAGAGGTTAACTCCGATCAAGACATCATAAACGCCCTCTCGCAAATCTTCCAGAATCCGTATTCTTTCCAATGTATCTACATCGCTGTGTATGTACGCGCTTCTGACTCCCCATTTACGAAGGTGTTCATCAAGCTCCTCAGCCATTCTTTTTGTCAAAGTTGTCACTAAGACTCTTTCTTCTGCCTCAATGCGTTGCTGAATCTGCTCCATAAGATCATCAATTTGATTCATCGTCGGGCGGACCTCAATCTCAGGGTCAAGCAGACCTGTAGGGCGTATTACTTGTTCTGTAAAAACACCTTCACATTGAACCAATTCATAATCTCCGGGAGTGGCACTGACATAAATTGTCTGAGGTGTCAGCTTTTCAAATTCATCAAACTTCAAGGGCCTGTTATCAATAGCAGCCGGGAGACGAAAGCCATATTCCACAAGATTCATTTTTCTTGACAGGTCACCTCCGTTCATCCCTCGAATTTGGGGAAGAGTAACATGGCTCTCATCTATAATAGTCAAATAATCTTTCGGGAAATAATCAAGAAGGCAGAAAGGCCTCATACCAGGCTCTCTTCCATCAAAATATCTTGAATAATTTTCTATACCTGAACAATGGCCGAGCTCTTTCATCATTTCAAGGTCATAAGTGACTCTTTCACGAAGACGATCAGCCTCCATTATCTTACCTTCCGCCATAAAATAATCACACTGGGTGCCCAAATCTAAAGAAATCTGATTGATTGCGTTACCCATTCTCTCCTTAGATGTGACAAAAATATTAGCAGGATAGATATTAAAACCCTCAAGATTAGAAAGCACGACACCGTTAATCGGATCAACTGTCTGTATCTTTTCGATCTCGTCTCCCCAAAAAACAACTCTCAGCTGAATTTCTTCAAAAGAAAGCATTATATCAACAGTATCGCCCTTTACTCGGAATTGTCCTGCTGAAAGTTCAATCTCAGATCTGGAATACAATGAATCAACAAGTTTACGTAAGAATAGATTTCTCGAGATTCGTTGACCTACTGTAATATTTACAACCTGTTGTGAAAAATCTTCCGGATTTCCCATACCATAAATACAGCTAACAGAAGACACCACAACAATATCCCTTCTTCCCGAAAGTAAAGATGCAACCGTAGAAAGCCTTAGTTTCTCTATCTGATCATTAATCATTAGATCTTTCTCAATATACTTGTCAGAAGAGGGGATATAAGCTTCCGGTTGATAATAGTCATAATAGCTCACAAAGTATTGCACTGAATTCTCAGGGAAAAAAGTCTTGAATTCAGAATAAAGTTGTGCCGCAAGCGTTTTGTTGTGTGACAGAATAAGGGTTGGCCTCTTAACTTGCTGGATAACATTAGCCATTGTAAAAGTTTTACCGGAGCCGGTAACGCCCAGCAAAGTCTGGTGGGGATTTCCGTTCTCCACTCCTTTGACCAACTCGGCTATTGCCTCCGGTTGGTCTCCCGTAGGCTGATAATCTGAGGTTAATTTAAAATCCATTTCTTAGATAGGTAAACATTGCAAATTTAATAAAAAAGATTGATAATTGAACACACTCATATGAGAGGATAGCATAATTTAGTTTTTTTATATGTTCAAGATTTTTATAAGTGGCATAAAAACGTTAAATTTGCAGTGCAAAGAATAATTGCTGTCGAAAGACAGCGGAAAATTATCAAAAAAATGAGAAAAAATATTGTAGCAGGAAACTGGAAAATGAACACAGTCCTCGAAGAGGGTGTGGAACTTGCCAGCCAGATCAACGATCTACTCAAAGAGAAGAAAGCAAATTGCGAAGTTGTGATTTGTGTGCCTTTCACTCACCTCGTCTCAGTTAAGGGAGTGATTGATGAGCCGCTGAAACTTGGTGCTGAAAACTGTTCCGAGCATGAAAAAGGGGCTTATACCGGAGAAGTAAGTGCTCCTATGGTGAAGTCTACTGGTGCAAGCCACGTTATCCTCGGTCATAGCGAACGTCGCCAGTATTTCGGAGAAAATAACGAACAATTACTTGCAAAGACCCGTCTGGCTCTTGCAAACGACCTTACACCTATTTTTTGTGTAGGTGAGGTTTTGGAAGAAAGAGAAAATGGCACTTACAACGATGTTGTAAAAGGGCAGGTCGAAGCTCTCTTCGAACTTTCTCCTGAAGACTTTTCAAAAATAGTCATCGCTTATGAGCCGGTATGGGCAATCGGTACCGGAAAAACCGCTACCGCTGAACAGGCTCAGGATATGCACGCACACATCCGTAAAGTGATTGCTGACAAATATGGCAACGAGCTTGCTGACAATACTTCCATCCTCTATGGTGGTTCATGCAAGCCATCAAATGCTAAGGAACTGTTTGCTAAACCAGATGTTGATGGTGGTCTCATTGGAGGCGCAGCCCTTCAGGCTGATTCTTTCATGGGTATCATTGAAGCATTCGATTAAAACATTGGAGCAGGCTCATGACAAGGTGGTATTACCGGTCTGAGCCTGCATCCTATTACTTCCGCATTATCCTAACCAAGAGTTCAGTTCTTACTACTGAGAGAAATTTAACTTTTTTATGAAAATACAGAAAAAGAAAGTATTTCATTTTCCAAGGATGTTTATGCTGTTTGCCTCATTATCTCTTCTGCCGATAGGAGCAACAGCCGAAAATAATTCAAACATAATAAATAAAATTGAAAAAAATTCTAAGGGGGATATTTCCATTGATATTCCTCAGAATATCCTTGACCTCATAGTAAGAAGTAATACCAAAAAAGAGAGTGGCGCACCGGTAAAAGCAGGTGTAAATAAATTGCCGGGATTCAGAATACAGGTTTTCAGTGATGGACGAAACCAGTCTACATTGGAAGCCCGTGCAAAGGCAAGAGGTAGTGCTATACTCGCAAAACTCCCCAAATACAGAGGACAAGTCTACACCTATTCAAGTTCTCCGAATTGGTATACAAGAGTTGGTAATTTCAGGACAAACGCTGAGGCAAGCGCGGCCTTGACTGAGATGAAGAAGGCTTTCCCCAACTTTGCGTCTGAAATGCGAATCGTCAAATGTCAAATTGTAGTTATAAAATAATGGAAAAAGCGCTGACTGATGATCAAAGGATAGCTGAGATAGCTGCCCATTATAAGGAGATATTGCGGCTTATCGGAGAAGATCCTGATAGGGAGGGCTTGATTAAGACACCCTTACGTGCCGCCAAAGCCATATTTGATATAACCTCAGGATACAGGGAGAATCCTGTTCAAATAGCTTCACAGGCAATCTTTGAACACGCAGGCTCTCAAATTGTAATTGTTAAAGACATCGAGTTTTACAGTATGTGTGAACACCACATACTTCCTTTTTTTGGCACCATTGCAATAGGGTATATACCGAAAGGAAAAATGATTGGACTTTCCAAACTTGCAAGAATAGCTAACTCTTATGCAAAGAGACTTCAGGTGCAGGAAAGATTGACCTCCCAGATTTGTCAGCTTCTTTCAGAGACGCTACCTAACGATGGTGTTATTGTAAGATGTGAAGCCGGCCATCTGTGTATGAAGATGAGGGGAGTGGAAAAGCAGGAATCGACCACTGTAACATTTGATTACACCGGCAAATTTGCAAATGAGCCGGAGCTGAGAAAAGAATTTCTCGATTTAATCTGATAATAACAAATAAAACAAAAGCTAACAAAATCCTGAGAGAAAACTTCTCTCAGGATTTTTGTTATGCTTAATTACGTAATTTTAACGTGCTGACGAGCGAATACCGGAAAGCATCTCTCTGTTGAAGCCATCTTGCTTCATGAGCTCCTCAACTGTAAGATGCATTCTGTATCTCCAATAGTGGTGGACCTCTGCTGGTTCATTAATCTGTTCGTCATGTGGATTCTCACGACGAAGTTCCCCATCAGAAGACAGCCAGTCTGCCAATGGAAGGATGCAAAGCATCGAAGGTGACTTCAGTTGCAAATCAATGATTTTCTTACAAATCCAAGGCTCGGCAAAGTATGGTGCTTCTCCGCCTTCATGTAGTGCGTTATTGTAGAACCTTTGGGTCACAGCTCTGTCAGCTTCCCACCATGAGCGTATTCCACCCATATCATGAGTAGAAGTAGTGCAGACGGAGAAGTATGGATAGTGCCAAGTATCACCGAATTCTTGCTGAGGATCTTTAGGCATTCTCTGGATTTCGAGCGAAAGCAACTCAAGACGACGCATTACCTCCGGCACGCAGTCAGGTATCATACCTAAATCTTCCGCACAAGTCAACATACCGGTAGAATCAATCAATGGAGGAAGTTTCCACATTGCTTTCCCATACCAGAAATCATTGTGACGCTTATAGTAGAAGTCGGTATAGAGTCTGTTGAAACACCACTTTTCATAGTCAGTCAATATTCTGTACTGATATGTAAATTGAGCAGAGATACGAGGATGATAGTGTCCTTTGTTATAGGGATCTTCAATAAACAGGACATCATCAATCAAACCTAAAAGGGCATTGCATATTCTATTATTCTTGTCATTCTGCTCAAGCGATGAGAAGTAATGCATCACTTTCTGCTGAGTATCGACAAATGGACGAAGTCTATACCGACCCTCATTAAGTTGCTCCAGGTAGGTGTTCTTTACCTCATCAACATACTCACCAAAGAAGTCGCTTAGCATCCACTCCAATATAAGTGGTTTCGTCTGAACATCCGGATTAATCCAGAAATCAAAACTATGTCTAAGTTCTTCCGGTGAGAAGGGGAGAGCGGGATTGAAATACCCGAGCAAACCGTGAATCGCGTCCATAGGAATTTCCCAAATCCTAAAGAATCCGAGAATATGGTCAATACGGTAAGCATCGAAATATTCAGACATTTTTCTGAAACGAGCTTTCCACCATTGGAATCCATCTTTTGCCATTTCATCCCAGTTGTAAGTAGGGAATCCCCAGTTCTGCCCAAGAACTGAGAAATCATCCGGTGGAGCACCGGCCTGGCAATTCATGTTGAACAAATATGGACGCTGCCAAGCATCAACACTGAAACGACCGATTCCAATAGGGATGTCTCCCTTAAGAACCACACCGTGGTTGTGTGCATAATCACGAACCTCCCTCAACTGCTTGTCAAGATGATACTGAACAAAATAGTGGAGTTTCATCTCTTCTTCATTTTCCGAGATAAACTTAGCTATCTTATCATTCTCATATACGGCATATTCCTCCCATTTTTCATTATCAGGAGTTCCAAATTTATCGCTTAACACTCTCCATACGGCATATGGAGTAAGCCAAGAGGAATTATGGTCAAAAAACTTCTTGAATGAATCTGACGCAAGATCATCTTTTCCATTTTGAGAGAAGATTTCCTTCAGATATTCAGTTTTCGCCTTATTAACCGCCTCATAATCCACTTGCGGGAGCTGATTTAATTCCTCAGCTATCTTCTTATAGTGATTCATTCTCTCAACATCCTTTAGCTCACCTATAGCTTCAAGGCGAGCATACATAGGATGAAGAGCAAATGTTGAGTTCGCACTATAAGGATAAGAATCTACCCAAGTGCCAGTTTTTGTAGTGTCATTTATCGGGAGAACCTGAAGCATCTTCTGACCGGTCATGACACACCAGTCAACCATTTTCTTAATATCATAGAAATCGCCAACTCCAAAATCTTCTTCGGTTCGTATTGAGAAGACAGGAATTGCTGTGCCGGCTCCCTTCCAGTTGTTACGTGGATTTGCAAATCTCAGACCGTCTACAACAATCTGAGTAGATGGTTTTTCATTCACAAGGCCACAGATTCGGTTGTTGATAGTTTCCCAGCCGACAACTTCCTTAGTTTCCTTCTTCTGAATGAGGAATTTATATTCGAAAGGCTCTTTAAATTCCGACAAAGGCAAATTAACAACCCATTCAGGATAAAGAGCATCATTCAATTGAATGGCATGATTTGGGTCCCAATTACCGAGAAAATCACCCTCACCACTAATGGCAAGCACTTCATCAGGCTCAATCATCGGAGCATATATTCTGAACTGTATTGTATCAGGCAAAGAGGGTAGAGGCTCATCTTTGTGAGATCTCTTAAGCATACCGTTTACAAACGCAGTAGAATAATATGGTTTATCGTCAGGCATAGACTGCCAAGAGTCAAAGTTTTTAACCTCTTGAATAGCAGGATTTGCAACAAAACGATGTGGTTTTCCCCATTCAAAACGCCAAGCCTTTTCTGGCGCCTTTACAATGAAGAAGTAATTGAAGTTTCCGGGGTCGCCATCAAATTCAACTTCCAGTTCCCAAGTATCGGGAGCAGTAAGTTTCATCTCCAGCGCCTCTCTCGGGTCACCACCTCCCAGTTGAAGAATGTCTCCACAGAGATAGATGGATTCACCCCACTCAGTGTGATAATTTAAATTGAAAGAGATTTTCATGAGATAACTATATTTGAAAACATACTTCTTATTTTAATTTTCGAAATGAAGTTGTATAGACTTTTCTTTGTGTGTATTTAGCCGGATTTGGGAGGTGATAATTTAGTTCTAATCGGTCGTTTAGCGAGAGCTAAACTTCCTCTTCGAGCTAAAAACATCCCGAAAGATGGCTGAAGACGATCAAAGAGCACTCTCTATATTAAAAAATACTTATGTGCATATACAGTTTAATCAACTTCAATTAAAAAGAATCTGTTTTTGTTAAAATATTCTACTGTCTTATCCGCAACGTGAGTTTCCACAAGTTGTACAAATGAGACATCCTTCCTGATATATCAATGTCTCAGCCCCACAATTAGGACATTTTGCACCCTTTGCCTGCATCCCATTCGGAATATATTTCTTGAGCGCTCTTTCCACTCCGTTTTTCCACGTGTTGATACTGGTGGAATCAAGATCAAGACCACTCACCAACTTCAATACTTGATCTATAGGCATACCATATCGAAGCACACCTGAGATAAGTTTGGCATAATTCCAAAACTCCGGATTGAATTTATCGCTCAATCCTTCGATTGTGGTTTTATAGCCTCTTTTATTTATAAACTGAAAATCGTATCTTTTCTTGCCTTTATCATCGACTGCCTTGATGATTTTTCCATGAGTTACTGATTTCGGACAAAAGATACCATCCTCATCATCTGCAAGCCCAGTGAAAATCTCGTATGGCTTACCATCGACCAAACCGACAAAGGCAATCCATTTCTCTTTGTTATTCTGAAACCGCACAACATCAGCTTCAAGCTCCGAGGGACGTTTTACTGTATGATCGGGAAGATGAATCAAATTCAAAAGACCTGTTTTTAATCCATGGTCACCTTTCTTCTTAACTGACTCAAGAACATTATTCCTCGAACCATCCCTATATACAGTGCAGCCTTTGCATCCAGCTCTCCAAGCCTCCAAATATAAACTTTCTACAAGATCTTCAGTGACATCATTCGGAAGATTAATAGTTACGCTGATTGAATGGTCTACCCACTTCTGAATCGCGCCTTGCATCCTTACTTTCTCCATCCAGTCAACATCAGAAGCCGTGGCTTTATAATAAGGAGATTTTGCCACTAAATCTTCGAGCTGTTCCGGAGTAAGTGTTGCCTCCTGCTGAATATTATTAATTTTCATCCATTCAAGGAATTTATCATGATAGACAATATACTCCTCAAATGAATCACCCATATCATCAACAAAATCAATTCTGACATTCTCATCCCCGGGATTCACCTTACGTCTCCTTTTATAAACCGGTTGGAAAACCGGTTCAATTCCCGAAGTAGTTCTTGTCATGAGCGAAGTTGTGCCGGTTGGTGCTATAGTCAAACAAGATATGTTTCGACGTCCGACTTTCTCCATTTTTTCTATAAGCTCCGGGGCTGCTTCTTTCAAACGATTTATGAAAGGATTGTTTTTCTCCTTCTCCGCATCATACATCTCAAAAGCACCCCTTTGTTCAGCTAAATCAACAGAAGCTTTGAAATAGGCCAGAGCTAATTCCTTGTGCACTTTAACGGAAAAATCTGTTGCTTCGGGGGTGCCATAGCGTAGCCCAAGCGCTGCAAGCATATCACCTTCAGCGGTAGTTCCACAACCTGTGCGCCTTCCCATAGCTGTTTTCCTTTTTATTTTTGTCCAAAGGTTAAGCTCCGTATGTTTCACCTCGTCAGTTTCCGGATCATCCTTGATTTTCTCCATTATTGCATCTATTTTCTCAAGCTCAAGGTCAATAATGTCGTCCATTACTCTTTGAGCGATTGCAACATGCTTTCTAAAAAGGTCAAAATCAAAAAAAGCATCCTTTGTGAAAGGATTCTGGACATAACTATAAAGGTTAATTGCGAGGAGTCGGCAACTGTCGTAAGTACATAATGGGATTTCACCACATGGATTCGTAGAAACAGTTTCAAATCCTTTATCAGAATAACAGTCAGAAAGACTTTCCTTTTTTATAGTGTCCCAGAAAAGCACACCGGGTTCTGCACTCTGCCATGCATCATGAATTATTTTTTTCCAAATACTCCTTGCATCCACTTCCTTTTTCATCAAAGGGTCAGAAGAGTCTACAGGAAACTGTTGCATATAGGGTGTTCCTTCAGTTACCGCCGTCATAAACTCGTCATCAAGTTTAACCGAGACATTGGCTCCCGTCACTTTTCCGGGGGTCATTTTTGCATCAATGAAACCCTCTGAATCAGGATGCTTGATAGCAACTGTAAGCATCAAAGCTCCACGACGTCCATCCTGTGCTACTTCCCTTGTGGAATTACTGTAGCGTTCCATAAAGGGAACAAGACCTGTCGATGTGAGAGCGGAATTTTTTACAGGAGTACCTTTTGGGCGAAGATGGGAAAGATCATGCCCGACTCCACCTCTTCTCTTCATCAACTGAACTTGTTCTTCGTCTATTTTGACAATGCCCCCATAGGAATCAGGTTTTCCGTCTAATCCTATCACAAAACAATTTGAGAGAGAGCCAACTTGAAAATTATTTCCTATGCCGGCCATCGGACTACCCTGTGGAACAATATATCGGAAATCTTTTAACACTTCATAAACCTCTTCTTTCGACAAAGGGGAGGGATACCTGTTTTCTATCCGCGATATTGATTCTGCGATGCGCCAGTGCATGTCATCAGGAGTCTTCTCGTAGATATTGCCGTAAGAATCTTTCAAAGCGTACTTGGTCACCCACACTCTTGCGGCAAGTTGATCGCCCTTGAAATATTCCAATGAGGCTTCGAATGCCTCATCATAAGAAAAAGTTTGCAAATCTGCCATCTGTTTTCAGTTGGTTAGATAAGATATTAATTGTTTGTGTATTAACCGGGATATGGATTATTTACATAAATATCTTCTCCCAGATTGTGCAAATTTACAAAAAATTTTCCTTAATTTTGCGATTAGGAATAAAAACTTTCTTTCTCCAGACTACAACGTCAGATATAAATATGTAAGAAAAATAAAAAACATTCCGTATGATCAATAAATATTTTACACAAAGAACTTCCGTACGTTCATTTTCTTCAAAAAATGTTCCGGAGGAAATTATTGAAGCTATCGTCTCAGCAGCTGCAAAGGCTCCCACATGTGGCAATATGCAACTATATACAATTATTGAAACCAGAAAGACTGACTTGAAAGAGAAGTTGGCCGAGCAGCATTTCAATCAACCTGCGGCAGCTACAGCACCAGTAATCCTCACAATTTGCGCGGATTTCAATCGCTTCTCTCAGTGGTGCGAAATAAGTGATGCAGCTCCCGGTTACAACAATTTCCATTCTTTCATTGTTGCCCTGACAGATGCGGTGATCATGGCGCAGCAAATAACAACCATTGCAGAAATGGAAGGATTGGGTACTTGCTATCTTGGAACGGTAAACTACAATGCCGAAAATATTTCCAAACTCCTTGAGCTCCCAGATCTGGTCGTTCCGGTGGCAAGCCTTGCAATCGGATATATTGAAAAAGAAAGTGAGCCAACTGAACGCCTTCCTCTCAATGCAATTCTCCACAAAGAGGCATACCGGCACGACTCAGAGGAAGAAATAAAAGCTCTGTTTAAAGAAAAGGAAGACTTTCCAGCAAATAAAGAATTTGTGCAGATAAACAAGAAACCAAACCTTGCCCACGTATTCACTGAAATCAGATATCCCAAGGAGATGAATGAGGCGGTATCATCCTCGTTTCTTGAACTTTTGAAGAAGAAAGGTTTTGCATGAAAATAGCTTGCATATAGGTGTTAACTAAAAATTTTTCAGATGGACGTGAAGCTATCTTATGACGTCGATCTTTCAGAGAAAGTATCACATATTCTGGCGGCAGATGTATGGGTAACCCATGACTTTTCCGCTGGGATGGTGCCTGATATCTCTGATCCAATAAAGTTTTCTGCAAATGTATCGATATTTGTTAAAGAAGGAGATATATCTGCAGAACTTGATCTACACCCTCTGGATATCTCGGCTCCCTGTATAGTCAATATCCGGAGGGATCAAATTTTGCAGATTAGAGGATTCAGCAAAGACTTTCGGTGCTCATTTATGGTCATTTCGAAAAGATTCACTAATAATCTCCATCTCCTACTTAAAGATTGCCATCCTTTTATCAGTGCTTCTCGTTCACAAGTAATTTCCATAGACAAAAGGATGGCTGAATCTTTTAATAGGTTTTATTCCCACATTGCTGAAATTTTCAGTAATAACGAAAATCCTTACGGCTATCAGGCGATGGCTCTTGCGGTTGCCTCTTTCTTTCTTGAGACAGCCTACCGATGTTTCGAATATGCCATACAAAAGCCTTCAACAACCGGGAGCCGATTGTCAGATAAATTTATTGAGCTCGTACAACAACACTTCAAGAAAGAAAGGTTTCTTGATTTCTATGCTCGCGAACTGAAGGTCACTTCAAAACATTTATCCCGTACACTAAAAAAATGCACGGGATTTTCAGCTGTAGAATGGATTGACAGATATGTGATTTTGGAAGCAAAAGTTCTTCTAAAATCCACAAATCTTAATATTCAACAAATAGCCGACGAACTTCATTTTCCTTCTCAATCTTTCTTCGGAAAATATTTTAAAAAACATGTAGGGCTTACACCTCTTGAATTTCGAAATTTTTGAATAATCTTACGATTTAATTGTTGGAGTCAAAAGAATCTCCAGTAAAGGAGAGGCAAGAGTTTGAGCACATGCAAGAATGGAATAATTACGGTTTCTACGCAAATGGAAAATATCTCCTCCAGCTTCTCTTACAAGCAACATACCTGCCGAGACGTCCCATTGTTTCAAATCAAGCTCCCAATAGGCATCAAAAAATCCCGCGGCTACATATGCCATATCCAAAGCTGCTGAGCCAAGCCTTCTTAAACCTCTAACCTCCGGAGCAACGCAAGCAACTTCCTTAAGATTATTGTCCGGATTATCCTTCTTATCGTAAGGGAGTCCGGTCGCAACCACCGCTGTCTCCAAATTCTTTTTTTGGCTTACATGTATTTGCTTACCGTTAAAAAATGCTCCACATCCCTTGACAGCAAAAAACATCTCTCTTAAATATGGAGCATAGACAACGCCAACCATAGTCTCTCCATTTTTCTCTATTCCTATCGATATATTAAAGACAGGAAGTCCTTGACTAAAATTCGTTGTACCGTCCAACGGATCTACAACCCAACACCAATCACCTTTTGAGGGTATCGGTTGAGACTCCTCTGAAATAATACCATGTGCAGGATGTAAATCTTTTATCGCTTTTCTGACAAAAGTTTCGACATTTCTATCCACCTCCGTCACGACATCGCTTGAATTACTTTTTACTTCTGATTCCAGAGATTTAGCGCGGAAATATTCTAACATTATCTCTCCCGCCTCATAGGCTATTTTAAGAGCCTCCTTAACGATTCCGGAATATTCCGACTCCGGAACACTTTGAATACACATCTCAAATAATTCCATAATTGAAAAATTAAATGTTATAGATATTCTAACAATTTCCGGAAACAATCAGTTGGCTATTCCTTATCTCTTCCTATGCGAAGTTTATCTGAAATGATAAGACCTCCTATGATAAGAAAACAGCCTATGTATCCCATAGGAGTGATAATCTCTCCAAGAATAAAATAAGCCGCCACCATAGTTACCATAGGCTGAAGATATAAGTAATTGTTTGCTGTTACCGGACCAAGAATTTTCATTGCCTCATTCCAGATAAGATATGCACAGACAGAGCAGAAGACAACCAGGAAAGCAAAATTTATGGTATAACTTGGGTATTCTCCATTGAACAAATCAAAAAAATGCAAAGGTTCTTTTTGAATTAGCAATAGGGGAAAGGCAGTTACAACACCATAGAAAAAGATTTTCCTGGTCACAAACAAGGAGTTGTAAATAGGACTGAGTCTTTTTACTGCAACAGTATAAATAGCCCATGAGAGAGAAGCAACCAAGGCAAGAATATCTCCGACAGGTCTAATCTCAAATCCCTCACCATTACTGAAAATCACACACGCAACCCCCATGAAGGCGATGATTGAACCAATTATGACTCCTGACTTCATTCTCGTCTTGTAGACAACGGATAAAAGAACAGCCGTAAAAACAGGAGAAATAGCCACCAATAAAGATACATTTCCTGCTGTGGTATGTTTTAATGCATAGTTTTCGGTGACAAAATATAAAGATCCCGCACAGAGACCGCAAATTAAAAATTGCAATTCATCCTTCCAGTTGTTAGACAGAATGTGTTTGAACGTAAGGGCAAGCAGGAGAATGTATGCTACAGCGAATCTGTATACAAACATCTCGACGGGTGTGAAGCCGCCTTCTGTCATAAGCACTTTTGTACATAGAAAAGAAGAACCCCAGGCTATCATAGTTAGCAACGCGCCAAAATGAGCGATCATCTTGAGAGAACCCGTAGGTATATTATTTAAATGAGTCATAATATCAGATTTAAAATTCAAAAAGAATCCATTAATGTATTAGAATTCATTTTGGGCAAAATTAATAAAAAATAGCAAAATGTACAAATATTATCCCTAAAGGCGCTAAATAATTACTGAGGTAGGATACATATAATATTTAATACCACAATACTTATTTACATATTGCTCATATTACGAAGCATTTTCTTTATCAATCGGATGCGGCAAGCAACAACAATAGCCATAATCTAAAGTTAAAAAAGTTTTTGTTTTTCTTTATACATTTTATTTGGATATATCAAAGTTGCTAATTAACTTTGCAACATCTCTTATACAGAGGAAGGAGATAAGAAAGGAAAGAATGAGTGATAATAATGAAATAAATAAAGTAAAAAACAAATTTACTGAATTTTTAAAATCAAAACGTTTGCGGAAAACTCCAGAGCGGTTTGAAATTCTTTATTGCTCACTCGAATGTAATGGTCACTTTGACGCTGACCTCCTATATAATCTGCTTGATAAAAGGGGATATCATGTTAGCAAAGCGACAATTTACAATACCTTAGATCTCTTATCCGAAGCAGGGATTGTCAGGAAGCTGATCTTTGACACACATCAAGCTCGTTATGAAGTGGCAGATAAAACCCATTCTCACTTAATCTGCACACAGTGTGGTAAGATCACCGAGCTTGATGTCGAATTCCCGGATGCAGACAGCAGGAATCTGAAATTGCAAGGATTCTCTCCATCTTATGTTTCTATCTGCATTTACGGGATATGTAAGGATTGCCTCCATGACACAAACCAGAGCCAAAAGCGATGATATTCGCTATAAATAATCTAACAACCATAAAAACACATCGAAATGGCAAAAGTCAAACCGTTTAAAGGTGTACGTCCTCCACGCCACCTTGTTGAAAAAGTGGTTTCTCGCCCTTATGACGTGCTCAACAGCGAGGAAGCCAGAAAAGAAGCCGAGGGTAATGAGAAATCCCTCTATCATATCATCAAACCTGAGATAGATTTTGAAATAGGCTTTGATGAACATGATCCCAAAGTTTATGACAAAGCTGTTGAGAATTTTGTTAAATTCCAGGAAAACGGCTGGCTCGTACAGGATGATAAAGAGAAGTATTATATCTATGCGCAGACCATGAATGGTCGTACTCAATATGGTTTCGTTGTGGGAGCTTGGGTAAACGACTATATGGAAGGAAGAATCAAAAAACATGAGTTGACAAGACGCGACAAGGAAGAAGATAGAATGAAACACGTCCGTGTCAACAACGCAAATATCGAACCGGTTTTCTTTGCATTCCCCGATAACGAAGAGCTTGAGAAAATCATTCGCGAAGAGACTTCCAAACCGGCAGAATATGATTTCATAGCTCCGGATGGTTTTGGACACACTTTATGGGTGATTGAAGATGAGGCAACCATCAACCGCATCACCGAGCTCTTTGACGCAATCCCCAATCTCTATATAGCCGATGGTCACCACCGTTCAGCAGCTGCTGCTCTTGTCGGTGCCGAGAAAGCCCAAAACAATCCTGACCATAAGGGAGATGAAGAGTATAACTATTTCCTTGCAGTTGCGTTCCCGGCTTCACACTTGAACATCATTGACTACAATAGAGTTGTCAAGGATTTGAACGGTCTTTCAGAAGATGAATTCCTTCAGGCTCTTTCCAATAACTTTATAGTAGAGGACAAGGGGGAGGAAATATATTCTCCCAGCGGTCTACACAATTTTTCTCTATATCTTGGAGGGAAGTGGTATTCACTTACCGCTAAACCTGGCACCTTTAATGATGACGATCCAATAGGGGTGCTTGATGTAACAGTTTCCTCAGACTTGATTCTCCGTGATATTCTTGGAATTACTGACCTCCGCAGCGACAAGAGAATTGATTTTGTCGGCGGTATCAGAGGTTTAGGAGAACTCAAAAGAAGGGTTGACAGTGGTGAAATGAAAATGGCATTAGCGCTGTATCCTGTCACTATGGATCAACTTATGAATATCGCAGACAGCGGAAATATAATGCCGCCTAAAACAACTTGGTTTGAACCAAAGCTACGTTCAGGCTTAGTTATACACAAACTCGATTGAAACACATAAAAGTAATCTAAGAAGAAGCGATGGACATTTCATCGCTTCTTTTTTATTAGTTAAAAAAACCATCTTCTCCAAGAGGTGTTATAATAACAGAAGAAAATAATCTCTTGCAGGAGATTCACCCGTAAAATTAATTATTTGTAATTGAAATGAAAAAATTTTTATTATTTCTGCTTTTTGTTCCTCTGTTGGCGCTAACAGGATGTAATGATGATAATGACCTTGCAGAAGTGGACATCACAATTGAACTGAGCGGAGTCAGTGCTGTAGGAGACGAGTTATACACAGTGGCAGGCGCAACTGTATCCGTAGATAAACTTGAAGTGATCTCATTGACAGACCAGAACGCTACAATCCAGAGGGTTGAATACTTTGTTGATGGTCATCCGCTTCCGATTAATCCTGAGAATATCTTCACTACCTCATTCAGCACTGAAGGGTTCAGAATTGGGAAACACAGTTTAGGTCTGACGGGAGTGGTCTTACAAGTAGATAAGACTTTGACAAATATTCAGACTGTCTTCCCTTTGAATGTTGTTGAATCCGAAGAAGATTTGCCTGAAGGAGCAACTGAGTTAGGAACAGTATCTCTGACGGTCTCAACTAAACAATCATAATTTAAAAAGAGCTTGATTAATCAAGCTCTTTTTTATTCCCTTTACTAAACAAAATAGTTAACAAAAGTATTCCGGCAAGTATCTGGGGGTAGAATAAATACGGCCAAAACTCCACAGGAGATAATGAAGAAAGAGATGCTGCCATCAAACTTTGGGCACCGTAAGGAATGAGAGCCTGTACGATACAAGATGAAGTATCAAGCAATGAGGCACTTCTTTTGGGACTGATAGCAAATCTTGAAGAAATATCTTTGGCTACTGAACCAACTGTCAGGATTGCTACAGTATTGTTTGCTGTGCAGAGATTTACAAGTCCTGTAATTAATGAAATAACTAATTGACCTCCTTTGGAAGAATTTAGGTTCTTGCTCAAAACTGCTAAAATAAAGTCTATACCACCCGCCTCTTTTATAATAGCAAGAAGGCCGGCCGCCATTAAGGTTATTATAATAAGCCCTCCCACGGAGTCCACACCCTCTCCACTTATAAATGCGAGTTGCAGAAAATCATTTCCATAACAGATTCCCACTAAACAAGCAGAAAAAATACCGAGTATGAGCACGAGGACAACATTTACACCTGCAATTGCTGAGACAATTACGATAAGGTAGGGAACCATAAGCCAAATTTCTTTATTTTCAACATTCTCAACCTCGATACTAATCTCAGGGGCATTAAGACAATATACAATAAGAGAAAGTAGAGCCGCCGGAAGAACTATACGAAGGTTAGCCATAAATTTATCTTTCATATTGCAACCTTGCGTGCGAGTAGCGGCAATAGTCGTGTCTGAAATAAATGACAAATTATCACCAAAGAAAGCTCCTCCAAGCACAATAGCGACAAAATAAGGAACAGAACCTCCAGTATCAGCTGCCATCTCTACAGCAATAGGAGTCAAAGCAACGACAGTACCAACGGATGTTCCGATTGCCATTGAAATAAAACATGTGATGAGAAATAATCCCGGCACTATCAAAGAAGGATGTAAAGATGCAATCGCCAGATTAACTGTAGCCTCAACAGCACCGATATAACGAGCTACAGCGGCAAAGATTCCTGCAAGGATAAAAATCCATATCATGAATATGACATTCGGTTCAGAAGCCCCCCTTGTCAGAACATTTAACCTATCTGTCAAAGAACGTCCTTGGAGGAAGGTAAGAGCCCACACCATCGCCAAAAACATTGCAATACTGATGGGCATCTTGTAAAAATCTCCAATAATCAATGATGTAACAAGATAGAGAACCAAAAAGACAATGATAGGGGAGATTGCAAGCAATCCTTTGCCAACGGAGAGAGATGTATGAGTCTGCGTCATATTAAAATATACCCGGCATACCAAAAAAGATATGCCGGGATAAAATTAAAATAGAGATCAAATTATTTATTTACCTGATATTTGTTCCAACCGTCTTTGAGGAAAGCGATAGCCTGCTCAGCAGCAGCAACTCCTGCATTGAAATTTGCTTCAGCTGTCTGTGCACCCATCTTCTTAGGAGTAAAGAAAACTCTCGGTCCGAAAAGCTTTTCATACTCTTCTGCGGAAGCCGGTTTGATATCGCTTACGTAACGGAGATCAGGACGCTCCTCAAGTGCCTTCTTCAAACCTTCCTCATCAATAACCTCTTTACGGGCGGTATTCACAAGAACTCCGTTTTTCGGCATTTTCATTACGAGATCATAACCGATAGAGTTTTTCGTCTCCGGAGTAGCCGGAATGTGAAGTGACACGAAATCATTCTGAGAGAAAAGAGCGTTAACATCATGAACAGGTGAAACACCTTCTGCCTCCATAACCTCATCAGGGACAAAAACATCCAATGCCTCAATTTTCATACCAAAACCTTTGGCAATACGAGCCACATTTCTACCAACCTGACCGAATGCATAAATGCCAAGAGATTTTCCCTTTAATTCAGAACCGGATGTGCCGTTATACTGATTTCTGCACATCATAACAATCATGCCGAAAACGAGCTCCGCTACTGCATTTGAATTTTGCCCCGGTGTATTCATCACACAGATACCGCGTTCTGTAGCAGCTTTCAGATCGATATTGTCGTAGCCGGCTCCGGCTCTTACAATCACTTTCAAATCTTTGGCAGCATCCATAACTTCAGCGTCAATCACATCACTTCTCACAATGAGACCGTTCGCATTCTTTACTGCCTCAAGAAGATCAGCGCGAGTGCCTCGCTCAACCAGCTCCATGTCATTACCAGAAGCATTGACAACATTTTCAATGGCCTTTACAGCAGCAGGAGCAAAAGGTTTTTCTGTAAAAACAAGAATTTTCATAATTTCTTCTTTTTGTATCCTATAAAGGACACATTATAAATCTCAATGCTTAGCCTCAAACTCTTTCATAGTTTCTACAAGAGCCTTAACGCTCTCCATCGGGAGCGCGTTGTAAAGGGATGCACGGAATCCACCAACATCTCTATGACCCTTAATGCCTACCATACCTCTTTCGGTAGCGAAATCAATAAAGTCTTTTTCAAGCTCCTTATACTCCGGTTTCATCACAAAGCAAACGTTCATGATAGAACGATCTTCGTGGTTAGGCACAGTTGCCACAAACATTTTGCTGCCATCGATGGCATCATATAGACAATCTGCCTTAGCGATATCCATTTTCTCGATAGCACGAATGCCACCAAGTTCCTTATAATATTTGAGAGTCTGGAGAGCAGAGAAAATAGGAAGCACCGGGGGTGTATTGAACATTGACCCCTTCTTAACATGAGTGCGATAATCAAGCATTGTCGGGATAACACGATCAACATGGCCGAGCGCATCGTCTTTGACGATAACAAATGTCACACCTGAAGGAGCAAGATTCTTCTGAGCACCGCCATAGATAAGGTCATACTTAGAAATGTCAACAGGACGGCTAAAAATATCAGAACTCATATCTGCAATCATTCTTACAGGCACATCCGGATCTTTACGGATTTCTGTTCCGTAGATAGTGTTGTTGGATGTATAGTGGAAGTAGTTCACGTCTGTTGGAACCACGTAATCTTTCGGAATATAGTTGTAGTTGCGGTCTTTGGAAGATGCCACGACATCAACGTCACCGAAGAGTTTAGCTTCCTTGATGGCTTTGCTTGCCCAGACACCTGTGTCAAGGTAAGCAGCCTTAGTCGCAAGCATATTCATCGGAACCATAGCGAACTGCAGACTTGCACCACCTCCAAGGAACAGTACACTGTATCCTTCGGGAATCTCAAGGAGTTCTTTGAAGAGCGCCACAGCTTCGTCCATGACAGCCTGGAACTGTTTACTGCGATGGGAGATTTCCAAAATAGAAAGACCCATTCCCGCAAAATCATGAACTGCCTTGGCAGTTTCTTCGATAGTGAACTGGCTCATGATGCTCGGGCCAGCATAAAAATTGTGTTTTTTCATGAATTTAAGTATTATTGAAAGTTTAGTATTGGCAAATTTAATGGTTTTATATTTTACGGCAAAATAAAAAACAACAAAATTGAAAAAACTAATGAAAAATATTTATTTCCTCTGTCCATTATTGAGGGATTAACTACCCCTTTTTGAGGTCTTGAAGTCTTTCCCACATCTTAGCTTCCTGAGAATTATCACAAGGATTCCAGAATCTTGCATTTTTAAGCTCATCGGGCAAATATTGCTGCTCGACATAGTTGCCTTTATAATCGTGCGCATATTTGTAACCTTCATGATAACCAAGATCCGCCATAAGCTTTGTTGGAGCATTCCGAAGATGTAATGGCACCGGAAGATTTCCTGTCTGTTCAACAGCGCTCATCGCTGCCGCTATTGATTTGTAAGCAGAGTTACTTTTTGGAGATGCGGCCAAATATACGGTGCATTCCGCCAGAATAATTCTTCCCTCCGGCCAACCTATTTTCTGCAGAGATTCAAAAGTGGCATTTGCAAGCAATAGGGCGTTCGGGTTAGCTAAACCTATATCCTCTGCTGCAAGAATGACAAGCCTACGGGCAATGAACTCGGGATCCTCCCCTCCGGCTACCATTCTTGCCAACCAATAAACTGCCGCGTCAGGGTCACTTCCTCTTACTGACTTTATGAAAGCAGAGATTATATCATAATGAAGCTCACCATTCCGATCATAAGCAGCTGGATTCTCCTGTAGTTTATTCGTTACTGTCTCATCATCAATCACAATTGTTTTATCCTCTTCCGTGGATTGTTCAATCAAATCAAGAATATTCAGTAATTTTCTTGCATCACCTCCCGAAAAGCGGAATAATGAGTCAGTCTCCTTGATTTCAATTTTTCGTTTAGACAGTATCGCATCATTTTTCAAAGCCCTTTCAAGCAAAGATTCCAAGTTTCCTTTATCAAGTGATTTGAGGGTATAGACTTGCGTGCGAGATAATAACGGTCTGATCACTTCAAAAGAGGGATTCTCTGTCGTAGCTCCTATCAAAGTCACGACACCCTGTTCAACCGCCCCTAACAATGAATCTTGCTGACTTTTACTGAATCTATGAATTTCATCAATAAAAAGGATCGGCCGTGTAGAACTAAATATATTGCCTGCCTCTTTCTTACATTTCTCAATAACTTCTCTGACATCTTTCACACCCGAAGTAACTGCACTTAAAGTATAAAACGATGCTTTGGACGCCTCAGCTATGATTTTTGCCAAGGTAGTCTTTCCAACACCAGGGGGGCCCCATAATATAAATGAGTTAATTCTGCCGGCATTTATCATCTGGCGTATGATGCCACTTTCCCCCACAAGATGCTCCTGTCCGATATAATCTTCCAATGTGTGGGGTCTAAGACGTTCTGCGAGGGGAATATTGTTGTTCATTTCTTTGGAAGTTTTTTAATCAGACAGTCAATGTCAATATTCTCAAGGGTGTTAACCACCACATCAGAATGAGGCCTGAGAATTTCCTCCGATAAAGTTCCGGCGACACCAACAACTAAGGCTCCGGCATTTTCTCCGGCTCTCACTCCTTGGAGAGAATCTTCGAATACTATACAGTTTACCGGATTGCTGCCGATTTTTTTTGCCCCTAAAAGATAACCTTCGGGATCAGGTTTTGAACGAGAAATCTGATTAGCTGTTATAATAAAATCAAACAAATCGGGCATTTCCGGAATTTCCTCATAGAGATGTTTCATCTTTTTATCATTGCTGCTTGTCACAAGAACTGCCGGGATTTTTCGATCTCTCAATTGTAAAAGTAATTCTTTCGCCCCATCCTTAAATTCATACTTCATTTTCCCTTCCAACTCATAAAGTCTTTTAGTCACTTTTTCAGCGATGATAGAATCAGGATAATAATCAGCCAGAATTTTATCAAGAGTGCATCCTTTGATAACCATCTCAAGATTATCTACTCCGGTAGGGTACTCTTCATTTACCCTTCTCCATATCTGTGAATATCCTTTTTCACTGTCAATCAAAACACCGTCAAGATCAAATAGAAATCCAATTTTGTTAATATCCTGCATATTTTGTTAAATCCTTAGTATTGTAGACCATTGCAGAAGCATTAGTCTATTGAGAATAAATTTTGATGCAAAGATAACCAAAAAATTGGATTATTTTCGTTAAATTTGCAATGTTGAAAAAAATATCCCAATGATAGAAGACGTCTCTTTGAGAGTGCCTCCGGCCGTGGCAGCAGATATGAATCAATTGAAAAGATTTATATCCACAGAAAAGGGGATTCCCTTTGAAGAAATAAATGACATAAAAATTGTGCGTCGATCAATTGATGCGCGACAAAAGGTCATAAAAATTAATCTGGGAGTTCGTTTAGCTCTCGGATCCGACCGGGAAATAAAACCGATATATCAGCCTGTGGTTTTCAAACCGGTTAGAAAAGATGCTCCCTCAATAATTATTGTAGGAGCCGGGCCGGCAGGCCTTTTTGCTGCCCTTAAAGCTATAGAGCTTGGTCTTCGTCCAATAGTTTTGGAAAGAGGCAAGGATGTAGATCAGCGTAGGAGAGACCTGGCATCAATAAGCAGATCCGGAAAAATCAATCCAGAATCAAATTATTGCTACGGGGAAGGTGGAGCTGGGGCGTATAGTGATGGAAAACTCTTCACACGAAGTAAGAAAAGAGGGAATGTCTCTTCAATTCTCCAACTTTTGCATCAACATGGGGCAAACGATTCAATCTTAATCGATTCTCATCCTCACATAGGGAGCGACAAACTTCCTAATGTAATCAAAAATATACGTAATTGTATTATAGAGTGTGGAGGAGAAGTCTTGTTTGATACTCGTGTGACTGATTTATTGATTAAAGATGACACTGCGATAGGAGTCAAAACAGAGAATGACCGCATTTTTTACGGCCCGGTCGTTCTTGCCACAGGTCATTCAGCTCGCGACATCTACAGAATGCTGCATAATAAAGATGTGACCATTACCGCCAAACCTTTAGCGATGGGTGTAAGACTCGAGCATCCTCAGGAACTCATAGATCGACTTCAATACCATTCGAAAGAAGGACGTGGAAAGTTTTTACCTGCGGCAGAGTATAATTTTGTAACTCAAGTAGATGGGAGAGGGGTCTATTCATTCTGCATGTGTCCCGGTGGTGTGGTGGTTCCTGCGATGTCCGGAGAAAACGAATTGGTCGTTAATGGAATGTCAGCTTCCGCTAGATCAAGTCAATGGGCAAACTCAGGGATGGTAGTTGAAATTCATCCCGGTGATATTCCTGAATATGGAGATGAACCCCTTGCTATGCTTCGACTTCAGGAAGATTTGGAAAAAAGATTTTTCAAGGAGGGAGGTGGAGAAAAATTAAATGCACCTGCTCAACGAATGAAAGATTTCATTCAAGGAATAAAGTCAGAAGATCCACTCCCAAGAAGTTCATATCCGGCAGGGATCCATTCCGATAGGATTGATTTGCTTCTTCCAGAAGAGATTTCAGGACGTTTAAAGAAAGGATTCCTTGATTTCGATAGAAAATGCAAAGGATTTCTTTCGAATGAAGCTATACTTATTGGATTGGAATCACGCACCTCAAGCCCGGTCAGAATACCTCGAGACAAGGAGACACTCGAACATCTTGACATTAAAAATCTTTATCCGGCAGGTGAGGGGGCAGGATACGCTGGCGGGATAGTGTCGGCTGCTATTGATGGACAGAGGTGTGTTGAAGCATATTGGAATAAAATAAACCACTCACAAAATATTGAATAGTGTATGGCTATTATAATAAATATAGAAACATCTTCTGATGTATGCAGCGTAGCTGTTTCTAAAGACGGTGTTATTGAATTTCAGATGGAAGATTCTGAGGGGATGAACCATGCGACAAAACTTGCGCCGTTTGTAGAAAAATGTATGAGTGAACTTAAGAGGAAAGGGGAAAGCCCGGACGCAGTAGCTGTCAGTATCGGACCAGGATCTTATACAGGTCTGAGAATTGGACTTTCTTTGGCCAAAGGCCTCGCATTCAGTTTAGGGATTCCATTGATTGGACTCTCTACCCTTCAAATACTCACTGTCAAAGCGATGTTCAGAAATATGACGTGGGAGGGTGATGAAATAATAGTCCCCATGATTGATGCGAGACGAATGGAAGTTTACACAGCTGTTTACGATTTTGCTCTCACTCCACTTATGCCCGAAAACCCGTTGATATTGGATGATAAATCCTTCTCTGATCTTCATGAAAAGAGGAAAGTGATTTTCATTGGTAGTGGCTCGGAAAAATTCAAAAATTTATATAAGGGAGAAAACGCCGAATGGCTTGGAAATATCCAGGCAAAAGCTTCTGATATGATAGCCTTGGCGGAGAAGTATTTCTATTCTGGAAATTTTATTGACATTGCTTATTCCACCCCCAACTATCTTAAGGATTATAAGACAACAGTCAGTAAAAACAAAATTTTATCATCTTCAAAATAATGCAGACAACAGAAATAAAAAAGACTATTCCGTACAATACAAGCGATAAAATTCTGCTAATGCCTGAGTATGGAAGAAATATCCAGCGACTTATCGACTATTGTGTAAAAATTGAAGATAGGGAAGAGAGACGAAAATGTGCATTCAGCATTGCAGCGGTAATGAAGTCCCTGTTCCCTGAAGTAGTCGGAGATAAAGATAATGAACAAAAGATATGGGACCATATGAACATTATGTCCGGCTTTGAGCTTGACATTGATTTTCCATGTGAGGTCTTATCTAAAGATGATCTTAAACCTGAACCATCGTCAATCCCATATTCAGGTTCTCTTTATCGCTACAGGTACTATGGGAAGAATATCCAATCAATGATACAGCGGGTTGCAGAAATGGAAAACTGTCTTGAAAAGGATCAGATAATATTCCTTCTTGCCAATCAGATGAAGAAGCAACTTGTGTCGCAAACTCCGGAAAATGTCAGCGATGCCAAAGTCTTTGCGGATATCGCTGAAATTTCAAATGGCAAAATCATGATCGACGCGGCCTCGTATAGATTGAACGACTATATAAGTGTGGTCAATCCGACAACCGGGAAAGGCAAGAAAAAGAAAAAGTGATTTTCCTGCTCCTTATTGAGTTTACTAATTAATTACCATCGAAAAATTTAAACTTTAAAACTAATGAGTTCATTCATTGTAGAAGGGGGGCACAGACTGTCAGGCTCCCTTTCCCCGAAAGGAGCAAAAAATGAGGCGCTGCAAGTGATTTGTGCAACATTGCTAACTCCTGAAAGAGTTGTGATCGAAAATATTCCCAATATTGCTGATATCAGAAACCTTATTAATCTTATAGAGGAATTAGGTGTTGAAACGGATCATATTTCGGAAAATACCATTGGTTTTAAGGCTGAGAATATCGATCTGAACTATTTGAGCACTGAATCCTTCCGATCCAAAGCGGCATCACTGAGAGGCTCTGTCATGATTGCCGGGCCGTTATTAGCTCGTTTTGGCCGAGCTATGCTGCCAAAGCCCGGAGGAGATAAAATCGGCAGGAGAAGATTGGATACCCATTTTCTGGGTTGGCAAAAATTAGGGGCTGTCTTTGAGTATGATTCTCTTAGAAGATGTTATGATATTCAGGTGCCAAACGGCCTTCAGGGATGCTACATGCTGCTTGATGAAGCTTCTGTGACAGGCACTGCAAATATTATCATGGCGTCAGTCTTGGCAAAAGGATTAACCACGATTTATAACGCCGCTTGCGAACCCTACATACAGCAGCTTTGCCAAATGCTGGTTAAAATGGGGGCTAAAATCGAAGGAATAGGTTCTAATCTTCTGAGAATTGAAGGAGTAGACCAATTATCAGGCACTCATCATAAAATGCTTCCAGATATGATTGAGGTCGGTAGCTTCATAGGAGTGGCAGCCATGACCGGATCAGATATCTTGCTAAAAAATGTCGGTGTCAGTGATTTAGGTCTTATGCCTGAATGCTTTAGAAGACTTGGAATCAATATGACTATCGAAGGAGATGATATACGAATTAATCAAAATGAGATTTATGAAATTGATCCGTTTATGGATGGTTCCATAATGACTTTCTCCGATGCCCCTTGGCCCGGTCTTTCCCCTGATTTGCTAAGTATATTCCTTGTCGTTGCAACACAGGCGAAAGGAAGCGTGCTGATCCATCAAAAGATGTTTGAGAGTCGTCTATTCTTTGTCGACAAACTGATTGACATGGGAGCAAGAATAATCCTTTGCGATCCTCACAGAGCGGCAGTAATAGGCTCTGGGAAATTTAATTGTCTTCATGCTACAAACATGATTTCTCCAGACATTAGAGCCGGCATCGCAATGCTAATTGCAGCTATGGGTGCAAAAGGAGTCAGCATGATTCAGAACATTAATCAAATTGACAGAGGTTATGAGAAAATAGATGAAAGATTGAACCAGTTGGGCGCCAAAATCATTAGAACAGAAAACTGAATGTTATGATAGACCAAAAAGAGATAAGCACTGTAGGTAAATTTCAGAAGACTCACGCATTGAAAGGAGAACTCAATGCTATTCTGGATATAGATAGCGATTTCGTTGCTGAAGGCAATGCCCTGATAATTGAAATGGACGGCATATATGTGCCTTTTTATGCGGAATCAATACGCCCTAAAGGATCCACCAGCTATCTTATAAAACTTGACGGAGTAAACAGTGAGGGAGAAGCAAAAATTTTTGTCAATAAACCGATTTATGCTCTAAAGGCAGAGCTTGCTCCTTTCCTTGAATTAGAACAGGAAGATCTTCTCGATGAAGACGACCTGGTAGGCTATCAGGTCGTGGATGCTGCGAATAATGTTTCACTCGGTGTGATAGCGAGTGTTGACTCAACTACAGAAAATCTCCTTTTTGTTATAGAAACGGATAACGGAGAAATCATCTACGTGCCGGCTGTTGACGAATTCATTGAAGAGGTGGATGATGCGGAAATGACAATCAAAATGTCTCTTCCGGATGGACTTATAGAATTAAACAAAAAATCTTAATTGAAATGGATAATAATGATTTTATATTTGATGAGGATAAGGCTATATCTTTCATAAGAAAGGAGCTACCTCAGACAGTAAGCGAAAAATATGATGACGATGAAATTCTTTTCATCATTGATACGATATGGGATTACTATGAACGTAACGGTCTGTTGGACATTAATTCAAATATCGTGGAAGAGGAAGAAATTGATGCTGATAAATTGATCGACTACGTTAAAAAGGAAATAAAGAAAGACAAAGAACTTATGATGGACCCCGAAGATGTGGGACTCATTGTACAAGCAGAACTTGATTATGAGGAATCACTGGAAGATTTTATTTAAATGCCTTCTGTTTCTGTCCCTTTTTATCGGGACATCTGAGACAGTATATGGAAATTCCAAAAAGGAAACAGCTGAGAATGACTCAAGAATAGCAGCATTGGATGATCTTGAATTTATCGATATGCTATATTCCGTAGATGTCGGTAAGACTTCAGATCTTATTCAGAAATTTCAGACTAAGGAGGGGAAAAACCGATTGCTTAACGGGAAATATAATCCCAAAGGAGAATGTTCGGTTGAAGCTTTTAGAAATAAGGAAGTTCTCCTCATCACAATACCGGCTCATCTCCTTTTCGCGCCCAACATGACAGATCTGAAATCAAATGCTTCTGAATATCTGACTCCGATAAAGCGCTATTTAAAAGACCCGGATATGTATAGAGTTCTTCTTGTTATGCATACTGATAACACCGGATCGGAAGAGTATCGTGATCAATTGACGGCTGATAGAGTGAATTCAGTTTTTGATTGGTTCGATAATTCAGGCATAGATACTAAGTATCTGTTTTCATATGCACTTGGAGACTCCATGCCTCTCAAACCGAATGATTCTATCGACAATCGGAAAAAGAATCGACGCCTTGAGATATATCTCATGCCTGGCAAAAAGATGGTAGAACAAGCCCAGAAAGGGAGAATAGCTTTCTGAAAAAAAGAGTTATAAAAAAGACGCAGTCCTACAGATGTAAGGCTGCGTCTTTTTTATTAGTCCATCCGATTTTTATAATCTTCGTAAGAATATTGACGAAGAAGGATAGGGGCTCCCTCTTTAGGTTGGAGCCAGATTGATGGATGTTGTATTCCGTTAAACATGTTTGTTTTCACAGTAGTATAATGATTCATGTCCAGCAACGTAAGCCTTTGTCCCGGCTCAAGATCTTTATCAAATTTCCAATCACCTACGAAATCACCACTAAGACATGAATTACCACCTAAACGATAGGATATACCTGCGGAATCATCTGGAAGTGCTTCCAGAATATTAGGGCGGTAAGGCATTTCGAGACAGTCAGGCATATGGCATGCGAATGAGGCATCTATTATAGCAGTCTTTATCCCTGCATCTTCCACAACATCAAGAACCTCAGTAACCAAATCACCAGTCTGCCATGTAAAGGCGCTTCCAGGTTCCATAATCAATTCCAGATTGGGATAATCTTGGTGTAGGCGCTTCAAGAGAGACAATAAATGATCCACATCGTAACCTTGGCGTGTCATCAGATGTCCCCCTCCCATATTCAACCATTTTAACTTCGGGAGCCACTTGCCAAATTGCACTATAAACGCATCAAGCACTTTCTCCAAATCATAACTTGAAGATTCGCATAAAGCATGGAAATGAAAACCTTCAAGACCCTCTGGAAGTTCCTCTGGTAAATCATCGGCATTTACTCCAAAGCGCGAACCCGGAACACAAGGATTATATATATCAGTTTCAATAACACTACAATGCGGATTAACCCTAAGTCCACAAGAAACACTCCTTTCAGGATGATTAGAATTATAATTCTTCACCTCAGGGTAGAATGTCGAAAATTGACTAAGAGAATTAAAAGTGATGTGAGAACAACCTTCAAGAAACTCCGGGAAACTTTCCTTTGTATATACGGGACAATACGCATGTACATCATCACCAAGAAACTCCAATGAGAGTCTCATCTCATTGAGTGAACTTGCTGTAGAAGACGTTACATATTCCCTTATAATGGGGAAGGTCTTCCATAATGCGTTAGCCTTAAAAGCCATTATTATTTTTACATCCCCTTCTCTGCTTACTCTTGAAATTAACTCAAGATTTTTACGAAGTCTATCTTCGTAGATTATATAATAAGGTGTCTTCATTATTTTGATATTATTTGAAATTTTGCGAATCGTAACAATAATTTTTTTATCCCTACAATACCGAAATCAACGGTGATTGAGTCCTCACCTGAAATCTGTTCAACTTTTGTAATCCTACCCTTTCCAAACCGCTCGTGTTGAATAACAGAACCAATCTTGATTTCATTAAGAGAATGTTGGGGCTGGAAGCCTGATGAAGCATTAGGAATGCTTTTTAATGAGACAGACTGGAGCTTACCGTCTAAACCTCTTTTATCATTTCCGGGATACTCCGTTTTGTACTTTTTTAAAGGGTTGATAAAAGAGGGGGTATTCCCACCTAAAGAGCCTGACATCTGGAGATGCAAATAACGAGTGTCAATATCACTTAGGAAACGTGATGGACGAGTCATAACTGTCTGTCCATTTCTAAAACGACTTCCAGCATAAGTCAATGTACATGTTAACTTGGCACGTGTGATAGCTACATACAACAATCGCCTTTCTTCTTCAATTTGAGAAAGGGAGTCTTGACTCATAGCAGACGGGAAAAGATCTTCTTCAGCACCAACAATCCAAATGTGAGAGAACTCAAGTCCCTTAGCAGCATGAACTGTCATTAAAGTCACCTTAGGTTGTTCGGTGGTGTCATCCTGATCTTGATCAGTAGCCAGCATTACTTCAGATAAGAAAGCACGCATATTCATCTCCCCCTCGCCAGTTTGTTCACGCAGTTCAACAAAATCTTTTAAGCCAGCCAAAATCTCAGATAGGTTTTCCTGGCGACTTATACTTTCAGGAGTGTTATCATGCGCAAGCAAAGAAAGAATACCGGTCCTGTTATATATGAGTTGACCTAATTCATAAGCATTAGATCCCGTTTCATTATCTTTGATAAATTCATTAATAAGATCCACAAAATTGGTTAGTTTCTTTATAGTGCCTGAATTAAAACCATCATCCTTAAGACAATCAGAATTCAGTAATGACCATAGACTGATATGTCGATCACTTGCAATAGTCTGTAACTTCCGCATTGTAGTTTCACCAATACCCCGAGCAGGATAGTTAATGACCCTTCTCAAGGCTTCGTCATCATCTGGATTAATACTCAATCGGAAATAGGCAATCATATCTTTTACCTCTTTTCTTTGATAAAAAGAGACACCACCATAAATTCTGTAAGGTATATTTCTTTTACGTAAAGATTCCTCCAGGATACGGCTTTGAGCATTGGTTCGATAGAGAATAGCATAGTCATCATAGCTGTCATGATTTGTCAACTTACACTGAGAAATCATATTAGCTACGAGAAAAGCTTCTTCCATATCGCTGTAAGTTTTAATTATCGAAATTGGATCACCTTTGTCATTCTCACTATATACATTCTTCTTCATCTGTCGGGTATTCTTTGAGATAAGACTACCCGCAGCATTTATTATATTTTGTGTAGATCTATAGTTACGCTCAAGTTTAAATATTTTAAGCCCATCATATCTCTTTTCAAGATTTAAAATATTATTGATATCGGCCCCTCTGAAAGAATATATACTTTGCGCATCATCACCTACAACGCATATCTTTTTATTTATAGTCGACAGTTGGGAAATAATCAAATGCTGCGCAAAATTCGTATCCTGATATTCATCAACAAGTATGTAGCGAAAATACTCTTGATAATGACGACATATATCGGGATGGTCACGAAGAAGAAAATTCATATGTAGCAAAATATCATCAAAATCCATAGCATTTGATAATTTACATCGCTCACAATATGTCTCAAAAATTTTCCCAAATAAAGGTCTCTTTGATTTCCGATCTCTATCATAATTATCTCTATCTAATAAATATTGATCAGGTGTGATCATTGAATTTTTTAAATTAGAAATTACTGATAAAACAACCGCTGGTTTATACTGTTTCTCATCAAGACCCAATTCTTTTATTATAACTTTAATCAAAGATTTTGAATCAGTCGTATCATAGATTGTGAATCCACTTTTATAACCTATGTCATCAGCATGGCGTCTTAGGATTCGAAGAAAAATAGAATGAAAAGTACCCATCCATAAGCGTGAACCAATCTTATCACCAACAATTGAAATAATACGATCCTTCATTTCGCGTGCCGCCTTATTTGTAAATGTCAGTGCAAGTATACGGTATGGTTCATATCCATTTCTTAAGAGGTCAACTATCTTATAAGTTAACACTCTTGTTTTACCGGAACCAGCACCGGCGATTACCAATTCCGGACCATCTTTATAAACAACCGCATCTCGTTGTTGAGGGTTTAATGAATCAAGATAATTATAATTATTTTCCATATTAAAATATCTTAAAAGAATATAGGATATAATTCTTTGAATGTTGGGATTCTTGTTAAAAACTTAATTTCACGATTATCATGATTAATCAGACAACAGAAATGTTGAATCCCATTTGAAACAATAAGGACAGCAGCTTGGAGCACTAAATTATATCTTACTATTTGGTCAAATACATCTTGGGTAATTTTAACGGTTGGTGCTTTATATTCAATTATTATAACCGGCTTTTTAGCCGAATTAAAAACAACTGTATCACATCGTCTGTTCATCCCGTTTAGTTTAATTAAAACTTCATTTGCCATTAGAGAAGAAGGATATCCAAGATCAGATATCATCCAATTGACAAAGTGTTGTCTGACGAATTCTTCAGGAGTCATAACAACATTTTTCTTTCTTATAATATCCCAAATTTTAATGACATTACCAGATCTTGATAGACGCATACCGTATTTAGGAATATTAATATTTGGAAAAGTATCCATGTGATAAGATGTATACCTTGTGACGTAATGTGTCCATGTCTCATTACGATAGCGATATCCTGAGACATGGACAAGCATGAATAAAATAGGTTCAATTATTTACTTTGACTTATATCCTCCTTGATATTCACTGTCAAAAATTACATTTAGAAGATCTGCTAAACGAAGCCCTCCTTTTAAGAATTGCATCTCAATTACAGGAGTCCATTCAGCGATGTAATCATAGCTGATATTAGTGCCTTCAGGAGTCGTTTCATAAACTTTCTTACATATTTCAAATGTTTCCTCTGCCCACTTAGATGAATTACCATTATAAATGAGCGTCATCTGATCTTCCTCAGAAAGACGATCCAATTGCTGCTGCCATTCAGTGTAACTCCATTTATGAGCAGACTCAGGAAGAGAACTGTCCCATACGCTATGCAAGTTGGTATCTCTACCAAAATATTTAACATGATGTCGGTTGCCTCCTAAATCCGATGCATGACCAAGATGCATTGGCTGATGAATATCGCCAAGAAAATGGATAAGCATCTTTAGAGATAGTTGTTTTTCATCTTTTCCTTTTAGAGGATTTTGGAGAATCTCTATCTGCTCATCTATGGCTCTCACAATATCTCCTGTTTCTAATAAAGGAGCAGTTTCGAAAGATTGATCGGCATCAATATTCTTATAATGCCATGTCTTGGAATATGCGTATTCCGGCGTATGTGAAGCATTGTCCAGCCAATTAGCAAAATATACCATTGACTTACCATCAAGAAGGCTGTCAACAGCTTGTTTAGTAGCCTCTGTCAAATGATTCTCAGCTATGAAAACAACTGTATCATGGCCTTTTTGTCCCCAGGGATAGGCGCTCGCAACTGAGGTTAAAATAAAACCACCTAATATTAAATTTCTTAAATCCATATTTATATTTTTGGTTAATACACAAAATTAGTAAAATTTATTCAAAACACAAAATATACATGGCGTATTTATTTTTCATTGAACTATTAGCTGCGTAAAAAAGTTAATAAATATAAACAAACCGAATTAATTAATTCTAAATATGGAAATTGATGAAATCTGCCGACAAATGAAGAATCTATGGAAGAAAACATTCGGTGATAACGATGATTATATCGACCTTATTTTTTCCAATTATTTCAAGAGAGAATTTATAGAATTTAGAGTTGAAGATGGACAAATAATAGCAGCTATGTTAGCTATTCCGTATGAATTCTTAGTATCCGGCAAGATAGTTCATGGATTATATTTATGTGGTTTAGCGACCTGTCCAGAGTATAGAGGACAAGGTATTATGTCTGGATTAATAAATGCTATACATGAGAGATTTCAAAATAGTAATTTCTATTTTTCATTTCTAATTCCTGCAGGACAATCGCTCATCCATTATTATGAAAATAATGGATACATACCATTAATATTAAGGTCCAAAATAATGATACAAATAAGGGATAATAATGAAAAGAAATTATTAAATAAGTCAATTAATAAAGATATTAAAAAGGATGACATTATATTAAAAAATCTCGAAACAAAAAATGATTTAGACGTAGAAAGAATATGTGATTTCATAATGTCATGTGAAGCGTCAAATAAGAACAACTTTGAGATACTCCATACCAGAAAGGATATAGAAATTATAATAAAAGAAAATGAACTTTCAGGAGGTGATATACTATATATATTCGATGAATGGAATGTAATTCATGGTGTCATATTCATGACTATCGAAGATGAAAGAAAGAGACTAAAAATTCCAAGAATATTCCATAAAAATCCTTTATATCTAAAGCCCATTATAGAATACATTACACAGAAATTTTCTTTTCTTGAATTGGATATTTATTTTTATCCGGAGGAAAAGGAAAACTATACTTACATCTTTGAATCTTTAAAAAATGAAATAAAGTACAACTACGGAAACCTGTCTTCCGTAATCATGACTGATGAAATCTATGGGATGGTTAGAACAATCAATGAAAATGAGAATTTAAAATTCACTAATAATAGCTCAAGAGATTTGGAATATTCAATTCTCGTAAATCCTGAGAAAAATGAAAATATGGATAGTATTACCTCGGCAGAGAACCCTCGAAATAAATTCACAAAACAATGGCCAAGAATATCCATGATGTTAGACTAAAAAATGTCTATATAATCACGGACGAAATAGGAAATTAAAGTACTCTTAAGATAGGTATGAAGTCAATATCTGTTTAAACATGGAGCTATTCCTAATCCTTATATATCTAATTAATAGGGAAGGGATCCACCATATAGAAGTCTCGATGATATTTTTTCTATAAAACTCCCTAATCCTATGAGGCCCTAATTTTCATAAATATAAATATTGCATCCAGCCGGATGTATCAATAGAAGATAGAGAGTGATAAGTCGAATCATCTCTATCTTTTATTATTTATAGGAGAAAGAAAAATTAAGATAATAATCTTTCTATTAATAAAATAAGATGTTTAAAGATAAAATTAAGGGGGACGAGAATATTCTCCTTTACATTTGCAGGCAGGACATAAATGAAAATTGAATTTAAAATTGTAATTGAGAATTTTGGAATCGAACCATCATGAATCATTGTCCAATTTTTCCCCATTGCCATTAGGGGTAGGGGAGGGGAGAGGTGCTATTTACATTTAAACATTCTCATTTTCAAATTTAATCAATAATTTACAATTCAAATCATAATATTTTGTAAATTCATAGCAAGAAATTGTTACAAAGTTAAATATATTTGATTTTTCAAATATCAATATTTAAAAATGCATATTGATATTTACACTAATAAATTTTACACATTAACATTTATTTAATATTATTTTTAACTGCTATATTTCAGCTATTTATCTATTTTTCTCCCATTAAAAGCAATAATAATTTCAATATTGCATAACATTTTCTGTCATGCATGGTAAATCAATGGCAGAATTGGTTATGTTATTATTATATAAGTGATTTAATCAATAGTATTATTTTAATAAATAACGACATTAAAATTTAGAAATACAAATCTAAATTATATTTTACAAATTCTCAAATACAACACATATTTGCAATTATATAATTTGCAATTTGTAAAATAATTTATTAAATTTGTAACTTGAAAATTTAAGATTGAAAACCAGTATGCCCGAAGATAATATAGCGATTCGTCTAAAATTCCTCATCGACAGATTAGGAATTCCATCTTCGCAATTTGCAGATTCCTGCAGAATACCACGCCCGACCTTTTCTCAAATTCTAAATGGGAGGAATAAGAAGATAAGCGATCAAATTATCCGACAAATCCATGAGGCATATCCTAATATTTCTATCTCATGGTTGTTATTCAATGAAGGAGCGATGCTACTTGATCAAAGTATTAACTTGGAAAATTCGACAAGTGAATCAGAGACGGATTCTTCCAGTCATTCTGACAACAACGACTCCTTATATTCAAATTCTGACTTAGATAATGAAAATTCGGAGAATCCGAGTTTTGAAAAGGCTACGAAGCCGTCTGTCTATTCAGAAGAGAATAAATATTCGAAGGAAAATGCCCTTAACAGCCCATCAAAAGAGCGTGAGCATACTATAAAAGAGGAAGTTAAATCTATTTTAAAAAATGCTGAGATATTAAGTGAAATAGCTAAAAATGGTCCAAAGTGCAGAAAAGTTGTATCAGTTACAGTATATTACGATGATTCCACTTTTGAAACCTTTCGACCGGTATGATTTAAGCTCAAATAAGGGAGAAACATTCTTGCAATAATTAACCTGTATTTATCGTTAATTATATAGGGTGTGCCATTACTCATGTTGAGATAATGGCACATCAATTTTTCTTTTGATATATATCTTAAATGAGGACACGAACCTTACTTTTTATTTGTCAGTTTGGACTCTGCACTTCTGTGGCGGCCAACCTAAACTCCTTAAAAGTCGAAAGCGCCCTAAGCGAAGTGATGACAATTGAGCCATCTTCCTCTACAGGAATAAATATGATATTTGTTGTGAATAATCCCAACGATATAACTTTGACATATACATCTTCGACAGGAGGGAAAACTACATGGCAAAAATTTTATGATCAGGGTTTATCATATTCCCAGCCTCTAAATGTTATCTATGATCATAAAATAAGTTATCTTTCTAATGCAGAAACAAACGTAGGATATATGATATCAGACGGAGAGTCTGAAGTATTTTTCTGGATTATCGACTATTCAAAATATACATTTTCTTGTGAATCACTTTTACCTTCATCACAATGTGATTGCTATGCAACAGTTCTTGATTTTTTAGGTGATGCTAAACCAATCATCTTTTATGGCCCCACTGGAAGAAAAAATATAATAGGTCGTGGAATAGAATTGGCATATACAACAGTGGTATGGGATGAAGACCTTAATGTCTTTACTGAACAAAATGAAGTAAAGATTTTGGATAGTATTGATAAGGAGATAGTGATTATTCCACCTGTGTACTCTGAAACTTCTTACACAATAACAGGAGATATTTTTTCTGATTTTTTTGATCAAAAGACAGAACTTTCATCATCAATATTTTTCCCCTGTGCTGTTGATGCCAAAACAACTGTATCCCAAGATGGGTCAGGTAATTCCTCAAATACAATATCACCGGGAACAGTTGATCTTGGAGGAAATGCTCCTTGTCAAATACTATTTTCGGCAGAAACGACTCCTGCTGTAATTCATAGCGAATGGCAAATTGCATTTGATCCAGATTTTAATGATATAATTTATAGATTTAACGATAAGGAAATTGAACATACTTTTTCAGAAACCGGAACATATTATTCTCGTTTTATAGGAAGTAATCAAGATGGATCTTGTGAATCAATTGGTGATGTTTATACTATTGAAATAGGAGAATCACAATTGTTAGTACCCAATTTCTTTTCTCCGAATAATGATAATATAAACGATGAATGGAAAGTATCTCATCAATCTCTTACACAATTCGAATGTTGGATTTTCGATAAAGCAGGAAAGCAGGTCTTTCATTTTAACGATCCCTCTGAAGGTTGGGATGGAAAAATTAATGGCAGATCAGTAAAAAGCGGAGTCTTTTATTATGTTATAAAAGCAGTAGGAGCTGATAAAAAAATATATGATCTTAGTGGGGATATTAATATAATTTCTTCCACTCAAAAATCTCAAACATACTAATAATATTTTAACATGCATAGAAACATACATAACCAAAGCGAGAGTGTCGAAGTCTTAGGAGCGAGAGTACACAATTTAAAGAATATTGATGTTTCCATTCCTCATAATAAACTAACTGTTGTCACAGGACTCAGTGGATGCGGGAAATCCTCATTAGCATTTGACACAATATTTGCAGAAGGCCAAAGACGATATATAGAGACCTTTTCAGCGTATGCACGTAATATGTTGGGAAATCTTGAACGACCTGACGTAGATAAGATAACAGGACTGAGTCCGGTAATAAGCATTGAGCAGAAAACGGTAAATAAGAATCCACGTAGCACTATAGGAACTACGACAGAAATATATGACTTCTTTAGATTACTATTTGCACGTCTGGGTGAAGCAAGAAGCTACATTTCCGGCAAACCAATGGTGAAGTATACAAAGGATAAAATTATATCTCTTCTCCTGGATAAATATAGTGATAGAAAAGTACAGATTCTCGCTCCATTGGTAAAGAATAGAAAAGGCCATTATAAAGAGCTATTCGAAACGTTACGTAAAAAGGGATACCTTCATGTCAGAATTGACGGAGAAATGAAGGAGCTGAATTATGGAATGAAACTTGATCGTTATAAAAACCATTCCATAGAATTAGTTATTGATCGTCTAAGAGTGAAAGAGAACGATATCCAAAGATTACGTACATCTGTAGAAGAGGCGCTCAAACAGGGAGACAAACAAATGATGGTGCTTGACATGGACTCTAATAAGATCCGCCATTACAGTTTATTATTGATGGATTCAGAAAATGGAATATCATACCCTGAACCAGCACCACATAATTTTTCCTTTAATTCTCCTCAAGGATATTGTCCTAAATGCAAGGGATTGGGAGAAGTTTATATTGTGGATGAAGAGAAGGTAATGCCTGACAAAAAACTATCAATCTATGATGGAGGAATAGTGCCTTTGGGAAAATATAAGAACTCTCTCATATTTTGGCAAATTGATGCGATCTGCAAACAGTATGGTGCAACTATTAAGTCTCCTTTATCATCTCTTCCACAAGAAGCAATTGACGATATTCTTAACGGTAGTGATCAGAAGCTCGACATCCAGAATTCTACTCTGTCCACATCCCATTATGCACAAAATTATGAGGGGTTAGTTAAATTTCTTGAGAACCAAATTTCTGAGGATAATGTTGAAGGGAATAAGAAAAATATAAATTCATATTTTTCAAAAATAGTGTGTCCGGTCTGCCATGGGGACAGACTAAATGAAGTCTCTCTACATTACTACATAGATGGTAAGAATATTGCTGATGTCTCACATATGGATATTCACGAGCTATATGAATGGACATCTTCTCTTGCTGACAAATTTAAACCTGCACAGAAGAAAGTAGCAGATGAAATTCTTAAAGAAATCAACAGTAGGCTGAGGTTCCTTCTTGATGTGGGGCTTGATTATCTTTCTTTGAATAGGAACAGTGCCTCTCTCAGTGGTGGGGAAAGTCAACGCATACGATTGGCAACTCAGATAGGATCTAAACTTGTAAATGTCCTGTATATCCTTGATGAACCATCTATCGGACTTCATCAGCGAGATAATGCACGTTTAATAAATAGCTTGAAACAACTTAGAGACGCCGGAAATTCAGTAATCGTCGTTGAGCACGATAAAGATATTATGGAAGAGGCGGATTATATTATTGATATTGGTCCGGGTGCCGGTAAAAATGGGGGAGAGGTAATGTTTCAAGGAGAAGTATGCGATTTGAAAAAGAAAGGCACTTTGACATCCCAATATCTAACCGGAGACAGGACAATAGAATTGCCTAAGGAACGAAGAGCCGGTAATGGAAAAACACTTCAGATTATTGGTGCATCCGGACATAACCTGAAGAATGTTGACCTTACTATTCCTCTTGGAAAGTTCATCTGCATAACCGGTGTGAGTGGCAGTGGGAAGTCATCTCTAATAAACGGAACTCTACAGCCAATTCTTAGCCAGAAATTTTATAGGTCTGCGACAGCTCCACTTCCATACAAAGAAGCGATAGGACTCGAGAATGTCGACAAAATTGTCACTGTAGATCAATCACCACTCGGACGATCACCACGTTCAAATCCTGCTACTTATACAGGTGTTTTCACTGACATACGTAAACTTTTCGTAGAGCTTCCGGATTCTAAAATCAGAGGATATAAACCCGGGAGATTTTCCTTTAATGTAGCTGGAGGAAGATGTGAGGAATGTAAGGGTAATGGCTATAGAACTATTGAGATGAACTTTCTTCCGGATGTACTTGTGCCATGTGAGTCATGCCACGGGAAAAGATATAATCGAGAGACTCTTGAAGTTCGTTTCAAAGGGAAGTCAATATCAGATGTTCTGGATATGACAGTTGACCAGGCTGTTGATTTTTTTGTCAATGTTCCTTCGATTTATAAGAAAATAAAAGTTCTCCAGGAAATCGGACTCGGATATATAAAACTTGGACAGCCATCAAGCACACTAAGCGGAGGGGAGAATCAACGTGTGAAACTGGCAACGGAACTGGCCAAAAAGGATACAGGAAATACCTTGTTTATCCTTGATGAACCAACGACAGGTCTACATTTCGAAGACATCAGAGTACTTCTGAAAGTAATCAATAAGTTAACGGAGAAAGGAAATACTATCGTTGTGATAGAGCATAATCTTGATGTAATCAAATGTGCAGACCATATCATCGATGTTGGTCCAGAAGGAGGCCGAGACGGCGGCCAGATTCTTTCAACCGGGACACCGGAAGAAATAGCATTGACATCTTCTCACACTGCAAAATTTTTGAAGGCAGAATTAGGAATGTGAGGTGAAGTCAAAATAATAAAAGATATAGATCTCAGGATAACACTGAAATTGATAATTTCAGTGTTATTTTTGTATTCGCAAAAAATCAGCGCTTTTTAAGCGCATCAAGATTTTCAGGAAATTTGACTAACCGGCCATAAGAATAAATTATTAAATAATTGGTTATATCTATTTATCCATAATCTATATTATGTTAAATAGGATACTATAAAATAAATTTTTATACCAACCTCTCCTCAGATTTATTTTTATTTGAATAAATTTTCTTTTTGAATTAAAAAATTTATTAATTTTGGTGCTGATTAATTTAGAGTGCTATATTTTTCTCTTCATTACTCTTAAATACTAATTTTATGCTTTCAACAGAATTACGACAAGGAAGCTCTTACAGCTTCAAGATTCTTAAAGAATCATCAACAAAAAAGTACTATAAAGTTAAGACGGATGATAACGTTGAATTCTCACTGCTGAAATTTAAATTCCAGCAGAATCAACCTCTCCCCGACTTTATAAATTGCTATGTTAAATCACTTTTCCCTCTAACCCTGGGACAAGATATTTCCTTATTTATTAATAATTTTTATGAGGAAGGAAAGGATTATAATTTTGTTGTCAAGTCCATTAAGACAGACAATGTGCCCCAATATGAGATTGAAGATGATCACGGCCTATGTTTCAAACTTTACAACGCTCCGCAATCCTTGACCAAGGGAAGCAGAATTAAATGTAAGATTGTAAGGATAAATGGCGTCAAGGTCTCTTTAAAATATGTGGGAACCTTAAGCACAAAACTTCCTATAGACTTTTATGACATATCTCAATGGTTTGAGCTACTGAAAATTAAATCCCAACCCTCCTACTTTCTCAAATTAATGGAGCGTATTCCTGAGTTTGAGGGAGTGCTTGCAAAATATTATGATTCTGACCCTAACTGGATTCTTGATCTTTTACAAGCATGCACCAAATCAATCACCTCCTGGCTTATTGATTGCAAAGATGATTTAAGAAAATTAGCTCGCGTAGATGCGAAGATGGATATTGCCCGTCGTCTTGCTCTTTATATAATTGAAGAATCAGATTATCTAAGGGCTTGCAACATTGAACAACGCACCGAACTACAGGCTCGTTTGTCAAATTATGTGGAATTATTCTCCCAATATAGTTTGGCAACCACCAGAATTCTTGAGAACACCCATGAAGAATTTATTGATAAAATGTTCGGGCGCTTGAAGGAAGCAGGTTATCTTTATAAACCGTCAAAGCAGTTCAGAATCATGATGACAATTCTGAAACTTTGTCCCGAGCTTATAAATACCCGAATGGGTGAGCTTTTTGAAACGCTCCACAATTGGGAAATTACCAACTGGCAGTCTGATCCTTTCCGTCCCGCATTAGTTGATCAACTTCAGATTTTCATCGAAGAAAATTGTCAACAAATCAATTTACTCCCGACGAGTGATTTAAGCGGTGAAAATAAGTCTATAATTCGCATGATACTGGCCATAGCTGTGCAAAGACTTCTTGCTAAAGATTCGGACAATATAGATCTTTGTCTCAACCGGGCAATGCTCTACAGATATATCTCTTATCTTAATCCGGGAAATGTAAATACACTTTTAAATAAAGGTGTGGAAGCGCTCCTCGGCATAGATTTTCCGAATGAATTTTCATGGGATGATACTGAACACTCTACCCTACTCATCGAAAAATCTTCTCACCCCAATCTTGAAGGTGAAGACAGAGATGTGGTGGTTAAAACCTATTCCACATCTAAGGCTGATGTGCAGCTGCGTCCCGACGGGATAAGTGTCATTGCAAGAAACGCTGATCCTTCTACTACAGTTGTTCCAAATAATATTTTTGACTGGCTCCCCCCTACTGTTTCTCTCGCAGATCCACTTTTTTCTTCCAACATAAGAAAAACAAAGGATATAAGAATTTATCGTAAATTATGGGATGATATCGCATGGTCTATCTTCGGTGCAGATCAGACTGCAGGTGAAAGAATAGAAAAATCCTTACCTGATGGAGAGGAAGTAAGAGTCATTATTGATAAGGTAAGGATTAATGAACACGCACGCGATCGTCAGCGACTCCAGTTCCATTGTACAATAGTAGATGATTTATTCTATGGTGAGGGATGGATGCCCTGCGATGCTTATCATATGTTAGGATGGTTATCAGACCAAGATATCCCTGCAAACTATGACGGATCTCTAAGGTTCGCAATGACAGATGACGACACTCCTCTTATCTTTAATGCCTTTGCTTATAAGAATGGTGATTCCCTGGAATTCTATATGAAATCTCAGATAGAGGATTATCTCCTTGAGACGTCTAATCCAGGGGATGAGAATATTGCCATTGTCACTTATCTCGACAGAAATAATAATGCATGGTTATGTCTTACTGAAAGAGGATCCACATACAAAGTTGCCTGTGATGATTCTACGGCTCATCTCTGTCAGGGAATGCTCGTAAGAGTTAGGTATATCGAACCAGATCGTTCCAACACCACCACACAGTTCTTCATAGGAGAATTATCAGATAATCAAGAAAACCTTCCCTCTGCCATACAAAAATCTTTATGTCTATTCAATCTAATGCAAGGTCTTGGAGAAGTGCCGGCGGATGATGAAAGTGATAATTTCGAGGTTAGGGAAACTGAAGAAGTGATGTCTAAGGAAGAACTTTTGGAGTTGATATATATGTATCAGCGCAGAGCATATTCTGAGACTGAATACCTCAAAGCTGTGAACTATCTCGGGATGGCATCTATCTTATGTAAACTTGCAGAAGAAACAGCTCTCCTACAAGAGGTCACTACACACATGGATCTTCTTCAGCTGCTACAGGATTTCGGCAAAAACCAAAGAATAAATACCGAGGAATTAAGTCGATGCGAGAATTTGGTTAAGAAAACGCCTATGCTTGAACGTCTGCACACAAGGCTGAAAATTGTCGCAGATCTTGAAAATAATGAGAAATCGAATTGGCTATGGACTGTAAGGAAATCTCCCAGAAACGAAACTGAGGGACAACTGGCTTCTTTGGTACTTTCCTATAATATGTTGCCAAAGGGTATGGAAAAGACACGTAAGGAAATAATGAAAGAGATTTCCACACTTCTAAACGTTAATAGCACTACCCCATCCTCAAAATATTATGGAGATGAATCGCAGACAGTGGAATTTAAGAGCAGTATCATATACTCTACCCACGGAGGGAGCCGCCCGGAGGTAAAAGAACAAATGTTTGAGATTGTCCACACTATTTGTGGTTTCATGAACGCGCGAGGTGGAACTCTTTTTATAGGTGTGAATGATTCCGGTTATGAAAATGGCCTTGATGATGACCTCGCATACAGAAAAAGCCATGGTATGAAACCAACGATAGATGGTATGATCGTAGATCTCCAGAACCATCTTGACAGGACAATGCCAAGCCATGCGAAAGATCATTGGGAAATTTCACAAGATCCTGAATCGAAGAAAGGAGTCATCGTTGTCACCATACTTCCGGTTGAGATTCCTGTCGAACTTGACGGTGTGATTTATGTTCGCTCAAGTTCCACAACAAAACCACGTCTTGATGAGGAACGGGCTGCTTTCATAAAAAGCAGAAGTCATAACTATCAGTTGCAAATGGCACTGTTGGGAATGAAAAATGTAGGCGATAAATCTCAACAACTGATGTCTATCTCAAAAAAAATGGATCAAATCCAAGAGAAGGCATTGGAACAAGAAGCCGGGAACATTATATTGGATGGTTCAGACGTAGAAGCTGATACTCAGGAAATAACCAAGATTACCACAGGCAGACACCGTCTTAATGTTCTTCATTCCTATGAGAGTAACTTTGCATCTCCGGTTTTGTACATTCATTTTATGAAAGGGGCCAAAGTCTTTACTTCCATAGATGATCAATTCATAGAATTTGAACCGGACTGCCGACTCGCGCTCGCAATAAGGGATAAAGAACTAAATTCATATGTGCTTCTCACTTATTCAGATGGTAATATAGTCCGGATACCGATGAATATTTTCGATCGTCTTAATAAAAAGGAATGGAGAAACCTTAAAAAAGGTGGCGTATTGGACTTTGTGAATGTGGCAGGATCAAATGACTATCTGTTAAGTGTAATTGAGGCCTCATTCGGGTCACTCTTCTATCGAATTGACAAACTATCCAAGATACAATCCAATGTAGAGCTTACGGCCTCAGGACAGCCTCTGTGTGATCAACAGCATCGAATAATTGCACAAGAGATTGTATCAGTAGATAAAATAGGATTTTTTGATTCTGACGCTATTGATAAGGATACAAGGTTCTATGGTGTGTCTCTTCCGCAGGGTGACGGCACATTAAGCATTGAGGAAAGGATAGAAAAATTAATAAATCCACTTGCTCATATCGAATAATATTTTTTGACTGACAATCAGAATATTATTGCTATCTTTTCTGTTATTACATTAAATGGCAAAATTTTTATCAAAAAATTTATTGGTAAAAATTTTGCCATTTCAAAAAGAAGCAGTAATTTTGCAACGTCAAAACGAAACGCAATAGAGCGTTTGTAATTATTGCCTTGTGGTGTAATGGTAGCACACCGGATTCTGGTTCCGTTTGTGAGAGTTCGAGTCTTTCCAAGGCAACTAAATAATCAAACACTTCAATAGAGAAGTTATTCTGCCTTGTGGTGTAATGGTAGCACACCGGATTCTGGTTCCGTTTGTGAGAGTTCGAGTCTTTCCAAGGCAACTAAATAATCAAGCACTTCAATAGAGAAGTTGTCCTGCCTTGTGGTGTAATGGTAGCACACCGGATTCTGGTTCCGTTTGTGAGAGTTCGAGTCTTTCCAAGGCAACTGAAGCAGTCTAATTTTAGACTGCTTTTTTTATGACTTGAGCATCATATTATCTAACTATTGTATGCTCGTCGACCGCCCAGAGTTGTGAGAGGAGAGAAAACAAAAAATAAATCTGCCTCCAACCTGCT
>JAAVDJ010000004.1 GCA_014801875.1 Bacteroides sp. | reverse complement strand
GAGAATCGAATATTTTGGCGAAACACTCAAAAATCTGTCGCCTCAAAAACATCCAAACCTCATAGCTCTAAAAAAGAGAGGCTGCACCGTAAACCTTAATTACGACACAGCCTCTTTTTCTGTGGAAAGCGGTCTAAGACCGGCCTCGGCAGCATTGCGAAGAGCATGAGATAATTTTGATAAGTGGTAAATTTACATTAAATTTGCAAGACGCTTGTCGCCCTTCCGGCCCTTGAAAGTTATATAACCTCTACCCTTCACTCTCTAATCTCTGAAACAATATGAAAGAAAAGTTGGAATTATCGAATCTTAAACAAGAATTCGGTAAATTAATACAAGACATCCAGAATATAATGGATGATGCTCGCATAGCAAGTGCAAGAGCTTTAAATCGATCTATTTTATTTGCCAATTGGCATCGCGGCCGACGTATAGTAGAAGAACTTCAAGACGGAAATGCCCGAGCAAGATATGGGGCAAATCTAATCCCCACTATATCTAAAGTTTTGACAATTGAGTTTGGTAAAGGTTATAGTGAGAGGAGCATCCGAAACTATCGCCAATTTTATCTTGATTTTCCTGATTTCGAGATTTGGCACGCGCGCGTGCCAAATCTAACGTGGACACATTATAAAATACTATTGCGTGTTGAGGATAAGAAGGCTCGTGATTGGTATCTGACAGAAGCATCAAATCAAATGTGGTCTTCACGAACCCTTGACCGCAACGTCTCTTCTCAATATTATTTCAGACTGATTTCATCCAAAGGAAAGGGCAAGGATGAAGTGATCGAAGAGATGAAGGAAAAGACTTCGGGAGAGGAATACAGGAATATTTCTCCTGAGGAATTCATAAAGTCTCCGATAGTCACCGAATTTCTCGGACTTCCTAAGGATAATGGCTATACGGAGCGAACGCTTGAATCTGCACTTCTTGACCATCTTCAAGAATTTCTTCTGGAGCTCGGGAAGGGATATGCCTTCGTTGAGCGACAACAACATATCGTGACTGATACTGATGATTATTATATCGACCTCGTGTTTTACAACTATCTGATGAAATGTTTTGTCTTGATAGATTTAAAGACAACTAAACTTACTCATCAAGATGTAGGACAAATGGATATGTATGTCAGGATGTATGATGAATTAAAACGACCCGAAGGGGATAATCCTACAATCGGAATCGTTCTTTGTTCAGAAACAAGCAAAGATATTGCCCGTTTCTCTGTCTTAAACGGGAATAAACAACTTTTTGCTTCCACTTATCTAACCTATCTACCATCTGAAGCCGAGCTATTGAGAGAGATTGACATCCAAAAAGAGTTTTACCTCCTCCAACACCCCGAAGCAAGATAAGAAAAATAAAAAAGAAACACGCGACATCATTTATTAAGATAGCTGAGGATGTAAGCCGGATATTCCCGTTAAAATAAAAATTAATTTTATATCGTTGTTTTATCATGGAAGAAATCAGAATTGACGTAACAAAACAGACTGAGGAGGAATTGGCTCTTGCCAATGAACATGCCCGGCTCATTTTCAAGTTCAATAATGCGATGCCCGGTACTGCCGAGTATGAAGAACTCATGCACTGCATATTCCCCACTATGGGGGAAAACAGCCGTGTGGGCACTCCATTGACGGCTATCCGCCCTCATATGGTCAGTATTGGCAAAAACGTAGTGGTTATGCCGGGATGCCTGATAATGTCAGCAGGAGGTATCACCATTGATGATGGCGCTATGATTGCCGCCAACGTACAGTTAATCTCCAACAATCATGACCTTTACGAGCGCCAGGTCATAACCTGTAAGCCTGTTCATATCGGCAAGAATGCATGGATTGGTGCCGGAGCAACGATATTGCCCGGAGTGACTGTCGGAGATAATGCTGTTGTTGGAGCTGCAAGTGTGGTCACTAAAGACGTTGCCCCGGACACTATCGTTGCGGGGAATCCTGCCCGATTTATAAAGGCCATACCCCCTAAACCGGAATGTAGCGGGAAAGATAGCGATGATGAGATAATTCAGCTTGGTCTCGACAGTTGCGGAGAATAAGGTATTCATGCAGCGACAGTATGTAGCCATAGACTTGAAGAGTTTTTATGCATCTGTGGAATGCGTCGAGAGGAACTTGGATCCGCTTGACACTTGCCTTGTCGTGGCCGATGCGTCGCGCACGGAAAAGACCATTTGTCTCGCTGTTTCTCCGGCCTTGAAGGAGTATGGCACCGGTGGGCGTCCCCGATTGTTCGAAGTGGTTCAGAGAGTTCGTGAAGCCAACTATCGAAGAGGAAGGAATGGGAAGTCATATTCAAAGCTGGTTCTCGACTCCCACCCTGAAATTGCGGTGGATTATATTGTCGTTCCTCCACGGATGGCTCACTATATCGAGTATAGCACAAGAATTTACAAAGTATATCTTCGCTATATTGCCCCGGAAGATATTCATGTCTATTCAATTGATGAGGTTATTATGGATGTGACTGATTATCTTCAAACCTACAAGATGACAGCTCACGAATTGGCGGTCAAAATGATTCGTGAAGTCCTTTCGGAGACCGGAATAACTGCAACAGCCGGCATAGGCACGAATATGTATCTCTGCAAGATTGCTATGGATATAGTTGCCAAGAAGATGCCGGCAGATAAGGATGGTGTCCGTATTGCCGAGCTTGATGAGATGTCATATCGTCGTAAGCTTTGGGAGCATACACCTCTGACCGACTTTTGGCGTGTCGGACATGGAATCGCTGACCGACTTGCAAAATATAGAATACTGACAATGGGAGACATTGCGCGCTGCTCTTTGACTAACGAGGATTTTCTCTATAATTTGTTTGGCGTCAATGCCGAACTCCTGATAGACCATGCGTGGGGATGGGAGCCGGTGACAATGAGTTACGTAAAGTCTTATCGTCCGGAAGCAAAAAGTATCAGCAGTGGACAAGTCCTGACTTGTCCCTATTCTTCTGACAGGGCGAGAAATGTGGTCATTGAAATGGCTGACAGCGTTTCGCTCGAACTTATCGAGCGAAGACTCGTCACTGACCAGCTGGTCCTGACCGTAGGTTATGATATAGAGTCGCTGACCGCTCCGGAAATCAGAGCCAAGTATCACGGAAAGATAACTACTGACCATTACGGGAGACAGGTGCCTGTTCACGCCCACGGAACAATTAATATCGGGCATCCGACCTCATCGGGGAAAATCTTGATTGCTAAGGTTGCCGAATTGTATGACAGAATTATTAATCCGGACCTTCTCGTGCGCCGTCTGACCCTCTCAATCAATCATCTGACCAATGAGCAGGCTCCCAAGGGAAAGCCACGGGTCATTCAGCTTGACCTCTTCACTGATTATGAAGAAGAAAAAAGGAAGAAGGAAAAAGAGGACGCCGAACTTGCGAAAGAACGGCGGAGGCAGGAAGCTGTCTTGAAGATTAAGAAGATGTATGGAAAGAATGCTATCCTGAAGGGATTGAACTACACCGATGGTGCAACACAACGAGACCGTAACCAACAGATAGGAGGACACCATGAGTAGGTATGATGATATAATAAATCTCCCACACTATGAGAGCAAAACCCGTACTCCCATGTCGATGATGAACCGTGCTGCTCAGTTCGCTCCATTTGCAGCATTATCGGGTCACGATTCAGCTATTAACGAAACGTCAAGACTTACTTCATCCATGTCGGAACTTTCAGATGATGAGGTGGTCAGACTTAACAAGCGACTTTATCATGCAATTCAACTCCGGACAGCTGTTACCGTCACATATTTTGTGCGCGACGACCGCAAGTCAGGAGGTAAATACATGACCGCCAAGGGTATAATCAAGAAAATCGATGAATATGAGGAGAGCATCATATTCACCGACAACCTCAGCATACCGCTTGCTGACGTGCTTTCCATCGACGGCGATATTTTCAATGATTTTGATGATTGAAAACCCGCTCTCCCCTCATCTTTATTATTCTATCCTTCCCTCCACAATAATTTTTCGTACCGCCCTCTACCCTATTTCATTGGCTATACCGACAATCGCTCAGTTCTTTGCGGAATTGCCTATGTTCGGAAAGATTCTTGTAAGAACCTACATACTATGATGAGGCTTTGAAATTAAAGACGGGACGAATGATTGCGTCGATATTGACTGTCCCGTCAATGTTGGCGATAATTTCCGCAGCCGGCTTGTAGACCATAGGCGATTCATCGCGCGTGAAGTCGTTGACAGACTCAGAGTAGATTCCCTGCATCGAAGCCTTGAAATCTTCCATGGTTATTTTATTATAGGCCTGACTACGGCTCAAAACTCGCCCCGCACCGTGCGGTGCTGAAAAATTCCAGTCAAGGTTACCCTTCCCGGTGCAAAGCAATGAACCGTCTCGCATATTCAGAGGAATGATACACCTCTCCCCTTTCGCTGCTGAGATAGAGCCCTTGCGAATAATGTTATCATCGCTGATGTAATTGTGGACTGATTCAAATTCTTCTCCTACCTCTACTCCCGGGAAGAAACGCAGGAGCAAGAGCGAGATGAGTTTACGATTGAGCACAGCCCACCGCTGACAGAGCCGCATATCATGGAGATAGTGCTCACGCTCTTCTCCTTCAACATAGCAAAGAGCTGCCGGGAGCAATGGTTCAGCCTCTTGATGCTCCTTACGCATCTTCTTTATCACTCTCTGCAATTCCGAGCGACGGCCTGCTGCCTTATACTCCTCAATGGTGCGCTTTATTGTATCTTCAAACTCGTCGGCACCATCGGTAAGGTGCTTGATAGCCTTTGCCTGATAGATGTCTGCCACCTGTTTGCCAAGATTGCGCGAGCCGGTATGAATCACAAGATAAACATTCTCTTCTTCGTCCTTGTCAAGTTCGATAAAATGATTACCTCCACCGAGCGATCCGATACTCTTATTTATGCGCCCGGAATCCTTTAGCTCTCGGTAGCAATAAAGTTCGGTCACCAATTGCTTTGCCTCCCGATAGATGGCCATTTCCTCGCCGACAAGAGGTTTGAACCCTAACCGCTCTTCCCGTGCAAACTTGCCTGAGGGAACATTACTGCGTATATGCTCGTGGAAGGCATGATAGTCAATCTCCGGAAGGTGTCCGAGATTAAGAATACGCATACCACAACCAATGTCTACACCCACTATATTGGGAATAACCTTGTCTCCGAGATCTCCGGTGAAACCTATGACGCAGCCGGCTCCGGCATGTACGTCAGGCATGATGCGTATCTTCTTGTCAGAAAATACGTCGATAGAAAGAAGCTGCTTAATCTGTGCCAAGGCCGTTTCCTCAATATTATCCGTAAAAATTTTTACGTCATATCCTTCTATAGTCTTCATATTCTGATATTTTAATTATTTCAACGCAAAGTTAGAAAGTGGGTGCGCAATTATTATGCGCACTACAAAATAATATCAATTTTTTATAAAGACATAATTTTTCCGCGTCTGCAGTATTTATTCTTCTGAAGGAATATAGTAAGAGTGGGCTTTACCGACACTTTCAGCAATTCGGGCTCTGAATCCCGGAGGTCCAATGACTTCGGCATGCCCCCCATACCCAAGAATCAGACGCTCCAGCTCGTTGTTTATTACCACATTCAGAGATATCAAGATTGAACCGTCGCTGAAGCGTTGTTCCACTTTCTGCGATTTATGAAATGGCTTTGACTCAACGTATGGTGCCTGCAAGCGATCGATTTTTACGACAACTCGCCGTGCCTTGTCGTGGATTCCCTTAGTCACACCAATTGTATCCTCGAAGAAGTTTTCGGGGTCAAATGCTACACATTTTTTAAACCGGTGTGTTTTGTCTGTAGTTACTGATTTAATACGGTCAAGGGCAAAGATATTGACCTGTGGTGCGCGATTGGAAGCTTTCTCTCCGATAAGAAACCATCGGTTTCGATACTCTTTCAATAAGTAGGGATACACCACCAGCGTCTTTGACTCTCGAGCCTTGAAGGATTGATATTCTATTATAATAGTCTGCTGTCTGCGCACTGCATCATAGATATCGCCTATAAATTTCGTCCCTTTGTATCCTGCGACATACTCCATATCCATAGCCGGAACCGACCGGCCCGTTTGTCGCGAAATCTGCTCGTTGAGTTTGCTTATTATGTCAATAGATGAAGCCAACTGAGGAAACCCTTGTAACTGGCGTAAAATGTCGAGTGCCGAGTTGAGAGCATGGAGTCCTTCATCATTCAGTGGAAGATGCGTGATGCTGAAATCGGGATCTTCATACTCATAATATTTATTTTCGCGCACTACAATCGGAGCGTTATACCCCAGGCGATCGCTGCGCATTAGGGCGAGATCGTTCTGAAATGTGCGACGACTGACCGGGTTGCATCGCCCTTCATATTCCGCCAACGCATCCGTGCAAGCATCAATCAGATCATTGATGGTCCAGCGGCGATATCGGTTCTGAAGACATTTGTCTATTGTGGATATTCGGATGAGTGTTGCTCGATTGAGGGGCATAATAAGTTATTTTCAACAAAAATAGGATTTTTTTCAATATTCCGCAAATTCTTTATCTAAGAATACTATTGAATTTTAAGGATAAATATCAGATTTTATTTATACCTTTGTCGTATTTAACGCATTCTGCCATTGAGGCAGTATTGCGCGAATAATAACTTTAACCAAGTGGATTATTTAGTAATACACTGTATTTCAAACCTTATGGTCTTATCAACTTATTACAGTCAGTTTAGATAGTGTCTATGGTAAAAAAGATTATTTCGGTCTTATCTCTTCTTTTTGCATTGGGTGTGAGCAGGATTGAGGCAAAAATGGTGATGATGCCTGACTCTATCGATATAAAATCTTTGGAGGAGGTGGTTATCTCCGGTCAAGGTGCTTCGCAAAGAATTTCAAACGGCCAATTAGGAAGTGAGAACCTTGAACTGAATAAGCTTGCCCTGACTCCACAATTATTTGGCGAGGCAGATATAATAAAGTCAATCTCTCTTCTCCCCGGTGTACATGGGGAGGCGGACGGTGCCGGAGGGTTTGAGGTCAGAGGTGGCAACGCTTATCAGAACCTTGTGACCCTCGACGGAATGACCCTGTATAATCCGTCTCATATGATGGGAATCTTCTCTACATTCAATGATGATGCCATGGGTCGTGCTGTTCTCCACAGGGGTCCTATTCCGGTTTATTTAGGAGGGGCTTCATCATCTGCGCTCGAAACCCATATGCGGTCGGGAAGCAGTGACCACTATCGGTTTTCAGCCAGTGTCGGCATTCTAAATGCAAAAATTGCAGCCGAAGGACCCATTCTAAAAGATAGACTCTCTTTCTCTGTGGCTGCTCGCCGTTCATATGTGGATTTATTTCTTAAACTTATTCCTCAATATAAACACACCGTGATGAACTTCCAGGATGTCAATACCAAGATTCATTATAAGGTAAACCGGAATAATTTTATCGACGGCTCGTTCTTTTTTTCTCGCGATAATCTGGCCGTCTCTGATCTTATGACCATGAACTGGGGTAACCTCGCCGGGAGCGTCAACTGGAATTGTAGCTCGGACAACGGATGGTATCTCACTACAACAGCGGCCGTCACCGATTACACTACACTGATGGGAATGGATATAATGGCCTCCAGTCAAAAAATAACTCAGTTTATACACTCCTTCTCTATCAATGAAAGTGTGCGACATTCTTTCTCAGATAATCATTCAATAAGATCTGGCTTCCGATCTGAACTGTTGAGGGTAAAGTCCGGGGATATGCACGTTGACGAAGCCCATTATCTTGATATAAGGAGTGGATGGAGCAATTCTGCCTGGCTAAGTTATGATGGGGACTTAACAACCTGGCTTACTCTTTCCGTCGGTGGGCGTCTTTCTCTCTTCTCCTCTTTGGCTGGAGAGTGTTTCCATGATTTCGAGGCAATCAATGAGTCTATGCCTGACTACCGCAACAAAACATATGCTCACCTTGAACCGCGTGGCAGCCTGCGTTTCAATCTCAATGAGACCAACAATATAAAGGTGGGCGCCTCTGTAACAACGCAGGATATTCATGGAGTGCGTGCCTCTTCAACCACTTTCCCGTTTGACAGATACGCACTTTCCTCCTCCGAGGTCGCTCCCGAAGTCGCCACACAATTTTCTGCCGGATACGTCGGAATGACTCCCGGGGGAGAATGGGACTGGAGCATTGAGTGTTACCATAAAACTATGAAGAACGTCTACGATTATAAAGACGGCATGAGTATGTTTTCTCGGGTAAATCTTGAAGATATAATTCTCGGGGGTCGCGGACGTAGTTATGGCCTTGAACTAATGCTTCGCAAGAACACTGGGCGACTTAACGGATGGGTTTCTTACACTCTTTCCCACACACAAACCAAAATTGAAGGAATCAACGAGGGAAGATGGTATAATGCCTCAAACGATCGTCGACACAATATTGCTCTGGTAGGTATTTTTGATCTCAATTCAAAATGGAAGTTTTCTGCCTCCTGGACATTCTCTTCAGGCCGTCCGCTGACTGCTCCTGATGAAAAATATGAGATAGCGGGCACCACTTGTTACTATTATTCGGGACGCAACACCTATAAAACGCCTCCCTCTCACCGACTTGATCTATCTGCAACTTATACACGTATCGGGAGAAAAGTCACTTCTATATGGACATTCGGCCTATATAATGCTTATGCTCATCAAAGTCCTTTTGTGATATATTTTGAAGATGATTCCTCCAAGCCTTCNGGNACNCGCGCNGTNCAGCAGTCGCTTTTCAGTATNCTNCCCTCTGTTTCNTACACTATAAAATTTTGANTATGAAACTAATGAATTTCATCATNTCTTCCACTTCCATTATTAGCGGAGTTCTGCTGAGCTTGTTCCTGACGGGATGTGAGAAAGAACTTGATTTTAAATATCACGATGTGGAATCGCCTCTCGTAATTGAGGCTACTCTCTCTCAGGAGGGTTCAAATGTGCGTCTTACACACACCACCCCCATGGATGAGNCTATNGACTTAACTCCTCTTACANATGCTGAGGTGTCTGTCACCGATCTTACAACCGGCCTTANCCGTTCTTTACCGCTAAAAGAGGATGGTTCCTTCGGTGACAGTATGCCGGGAGAGACGGGACANGAGTATCNTGTGTCGGTTACGACTGGTGGGAATAAGTTTCTATCATCATGTGTGATGAAGGGGGCGACGGAAGTGGTNGATATGCTTTTCCAGTGGATAAAGATGCCCTACGATTATGTGGCGGTGCTTCAAGTGTCTTTTAAGGAGATTCCAGGCGACGATGAGAATTGTTTTTGGGTGAGGCTTCTTCGCAATGGAGAGCCGTATAAATGGAGTGTTGTCGACCGGCGAATGCCCTCTTCCGGAATCATCAACTTCGTCACAATGACCACACGCCGCGACATTGATGAAGAAGATGAAAAGGATCTGCTTCTTGACGGCGATAAGGTTACTGCCCTTGTCATACCCATCAGCCGGGAAATGGTTGATTATCTGACTGCCCTCGAGCAAGACAGCAATGGCCCTGCCATGTGGGAGGGTGGATTCTGCCTGGGCTATTTCCTTGCTTCTCCCGTTGCTTCGAAGACCATAACTTTCCATCCCGACGAACTGACCGAATACACCTCTACCCTTCCCTGACGTCTCAACCAATAATGATTAGTACAAATTGTTTCCTATCTCATTAAAGGATAGAAAGATTTAGGAGGCTTACCCTTTGGTAAGCCTCCTTTTATATAGGGCGGATTGTTATTAGAGGAGATTATCACTCTCAGTTATTTCTGCATATGTACCAGTGTAGTTACCCTCTCCCTATGAGTTCTTTCTCTGAGACGGTAGGACACCCAGGGAATTCGCCGAATGCCCGGTCGTAACAATTGGCTAACTCCCTCCCCGAACTTAAAAACCTCCGGCAACACCCGGGCATTCGGCGAATGCCCTAATATCCATATTTTGTTAACCCCAGTCACACAGGAGGACGCTCACTCCGCGGGCGCCACTTCGCGTACCTCGGTTATTCGGCGTTGAAGGCTACAACGAATGCAAATGATTCTTCTGTTACATCGATTAAGGATTGCTCGGAGAGAATCACGGGGCAATCTCCGTCGAGTTAATCTACCAAATAACAGAAAATGGTGGNGCCCCATTTATACGGTCGTTACCATTTCTGCCGAGTATTAAGCCAAGTCCCCCTAATAACGACAAGATAAAAAATTTTCCTCCCAGACAATAAAGAGTAATGTACAGACGTTATATCACAATTTAGTTTTCGGAGATTGCAGGATTTCCGTAACTGAATTGATAATAATAAACGAGTAATAAGAAATTTATGAATCAAGATTATTATCTTAATCGCTACGGAGATTACAATGAAATTAATCTTCCTAAAACCTATCGCGTGTATTTTGATCCATATTGTGACGAGTATAGGCATTATCCAGTAGAAAATAAGCTACTGGACCTGGCTTATGTAATAACCCACGGATTTGACATCAAGAAGGCAATAAAGGATATTTTAGACACTCATCCTCATGTCAGCAAGCGAAATATTCAACATGCTATATGGGATCTGACCGCAGCCACTAATCACACCTCTTCCATACCAAACAGAAAAAACTCTTTAGAAACCGATATAGAAATATTAATAGAAGATCTCCTTCGATACTATCGGCTACCTCTCGACAATTCAATCCCTCATTATCTGGAAGAAAACTTCCGATATGTTAACGAGATTACATTGTACGGAGCAAATGGTTGGGAAATCGCCTCGACGAATGTAAATGAGTATCAGATGTACAAAGATGATAACTTTGTCTTCTATCCCGGTGATGATGAATTGTTAGATAAGTATCATGAAGAAGGAGATAATGATTCTAAAGAACAAATATTTGGAGTTGGCACATGTCCGGAACCTTGGTATGGTAATCCTTTGACAGCGAAAATAATTATCCTTGGCAATATGCCGAAGGAGGATGACTTTATTTCAAGATGTTCAAACGTCATTCTTTCGTTTGAACCAAGACTAATGGAAGCAGTGCAACTAATGGTTAGACGCTGGATGTCTCTTGATGGTCCGGGTATTTATAATGACACTGAATTTGGGAAATCGGGGATAGCTATTTCCGATGCCTATAATTCAGTAACATATCGTCACTGGATAAATGAACTTCGAAATTTGGCATGGGAGCTCAACCTTGAGAAACAGTTATTACTCGACAACGTGTGTGTTATTAATGCTAATGCCTACTATTCTTATGGTGGTAATGATCCTTTAGTTGCAGGACTGTTACCTTCCCAGTATTACCTCCGAATCCTCATAAACTACTTGGTGAATAATAGAGGAACAAATCGACCACTCTTCATCATCCCATCCAGTAAGATTCATAAGATATGGAAGAAAGTACTCGGCTATTGGATTGAGAATGAAGTGATGCTAACTAATGATCTGATTTTAATAGATCAGCCAAACACCAAACTGCGCCTTTCTACAAATCTAATGAATAAAACGCAGATACAGAATTTTCTTGCTAAAGTCAGATAATATGGATTATAACAAAATCAAATGTTATAAAGAGGAGATTGACGGTTGCAACTGTCGTTTATATCTCAAAAAAGAGGGATTAAGACCATTAATTGTCATTGGTCTTAATCCAAGTACAGCTGATGAGACCCGTTCTGACGCTACAATGCGTAAGATTATGGGATTTATTGAAAAATGGGATGAGCGAACAAGCCACCATTTTGACAGCTTTATAATGCTTAATCTATATCCGCTAATAGAGACATCTCCGACCGGATTAAATCTGAATCATAAGCTCAATACTTTACTTCATGAAAGAAATATGGAGACTATCATCATGTTTCTTGATAAATATCCCGGCGCTGAAGTTCTACTATGTTATGGGGATTCCATAGAAAGTGTGAAATGGTTAAAGATTTGTCGCGATGAGGTATTAAAGCTATTGGCATGTTACAAAGACATATCTTTGATTACCCTCGGGAATCTTACTAATTTGAAAAATCCCAGACATCCTTGCAGACTTTCTTACAGCACTGATCCAATGCCTTTCCATAATCCCTTCAAGGAAGGGTGAATCTTCATCAGTTATCAACGCGGAAAAGAGCAAAGAGAAGCCTACAAACCTTACTCTTTTCAGCGTTGCTGAAAATATCGTAACAGCATTTGATATTAAAATATCGCTGAAGGATTGCTCGGAGAGAATCACGGGGCAATCTACGTCGACTTAATCTGCCAACCCACGAGGGTAGTCTTCGAAGGAATAGCCACTCTTCAGTCATAAGAGTTAACATGGGGCCGATCGGAGTTGTAATATTTCGTTTTCAGATAAGTTTTATTCTAATGCACACAGATCGGATTTTTCGTAAGTATTAGAACCTGGTAATGACTTCTTGTAATTCCAGCATTTTATTGCCTCCGACAATGCCCTCCCCTTATTCTCCGCAAAGAAATCTCGAATATAGGTGTTGTATTCAAATTGCTTGTCGATTATAGTTTTAGCTTTCTTCTTATCCTTCAGAATCTTTTGATAAGCGTCAATTGCCTCACGGTAGGTTTTGCCGCCATTCTCTTTCAACCATTTTTGAAAGGATACATTAAAAGTAAAATTCTTGCCGATGTGTTGCTTGAAAAAGGCTCTATGATTTTCTGAACATACAATATTCTCTTCAATTTTCGTATCTTCCGTTATATTGACAATAGAAGTTGTCTGACGTTTGGTTCTATTTGGGTTTAAAACTTTACCCGAATCAAGGAAATAAGCGATTCTATCAGTAATCTCTTGCTTCCCTCCAGATGTTGGCAGACCATACTTTTTACAAAAGTCTACCATTTCTTCTTTCAGATAATAATAGCTCCGAAATGTCTTACTATCTAAATTTTTATTTAAGATTGGTCGTTCTCCCATATTTATGTTACTTCTTCTCCAGTTATATAATTTCCTATTCTCCACCTACCTTAGCCAGTCAGTATTTCCGAGATATATCTTTTGGAAGAATGCTCTCAACAAGGGAGTCTATTTGAGCTTACGAATAAAATGAGAGCCATATATTCTTATCGCCCAGCTCTCCCCTTCTTTGTGTTTGGGAAGCGGTATTAAAGCGAATCCATTCTATGTTTCATTATCGCCTCCGAATATTCTTTCGCCCATCCTATGAGGCTTTCAAGATATGGAACCAATGACTCTCCTATAGAACTAAGGGAGTATTCCACTGTCGGAGGAACAGTATTATAGGAATGTCGTTCCACCAATCCGTCAGCTACAAGTGTGGTTAATGTAGCACTTAGCATACGTGCTGAAATGTCAGGTATCCCTTTCCTCAATTCTTTGAAACGAGTCTTAGGTTTAAGGGTAAGTGTATATATGACAAGCAATCCCCATTTTTCCGAGAAGCGTGCAAGAATATTGCGTATAGGACAATTAGGGTCAAACGCATCTACCAGAGTGGATCTCTTCATTTTTTAGATTTTTTTGATTAGAAACTATTTGAATGAGAGAAAAAGTAACATTGATGTTACTGACTTTCAGCATAAACCATCAAGAACCATCTCTCAATCACTATTGTTATATTTACAAAGATAACAAAAAGTAACCAATTATAAAAACGAAGACTTTATGAAAGATATTGTTCTTTTAGGTGCTACCGGCTATGTTGGTCGCGCCATACTGAATGAGGCTCTGGAAAGAGGTGAGAAAGTGACAGCAATTGTCCGTAATGCTGACAAACTGAAGGGTGTGAATAATCCCAATCTCACAGTTGTAGAGGGGGATGTGACGGATCCTGCCGTGATTGAAAAATATGCCAAAGGAAAAGACGCCATCATTAGCGCATATAATCCCGGGTGGGCCAATCCAAATATCTATGAAGAGACCTTGGATAACTATCCGAAAATCCTTGAAGGCGCAAAGGAATCGGGGGTTGCTCGTCTGTTGATAGTCGGTGGTGCCGGCACGTTGTTCGTTAAACCGGGTCTACGCCTTGTTGACACAGGGACTCTTCCGGAGGCATGGTTGCCGGGAGTCAAATCTTTGGGCGAGTTCTATCTCAACACACTCATGAAGGAGAACGACATCGACTGGGTTTTCCTCTCCCCTGCCGCAAACCTCGGTAATCTTGAATATGGAAAACGCACCGGTAAATATCGCATCGGAAAGGACGATCTTCTCGTTGACGAAAAAGGAGACAGTTTCATCTCCGTGGAGGATTACGCAGTTGCCATGATCGATGAACTTGAAAAGCCCAGACACCATAAAGAACGCTTCACAGTAGCTTATTGATGGTGAGTTTTTCCACCGCCTCACTAAGATATCACCTCTATTTCAAATCCCCTTATCGAGAACATAAAGTTCACGGTAAGGGGCATTTAGAATAACTATTCGTAGGAAAGAGATGAAGATAACACTACTGTCATAAAAAGAATGGTCACCTCGTATTTGAAGTGACCATTACCTTAGTAATTAGTTTAACCTATTAGATTTTTTATATCTTCTTCAACAGTTGAGATGGTTCCGATATTGAACTTCTCCTGAAGAACTTTCAGAATATCCGGAGTAAAGAATGCCGGAAGAGTTGGGCCGGTGTGGATGTTCTGCACTCCGAGATAAAGGAGTGCCAACAGAACAATTACTGCCTTCTGCTCATACCATGCGATATTGAATACTAACGGCAATTCATTTATTGATTTAAGACCAAATGCCTCTTGAAGCATCATGGCGATGCGAACGAGTGAATATGAGTCGTTACACTGTCCTGCGTCAAGCACACGGGGAACTCCCTCAATATCCCCGAGTGGAAGTTTATTGTAGCGATACTTGGCACATCCGGCTGTCAGGATAATGCAATCCTTGGGAAGTGCCTCGGCAAATTCGGTATAGTAACTTCTTGAGGGGAATCGACCATCGCAACCCGCCATAACGACAAATTTACGGATTTTGCCGGCTTTGATGAGCTCAACAACTTTTGGTGCAAGTTCAGCCACCTGATGATGAGCAAATCCACCAATAATTTCACCGTGCTCAATCTCTGTAGGAGGCGGACAGGTCTTAGCCTTGGCAATCACCTCTGAAAAATCATGTTTCCCTTCGGCATCTGCTTCAATATGATGAGTTCCGGGCATACTCACAACGCCGAGTGTATAGACCCGATCCATATATGTGGTCTTGGGACGTGGAGGCACTATACAGTTTGAAGTGAATACAAAACATCCGTTGAACGTCTCAAACTCGTCAATTTGTTTCCACCATGCGTTACCATAATTTCCGGCAAAATGGGGATATTTCTTGAAGAATGGGTAATATTGTCCGGGAAGCATCTCTGAGTGGGTATAAACGTCTACTCCTGTGCCGGCTGTTTGTTCAAGCAGCTCTTCAAGGTCACGGAGGTCATGGCCGGATATGAGAATGCCCGGATTCTTTCTTACTCCTATATTAACCTTAGTAATCTCCGGATTACCATATTTTTCGGTATTTGCTTTGTCCAACAAGGCCATTGCCTTTACTCCCCCTTCGCCCATGTAAAGGACAAGCTTTATAAGTTCGTCAATCGAAATGTCGCTTCGGCTTACCTCTTTAAGAACCTTCTCTATATAGGCATACACATCGTCATCCTCAACATTCAAATTTGCAGCATGGCGAGTGTAGGCAGACGCACCCTTTGCCCCATAAATGGCAAGTTGTTTTAAACCTCGCTTATCAGGATCTGTTTCGGCAAGAACACCTGTGACCGTTTCAAGTTTTTCATAATCCTCAGGTTCTGCTTCGAGTTGCACTTCAGGAGCTTCAGGGATCTCGATACCAAGTTCTTTACATTTGGCAATTAATTCTCGTTTCATTTGAAATGCACGACGAATAAATCCGTCAAGAGAATCATTGTCGAAATTAGCATTTGTGATTGTTGTGAACAACGCATCAATAATCTGATGATCGGCATTTCGTTGGGGAGCCCCTTTCCCGCGGAGAAGATCATTCAATATCGCATTTCCACGCGTGATATAAAGAAGCAAGTCCATGCGTGCTGACGTTTCGGCGTGTTTTCCGCACACCCCACGCAGCGTACAACCGATACCTTTGGCCGTTTCCTGGCATTGGTAACAAAACATTTCCATATTTGCGAAGTATTAGAATTAATAAATTCTCAGAAGATTTAAGAGGTCAAGATGTGATGACCTTCTATTCTCTAACATTAGTTTTAGAATGACGGTTCATTGCCCGTTGGTAATTCTTTCGAAATCGACCGGTTATGCTTGGTATAATTTACACGGTGTATATCAGACGGTGTATTTATCCATGCCGAACACGAAGACTCAAGGCGCCACAGGGAATATTGCTCGTTGCAATTCCGGACCTTTGCATACTTTTCAAATTTTTAGTAACTTTGAACATCGTTTTGTCCAATATGAAGAGAGAAGAAATACTGCAACATACTTCCGCACAACTTAACGACTGTGGATATATCTGTCGGATTGTAAAACCCGGCACTGTGTCTCCTGATAGAGTCAGATATATCCATAGGGACGACTATTATATATTCGGCATTATCATCAATGGAGAAATTGATTGTATAATAGATTTTAAGCATTATTCCGTTTCACAAAAATCTTTAATTCTCCTCTCGCCGGGACAAGTGCATCAATTTATTTTTGAGAAGGATTTGGAAGCATTCATGTTAGCTTTCAATCCTACATTACTTGATGAGAAAACACACTATCAACTGGAGCAATCCGCTATCCTTCATCCCCCGGTTTATAAGGCCGAGGAATGTGCAGATGTGTCTGTGATGTTGGAATTGCTTTCTCGGCAGAATAATGTCGCGGCCGGCAAATATTTGGCCAAAGCAATAATATCTATTTTAGCAGATACGGTTATTCAGCAGTCCCGTAAGGTGAACCAAGAATCTTCTCGCAGAATTGACCTGATGTTAAAGTTTAGAAAACTACTGAGGGAATATATAACAGAAGAAAGGCGTCCGAGTTTCTATGCTGATAAACTGAATATATCTCCCATCTATCTTAATGAGATTGTTAAGGAGATTACCGGGCTGAGTTCGAGTCTGTATATCAAAAACGAAATAATGATACTGGCAAAGAGGGAATTATTTCATACCTCAGATAGTGTGAAGGAAATTGCATATAGACTGGGGTTTGCCGACAATGCTTATTTTACACGTCTTTTTACGGAGACGGCCGGTATGTCTCCCAACAAATTTAGAAATAACATCGATTAGTCCAATAGATACCTTATTCCATACATTGATTGGCACCTCAAATTTTGAGAACTTTGCAAATAAAAAAACATTATGATTTTCTCAAAATTGAAGAAGCGTATGGCAACGCCATTTATTGCCATTAACCCACACAATTGTGTCGCCTGCTGGGAGTGTATTCCGGCCTGTCCTAAACACGTGCTTGGAAAAGTCTCCCTCCCTTTTCACAAGCACGTGCGCATAATCAATGCCGATGCCTGCATAGGATGTAATAAATGTATCCGTACTTGTTCCCACGGTGTGTTCACTTCCTTAAAATAGTATGAAGAAGTCTACCAAACTCAGGCTTTATAATCGGAGTCTACTTGTTGTTTCTGCTGTTATTTTAGGCTCAGGCATACAACTCGAAGTAATTCACAGTAGCGTTAACCTGTGGGTATGGCTTCACATAATTATAGGATTGATATTTATGGTTCTTGTTGGTATCCATATATTTCTGCATTTTGGCAGAAGCAATTGGTTTGCCAAATTCAGTAATCTCAAAAGTCGGGCAACGCGAATATTATGGTGGGTCACAGTATTGACTTTGATAACGGGCTTAGCATCTACTGTAAGGTATATTGCAACTAATACTCATACACCCCTCGGAGGAATCCACGGAAAACTTGGATTCCTGCTGATCATTCTATCAATCTTTCACATAGCGAAACGATTAAAGTTCTTTATAAACAAGAAGTAGCTTATCACCATAGCCGAAAATTATAATATCACCAAACATAGTAACTAAATTATAGTCGCAATAAAAGAACAATAAAACACGTTTAAAGCTATACATCATATACCTTTAAACGCAAAATCGATAAAATGGATAAACTTCAGAATCTTGTCCAGTGCGTCGCGTGTTTTGAGAATGAAATAGAATGGGACGAGAACGGTAAACCCGACTTCAAAATAAATGCAAGCAGTTTGTCAAGGTTTATTCGAGTGTGGTTGCCATCATGCCGTTTGAGAATATAAAGTGGGAGAAACTTTACTGGTTCTTGCGTCAGCTCATTCCGTTGCTCAAAGGAACCGTTCCCAACGATGATCTTAGTGGGCTTATAAAGAGTGTTGACATGAATACCTACGCACTTCGTCGTACTACCACGAATGAAAAAATAGAACTTGATGCAGCCGGGACTGTCTTCGACCCTAATTCACCGTATATGGCAGGTGCCGTGGGATTAAGGTAATATAAACGTTTTACAACTGATATTTATGAAATGCTTATCAATTAAACAACCCTGGGCCCAATATATAGCCTTAGGAATTAAAGATATTGAAAACCGTTCGTGGGGACTCAAAAACTTTCCACAGCGTGTCCTCATACACACTGGAAAGAAGAAAGATATTCAGTCTGTGTATGACTTACCCCTTTTGTATCAACTTATCATTGAGAATGCTGAAAAAATGGGAGTTGTTCCATTCATAGATGACATGCCGACGGGTGCTATTATCGGCGTAGTTGATATAGTTGGCTGTTCAATTAATGATGTGGAGAGATCTGACTGGGCAGGCTTTTCAGACGATCCGCAACATCCCGTCTATAACCTACATCTTGCAAATGCACGTTTGTTCAAAGACCCTATAACTGATGTAAAGGGAAAGCAAGGTATCTTTGAATACGACGTGTTAAATGAAGATAATCTACCTGAATGCGTTGATATCCCTGCCATTAGGCGAGACGGCGATGAGCTGCTTATCCCTTTGGATTCTGAAGAATTGGAGGACTATTCAGATATGATTGGGGAGGAACTTTCGTTTGATTACAATCTGCTGAACAGTAATCTTAACCTATTCGCTCAGTTTGTTGACGATGAGCTACAACCCTTATCTACCGAACAAATCACTTTTTACAATGGTGAAAAATTCTTGAAGTGCGAGGTCGTTAATTCAGAAGTGGCTTTCATTTCTGATGAAAACGGTGAGGATATAGAGTTTAGTAATCCAGCCGGTGATATACTATCACTCGTAAAGATCTTTTACACAGTAAAGCCGATAAGTTACCAATAATAAGTATATTCTGAATAGATATCATGGCTAAAGAAAAGGAAAATAATATAGGTATCGTCTATGTATTATTATAGCTGTTCAAATTTCAATGCCGGTTGTGAATATTTTGAACGGGTATTCGGCGATAATATTCCAAATTTCGTAAAGTTCAATAATGCCCGCAGACAACAGAAGGAGAAGACAACCAAAGGACATAATTTTGGTCGAATGTAATGAGAATATTAAGTTGGAACGTAAATGGACTGCAGGCGCGGCCGGATGCTGTGAATCGGTTGGTTGCCGAGTTACAGCCGGAGCTTATATGCTTTCAGAAAGTGAGGAAAAAAGATGCTTTCTTGATCTGTATTGACGGCTACGTTTTGAATATCTAAAAAACTGGAACTCATGGCTTGTAATATTGCTTATATTGAACATCTTTGCAATTTGCTTTCACCTCTCGGAGATGTACGGTTTCGTAAGATGATGGGAGATTATGTAATCTACCTGAATGAGAAGTGTATTATAACTGCGTGTGACAATATGGCATTTATCAAGAAGTTGCCTTGTCTTGAGGAGATGATGCATGATGCTGAGACCGGACATCCTTATGAGGGAGCCAAAGAAGCGTATATTCTTGATACTTCCAACGAAAGTCTATTAAAAAAAGTCATTCCTGTCCTCTGGGATAATCTTCCTTTTCCAAAAAAGAAAAAGTGAAATATGATAAAGCTGCGGTGTGTCGTTGAGCATATCACATACCAGAATCCGGAGAACGGATGGTCGGTGATGAAGGTCAAGGTCAAGGATTACAAGGATCTCGTGACTTTGACCGGGTCGTTGCTGGATGTTCCCGTGGGCAGCGTGCTGCTATGTGAAGGTAACTGGAAAGTGGATTCTCGCTACGGCCAACAGTTCGTCGTAGAATCGTGGCAAGAGGTGATGCCGGCTACAATCTACGGTATAGAGAAGTATCTCGGTAGCGGCCTTGTCAAGGGTATAGGCCCGGTATATGCAAAGGCAATCGTTGGAAAATTCGGGCTGGAAACTCTCGACGTGATTGAGAATAATATCGAAAGGTTGCTTGACGTGCCGAGGCTCGGACGTAAACGGATGGAGAAGATACGCGAAAGCTGGGAGAAACAGAAAGACATTAAGGAGGTGATGGTGTTTCTTCAGGGGTATGGCGTCAGCACAGCCTACGCCGCCAAAATCTACCGACAATACAATAAGGAAGCCATCAAGACCGTTAAGGAAAATCCCTATCAACTTGCCGACGATATTTGGGGAATCGGATTCAAGACAGCTGACGGTATAGCCTCAAAGATGGGTTACGTCAACAATGATCCCCGCAGATGCCGGAGCGGTATTCTCTACACCCTCAATCAGCTTGCCGAGGATGGTCACGTCTATGCCGAACCGGATCAGTTGGTCAGTGCCGCTAAGGAATTGCTCCAAGCCGATGAAGAACCGATACGCAAGGCTATGGCAGATATGGTAGAGGGAAAAGACCTTATACTGGATAACGAGGTAATATATCTTCCTCCGTTCTACTATGCCGAAAGTGGTTCTGCAAAACAGCTGGCCTCCCTTTTGGTCAATGATTTTTCCGAAGATATAGCTGCCGAGCCGGAAACCGCCTACGGAATGAAGAAATCCGAAATCGTATATGACGAAGTACAGCAGGCGGCCATCAATCAGGCTTTGGTGTCGAAAATAATGGTGCTGACCGGTGGACCCGGCACAGGAAAGACCACTACGACACAAGGCATCATAGAGGCTTTCAAGGCTCGTGGAAAACAGATACTTCTCGCCGCTCCGACGGGACGTGCGGCTAAGCGCATGACCGAGGCGACAGGAATGGAGGCAAAGACCCTTCACCGTCTTTTGGAGTATAATCCGATGGACGGCTACAAACGGAATGATGAAAACCCGTTGGAGGGCGACGTGCTGATTGTAGATGAATGTTCAATGATAGACATCTTGCTTTTCTATAACCTTATGAAAGCGATTCCGGCCAACATGCGCTTGATACTCGTGGGCGACATCGACCAGTTGCCGAGTGTCGGAGCAGGAAACGTGCTTCGCGATATCATAGACTCACATCAGATACCTGTCGTCAGATTGACACGCATATTCCGTCAGGCTCAGACAAGCCGTATCGTGATGAACGCCCACGCCATCAACGCCGGACAGTTCCCCAACATCAGCAACGGCAAGCAGACTGATTTCTTTTTCATCAAGGCCGAAGATGCGGATTCCATCCCCCGACTTATAGTAAGTCTCGTGCGCGACAGACTGTCACGTACGTACGGATACGACCCAAAAGAGATACAGGTGCTCACACCGATGCAACGAGGGATTACGGGCGCCGGAAACCTGAACATCGAGTTGCAGAACGCCCTCAATCCCAAAGGAGAATCCCTCACGCGCGGAGGCTATACCTTCCGCCGTGGAGATAAGGTGATGCAGATTCGCAATAACTATGACAAGAATGTGTTTAACGGAGATATCGGCTATATCACGTCTGTTGATACAAATGAACGAACCCTCTCCGTTATATATGATGGGAAAGTGGTTGAATATGATGTGAGTGAACTTGATGAGATCACACTCGCCTACTCTATCACCATCCACAAGAGTCAGGGGTCGGAGTTCCCGATAGTTGTCATGCCCGTCACGATGAAGCACTACGTCATGCTCCAGCGCAACCTGATATACACAGGAATCACACGTGCGAAGAAAATCTGCGTACTCGTAGGCACAACAAAAGCACTCGCATACGCCATCCACAACCAGACCGTCTCCAAGCGTAACACCAAGCTCAAGGAGCGTCTAAACAACAAATAAATATGACTGTCAAAAAAATCCGGCTGATAAAGCAATTGTTTCTGACCCTTTGTGCTTTTATTCTACTCATTGTAGTATTTACTGTATATGCAAACTTAAAAGTAGAGAACGCAGTGTCTTCTCGAATATATACCTCGGTGGATTCCATCCCACATAATAAGGTGGCATTATTATTGGGGACCAATCCGCTCAATAAGTGGGGGCGACCTAATTCCTACTTTACAAATCGTATAAATACAGCAGCCCAACTATATCACGCCGGTAAAGTAGACTACATCATTGCGAGTGGAGATAATCATACCAAAGAATATGATGAACCTTCTGCAATGCGTGATTCTCTTATGGCGCATGGTGTGCCGGAAAATAGGATAATCCTTGACTTCGCCGGTTTCAGAACACTTGATTCTGTGGTGAGGGCTAAAGAGGTGTTCGGATGCGATTCAATGACTATCATATCCCAGTCAGACCATAATGCAAGGGCACTGTATCTTGCAGAGGCAAATGGAATTGAGGCGGTGGCTGTTTCAGCGCCACTTAGAGCCGGAAGATTTGTTCGCATACGTCTTACACTTCGGGAGTGGCTTGCCCGCGACAAGATGATGCTTGACATCTGGTTTGGCAAACAACCTCATTTCCTTGGGGAGAGAATAGATATTCCGGACGTGATGCCTCAGAAGAGTTATGCCTCTGCAGAGGGCATGACAATGAGGATTATCAGTCCTGATCCGGTCAAGGCTCCAGTTGATTCCATCGTCGTAGAACTGATCAACAGCCGTGATATTGAAGGTCAGACCGGAGAATGGTTCATTATAGAAAAACTTTCAAAAGAAGGGAAATGGGAAGAGATTGCGTTCGACAGAACAAATGCGGCTTCAGATGAATCGCTAAACATAGTTTTCACTGCTGTAGCATGGTTCGTATTTCCGGATAAACCTTTTCAAAAGACTGTAAATCCTTGGTTTTATGACCGAACTTGGCTCCCTGGTACTTATCGTATAGCCAAGACGTTCTCATATCCTCCCTATCCACGGTCAACGCCAAGTGATACTGTATATGTTGAATTCCAGATAAGGTAAGAACCTCCCCTATCCTATTAAATGCAAATCATAAGTTCAACTCGCTCCTTCATGTCAGAAATATGGAGATTATATCTATGTTCCTTGATAAGTATTCCGGCGCTGAAGTATTACTGTGTTATGGAGATTCTATTGAATCGATGAATTGGCTAAAGTCTTGTAGAGAGGATATCCTTAAACTGTTAGCGCAGTACAAAGATATTTCTTTGTTTGCCGTGGGTGAACTTACGAAAATGAAGAGCCCTCGTCACCCTTGAAGGTTACATTTTTATGGTTCGGCAGTAGCGGGTGCCGTTATTGCGAAGCCTATGTTTTCTATTGCTTTCGAGCGCTATTCATGAGTGAAACCTCAGAATGTTTCGGCTCCCATAGTTTTCGTTTTAAGAGTGATTTTCAAGGATAGGTGCAACCATCGATATATGCAGATACAATCGGCATATACTTACTCGGCATGATTACACGGAGTAAGTATATGCCTCAGTTTTCTACGGTAGGCACACAGCGACACGACACCACATTTATGGTTTATCGTCACGAGCATTACAATAGTTGTCTGTAATTGGCTTTGATGACTAACCCTATAAACCCAAAAAATTATCAAGTAAAGCTTTCTTTTTTGCCCCTTAGTAACCTATTTATCGCAAATAATGATTTTCAATAAATTGATCATACCGCAAAATATATCACGTCCAAATACAAAGATAAACAATTAGTAATAAGCGATATAATAGATTAAACTTTCAATGTATAGAGGTGTTATTTTTATAAAACTATCAAGAATATGGAAGCAATAAATTGGCCTAAAGAATTTACACCCGGTTTCACCGACAATTTTGTGTCGGCTGAAACATATGTGGCAGGACTCACTGCCGAAGAAGTTTTCCCTTATCTCACTCATGCACATATCTGGCATGACTATTATGATGGGGCAAGTGATGTCAAACTTAGCGGAAGTGATGAAAAGCCTGAACTCAAAGAGGGCACAAAGTTCTCATTCAATATCATTGGCTGGGACGTGACAGCTGAGGTCGTTGAGTTTGTCGAACCGTCAAAAGACCGTCCCGGGCGTTTGTCTTGGCATGGTTGGGTTCCCGGTGATGAGAATACACGATTTGATGCCCTGCATGGTTTTCTTTTTGAGAATATGCCTGACGGGAGGGTTCGTATTCTCACTCAGGAGTCAGAAATCGGAAAACCTGCCGCAGAACTTGCCAAAACCCATTCCGCCTCACTACTGGTGGGTTTTCAGGCTTGGCTCGATGGTATGGTTGATTTCGCCAGAAAGAAAGTAAAGTTGGACTAAGGCAGATTAGGCAATACATAAGCGGTAAATACATAAATAACTAAAAAAGAAAGGATATACATGCATTTTTCAAGTGGAATTAACAGACCTCCTTACGAGGCCAACGATGCTTATCTACAAGTGACCAGCGGATGCAGTCACGATAAGTGCGATTTCTGTACATTTTACAAAGATGCTCGGTTTCATGCCTCTCCTTTAAAGGAGATTGAGGAGGACATTCTTGAACTCAAAGAGTATGGTCCCCGTTACGACAGAATTTACCTTCAGGGTGCCGATCCGTTTATTCTACCATACAAGCGACTTATGGAGGTTGCAGATCTCATTCATGAACATTTACCGTGGGTCACTTCAATCGGTGGTTATGCACGTGTCGATAATTTGAAGAACAAGACCGTTGAACAACTGCGTGATTTGACGAAGGCCGGTTACGGAGGGTTCTATTTCGGTATCGAATCAGGCGATGATAATCTGCTCCGCCGAATGCACAAGGGCTACACCTCGGAAGATATCATCAAACAGATGTCGAAACTTGGTGAGGCCGGCATGCCATTTGTAGGGAACTTCCTCGGTGGCCTTGGCGGTCACAACTACGGACTTAGCCATGCACGTGAGACAGCCCGCGTAAGCAATATCATTCGTCCCGACATGATTTACGCTTCAGAGCTAACTCTCTTCCCTGATACGCCTCTCATGCAGGACGTGAAAGACGGAAAGTATGAGGAAGCAACTGAGGTGGAACGTTTTGAGGAGATGCAGGAGTTTTTGCGCTGTCTGACCATTCCCACAGTGTTCAAGGCTGAGCACGTCACCATGCCCTCGCCTATCAGAGGTCGTCTTCCTGAAGACCGCGACCGTATGATTCAGGAATTACAGAGCCTGATAGATTTGGGTGAAGACCAGCTCAGAAACTATAGAAACCAAGTTCAAGGTCTGTAAAAGTATGGCACAAAAACGATTGGTATTCTATTTCACCGCCACGGGAAATGACCTTTATGTGGCGCGTCAGTTTAGTAGTAACCCTCTTAGTATTCCTCAGGTGATGAAGGAATACGGGCACGATCAGATGCTCTGGGAGGCTGATGAGATAGGTATTGTATACCCTATCTATTGGCAGAAACCTCCGGTAATGGTGCAGGAATTTATCCGTAAGTCAACATTCCAGTGCAACTACTTCTTTGGCATCCTCACCTATGGTTGTAACTGCGACAACGCTCCTTCAATTTTTACAAAACTATGCGGTGGGAGCGGAGTCATTCCCGATTATGTCAATGCCATCATTATGGTTGACAACTGGTTGCCTGGTTTCGACATGAACCGACAGATTGCCATTGACCCCGCTAAACATATCGAGGAGCAGATTGCTGAACAAGTTGATGATGTAGCGCGTCACGTCAGGTACATTCGTCGTTCTGTCCCTAACTTTGAGCATGGACCGACATTTCCCGTTGAAGCACGTGACCAGTTTACCATCACTGATGCCTGCGTAGGTTGTGGTGTCTGTACACACGTTTGTCCGTGTGGTAATTACCGGGTGATTGATGGACGAGCACAGGCTTCCGGCGGGTGTGAACACTGTTTTGCTTGTGTGCAGAACTGTCCGCACAACGCCATCTATCTCACCGATGGAGAGGCTAATCGCCATGCTCGCTACCGAAACAGACATGTCACTCTTCAAGACATCATAAATGCCAACAATCAGTTATGACCCTGATTGAGTCGTGATCAAAAAATCGCTCCGGGTTGTTTGTCAAACGCGGAGCGATTTTTTTAGTCTTTTAGTCTGCCATAAAAGGAACGACACAATCCCAGACACACCGTTGTGGGAAATGACGATAGGAATTGGATTCAGTTCTCGTAAACTTTTGTGATTTCTGCGTAATAGCGAGTGTGGATGCCGCCGGGAATCTTCGGATTGGCGTAGGCCTGCTCAAATATACTGTGATCGATGAAACTGCTTTCGTTAAGAATGTCGGAATAGACCACTCGGCATTCGATTACGAGTTTTGCTTCGGAAAAGGTAATGTGCCCCGATTCGAGTTGTATAGGAGTAAGTCCCGATTCATGCATCTTGTCCATATCGCGTCCGCTCTTCGTACCAAGCACGGAGAGTTTTTTCTTATATTCGGCGGGAAAGAAGCTCAGAGTAAAGTATTTTTCACGGTCTACGAACTCCTTGGTGTAGCGTTGCTGCCTTATGAACACTTCCACCATATCCTTAAACCATAGTTCACCGATGAATCCCCAATTGGCGGTCATGGTGTTGAAGTTGTCTTTGGTGCCTGCAGT
>JAAVDJ010000003.1 GCA_014801875.1 Bacteroides sp. | reverse complement strand
GGTCCGACTCAACAATGCAGTCGCCTGACTCTATCGAAATGGTAGGGAATGAGATGAAATTCAAGCCCGGGAATACCATAAAAACTCGTTATGAACTCCCAAAGGGCTTTCACAGAGTAAAAACAGATGAAGGAACGTTCGAGCATTATCTTCAGAATCTACCCCTTAAACCGCAAGGATACCTGACTCACCTGTATGACGGAACGGAAAAAGAGAAGAAAGTATCCACCTCCGTTATCGACTTGGACATTGATACGCTCGACATTCAACACAGCGCTGCCTCTATTATCAGACTTTGGGCTGAATATCTATACAGTTCAGGGCAGTTTGACAAGATTCACTTTAATTTCAAGAATGGCTTCCAATGTGATTATTCGAAATGGGCGCAGGGATTTCGGATTAAGCAAGACGGAGGCCGAACAAGATGGTATAAAGCCGGAGATGAAGAGGANTATTCCTACGAGTCGTTTCGGGAATACCTCCGTATCGTATTCCGCAACACCGACTCCCATTCGCTGGCTAAAGAAATGAAAGATGCGACCCCGGAAGAATTTGGAATTGGCACAGTCATTTTCAACTCCCGTCCCCCCTATAACGCAGCAATTGTGGTCGACAAGATTCAGAAAGACAAATACGAACAATCTTGGGATGATACTGCGNTCGTGCTCTTAGCTCAGGGAGGAGATCCGGCGCAAGAGATTGAGATTATAAAAGGTAATGGAGATGAACTTGGTTTGTTTCATGAAAACGGTAATCACAGACCTAACAGTTCAACTTGGACAACCGGATGCATAGGTGAAAAAATGATAAATGTCCAAGGGGGTAGACTCCTTACCGACGATATGACTTTTTATGGAAAAAAGAATAAAAAGTTCAGATAAAAAAATACCTTCCCTGCATCCATCTAAATCAATCAATATTTATATTATTACTGAAAATAAGATATTAGGAGCTTCCATACCTTCCTGCCGGGTGTGGAAGCTTTTTTGTTACACTTATTTTTTGCACAATGACGCAAAAAAGAGTAATTTTGCATTATGCAAAAGATTTTCCTCAGTTTAGCGGCTGTTGTTTTTCTGGCAGCATGTGCCGGGAAAGGTAATGCCGCCAACGAGTCGGCATCTGATGAGGCAACCCCTATGGCAGTAAGCTTCGANGCCGACAGCGCATATTCATACGTAAAGAAACAGGTGGATTTCGGTCCGCGTGTGCCCAATACCGCATCCCACAAGGNATGTGGCGATTGGCTCGTGTCTGAGCTGGAACGCCACGGTGCGACGGTCACCGTGCAGAATGCCGAGCTGAAAGCTTTCGACGGCACAATGCTGAAAGCCAGAAATATTTTCGCTCAATATAATCCGCAGGCTGACAACAGAATNCTTCTTCTCGCCCATTGGGATTGCCGCCCCTGGGCGGACCAGGATGCGGATCCGGCCAAACATAAGGAGCCGGTAGACGGCGCAAACGACGGNGCAAGCGGTGTGGGTGTAATCCTTGAAATTGCCCGACAACTTAAGGCAGAAGCCCCGAAAAACGGTATAGACATTCTCTTTGTTGATGCCGAAGACTGGGGTACTGAAGGGGATGAGGATTCATGGGCGCTCGGCACCCGCTACTTCGTGGAACATCCNCCCGTGAAAGATTATTTNCCTGCAAGCGCGATTCTTCTTGACATGGTCGGAGGAAAGGGAGCAACCTTCTGCCGCGAGTATTTCTCCGAACAGGCNGCNCCAAGAGTGGCGCAATCAATCTGGGGGATAGCTGCCTCACGCGGATATGGCGATATTTTCCTCAATCAGCTGGGAGGAGCGGTGACTGACGACCACGTGCAACTCATAAAACACGGCATCCCGGCTATTGACATAATCGAATATCATCCGCAGGATGACATAGGGTTCAATCCCCATTGGCACACATCGACCGACAATATGGAGAACATCGATCGGGAGACTCTCAAAGCCGTTGGAGAAACCGTGATGGAATATATCCGGGAAAATGAAAATTGAAAAATGAAAAATAGGCACAAGGCGNAGCGATAAGCTAACTTGATGTCTCGAGTCCTGGAGTGCGTGCGGAGCGNGTATATAAGCCTCAATCCACTCACGCCTAANAAACCTATAATTAAAAATCAAAAACCAAAATATATGGATTTCATCGAAGAACTAACCTGGAGNGGTATGATCCACACAGTCATGCCCGGNACAGACGAACAGCTCAAAAAAGGGATGACGACCGCCTACTTAGGTATCGACCCGACAGCGGACTCCCTTCATATCGGTCATCTATGCGGAGTGATGATGCTTCGTCATTTCCAGCGTTGCGGNCATAAACCCCTCGCCCTCATCGGTGGCGCCACCGGAATGATCGGCGACCCCTCCGGAAAAAGNCTGGANAGAAACCTGCTTGACGAGGAGACCCTGCGTCACAACCAGGAGGCTATCAAGAAGCAGCTTTCAAAATTTCTTGACTTNGANAGCGATGCCCCCAANAAGGCTGAAATGGTCAACAACTACGACTGGACAAAAGATGTCAGCTTCCTTGATTTCGCCCGCGAAATCGGAAAGCATATCACCGTCAACTATATGATGGCGAAGGATTCAGTGCAGAAACGTCTTAACGGTGAAGCCCGCGACGGCCTCAGTTTCACTGAATTCACTTATCAGCTTCTTCAAGGCTTTGACTTCCTGACCCTCTATAAGGAAAAAGATTGCAAGCTGCAGCTCGGCGGTTCAGACCAGTGGGGCAACATCACCACCGGCACAGAGCTTATCCGTCGTAAACTTGGTGGAGAAGCATATGCCCTGACATGCCCTCTCATCACAAAGGCTGACGGTGGCAAGTTCGGAAAAACGGAAAGCGGAAACATCTGGCTTGACCCGCGCTACACTTCCCCTTACAAATTTTATCAGTTCTGGCTCAATGTCAGCGATGCTGATGCAGAGAAATATCTGAAAATCTTCACTTCCCTCCCCAAGGAGGAAATCGAGGCGCTTGTTGAGGAACATGCCAAAGATCCCGGTCAGCGTCCGATGCAGAAACGTCTTGCCAAGGAAGTGACCATAATGGTACACAGTGAGGATGACTATAACGCCGCTGTTGAAGCAAGTCAGATTCTCTTCAGCAACAAGGCAGACGAGACCCTCCGCAATATTGACGAAAAGACCCTCCTCGATGTCTTCGAAGGTGTCCCCACTTTCAAGGTTTCCAAAAACGACCTTGAAGCCGGCATACCCGTGCTCGAACTTTTAGCAGCCAAGACAGCCGTCTTCCCCTCCAAGGGTGAAGCCCGCAAGATGGTGCAGCAGGGTGGAGTAAGCATCAATAAGAAGAAGGTGACAGACCCGAATGCTGTCATCACAGCCGATGAACTCCTCAACGGAAAATACCTTCTCGCACAGCGAGGTAAGAAAAACTATTACCTCCTCATCGCGGAGTAAATCCTCCCNCTCNCTATAAAACGNAAGAAGCCTCGCCGATANCGCGAGGCTTCTTCTGTTTTATAGCGTTGGAAATTACATAAAAATCATTATCTTTGCAAGGTAAACAAAACCAATCAGGATGGAAGAGATAAAATACCCCGTAGGCGTACAGACGTTTGCTGAGATAATCAGAGAAAACTATCTTTATATAGATAAGACCGAACTGATATTCAAACTTGTCAACCAGTCCAAATATGTCTTTCTGAGCCGACCGCGACGCTTCGGGAAGAGCCTGCTCCTTTCCACTCTGGATGATTACTTCAAAGGAAGAAAGGAACTGTTCCGGAATCTCGCTATCTCCCGCCTCGAATCAATTTGGACGGAATATCCTGTATTTCGTCTCGACTTGAGTGGGGAATACTTCAATCATCAGGGTATCCTCATAGATCATATAAATGGACTTCTCGATGATATGGAGGAACTCTACGGACTTGCTCACACGACGGGCACCATATCACGGAGATTCAGACTTCTTCTGCGCAAAGTGTATGAGAAATTCAGTCAACGTGTGGTTATACTTATTGATGAGTATGACAAACCGATGCTCGACTGTCTGCATGATGAAGAACTCCACCAAAATATGCAAAATCAACTTGCTGCTTTCTATTCGGTGATGAAAGGTTCTGATGAGTATATACGATTCGTGATGATAACAGGTGTGTCAAGGTTCAGCAGGGTCTCTATCTTTAGTGCCCTTAACAATCTCGACGACATATCCATGCTCCCGGAATACAACGCTATATGCGGTATCAGTGAGCAGGAATTCCATACATACTTCCCTAAATCCGTGGAGTCTTTCGCTACTACACATAATTTGTCGGAGGGACATGTCTGGTCAGCGTTCAAACGGGAATACGACGGCTACCGTTTTGCGCGTGAAGGAGACTTCATCTATAATCCGTATAGTGTCCTTAAGGCATTCCGTTTTAAGGAACTCGGACATTACTGGTTTGTGTCCGGCTCCGCTTCCTTTTTGGTGAAGCTTGTAAAACGTCATTCCTTCTTGTTGGGTGATCTTGAAGGAGCCAAAAGGAGAGCCGCGGATCTCATAGACATCTCTTCAATCGGTCGTGATTTTGTCCCGCTATTGTATCAAGCCGGCTACCTCACCCTGAAAGGGTACGATGCCGATACGAAAGAGTACACCCTCGGATTCCCTAACCGTGAGGTATCAGAAGGTTTTTGGGAATCTCTCGCAAGAGAGTTTTTCATTGATAACATCGGTCATAATTGTTTCAACACCGTCAAGTTTCTTGATGAACTGTATAATGGGCAGCCCGATGCTTTTCTTAGACGTCTAAAAGCCCTTTTCGCTGCTACGGAGTCTCAACCGGAATCAAATAAAGAGTTACATTTCCAGAACATGATGGCAATTGCCTGTAAGATGCTTGGTCTGGTTGTCCGGACGGAGATACGGTCAAGTGTCGGCAGGTGCGACATGATAATCGAGACCCAAAGATTCGTCTATATATTCGAGTTCAAGGTTGATGGCAGTGCTGAAGAGGCATTGGCGCAGATTATAGAGAAAGACTACGCCGGACGTTACGATGTGGATCCACGACGTATATTTCTTATCGGAGCCAATTTCTCGACACAGACCCGAACTCTGACACTTCCTTGGTTCATTGATTCTCTGCGGGAGAGATGAAAATTGCTGAACTGTTGACGGATTGTCATATTTTCGCTAAATTTGCAACAGTCAGACAAAAATTATTTTAAACGATGAAAATACTTTTGGCGGTTGATGCAGTCTTGCCTGTCAGGAAATACGGTGGCACTGAGAGAGTGGTCTATAGTCTCGGAAAGGCTCTGGCAGATATGGGGCATGATGTCACATTTCTGTGTGGAAAGGGCTCCACATGCGGATTCGCCAAAATCATCGAAAGAGACCCTCTCCTCCGGCCGGAAGACCAAGTGCCTGAAAGCATTGACATAAGTCATTTCAACAATTACATCCCCTCCGAGGAATGGGGACGCCCCTACGTTGTCACTTTTCATGGTAATGGAATACCGGCTGAGCAGATTGTGCCGAATTCAATATTCGTTTCCCGCGATCATGCCCGACGCCACGGATGTGAATCATGGGTCTATAATGGTCTTGACTGGGACGACTACCCTACTCCGGATCTCAATCTTGACAGAGCCGGATTCCATTTCTTAGGGAATGCCGCCTGGAGGGTGAAGAATGTGCGTGGAGCAATAGACGCAGTGAAATCCCTCCGTGGAGAGACTCTTGAAGTGCTGGGAGGGAAACGATTCAATTTCAAGATGGGCGTGAGGTTCACTTTCAACCCCCGCATACATTTCCACGGTATGGTAGACAATGAGATGAAGGCCCGTTATATCGAGCGATCGAACGGACTCGTCTTCCCTGTCACGTGGCATGAGCCGTTCGGACTTTGCATAGTGGAGTCGTTATATTTCGGCGCACCGGTCTTCGCCACCCCTTACGGCTCCCTGCCGGAACTTGTAGGGAAGGATGTCGGTTTTCTAACGGCTGATTCCGAGGAGCTAAAGGAAGCCATGAATAATTCCGGACAATACAATCCGCTGAGATGTCATGAATATGCGCGGGATTGCTTTGATTCCAAGTCTATGGCTCAAAATTATCTGCGCAGATATGAGAAAGTGCTCGCCGGAGAAAAACTAATCACAACCCCACCCGTCCCCCTCGCTGCCGACTATCGCCACCTCCCTTGGAAGTGACGATGCTCAAGGGAGATAACATTTCACAATAGACGAGACCGAATACTTGTATGGAGCGGAATTTATTATTACCTTTGTGTGTTCAACAGAAATAACCCATCATCAGCGAAAGATGCGTCTACGTCTTCCATACTATCCGGCAATTATCCTGCAGCTTGCTGTGCCTCTGCTTTTGCTCTGGCTGGCACGTTTCGCTTTCTCGTTCTATAATGCTGACGCTTTGGGCAACCCCTCGTTCGGAAGAGTATTGGCTCTCTCATTCACAGGCCTGAAATTCGACCTTTGTGCATGGGCCTGGTTCAACGCACCCTTCATCCTCCTCAGGTTTCTCCCCTTCGAGTTCGTCAATAGGAAGGGTTACAGAATTGTTGCCAACACCCTCTATTTCATCTCCAACCTCCTTCTCCTCCTCCCGGCTCTTGCTGACATCCCCTTCTTTCGCTACAACGGTTCGCATCTCCGCTGGACGTCGATTTCAACTATCTTCACCGACCCCAACATACATGGCATCCTCCTCTCTTTCACTAAAGATTATTGGGGAGCCTACGCTGTAGGGGTGCTTCTTGTAATAATCTTATGGTGGGCGGCTTTCCGCATCACCCCTTCCCCTCTCCCCTGGCTCCGGCGCGACATCCTTCAAGCGTTCCTTCTCCGGCTGCTTGTTTTCATCGTGGCGGGAGCCTCTACATTCATCTGTATACGCGGCCATCTCGGACCGGGGCGCCCCCTTTCTATCGGTGACGCTATATGGGGAACGAGCGAAGCCCCACAGCTCAACATAGTGCTCAACACCCCTTTCTGCATCATCCGGACCCTACACAACGACAACAGGGTGGAACAATTCAATTTCTTCCCCCCTGAAAAACTCGCTGCGTTACATTCCTCCCTCCACACCGGCTCACCGGCTACCTCAGGTAAAAAGAGAAACATTGTGGTGCTCACGATTGAAAGCGGGAGCGCGATCTGGGTCGATTCCATCAACCCGGTGGCAGGCGACACACTCAGAGGATTGATGCCTTTCCTTGATTCCCTGGCTACGAAATCTGTGGTATTTCCCCGGGCTTACACCACAGGCGTCCGTTCCATCGAGGGTATTACGGCTATCTTCGGAGGGGTCCCCACTTTCAACGATATGATTCTCATGACTTCACCCTATTATGCCAACACTTTCGACGCGCCCGCTTCCCTACTGGCCGACAAAGGTTATTCCTCCCGTTTCTATTTCGGAGGAAACAAGGGGTCGTTTAATATCGACCAGACCCTCAAGACTTTCGGCTTCGAGAAGGTGGTCAGCCGCGAAGATTACGGCAACGATAATGACTTCGACGGAGCGTGGGGGATATGGGACCATAAGATGGGAGAATTTGCAGCCCGAGACATAAGCTCTCTCCCTCAACCTTTTATCGCAGGATGGTTCACCCTCAATCCCCACGGACCTTTCGACGTGCCGTCTGACTGGAATACGGACGGCTACAAGGCGAAAGACAACATGAGACGCACTGTCGAATATGAGGACCGTGCCATTCGCCATTTCTTCGAAGTGGCTAAAGGGGAGCCTTGGTATGACAACACCCTCTTCCTCATCATCGGTGACCACGGCAGCCGCGACCTCCGGGGCACTGTCTACGACTCCCCCGCTATCCTCCCTCGCATCACCATGATGCTCTACTCTCCGGACGGCTCCTTATCCCCTGCGATCATCTCCGACCGCAGTGTGGCTCAATATGACATCCCCTCCACCCTCCTCACCCTCGCGGGGTATCCGGATAAATATGTGTCTCTCGGAGAAAATGTATTATCGGAGAATCATCCCGGCTATGCCTTGATGTTCATCAAGGGGGCTTATCGGGTATGCGGCACACGCTATGCTGTCAGTCTTTCTCCCGATTTGCGTAAGATTGAGGGGGTCTACGACATCAATTCGGATTATGAAATGAAGGATAACCTCTCCCGTTATGACGCCGTGGAAGTGAAAAGGATGATAGACTGGGCGCGTGCATTCATGCAGGATTATTCAACCCGGCTCAACGGAAACACCCTTAGCTACAAAAAATGAAACATTGAAGGTTGGGGGCCAAGCTTCTATATTGAGAAATGGGTTGGCAGTTGAAGAATAAATAATTAAATTCGTAACATAATTGAATAAAGTCTATGAAACTGATCGAACGTCATATCCAATCTATCATATCCCTTTGCAAGAAATACTGTGTAAAGCGTTTGTATGTTTTCGGTTCTATTCTAACTGATCGCTTCAATGATAAGAGTGATGTAGATTTCTCTATCGTTTTTGATAACGAGAAAGTAAATGAAAGATCTCTGGATTGGGCTGATTTATTTTTTGATCTCTTACATGAATTAGAGGCACTTTTAGGGAGAAAAGTGGATATAGTGTTTGACAATAATATTTCCAATCCAATCTTCCGACATGAGTTAGACGAGACAAAAAGATTAATTTATGGATAAGAACACTGTTAAATACTTAAATGATATCCTATTATCTATTAAAGATAGTGTGGGTTCGGCTTATTCTGAGCTACAAAAAATGAAACATTGAAGAAATGAAAAATATAACGTTCGGGGGGAGAGCTCTTAGTTTCCTTTTCTCCTCTATCGGTTTACTCCCTCTTTGGATCCTCTATGGCTTGGCAGACGTTGTCGCGTTTCTGGCCGGAAGAATCGTCGGCTATCGCCGGAAGGTTATCCGCGAAAACATCTTGCGATGCTTTCCGGATATGACGGACAAGGATTTGAAGAAGACAGAACGGGATTTTTATCGCTTTCTCGGAGATTATTTCGTGGAAACTTTGCATCTCGGCGCAATGAGCAGCAAGGAGATAACGAAAAGGATGAGGTTTGAAAACATTGAGGAAATCAACCGTCTCCTCTCGGAGGGGAAAAACATCACAATCTACCTCGGACATTACTGCAATTGGGAATGGGTGAGCTCCCTCCCGCTTCATCTGACCGGCAACAGTAAAGCCGGACAGATTTATCATCCTCTGGAAAACGCGGCCTCCGACTACGCTTTTCTAAAGATACGCGGGCGTTTCGGGGCGGTTTCCATCGACATGGAGAAGGTGCTCCCCTCTTTGATGGAATGGCGAAGGGAGGGGATACCGTCGATTGTGGGGTATATCTCCGACCAGGCTCCCCATTATCATGGCATACATTACATTGCTGATTTCTTCGGAACGGAGACTCCGACTTACACCGGGCCGGAACGCCTCGCAAAGACATTCAAGACCGCGGTCTACTATCTTGACCTCCAACGTCCGCGCAGGGGGTATTATGTCGGTAATTTCGTGAAAATGAGCGATGATGCCTCCAAAGAACCCCCTTTCTCACTCACTCAGCAATATTATACCCTCCTGGAGATGAGCATACGTCGAGCCCCGCAATATTGGCTCTGGAGCCATCGGCGCTGGAAACGCACGCGGGAGGATTTCATCCGCTACTATGGCGAGGAAGATGCCCTGCGGAGACTTCGCCGTCCCTGATCTTTGAGGCTCAAGCCTAACGCTTGAGTCCGCGCGCCACCCATGTCGTTTTTTTCTCCCGCGCCTCTTCGAGCAGACGGCGATTGTCGGGAGAATCCATCGGTAGCCGTGGGTGACAGCGATGCAGCATCAGGGCATAACGCGAAGACTTCACACATTTTATCCCGGCGTTGCGGAGACGCAGCTCGAGGTCTGTGTCTTCCCCTACTCCCGGCGCGAGATAACGCTCGTCGAAACCATTGATTTTCTCAAGGTCAGACTTAAACATTCCCATGTTGCATCCGAGCATACCTCCTGATTTCAATCCTATTGTGTTGGGTCCGAAATAGGGGTAATGGATGAAGCGTCTCAATTGCGACAGCGTAGCCGTCAACGGTGTCCGCAGGATGTTCCTGACAACCTCTTTCCTCGCCTTACGGAAATAATCAGGCGGAAGGGTCGTCCAGCTTTCAACCATATCGCTGACCGCTTTGCTCATATCCACTCTACGCCCGCTGGCCGCTTGTCCCTTTTTGCTCATCATAAAATGATCTTCGAGAAACTGAGGATGCGGGATGCAATCGCCGTCAATAAAGACGAGATAGTCTCCCCGCGCCTCTCGCACGGCATTATTGAGGCAGATATTTTTTCTCCACCCCTCGTCGGCATGGTGGAGATGAATCAAAGAGAATTCCGGATGAGCTGCCTGATATTCACGTATTGACCTGACTGTCTCTTGATTGGATCCGTCGTCGGCAATTATCACCTCAAAATCAAAATACGTCTGCCTACGCAATGCATCCAACACCAGCCGCAACCATTCAAAATGATTGTAGACCGCCACTATCACACTTATATGAGGTTTCATTCTCTCCATGTTGCTTCTTTCTTTTATTCTGCAAAGTTAAGCAATAAGACGGCTTCCAGCAAAAAAATTAAGTTGTTAATCGGGGAGTGTGCTAAATCAGAATATAATGACTATCTTTGCGGAGCGATAGAACTCTTCTGTCGCCCTTTCCATATCTGACGCAAAATACATAAATAGATGAGGATTATCCATCTTATACGTTGCACCACCTGGGGTGGCGGCGAACGCTATGCCCTTGACCTCTGCAGAAAATTTGCTGAGGAGGGGCATGACGTNTGTATTGTGACCCGTGGCATTCCCGAAATGGATTCCCGATTCTCGCATCTTCCCGTCAGGATGGAGAAGATGCCGCTTGGCGGCTTTCTCGACTTCACCTCTCCCAGCCGACTCGCCCGCCTCATAGAGAGTTTTCCGGAGGAGGAGATTGTGGTCCACGTCCATAATTTCAAGGATGCGGAATTGGCGGCCCGAGCTAAGGGTATGCTGGGCAAGGGGAAGAGAATGAAACTTGTCTGCACGCGACATCTCGTGAAGAAGGGGAAAGGGGGATTGCGTTGGAAATGGCTTTACAATTCAATCGATACGATGATTTTTGTCTCGCAGTTGGCTCTTGACGAATTTTTATCAGGAAATCCTCCAATCGACGAAAGGAAGTTGAGCGTGGTCCCCAACAGCATAATCCTTCCGCAAGAATATACCTCCCCCTCCCCTTTGCCGGGGAAAACACCTTTGCGCGTGCTTTTCACCGGCAGGATATTTCCGGAGAAAGGGATTGAGCCACTTTTGCGGAGCATCCCTCTGCTCAATGATCTCCCTCTTATGTTCCGCCTCGTAGGCACGGGGGAAGATGGCTTCGTCGCTTCGATGAAAGCCTTGGTCAAAAAGTTGGGGATTGACGGAAAAGTGGAATGGGCCGGATTTGTGGCGGATGTCTATAAGGAGATTGAGGAGGCGGATATATGCGTGGCTCCTTCACTATGGCGCGAACCGTTCGGCTTGACCCTGCTTGAGTTCATGTCACAGGCTCGCCCTGTGGTGACTACTGATAACGGCGCACAGCATGAGATACTGACAGATGGAAAGGAGGGGCTGCTGATACCTCCCGGCAATCCGGAAGCCCTTGCCTCTGCGATTCGCACTCTGGCGGAAAACCCCGAGAAACGAAAACAAATGGGGGAAGCCGGCAAAGCCACTTTCCTGCGCCAATTCTCCTATGACCTCTTCTACCAAAAGATCCTCAAAATGTATGGGTAGAAGGCGCAAGCCTCGTTCTGTGGTGCGCGCTCCGCGCGCATATGTGCGTCAGCCACCACGCCTTAACCCCTACCCCCTTAACCCTTACCCCTTAACCCTTAACTATGATAATCGGATATGATGGCAAACGTGCCGTAAACAATATGACCGGACTCGGCAACTATTCCCGGCTCGTCATCGAGTCGGTGGCCGAGGCCTATCCCGCTTCAACTCTACTCGTCTACACTCCCAAGTTGTCGGAAAATCCTCGTTTGCAAACCATTCGTTCGCTCCATAATGTGGAGTTTCGCCTCCCTCCGCCACAAGGTTTCTCCGGAAGCCTCTGGCGCACTTTCGGAGTGACCAACAATCTAAAGTCTGATAAGGTGCAGATCTACCACGGTCTGAGCAATGAGCTCCCCCTGAACATACGCAGTGCGGGAATCCCCTCGGTGGTGACTGTCCACGATGTCATCTATCGCCGTCGTCCGCAATGCTATAACGCCATTGACCGTGTGCTCTATGACTTCAAGTATGGTCGTTCGTGTCGCAATGCCACACGTATCATAGCTGTCAGTGAGCGCACGAAAGCCGACATAGTGGAGCTGTATGGAGTTTCTCCGAAAAAGATTGACGTGGTCTATCAGGGATGCGACGCAAGTTTCAGAAAGAATATAAGTGGTGATGACCTTGAGGCGACCCGCCGCCGGCTCCTCCTCCCGCAAAGATATATCCTGCAGGTCGGCACCATTGAGGAACGAAAGAATCTCGAACTGACCGTGCGTGCCCTTTCCGCTCTCCCGAAGGGGGTGAAACTGTTGGCGGTGGGGCGCGACCGTAAGGGGTATTTGGGAAAGGTGAAGGGTATAGCGAAAGAATTAGGGGTGCTTGATAGGATTGACGTGCGCAGCAACATCACCTTTGCCGATCTCCCGGCTGTGTGCCGCATGGCTGAAGTGATTGTCTATCCCTCATTCTATGAAGGATTTGGCATCCCGGTGCTGGAAGGGCTTGAAAGTCGTCGTCCTGTAGTGGCCGCGACGGGTAGCTGTCTTGAAGAGGCCGGTGGAGAGGCGGCTTTCTACGTTGACCCTACTGATGTGCGTGCTATGGGGGATATTATCAACGGTATCCTTGATGGCTCCATCCCTACCGCGGAGAGGATAGAGAGCGGAGTGGCGTATGCTACCCGTTTCCGTACTGACGATATGGCTCAGCGCCTGATGGCTGTCTACGAAAAAACCATCAACTCTTATTGATTCATTTTCCACTTACTCCCTTATATTCAATGGCACAGCGTTTATTCGTTGTGCCTTTTTATTTATATTGATTCTATTTCCACTTACTCCCTTATATTCAATGGCACAGCGTTTATTCGTTGTGCCTTTTTATTTTGTCTTCTCTTTGTTGCCGCTATAGAAACTTGAAAATCTCAGGTTATTGTTAGCATTGCTTTATATAGTTATAACTTTGCAATGTCAAATTAAAACAATACCCACAATTCTTATCCAATGAAAGAGAAGAAATCAATCCTCCAATGGGTGCGTGAGATACTTCGGATCAAGGCTCCGGACCTCACCACCCTCCCGGAGCCCCCCTCCGAGCAAGTGGTCACTTCCCTTGTCAACAAGGCCTCGGACAACACCCCTGTCAAATCGTCCGAACAGTCCGACTCGTCCGAACAAAACGACTCCATCGCTCCCAAGAAGGAAAGCTGCCCCTACGCTGTTAAAAGGAACATCGTGGAGTCGCTGAGGGAAATACGGAAATTTGCTGAAGAAAATAATCTCGCGGCTACCATGGTGCGGGCCCTCCTCACGCTTCTTGCTGAAATGGCACTCGGCGCGCTGCGTGGAAAAGTGAATTCCTCAGTATTGGATTCCCTCCTGAAGATTTTCAGTTTCGAGGCCGCCGTAGCGGATGCTTACACACGGGGCGAGCAGGCCGGTAAGGAAGCGGCCCTTGAGAAAGAATTTTTTCCGGCTTCTCCGGAGGAAGTGCCTCATCTCCGTGGGCTCACCCCGTCTCGCTCAGATTCCACTACCCTCCCTGAAATCTTCCGTCTCGCTCGAGAAAGCTGATTCCTCATTCTGTGCCGCGACTCTGTCGCTCCTCAAATATGCCCCGGGGCATTCCCCGAATGCTCCGAATGAGCGCGGAGCNCGTNCCTGCCGCGACTCTGTCGCTCTCTATCCCAATTCCTAAAACCTAAAAAATTATGATTAAAAAAGAAAACATTTCTGACGCNGAGTCTGTGACTCTCGTCTCCGGAACCCCCGACCTCGTAACCGGTTCTGCCGGAATAAACTCCCAANTCCCCGGCGCCNCTGCATCTGTCAGTGCGGCTGCCGATGCCACCGGGGGAATCAGNGATGCCAATTTCATTGCGACATCCATCGATGAGGAACTTTTCCGCTTCAACAGCGAAGACACTCCTCTCATGAATCTGATGCTTAAGGCCAAGAANGTGAATGTCAACTCTCCGGAGGTAGACCATTATATGATTGACGAGCCGCGCACTTTCGTNGTGCTGGAAGATGACTTCGGTGGGAGTCCCAAGAATCGTGAACCTCTCCCCATCTCCCTCTCCGACGCCACTCTTATCCGCCCCTTCACAACCCTCCTGGCCAAGGGGATTAACGGTTATGACCCGACCGGTGCATNCGAAACTCCGGGGCGTGACCTCCTCCTTTTCGTGACCGGTGTCGATTCAATGGGCTACCCCATCGTGCGCGCNGTGAATGGNAAGAAGGGGAATCCGGAGGAGGAATATGGATATGTTCCCCCACTCCCCGCNGGGACACCTCTNTATATTCTCGCCAACTCCCTCTATGAAACCCAAAAGGAGGTAGACCCTGACCTCATCCTCCCTCAGCCTACCCGGATATATCTCCAGAAAAGAGGTATGAACCAGGTGGTCAGTGATTATTTCGACAGCCAGAAGAAGCGTATCCCATTCTCGCGGGCTATAATCGCCGAGCAGGCTATCGCGAATTTCAAGGTGCGCGGAAACCGTACTCTCTGGGCCAGCCGGGCCGGGCGTTTCAAACTGGAAGTGCCGAAGATGGGATTGCAATATGTCTACACCACTGAGGGGCTTCGCTGGCAGTTCCGGCGTGAACTCCAGGAGTATGGCGATTGGACAATCGATAAGATAATAGCCCTCGCAAAGATGTTCTTCACGGGGGAAGATGTTCCTAAGAGCGCTATNCTCCTTGCCGGGAAAAATCTCCTGGAAAAGATTCAGAAAATTGATTATTCCCGTCATCCGGAGATTCAGATCNCCACCAAGACCAACAGTGTGGGGTGGGTGGTGACTAACTTCCATACTGTCTTCGGNGATATAGAAATCAAACGNGAACCGACTCTCGACCGTCTCGGATGGAGCAACTCGGGTGCGCTGATNGGGGAGAACAGACTCGTCCACTATGTCTATTCGGCCGAGCATTCCTTCAAAGACCGTGTGGAGGGTGAGGANGCCACTCGAAGCGGTATCCTTATCTGGGACGCTGTTGCGCTCAAAGGGACATGCCACATATGGATTGACGGCGACTCCATGCAGCTGAATCCCGCAACAACACATATCCGCCTATGGGACAAGGATACCCTTCCCAAGGATACNGACCTGGAGGAAGGCGCTGTCTACTATTTCACTCGTGCCATAGGCACACTTCGCGCCGGCACTCTCTACCGCTATACCTCCTCCACCTGGCAGGAAGTAACCTCTTCCCTCTGATTCCCATATTTTGCTCCCGACTCCGNCCTCGCAAGTAGTGTGCGCCCCCGTAGCGCGCCCCCGTAGCGCGCCNCCGTAGCGCGAAGCTCGTCCNTNNCGCGGCTCTGCCGNNNCCTGCGAGCCCCCCCAGCTCNNCCAGCCCTNCCAGCGCTCCCAGCTCTNCCAGCCCTCCCAGCGCTCCCAGNCCTCCCAGNGCTCCCAGNNCTCCCAGNCCTCCCAGNNCTCCCAGANCNCCCTAAAACCTACCCCCTTATGCTCAAAACCTACCAAGCCCCCGGTATGCTCGACTGGAAACTCAGCGTACCCGTCGGCAAAACATTCGTCTCCTTCCATTTCCACGGAGGATACCGTTCTGCCATCGAAAACAAATCCGCTCTCTTCTCTACCTCCGACCCGGCTCTCCAGCTCATTCTGGAGTCGTCCCCTCAGTTCAAAAAGAAACAGATAGTTATCCTGTCCTCTCTCCAGGATGAATAACCCTCTCAAAAAAANTGANCATGAATATTGACTCAATCGTTGATGACGTGGCTCTTCTCCTGAATCTGCCACCCCCTTCCTTCACATCGCCTGANNCCCCCTTCTCATCGGCNTTCCGGCGTCGCATCTTGCTTGACCTGGAGGAGTGTGCCGCNAAGNCACTCTCCTCCCTCCCCCCGGAAACTCCCCTCCCGGTGAAACCTTTCCCTCAGGGCTCNCTCATTTCTCATTCGGACTATGAATACCGTCTCCCTCTCCCTGACGATTTCCTATGCCTGAGGTCGTTGCGTATGTCNGACTGGACCGTCGATTCCCTCCACACTTTCCCTGCCGACCATTGGCTCCTCCGTTTCCAATCCTCCGGCATCGAGACTCTCGCGGCTGCCTCTGACCGCCCTCTGGTTTTCCTTGACTCCTCCCCTGATGGAAAAGGGTGTCTGAGNATATTCGGCTCCGGNNCGGGCGCTTCTGTTGCCGAAGGTNTCTATCTCCCTCGCCCTCGAATAAATGAGGCCGGGGAGATANATATCCCACCGGCCGCTTATCGTGCTCTCCTCACGGAGTTGGTCACANCGTGCTTTGGGCCCTCGTCTGAGCAAGCACTTTGTATATCCCATACAGACAGGTGACGGGCAGATTGATCGGAGGGTAATTTCGGTTGTAGCTTGACGCTTCTATATACCCCTCCCCTTTCTCCGAAGGACGAAGCACTTTCACAAGCACTCCGTTCTCCGTGTCTACCACCATCGGGTGTCCCCACGGGATAAATGCCTTTTCATTTATCTTCTTGATGTAGAGTATGGTGCCGCCGTATATTTCCGGCTCCATGCTGTCGCCGCTGACTCTTATCGCGAAATCTACTCCCTTCCTCGGGGCTACNATCTTNTCGCAGTCGGCCAGTGCCACTCCCTGAGAGAGCATCTGTAGTGTGCCGGCGCGTGCCTCCACCGGAAGNAGCGGCACCATATACTCTTCAAGTTCCGAATCATGGACCCCTCTTTGGCGGATCATATCTCCCTCTCCATAAAGGAGCCAGTCGCGGTTGAGTTGAGGAAACAACTCGACAACTTTACTNACCTTCTCTTCCGGCATCGACTTGCGCATCGCTCCTAAATAAGCCACCGATACTCCCATTCTGCGGGCAAATTCACTCTTCGATACNCCAACCTTCTCAAGGAAGCGGAGNAGACGGTCTTTTACTGTTTCTTGTTTTTCCATAATATTGCTTTAATATTTTTAGCAAAGTTATGGATATTTCCTTAATTCTCCAAACTTTTTTATGAAAACTATAGAAATTTCCATCACTCGCGCGGCGGTATTTACTGAAATCGTGCGTATAACCTCCTTTTTGGGTTTCCGTTTCCCGNTTGAGGCGGGGGATTCCGTTCAGTCTCGTTTTGAGCGTGTCCGGGCTGCCGGGAATGATTCTTCCCTTATCGAACGTTTCTGGAGTGCTGAGACGGCCGCCCTGACCGGTGACCTCAAAGATTACGTCTCATCTGCCGATTATCCTGACGATGAATACTATATCCTCCTTTCGGTCAGCGGTTCTTANGATGATTCGCAGACNCCTTCNCTCCGCGCCTCGATATTCAACCGTCTGGTTGCCGCCATTCTCGCCCGCTGGTTGCGCATCACCCTCCCATCCGAGGCCCGTTCCTTCGAAGAGGAAGCCACCTTNCACCTCCGCGAAATACATCGCCGCCTCTGCCACCGCCTCCCTCCCGTCCGTAAACCCTAACCCCGGGCGTGTCTCTCCCTCCNCGCCGCCCCCGTAGCGCGAAGCTCGTCCCCGCCGCGGCTCTGCCGCCCCCGCGAGCCCTCCCAGCGTCCTCCGAGCAGCGCNCCCGCGAGCNCTCCCAGCNCTCCCAGCNCTCCCAGNCCTCCCAGCNCTCCCAGCTCTCCCAGCNCTCCCAGCNCTCCCAGNNCTCCCAGCNCTCCCAGCNCTCCCAGCNCTCCCAGCGCTCCCAGNNCTCCCANNNCTCCCANNCCTCCCANCNCTCCCANCCCNCCNAGCCCTCCCAGCGCTCCCAATCACCCAATCCCCCAATCCCCCAACCCCCCCAAAAACCATGCAAACAATCGAAATCACCCTCGATCTCAACGAGATCATCTACGACATACAGAACAAAACTTTCCTCACCGGAAAATCCCGCCGCGATGATTCCAACCATGAACTCGTCGCCGTCATGCAGGCTAATGATGATGATGAAAATGCAAATCAGATCCTGCGCTCAATATCCATGGCTTATGCCACCCTCAAGACCAAACTCGCCGAGTATCTCCGTCTAAACTCCTCCGAAGCCGACAACACCCTCCTCTCCCCGGCTTCCCCTCTCTACCTCTCTCTTCAGATGCCTTCCAATTACAATCTGTCTACCCTCGACACAGTCACCGCAGCTGCTCATCAGTTCATCGTTGCTTCATCCGTGGTCGATTGGTTCACCATCACCCACAAGACAGATGCACCGGAGTATGCTTCCCTGGCACAAACATCCCTGAAAATTATGATTGAGGCCATAAGCCGTCGTGTGCGTCCCATACGCCGCTCTGCAAAGGGGGTGCAGTCATGACCACCATCACCCTCCTACGTCAGGATATCCTCGACGACATCGCCGATGCTGCTTTCGTGGTTGCCGACATCGCTGAAGGGGACCGAGATCATCACTCACTCCACCAGACCTATGACATTTGTGAAGAAGCGAATACCCTCCGCGTAAACCATCTGATTGACCTCGCCTTCGCTGAGGCGCTACTTCTGCTCCGGCCCCTCCTCGACTCCTCCCGTCCCCCTGTCGCTACGGAATCCTCTCTCTCCCTCACCCTCAAGCCCCACCCCTTTTTCATATCCCATTCCCTTCCGAATGATCAATCGTCAGGAGGATTTGTTGGATGCCGGGAATCAGTTAAGGCTTTCCACCTCCGCGAAACCCTCCGGGAATACCTTCTCTCCTATGTCCTGACCCACTGGCTGAGGGTCACCCTCCCGCAATCCGCACCCCCCTGGGAAACCCGTCTGCAAGAGTCCTCCCGCCAACTCCGCTCCACCATCACCCTCACCCGCCCCCTCTCCCCCTGGTAAGCACCCCGGGCGTAGCGCGAAGCTCGTCCCCGCCGCGCCCGCAAGTCCTCCCAGCTCTCCCAGTCCTCCCAGTCCTCCCAGTCCTCCCAGTCCTCCCAGTCCTCCCAGTCCTCCCAGCGCTCCCAGCCCTCCCAGCTCTCCCAGCTCTCCCAGCCCCCCAAAAACAAAATGCGCGCGAAGAAATCTCTTCGCGCGCATTTTATCTAAAGGCTAATGCCTGATGTCTCAATTGAAACGGCGGTTTCCGTTCAACACCGGCTTACCGGCCTCGGCAGCGGCCGCTGCCTGCTTGTTATTATTCTTCTTGATGATGTTGTAGGCAATCGGAGCTGCGCAATAGAGCGAGCAGAATGTACCGACAATCACACCGAAGATCATTGCGAATGTGAAACTGCGGATTGTGTCGCCGCCAAGGAAGAAGATGCAGAGAAGCACCAACAGAGTCGAGAACGAAGTCATGATGGTTCGGGTCAATGTCGTGTTCAGCGACTTGTTGAATGTCTCATAACGATCCTCTTTCGGATAAAGCTTCATCATCTCACGCACACGGTCGAACACCACCACTGTATCATTAATCTGATAACCGATGATGGTCAGCACGGCTGCGATAAACGACTGGTCAATCTCCATTGAGAACGGCAGGAAGCCCCAGCATACGGAATAGAAGCCAACGATAAGGAATGCTGTCAATGCCACCGCACAAACCGCACCCACGGAGAAGGCTATGTTGCGGAAACGAACAAGGATGTAAAGGAACATGCAGACCACTGCTATACCTACCGCCCAGTATGCGTCGCGCTTCATGTCGTCTGCCACTGACGGACCGACCTTCTGGATCGAGATGATACCATGGCTCTCATCGGCTACGGTAAACGCACTCTGATCCATAACCTTACCGTTTGCATCGGTAAGCTCCGGCTGTAGATTGCTATAGAGGAGACCGGTGATTTCGTTGTCTATGTTCGCGTCTTCCGCGTCTATCTTATAGTTTGTGGAGATTCTCACCTTGGATGCGTCGTCGATGGTGATCACTCCTACGCTGACTGTCTTGTCGTTGGCTGCTGTCTGAAGAGCGTCGAGAAGGCGTGCCTGGATTACGGAGGGCTCCACATCTTTCTCAAACTGCACCACATAGTTGCGACCGCCGGAGAAGTCGATACCCTGGTTCATGCCGCGCACGAAGAGAGAAACGATGCTCAAGGCGATGAGAGCCACCCATACGGCTGCCACCTTCTTTGACTGACTGAGGAAGTTGATCTTGGTGCCGGAAAGGAAATTGCGGCTCAGCTTGGTGTCGAAAGTCATGTTCGCGCAGCGACCGTTCTTGGTGATGAGGTCAAACGCCAGACGGGTCAGGAACACTGCTGTGAAGAAGGAGCAGACAAGACCGATGATAAGGGTGGTTGCGAAACCCTTGATCGGACCTGAACCGAAGATAAGGAGGATCACGCCGGTGATGACTGAGGTGAGGTTGGAGTCGAAGATTGCCGAGAAGGCGTTGCTGTAACCCTCGGAGATGGCCTGACGGAGCTTCTTGCCAAGGCGAAGTTCCTCTTTGGTGCGCTCGAAGATAAGCACATTGGCGTCAACGGCCATACCGAGCGCGAGCACGATACCCGCGATACCCGAAAGGGTGAGAACTGCCTGGAACGATGCCAGGATACCGAGCGTGAAATAAAGGTTGAGGATAAGTCCTACGTTGGCCACAAGGCCGGGCACTACTCCGTAGATAAGAATCATGAACACCATCAGGATGGCGATTGCCACGATGAAGGAGAGGAAGCCCTGCTGCACGGCCTCTGCGCCGAGGCTCGGACCGATCACGTTGTTGCTCACGACGTCTACCTTCGCGCTCATCTTACCGGATTTCAACACATTGGCGAGGTCGTTTGCCTCTTCGGGTGTGAAGTTACCGGTAATCTGTGAGCGACCGCCGGTGATTTCGGCGTTGACGTTCGGGAAGGAGTAGACATTGTTGTCGAGCACGATGGCTATCGGACGACCGATATTGTTGCGGGTGATGGTAGCCCAGGCCTGTGCGCCGTTGTCGCTCATGGTCATGTTGACCATGTTACCCTGCATCTTGTCGTATTCCGAGCTTGCCGATGTCACGGCGTCTCCCTGAAGGGCCGGATCACCTTTGAGTGCTACCAGCTGCCAGTAGGGGGTCGTGCGGTCTTCTCCGTTGGCTTTCTTGAGGGTGCCGCCCTTGCCGTCAGGTACAGGCATGTCGATTGCCTTCACGCTCCATACGGCTGAAAAGTCGTTGGGAAGCTTTGCCTTGGCCAAGGGGGAGGAGAGGATGCTGTCTACAAGTGCGCGGTTCTGCGGAGTCACCATACCGAGCACCGGGCTCCCCTTGCTCTGGCCGAAACCGAGTAGCTCGATGAGGTTGGTGTGGTTGATGGTGTCCTGCTGAGCCCAGAGCTGGGCGAAGTTGTTGAGGTCGTTGGCGATCTCCTCATAATTATACACTTCGAAGAACTCCAGGTTGGCCGATGATTTGAGAAGGTCGGTCACACGCTCCGGCTCTTTCACTCCGGGGAGCTCAAGCAGAATCTGTCCTGACTTATCCTGAAGTTTCTGGATGTTCGGAGCCACAACGCCAAACTGGTCGATTCGGGTGCGGAAGATGTTGAAGGCTGCGTCAACCTGGCTGTCTACCTGTTTTTCAAGCGCTTCTGTCACCTCTGCATTCGTGGAGCTTCCCTTTATCTTGGAAAGGAATTCTCCCTCGCGCTCGAAGAGACCTGCCATCACGCCCGGCTGGATATATCCCGCGAATTTGCTTACGAAATCCTTGTCGCTACCTTTAGCGCCCGCTGCCTCTGCCTTGCTGATCGCTTCGTTGATCTGGCGTAGCTGGCTGTCGCCGGCCGCATACTGGCGGAGGATGTCGGGTACGTTGATCTCAAGTACCACGTTCATACCACCCTTGAGGTCAAGGCCGAGACCGATCTCGAGCTTGCGCACCTGGTTGTAGGTGTAGCCTAAATAGACTTTCTCTTTGTCGATTGAATCGTTAAACTGCTTCAGATTCTGTTTGTAGACATCATTGGTCACGTCAGTGGTTCCTGACATTAGCGCGGCATACTCCTCAGCTTTCTTCTCGTAATGCGAGGTCACGAAACTGAACGAGATGTAGAAGCCGCATATCAGGACCAGCAACACGGCAATGGTGCTGATAAACCCTTTGTTCTGCATTTTCTTTCTGTTGGTTTTATTGTTAGTTTGAATTTTTCAATGTAGGCTATAGGCTCAAGGCTCAAGGCCCGAGGCTCAAGAAGAGGGGGAGCAGGAGTGCTCCGTGCGGATGCTTCAAGACCTTGAGCCTTGAGCCTCGCGCCTTGAGCCTCGCACCTTGAGCCCTCCTTTTCAGCTTGCAAATATAGCGCATTTTTTTCACCCACACCCCATTTCCCTCCTTAAAAATGCAATTTTTCACTTTTTATTATTAATTTTGCTCCAAATTCGGGTCGCGTGGTGCGCGCGAAGCCCAAGTCGTGTGGTGCGCGCGAAGCGCGTATATGTCCGCCAGCCCCGTGGTGCGCGCGAAGCCCAAGTCGTGTGGTGCGCGCGAAGCGCGTATATGTCCGCCAGCCCCCGCCGCGCGAAGCCCTAAACAAAAGCCCAAACCAAGAAAAATATGCGAAATTTCCTCCTGTTCATATCCCTCCTCCTCCTCGCTGCCTGTGCCTCCATCGGAAACCCCTCCGGAGGCCCTCGCGACGAAGACCCGCCTCGTTTCGTCCGCGCAAACCCCGCCCCGGGTTCCACCAACGTATCCCGTCAGAAAATCGACATAGAATTCAACGAATTAGTCAACGTGAAGGATGCCTTCACTAAGGTAGTCGTCTCCCCCCCTTCCGTACAGGTCCCGCGTGTCTCTTCCCAAGGGCGGCGTGTCTCTGTCCAGTTCCAGGATACTCTCCTCCCCAACACCACCTATTCCATCGATTTCGCCAATGCGATCGAGGATAACAATGAGGGTAACAAGCTCCAGGGTTTCACCTACACTTTCTCCACCGGCGAGACTATCGACTCCCTGCGCATCTCGGGAATGGTGCTCTCTGCCGACGGACTTGAACCTCAGCAGGGTATGCTCGTAGGCGTCTATTCCAACCTCGCTGATTCAGCCCTCTCCACTCTCCCTTTCGAGCGCGTGGCAAAAACCGACGACATGGGGCGTTTCTCTATCCTCGGTCTCAAACCGGGGCAGTATAGGATTTTCGCGGTGAATGATGTAGATAATGATTACAAACGTTCCAACCCGGAGGAGGCCATGGCTTTCTACGATGTGCTCCTGTCTCCATCTTCCGAGCGCGTGATGGCGGTCGATACTGTCTTCAATCTCCTCAACGGGGAGGTCGACACCATCCTCAACCGCGAACGAACCCGTTTCCTCCCGAATGATATCCTCCTCCGCTCTTTCGAAAGCGATTATAAGGCACAGTTCCTGCAGAAGTATGAGCGCGTGGATTCCACTCGCCTCTCTTTCATCTTCAACGCCCCTTCGAAGGTGCTCCCTGAAATTGATATTGTCGGTATCGACGGTTATAAGGATTGGTACACTCTCGAACGCTCGGCCGGGAACGATACCCTCACCTATTGGCTCCGCCCCCGGTCCCTTATTGCCGTGGATTCCCTTCGTATCTCGGCGACATATCTCCGCACCGATTCCGCGCAGAAGCTCTCCCCGGCTACGGATACTCTCCGCTTCTTCCGCGCTCCGGTCAAACCCGTGAAAGATAATAAGAAGAAAAAGAAGGAGGAGGAGTTGGCCGACACTCTCCCACACGTTATCCCTCCCTTGGGGATGAAGATGATCACATCTTCCACTCAGGAGGTGTATCTCCCCCTGATATGGGAATATGACACCCCCCTCGCGCGCCTTGACTCCGCGGCCTTCCATCTCGAGACGATGGTCGATTCCGTGTGGCACCCGGTGAGCAAGGAGTGGGTCGTGCAACCGTTCGATTCCATCAACCCGCGAAAGTTCAAGGTGGAATACCCCTGGGATTACTCTTCCCAATACCGCCTGCGTATGGACTCTATCGCGGCGGAGGGTATCTACGGCCTTGTCTCCAACCCTTACGAACATTCCTTCAAGACCAAGAGTGAAGATGATTATTGTGCCATAACTCTGAATATCCGTAATTTCACGGATTCTATCCCGGCGTTTGTGGAAATCCTCAACACCTCCGATGCCCCCATCCGCCGTCTCCCTTTGGAGGGTAACAGCGTGACTTTCCGACATCTACCAGCAGGAAAATACTATGCCCGTATCTTTGAAGACCACAATGGCAACGGCATATACGACACCGGCGACTACGCCTCCGGACGCCAACCGGACATGACCTACTATTACCCCAAACTGATAACCGTAAAGAAAAACTGGGATAAGACAGAAGACTGGAATGTCTTCGACACAGCCATCAACCTCCAGAAACCCGACGCCATCAAGAAAAACAAATCCGAAGCCGACAAAAAGCGCAACTCCTCCAAGCGCAACAACGAAAACCTCGACGACGAAGACGAAGACTACTACAACCCCCGCGGCTAACCCCCCTCGCCCCGCGAGCGCCCCTTGTGCGCACCCGGGCGTCCCGCGCACTGGGAGGGCACTCACTCCGTGAGTGCCCCGCGAGTCCCGGTAGGGTACCCAGGGCATTCGCCGAATGCCCGGACGTCGCAATAAGCTAACTTCCCCCC
>JAAVDJ010000002.1 GCA_014801875.1 Bacteroides sp. | reverse complement strand
TTTTTTGCGACTTTCACGATATTTGCAATGTTTTTTGCTCAATAATCGACTGTCTGAGGTAATATCCCGGATGGTTGGGAAAGGTAAACATGAAAATCAAGGTATTGCCCCACGAAAAGTAGACACGAAATGGTAAAAAAATAATCGGGATTTACTATCTTTACAGATACAAATCAGATTATCATACTGCCGGAAAGGAGTCTACTATATGGCAAAACATTTAAATCCACTTGAGAAAGAGTTCCTTGTCAGGAAGTACAGGAACAATCCGGGTGTCAAACTCAGTGAGTTCTGCACCGTCAACAACGTGTCGGACACAGCCTTCCGCAAATGGCTTAGACAGTATGAGGAAGGAGGCCTGGAAGGTCTGGCACGTACTGATTCTGAGATAAGGGAAGTGCTACCGGAGGGTATCGACCGTACCGAGGAGGCATACAAACGTGAGATTATCCGGCTTCGTGTCGAGAACGAGCGTCTAAAAAAAAACTATATGGCCCGCAGGACAGCGGATGGGAGAATGGAGTACTGTCGTTTAAAGCCGAAGAATTTGAAATAGTGGAACTTCTATCAAGGGACTATCCGATAAAGGACGTGTGTGCCATAATGGGTGTCAGCCGTGCCGGCTTCTATAAATGGAGGAAACGTGGTAAGTCCACCCGTGCCATTGACCGGGAGAAGCTGCTGTCTGATGTAGCCCGGATCCATGGTGAGCACTCTACACACGGATACCGCTGGGTGGCGGCATATCTGCGTATAAACGAGCATGGAACAGCCTGTGATAACATGATTTACAAGTGTTTCCGTTTCCTCGGCATTACAGCCCAGACACGCCATAGGGTTCATTCAAGACCCCGCAAGATCAGGGATCGGTATCCCAATCTAATCTTCTCCACATGGGACACAGTAGATCGCCCAAGACAGGTTATTGTCTCCGACATGACAGCCTTCAAGATCCTGTGGATGTATGTGGAGGTGACGTTCTACTTCGATGTCTTCACAAAGGAAATCGTGACGCACCGCTGCGGTCAGCGTCGTGGCGACAGGAACCAGTACATTGACGGCCTGGAGGATGTCAAGGATCTTCTCAAAGGTCAGACCGAGCCTTGTGTACTTCACACCGATCAGGGAAGTGTATATGCCTCTGTGGCTTACAACGACATTATCAAGGATACTGTCATTGTGCGTTCCATGTCCCGCGCCGGGAAGCCAACGGATAATCCGGTAAACGAAGCACTCAATGGCTGGATAAAGGAAGAGCTCATCATAGACTTCAAGTTGGAGAGATGTCGCAGTGTCGGGGAAGTTAAGGAGCTGATTGCCCGTTATGTAATGTACTACAATGAGCAACGCCCTTGTTATGCAATCGGTTACGACACTCCGACCAATTATCGCCGTCGCTTCAACAAGGGGGAAATCCCCAGAGAAGATACCTTCTCTAAACGGAAACCCTCCCCAGTGCCCAAGTTCGTCAGCAAGTGCAAAGGAAAGGATACTGCTAAAACATTCCTCTCTCCTTCTGGAGGGGGATGCCTGAGCGGCGGGGGCGGCCTAAACCGCCCCCAAGAGCGGACGCCAGGCGAAGGTAATCTCAACACTTTTGTCGGCAGTTCCCACCCTACGCATGGTGATAATCCGGACAAGGGGATATTACCTGTTGATTGTAAGATGGATAGGACTATATGTCCACTTTCAGAAAAAGAAAGTTTGAAAAAACTCTGAAAATGTCTACTTTTGCAAAAGAAAATTTGCTGAAAAACAACTCAGTGTCTATTTTCATAAATAATAACTATTAATAAATTTTTTACTGTCTACTTTTTGAGGCTGGTACANNNGNAGNCATTTTTATACNNAAAAANGTTTGAAAAGGGAGTTTTTTTATACCGAAAAACGTTTGAAAAGGGAGGNTTTTTATACCGAAAAACGTTTGAAAAGGGAGTATTTTTATATCGAAAAACGTTTGAAAAGGGAGTTTAAATATTGTTTTTTACATTTTAAAAGTGTATTTTTGCAAAGAAATTAATTACTAATCATCTCATTATATTCTTGGTTCAATGCTCCATCGAAAAATAGCTCAAAAAATTGAAAAATATCTGTCGCAACAGTCAGATAGAATTATGATTGTAAGCGGTGCTCGCCAAATCGGAAAATCTTTCATCATACGTCATGTTGGCTCAAAATTATTTTCTAATTACATAGAACTCAACCTTATTAATGATAAGAGCATGCGTGAAGCCTTCTCTACGGTGAACAACATTGAAGACTTTCATCTAACCCTTAGTCTATACTCAGGTATGAAACTTGGTAGTTATAATGATACTCTTGTGTTTATTGATGAAATCCAAGAGTGCCCCAATTTGTTAACACTTTTGAAATTTCTTCGTGCTGAAAATAAATACCACTATATCGCCAGTGGTTCTCTGCTTGGTGTGACACTCAGACAAACACATTCCATACCTGTCGGATCAATTGAGATTATAAATATGTTTCCCCTTGATTTTGAAGAATTCTTGATTGCGAATGGAATAGGGAAAGAAATTATTGAATATCTACACAACTGTTTTATCCGGAACGAGACTCCCAAACAGGATATCCATAGTCGTATAATTGATATTTTCCGACGTTATCTTCTTGTTGGAGGACTGCCGGCGGCTGTTAATGAATATCTCAACTCTCATAACCTTGTAAAGGTTAGAGCTATTCAGCGTGACATTCATACCCTCTACGCCGCAGACGCAGCCAAATATGATGACCAAAAACGTTTGAAAATAACTCGTCTGTATAATCTTATCCCCTCCAATATGGAGAATAAAAAGAAAAGAGTGGTCTACAAGGATATAGAGAATAAAAATTGGAAAAAAGCAAACGATTATGAGGAGGAGATAGAATATCTTATTTCTTCAGGAATTTCTTTGGAAGTAAAGGCAATTTCTAATCCGAAATTTCCTTTGATTGAGACCGAAAGCAAGAATCTGTTAAAACTTTATCTGAACGATGTCGGACTTCTTTCATATATACTTTACAACTTGAATCCTACGCCTATCCTGAAAGATGAAAAAAGTATAAATCTTGGTTCGGTATATGAATGTGTCGTGACAACCGAACTTGCCGCCCATGGACATAAACTATTCTATTATGACAATCGTAATTATGGAGAAGTAGACTATTTGATCGATGATTATCAATCGTTACATGTAGTGCCTCTTGAAGTGAAGTCCGGCAAAGATTATAGGATTCACAGTGCTTTAACCCGATTTGTTTCCACTCCGGACTATCATATCGAAAGAGGTTATGTATTATCCAATTCGAGCGAAATAAAAGAAAATAACCGCATAATATACATTCCTGTCTACATGGTGATGTTCTTTAATGCATCAGGGCCGGAAACTGAAATGATTCCTATTTGACACCGATAAAAATGCAAGCATGGGGTCATGTCTACCTTGACACAACCCCATGTTTACTGGTCTCATTGGGATGATAGGGTCGTTACCCCTATCGATACCTACGGAAAGATGCTGTTGAGCCAATCCACAATGAGCTTGAGAGTTTCTTCCGAAATATCCCCTTTCAGCGACGGATATTCCTGAGGTAGCCCTGTGGAGCATTCTAAAAAGAGATGATTATGTCCCGGCAGAATCATGCACTCGGCATTATAATTTATCTCTTTGATGTGCGCAAGATTCTTCGCCAACACCTGATAATCCTTCTCCCCATTCAATGCCAGCCAACGCTTATTGACGGCGCGTATTGCTTCAGTTGGATCAGTGCGTAGAAATTCACGATACCAGGGTGAAAGGAGAGTTTCCACTTGTAATTCCACCTGCTTCTTTACTATGGGTAAATTGAACTGCTCGCCCAATTGTTCGGATAATAGAGTTGTGAGCTGAGTCTTTGCCTCCTCGTAAGGTAGCTCACTTTTACTAATCTCCAATAGTTTTTTCTGCATAGGCTCTCCCTCAAACCGTCCCATCATAGCCGTTGTGACAGCTCGCGCCTGCTGCAGGATTATGGAATCTCCGGGATAGGAAGGAGTGGCCAGAGTAATTATAAAATCGCATTTAGGATTTTGTGCCAGATTGACAGCAATCAATCCTCCCTCAGAATGTCCCAAAACACCCTTCTTTATATTCGGAGCCACTGAATCCATCCATTCCAATGCAGCGGCTATATCACCGGTGAGAGTGGCGGTTGTAGCGTTAGCGGCATCCCCCGTAGATTTCCCTACTCCCCNATCATCAAGGCGAAGNACGGCATAACCCTCCTTAGAAAGTCGTTCTGCTATCGCTCGGAAGGGGCGNTGGTTNAGCACNGTCTCATCCCTATCCTGCAATCCGCTCCCTGTGGCTAAAACAATTGCTGCCTTAGGTGCGNCATTTTCAGGCATGAGCCAAGTGCCGACCAAGNCCGCACTNTCGGTTTTATTAATCACAACCGCATTGTCTGCATCGAGAANGGAAACAGACGTCGCTGTTTCTGCNTCCTCAGATTGAGCGAATGCCATCAAGCTAATNGNTGANAAAAGNAGAGNGAATATTNGTTTCTTCATTTTGTTGCTTNATTTATTTGTGNACTCCTATCTGTCGATTTTTTTCATCAAATCGGCGACTGCNTCTGCCGGTGTGGNNGAGGCTTCAAGACATTTGATAAATTGAGAGCCTATTATAGCNCCGCTACTNTAGCGACACGCCTCGTCATAGGTCCCTTTATTTGAGATGCCGAATCCTATGAGGCGCGGATGACGGAGATTCATATCGTTTATCCTCTTGAAATACGCCACTTGTTCCTCNGTGAACTTGTCNCGCGCACCTGTGGTTGATGCTACNGATACCATNTAGATGAATCCATCGCAATGTTCGTCAATAAGACGGATNCGTTCCTCGGAGGTCTCAGGGGTNATCAGCATTATCACCGGGATATCATATTTCTCGCTCAAACTCTTGTAGTCNCTCAGATAATTNGCGAAAGGGAGATCCGGGATAATCACTCCGTCTATCCCTGCCTCCTTTGCCCGGCGGAAGAAATTCTCCTCNCCCATCTGCATTATCGGGTTGATATATCCCATGGCAATGAANGGGGTGGAGGGGTTATGTTTCCGTGCCTCTTCNACCTGNTCGAGAAGCATACGCAACGTCATGCCGTTTTTCAATGCGATTGAACCGCTGTGCTGGATGACGGGACCGTCAGCCATTGGGTCAGAGAANGGAATNCCCACCTCTATCATGTCAGCACCACCTTTACAAAGGGCATCGATAACTTCTACAGTGGAATCCTGCTTTGGGAAACCGGCTGTAAAATAAACCGACAATAAATCCTTTTTCTTTCTATCAAGCAACTGTTTCAGTCTGTTCATATCTTTATCTCTTTTATAAAAGTTTTTACCAATGCTGCATCCTTTATTCCCGGAGCTGTCTCAAACCTACTGTTCAGGTCTACTCCCGCGAACTTAGGATGCTCAATTCTACTTATCTCCGCCACATCCTCCAACCCTATTCCGCCACTCAGCAAAAAGGGGGTCTCTCCATCATATTCGGCTATCAGCGACCAATCGAATTTCTTACCGGTTCCTCCACGCTTTGACGAGGCGGTATCAAATACGAACATATCGATGCTCCCTTCATATCGTGAGGTTTCCTCAAGACTTTTACTGTCGTGTACACCGAGTGCCTTGAAAACAGTCAACCCCCTTTCCTTTAAACTGCTACAAACATCCGGCGACTCATCCCCATGGAGCTGCACCGTGTCAAAACCATACCTCTTGACGATAGCAAACAGCTCATCCTCAGGCATATTCACTGACACCATCACCCCCTTCACCCCCTCCGGAAGTCCACCGGGAATCCATTCCTCCATTCCCGAGCAATCGCGTGGAGAGGGGGGATAGAAAATAAACCCCATATAGTCAATACCAAAGGAAGCGACCTCAGCCACATTCACCCCATCCCTCATGCCACAAACCTTAATTTTCATAACTCTTCATTCTTAACACCAACCCCCCAATCTCCCAATCACCCAACCCCCAATCTCCCAATCACCCAACCCCCCAATCACCAAACCCCCCAATCTCCAAATCACCCAACCACCCAATCACCCAATCTCCAAATCACCCAACCACCCAATCACCCAATCACCCAACCCCCCAATCACCCAACCCCCCAATCACCCAATTACCCAACCCCCCAGTCACCCAATCACCCAATCACCCAACCCCCCAACCTCCCAATCACCCAATTACCCAACCCCCAATCNCCCCAATNACCCAACCCCCAATCACCCAACCCCCCAATCACCCAAACTCCACAAACCTCCGAAGTGTCTCTCCCGGATCAGAAGTAGACATAAACGCCTCCCCTATCAGGAAGCCATCGAAACCGCGGTCNCGAAGTTTCACCATATCGGTCGCTGTCTTTATCCCACTCTCGGCTATCTTTACTATTCCTTGTGGAAGACTCTCTATCAAGCGCGAACAATTCCGGATATCTGTCTCAAACGATGTAAGGTCGCGGTTATTGACTCCGGCCATATCAGCATCTGCGGGTATAGCGGACGCCTCGCTTTCAGAATGAATTTCAACCAAAGTCTCCAATCCCAAGGCATGAGCCGTATCGTTGAGGCGTTTTATCTCCTCTGTGGAGAGCATGGCTGCTATAAGAAGCACTGCATCCGCTCCGAAAAGACGTGCCTGCAGAATCTGATACTCATCCACTATGAACTCCTTCCTCAGCAATGGGAGTTGCGAGGCTGCTTGACGCGCCACGGCCAAATCGGTAAGACTTCCTCCGAAATAGGGNGTATCGGTCAAAACCGACATCGCAGATGCGCCATTTTCTCCATAGGCCTCGGCAATCATACGCACCTCGCTCATAGGATTGATTTCCCCTTTGGAGGGAGAGCGTCGCTTGTGTTCTGCGATTATACCGCTCCCTTTCAGGATGGATTCTTTCATTGAAAGAACCGGACGAGTCACTTCCTTAACCTGTTTACGGAGTTCCTCCTCCGAAACAATCTGCTTCATTGCCGCCACCTCCACTCTCTTGGTGGCGGCAATCCTTTTCAGAATATTCTCTCCCATTGACCCTATGAATTTAATTCCACGAATAATTTGAATCTGTCAAGTGCCGCTCCGCTTTCAAGCGACTCCTTAGCCTGGGCAACGGCATCATCCAACCTCAACTCCGGCTCCAGAGTTTTTATAGCGAAAGCGGCGTTAGCTATCACACAGTCGCGTTTCGCCCGGGATGCTGTCCCCCCTAAAACTTCATCAAATATTTTTGCTGCCTCCTCCACGGTGTCTCCTCCAAAGAGATCTTCCTGACGCACAGGGCTCAATCCGAGAGTGGTCGCTTCCATCACCCTCTCCCTCTCGTTAGTCACTACCTTAAAGGGGGAAGTCAGGGAAATCTCGTCATAACCGTCAAGGGAATGTACGATNGTGCAATTAATCCCTTCATTCTGCGCTATATACCTGTAAAGGCGCATNAGNTTNAGATTATATACNCCNAGCAGCTGGTTTTTAGGAAGAGTAGGATTGACAAGCGGACCAAGCATATTGAAGAATGTACGCATTTTCAGAGAGCGGCGAACCGGGCCCACGCTCTTCAGCGCGGGNCTGAAAAAAGGAGCATGNANAAACGCCACTCCGCTCTCCTCCAGCGACCGACGCAATTTATCCGGATCAGAGCTGAATTTCACTCCATGCTGCTCAAGGACGTTGGATGCTCCGGATACGGAACTTGCCCCGTAGTTACCNTGTTTCACTACTTTCCGNCCGGCTCCCGCCACCACGAAACAGGAGGCTGTCGAAATATTGAAGGTGTTCTTCCCGTCNCCTCCCGTGCCGACGATATCTATGGCCTTCGGCTCTCCTAAGTCTACCTCCACCCTGCGCTGAAGGATGGCGTCNCGAAATCCCGTCAGTTCCTCCGGAGTGATGCTTCTCATCAGATAGACCGTCATGAAGGCTGACAACTGGTTGTCGTTATATTTTCCGTCTGCTATGTTGAGCATCACATCGCGNGCTTCCTCACGGGTNAGGCTCTTATGTTCGAATAGATTGGATAGTATCTTGTTCATATCAGTGGAATAGGAAATTGGAGATTATCTTTATGCCGTTTGGAGTGAGCAATGATTCGGGATGAAACTGCACCCCGTGGAGATCGAGAGTCTTATGGCGCATCGACATTATCTGCCCTTCCGCATCGCGGCTTGTGACCTCGAAACATTCCGGCAATCCCTCGTTGCTAACAATCCAGGAATGATACCGGCCGATAGGGAATGTCTCGCCCATACCTTCCAAAATATAGTCAGGCGCTGTCAGATACGCCTCCGTCTGAACTCCATGGTAAACATCGGAAAGGTTCTCAAGTTTACCNCCGAANCTTTCCCCTATGGCCTGATGACCGAGACAAACTCCCAATATCGGTTTTTTCCCTGCATANTCCTTAAGCATATCCATAAGGATACCCGCTTCGGAAGGTATGCCCGGTCCCGGGGAGATGATTATTTTATCATACTTCTCAATTTCGGAAAGAGTGATTTTGTCGTTCCTGACCACATCGGGCACAATNCCCAACTCCCGCACACAATGCACTATGTTATATGTAAAGGAATCGTAATTGTCAAGAATCAAAATCTTGGCTTTTTTCTTATCATCCATATCTATTTATCTATTCTCTCTTATATTTTAAATCCCCAATCCCCCAATCCCCCAATCTCCCAATCCACCCAATCNCCCAATCACCCAATNACCCAATCACCCAATAACCCAATCTCCCCAATCACCCAATNACCCAATCACCCAATCACCCAATCACCCAATCACCCAATCACCCAATCACCCAATCNCCCAATCACCCAATCACCCAATNACCCAATCTCCCAATCACCCAATCACCCAATCTCCCCAATCNCCCAATCACCCAATCACCCAATCTCCCAATCACCCAATCTCCCAATCNCCCCAATCACCCAATCNCCCAATCTCCCCAATCTCCCAATCNCCCAATCTCCCAATCACCCAATCCACCAATCACCCAATCAACCCAATCACCCAATCAACCCAACCACCCAATCACCCAATCTCCCCAACCACCCAATCACCCAATCTCCCCAATCACCCAATAACCCAATCTCCCAATCACCCACCCCCAATCACCCAATCACCCAATCNCCCAATCACCTCAAAACCTCTCCGCAAGNCTCACTGCCTTCACCAGCGCTCCTAACTTATTCTTTGTCTCCTGAAGCTCATTCTCAGGCACACTGCGTGCCACTACTCCACCACCCGACTGAGAATAAAGACGGTTGTCTTTGCTCAGGAAACTACGGATGGTAATGGCTTGGTTAATGGAGCCGTCGAAACCGAATGTGCCGATACATCCCGCATAGGTCACTCGGCTATGTGGCTCTATCTCATTTATGAGTTGCATGGCTCTCACCTTAGGCGCTCCGCTGAGTGTGCCGGCGGGGAGAGTTTCTCCAAACAGCTTGTAGACATCCGCATCTTCCGGCAGCTCCGCAACGACACGGCTAACCATATGTATCACGTGGGAGTAAAACTGAATCTGTTTCAGATATTCCACACTCACCTTCCCTCCGCTACGGCTCAAGTCATTACGCGCGAGGTCTACCAGCATGATGTGTTCGGCGTTCTCCTTGGGATCTTTGAGCAGTTTCTCGGCAAGCTCGTGATCTTTTCGGTCGTCTCCGGTGCGTCGGAATGTACCGGCGATTGGGTCTATATAGGCCTTACGGTCTGCTGTAACCCTGAAATGGGTTTCCGGTGAAGATCCGAACACTTTGAAACTCCCGAAGTCAAAGAAGAAAAGATAAGGAGACGGATTGACTGAACGCAATGCTCTGTAGACATTGAACTCATCCCCCGTGAAACCTTGGGAAAATCGGCGTGACGGCACTATCTGGAACACATCTCCTCGCTTTGCGTGGGCTATGCCACGCTTCACCATCTCGATATACTCTTCATCCGTCACGGGCGACTCGAGGTCATCCTTAGCCTTGAATGGATAAAGGGCGATGTTGTTGTTGCGGATGATTGACAGAAGTTCCTCTGTGCGGCTCTCCTCCCCCTCCGGAATATTCTCTATGATGGTCATTTCATTGCGGAAATGGTTCATCTGGATTATGAAGCGGTAAAGAAGATACTGCATGTCGGGAATGTCAGCCAATTTTTCCTCCCGCTTCTGAATAGGCACGGCCGGCTCGAAATATCTCACGGCGTCATAGGCGGTGAAACCTAAAAGACCGTTGAAAAAACCTTTCCCGTCACCATCGTTACTGTAAGATTGGATATAGTTTTTCAGAGCTTCCGTGACGTTTTCCGCCGGTTTGTCAGATTCGCTGCCATCGGGGTAGCGACAGATTATCCTCTCTCCTACCACAGTGAAGGAACCGATGGGGTCGATACCTATTAGCGAGACAGAGTTTTGCGAGGTGTGATAGTCGGAACTCTCCAGAAGAGCCGAGCAGGGATAGAGGTCGCGTATCTTGAGATAAAGACCTACCGGCGTTTCGAGATCGGCTGGAAGAGTCGTGTATTTCTGATGAAGTTTCATTTCGGATTATTTTTATTTTTCATTTTTCATCTTTCATCTTTCAATTTTCATTTTTCAATTTTCATTTTTGAAAGATACGTATCCATATCCTTGTCTCCCCTCCCGGACACATTCACCACCACCACATCATCCTTTCCGAATTTCTTCTGTTTGAGCACTGCCAGAGCATGGGCTGATTCAAGCGCGGGAATGATTCCTTCAAGACGGGTCAGGAGCATGGCAGCCTCCAGTGCCTCGTCATCGGTGACGGCGAGCACTTCCGCTTTGCCGCTTGTCGCGAGATAGGCATGAAGCGGTCCCACTCCGGGATAGTCAAGCCCGGCTGAGATAGAGTAAGGTTCTGTGATCTGTCCGTCTTCAGTCTGCATGACGAGGGTGCGCGAGCCGTGTATGATTCCCTCTTTACCTAATTTCATTGTTGCGGCAGACTCTCCCGAGTCAACTCCTAATCCGGCGGCCTCGGCTGCAACAAGTTTCACGTTGTCTTCTTTCAGGAAATGGTAGAAAGCGCCGGCGGCGTTGCTTCCTCCCCCGATGCAGGCCACTACATAATCAGGCAACTCGCTCCCTGTCTGTTCCTTGAGCTGTTTCCTTATCTCGCGACTTATGACCGACTGGAAACGAGCCACCATCTGCGGATAAGGGTGCGGACCTACGGTGCTCCCTATGACGTAGAATGTGTCCTGCGGATTGCAACACCAATCCCTGATTGCCTCGTTAGTGGCATCCTTGAGAGTCATGTTGCCGGACGTGACGGGGCGAACCTCTGCTCCGAGCATCTTGATACGCTCCACGTTGGGTCTTTGACGCGCCACATCGGTGGCTCCCATATAAATCACGCAATCAAGACCCATAAGGGCACAGACGGTCGCCACGGCCACACCATGTTGCCCCGCGCCTGTCTCGGCTATTATACGGGGCTTCCCCATTCTTTTAGCCAGAAGCACACTTGCGATTGCATTGTTTATCTTATGCGCTCCGGTGTGGTTGAGATCTTCACGCTTCAGATAGATATTTGTGCCGAAATGTTCCGAGAGGCGTTTGGCATGATAGAGAGGGGTCGGACGTCCCACGTAATCTTTCAATAATTGTTCGTACTCTGCGTTGAAATCCGGATCATCAGCATATTTCTCGAACGCCTCCTTCAGACGTTCCACATTTGAATGGAGAATCTCGGGGATATACGCTCCTCCGAATTGTCCATAATATCCATCCTCATCAACGGGCAAGAACGGATCTATTATTCGTTTGGTCATATATGGTATAATTTTTTTGATTTTTAAATGGAAAAAGCCGACGGAAAAAAATTCCCGACGGCTTTATGTTGAAGTGATCTGGTCTGTATGAATTAGCCGGGGTTCCGGCTCTGCTATGCACTCACACAGTCAATGCCATCGGGGAAACTCTCCGATGCGCCACCAACCATGTATATTTATGCATTTTCTCATATTTTCCGTTTATTTGCTGCAAAATTATAAATTCCATTTCACTCCACCAAATATTTCCCCTATTTTTATTCAAAAAATCTTCACTCTCCATTCAACAAAGCTTTTCTTTCTCCAAATAGCTCTTATTTATATAAAGAAGAGCAACGATCTTATCTTTTACAAAATTGAGCTGCCATCTCAATAATTTATAGCGTAAATTAGGGATTTAAGACAAAAATACCTATCTTTGCTATCAGAAATATCCCATCAAAAGAGACCCATATTATGGAAAAATTCAAGAACTGCATACGCTTCGACTGGGCGGCCAAAAGATTGCTCCGTGACAAGGTAAACTTCGTCGTGCTTGAAGGTCTTATCTCAGTCCTGCTTAACGAAGAGGTCCGGATTCAAGAAATACTGGAGAGCGAGGGAAATTCGGAACAGGAAGACTCAAAGTTCAATCGGGTCGACATAATGGCGAAAAACGACAAGGGGGAACTTATCATTGTAGAAATTCAGCTCTCAAGACAGTTGCATTATCTTGAACGAATACTATTCGGAGTGGGTAAGGCGATAACAGACCACATAGCTCGGGGTGAGCGTTACGACAAGGTGAAGAAGGTCTATTCCATAAGCATCCTTTACTTCGACTTCGGAAACGGTTCGGACTATGTCTACAGGGGGCAGACCATCTTCAAAGGAATACACACGGGTGATGAGTTCACGCTTAACGAGAGAGAACGGCGCCAGCTTGGGATGAGGACGCCGGAGGAGGTTTTCCCGGAATATTATCTGATCCGTGTCAATGAATTCAACAAGGTAGCTACAACTCCACTTGAGGAATGGATTGAATATCTCAAGGATGGTGTCGTACGTCCCGATACCACCACCCCCGGTTTGAGAGAAGCCAACGAGCGACTTAGTTTCATGAATATGACGGAAGAGGAGAAAAGGGCTTATGAGCACTATCTCGACAACATACGTATCGAGGAAGACTGCCTGGAGTCGGCCAAGATAGAAGGCAGAGCCGAAGGTAGAGCGGAAGGCAGAGCGGAAGGCAGTCGCGACAAAGCTATAGAGATTGCGCGTAACCTTCTGAAGGCAAAAATGGATTATTCGTTCATTTCCGGTATGACCGGACTCACCATCTCAGAAATCGAGAATCTGATTTAAGTTTAATAAATCGATTATTACACCAACACCTGCATTCCTTCGGGAGGGCAGGTGTTTATTTAGGAAACTTTTCCTTTTGTAGAATTTTAGCTTATCTTGTCGATAAAATCTTACCGGTTGTCTGATTTTTTAGAATATTTATCAGCAAAACAGTAATTTTACCCTGAATTTAACACAGGCGACAATCCCTCTGCCCATATTCCTTTTCCTTACATTTAATCCCTTTCAATTGCTCATTTTCCACATTTTAAGCTATTAATTTCCCTATTTCAATATTTATTTGTAATTTTGTCAAATTTTCTACAGGCAACTCATCAAATCTTCATGATTCCTTGGGTTTTTATTAGAAGAATGGCGGGAAAAATTCCCGTCTTTTAATCATTTTTAAACAATCTTATTCGGAACATCCTAAAATGGACAAAAAAGACATCGTTGTCAAGTTCGCCGAACCGGAACACGCTAAGTATGCCGATCTTATCGTCAGACTTATCTACGAATCCGCTCTCCAGCGTGGTACGGGTATTGCAAAGCGCACTCCCGAATATATCGCTCAGAAAATAAACAGCGGTAAAAGTGTCGTGGCTCTGCATGGCGACCGCCTCGTGGGCTTCAGCTATATCGAAAGTTGGGGTCACGGCGACTTTGTGGCTACATCCGGATTGATTGTCGACCCAGAATATCGCCATCTTGGCCTTGCCGGCGCCATCAAGGCGAAAACTTTCGAGCTGGCTCGACTTCGATTTCCGTTCGCCAAACTCTTCTCCATCACCACTTCTCTCCCCGTCATGAAGCTTAACTCCAGAATGGGATACAAACCCGTCACATTCTCCGAGCTAACTGACGACGAAGAGTTCTGGCAGGGCTGTGAAGGGTGCAAAAACTACGACATCCTCCTGCGAAACAACCGCAGGATGTGTCTATGCACCGGTATGCTGTTCGATCCTCAGCAGCCCCTTCCTCCCAAAGACCATGCCAACCCTTATATTATGAAGGTGAAAAACAGTATCAACAAAATCCTTCATCTGAAGAAAGGGTGAGCTCCTCTCCTCTTAATTTAATTTTTATAATTCTGAAATCGAATTCATTATGTCTGAAAACAAAAAGAAAAAAGTCCTGCTCGCTTTCAGCGGCGGCCTTGACACATCTTTCGCCGTAAAATATCTCTCCGAAGACCTTGGCTACGAGGTACACACCGCCATCGCCAACACCGGCGGTTTCTCCGATGAGGAGCTTGAAGTGATCGCTGACAAGTCAAAACGTCTCGGTGCTGCCTCTCACGCCACTCTCGACATCACTCAGGATTACTACGACAAGAGTATCAAATATATGGTGGCCGGCAATGTGCTCCGCAACGGCACATATCCCATCTCTGTCAGCTCCGAGCGTATTTTCCAGGCTATTGCTACTATCGAATATGCTAAGAAAATCGGTGCAGACGCTATCGCGCACGGCTCTACCGGCGCCGGNAACGACCAGGTGCGTTTCGACCTCACTTTCCAGATTCTCGCCCCTGAAATCGAGATAATAACTCCAACTCGCGACCTCACCCTGACCCGTGAATATGAAATCGATTATCTAAAGAAACACGGGTATGAGGCTGATTTCAAGAAACTCGAATACTCCATCAACAAAGGNCTNTGGGGNACNTCNATCGGCGGNAAGGAAACCCTTCATTCCGACCAGACTCTCCCCGAGGAGGCTTATCCTTCACAGGTCACTGCCACTGAGCCTGAGAANCTGACCATCTCTTTTAAAGATGGTGAGATTTCNGCTGTCAACGGCAAAGAATATACCGATAAAGTTGAGGCNATTCGNGAAGTTGAAAGAATNGGCTCTCGCTTCGGGATTGGGCGTGACATGCACATCGGCGACACCATAATCGGCATTAAGGGTCGCGTTGGGTTTGAGGCTGCCGGTCCTATCCTCATCATCGCCGCCCACAAGATGCTTGAAAAGCATACCCTCACCAAATGGCAGCAGTATTGGAAAGACCAGGTTGGCACATGGTATGGCATGTTCCTCCACGAAGCTCAGTATCTTGAGCCCGTCATGCGCGACATCGAGAAGATGCTCGAAAGCTCTCAGCGCAACGTGACCGGCACAGTGGAGCTCATCCTGCGNCCTTATTCTTACACTCTCGTGGGTGTAGATTCCCCCTTCGACCTTATGAAGACCGACTTCGGTGAGTATGGTGAGGTCAATAAGGCCTGGACTGCCGATGATGTGAAGGGATTCACAAAGATTCTCGGCAACCAGATGAAAATTTACCACAATAATCAGGTAAAAAACGGCAAAGCCGAATAATTCAGTCAGCGTGAAGAAAATTGGCATCATTGGAGGCGCCGGCTACACTGCCGGCGAACTCCTCCGTCTCCTGATCAACCATCCGGAGGTGGAAATAAAGTTCGTTCATTCTTCAAGCAACGCGGGCCAGGCTGTAACGTCTGTTCACGGCGGTCTCCTCGGCGAGACTGATCTTGTCTTCTCCGACTCTCACCCTCTTGAGGAAATTGACATCCTTTTCCTCTGCTCGGCTCACGGTGCCAGCAAGAAATTCTGGGAGGAGAACACGCGCCCCGAAGGTCTGAAAGTGATTGACCTCGCGCAAGACTTCCGGGATGAATCGGAAGGGTATGTATATGGACTGCCGGAAGTGAACGCCGACCGNATTGCAAAGGCGCATTCAATTGCTAATCCCGGTTGTTTCGCCACATGCCTCCAGCTCTCTCTCCTTCCCTTGGCGGCTGCCGGGCTCCTTCCGGAAAACGGTGANATAAACATCACTGCTTTGACCGGGTCGACCGGAGCCGGCGTCAAACCTTCCGCCACTACTCATTTCAGCTGGAGAAACGACAACATTTCCGTCTATAAGCCCTTTACCCATCAGCATCTGATTGAGATTGGGATGACTCTTGAGAAACTTCAACCGGGTCATTCGGCAAGAATCAATTTCATCCCGATGCGTGGAGATTTCCCCAGGGGTATTTTCGCTGCCACCACCCTCAGATGCTCTCTTCCGGAGGAAGACGTGGTGAAGCTCTACAAGGAGTTCTATCAAGACGCTCCGTTCACTGTGGTGAGCGACAAGCCTATCGACTTAAAACAAGTCGTCAATACCAACAAGGCCATAATCCATGTGCAGAAACATGACGATATGCTCCTTGTCACGTGTGCAGAAGATAATCTTCTGAAAGGTGCTTCCGGACAGGCGGTTCAGAACATGAATATCCTCCTCGGCATCGACCAGAGAACAGGGTTACGGCTCAAGCCTTCCGCTTTCTAATTCTTAATCTATAAATCTCAGCCCTCCCGCGTCTGGACATACCTTTCGGGGACGGGCTGATTTTAAAATCTGCAATTCATCATGACTCTTTTCGACGTCTATTCCCTATATGACATTGAGCCGGTAAAAGGCAAGGGCTCACATGTTTATACCGCCGACGGATCAGAATATCTTGACCTTTACGGCGGCCATGCCGTTATTTCAATCGGCCATGCTCATCCCAAATATGTGAAGGCTGTTTCGGATCAGGTCGGTAATCTCGGGTTCTATTCAAATTCGGTGCTCAATTCGCTGCAAGAGAAACTCGCCGAGCGTCTTGGAAATGCTTCCGGATATCCCGACTATTCCCTCTTCCTCTGCAATTCGGGTGCTGAAGCGAATGAAAACGCAATCAAGCTCGCGTCCTTCACTACAGGCCGAAGCAATATCCTGGCNTTCGGAAAAGCCTTCCACGGCAGAACNTCCGGCGCCGTAGAAGCCACTGACAATCCTGCTATCCGCTCTCCNTTCAATACCACTGACCATGTGACTTTCGTCCCCCTCAATGATTTCGAGGCCACTCGCACCGTGCTTGAATCCCGCGAGTATGCGGCGGTAATAATTGAAGGAATACAGGGTGTCAGCGGTATACATGAGCCCTCCGAAGACTTCCTGCGTTTTCTGAGCGAGGAATGCAAGAAAACAGGCACTCTCCTTATTCTCGATGAGATTCAATCCGGCTACGGAAGAACCGGAAAATTCTTTGCTCATCAACACGCCGGAATACGCCCCGATATCATCACATGCGCAAAGGGTATTGCCAACGGATTCCCCGCGGCCGCAGTCCTCATTTCCCCTGAGATACCGGCAAAGAAAGGTATGCTCGGGACAACTTTCGGCGGCAATCACCTTGCCTGCGCTGCTGCTCTCGCCGTGCTGGAGGTCATGGAGGATGANAAACTTGTGGAAAATGCCGCNGAAGTGGGTGAATATCTNATCTCCGAGCTTAAGAANATTCCCGGNGTCAAAGATGTGCGCGGTAAGGGCCTTATGATCGGTCTTGAGGTGGAGGGCTTCACAGGNAGCGAACTCCGGAAACGTCTCCTTTTCGATCATCATATCTTTACAGGGGGTGCCGGTCAGTTCACCGTGCGTCTCCTCCCGGCTCTCTCCCTTTCGCGTGAGAATGCCGATCGTTTCCTCTCTGAATTTAAAAAAGCTATCTCAACTCCAGCCATATGAAAAAATTCACTTGTGTAGCGGATATCGGTCCGCTCGACAAAGCTCTCGCCGAGGCGGCTCTCGTCAANAAAGACCGCTTCGCTTTCACCGACCTGGGTCGCAACAAGACCCTTCTCATGATTTTTTTCAACTCCTCGCTCCGCACCCGTCTCTCCACACAGAAAGCCGCCATGAATCTCGGCATGAACGTGATGGTGCTTGACGTTAACCAGGGTGCCTGGAAACTTGAGACCGAGCGAGGTGTGATAATGGACGGCGACAAGGCTGAACATCTCCTGGAGGCAATCCCNGTCATGGGCTCTTATTGCGATATTATCGGAGTGCGCTCCTTCGCCGGACTCAAAGACAAGAAGGAAGACTATGAGGAAAGAGTGATTGAGCAATTCATAAAATATTCCGGAAGACCCGTTTTCAGCATGGAGGCAGCCACTCGCCATCCTCTCCAAAGTTTTGCGGACCTTATCACAATAGAGGAGTTCAAGACTAAGCCGCGTCCGAAAGTCGTCATGACCTGGGCGCCTCANCCTCGCGCTCTTCCCCAGGCTGTCCCCAACTCTTTCGCGGAATGGATGAACGCCACTGACTATGATTTCGTAATCACTCATCCCCACGGTTATGAGCTCGATCCGAAATTCGTCGGTAAGGCCATTGTGGAATATGACCAGNGGAAAGCCCTTGAAGGTGCTGACTTCGTTTATGCAAAAAANTGGTCGGCATATATGGACCCCAACTATGGAAAGGTGCTCTCNACAGACCGNGACTGGACTGTGGATTCTGACAAGATGGCTCTCACCGACAACGCTTTCTTCATGCACTGTCTCCCTGTGCGNCGCAATATGATNGTNACTGATGANGTGATTGAGTCAGACCGAAGCATTGTAATTCCGGAAGCGGCAAACCGTGAGATTTCCGCTCAGACTGTCATCAAGCGTCTTCTTGAAAATCTTTGAGCTCCGGAGATATGGAAGATATGATAAATGTAGTGAAAATCGGGGGAAATGTGATTGACAATCCCGCGGCTCTNGAAGCNTTCCTCAAAGAGTTTTCCGCCATGCCCGGNNAAAAAATTCTCGTGCATGGCGGTGGAAAAGAGGCTACCCGTTTTTCTGAAGGTCTCGGAATAAAGGCCAACATGATTGAAGGGCGCCGTGTGACAGACCGCCAGACACTCGACATAGTGACTATGGTCTATGCCGGACTCATCAACAAGCGCGTGGTTTCGATGCTGCAGCGTCTCGGTTGCGACGCGGTTGGTCTGACGGGTGCTGACGGCAATGTAATTCCGGCTAAACGAAGGTCGCCNGAACCCATCGACTATGGTTTCGTAGGAGACATAGACCCTGAAAAAGTCAATGATAAATTTATCGGAGCCCTGCTTGAGGCCGGTTGTGTCCCTGTGTTCTGCGCCATATGCAACGGAGAGNAATCCCTGCTGAACTGCAATGCCGACTCTGTCGCGGCTGGNGTGGCTATCGGTGCCTCCCGGCTCGGAAAGGTGCGTCTCACCTATTGCTTTGAAAAACCGGGGGTAATGGCCGATATAAATGATGATGCCTCGGTCATACCCCTCGTGACAGCGGAGACNTTCCCAAAACTGAAGGAAGAGGGAATTGTGGCGCAGGGGATGGTGCCGAAAATCCACAATGCCCTTGACTCNGCTGCTAAAGGNGTGACGGAAGTGCGCATCTGTAAAGCTGACGCGCTAAACTCCCAGGAGGGAACTATCATACGCACGAAATAAGATGGATAACAACAAGAGACATCCGCGCTTCGAGGCTGCCGTAGCACTCCTTCGGACCCTTATCGCAACCCCTTCTCCAAGCAGGGAGGAGGAGAAAACAGCCGGGATATGGCACGAATGGCTCCTATCCCAAGGTGTGTGCGATGTGGAAAGATTTCACAACAATGTCTGGGCGGTTGCTCCCGGCTTCAATCCTGCCCGACCCACTCTGATGCTCAATTCCCATCACGATACGGTACGACCCGCCGCTTCATGGACTCGAAACCCCTTCTCTCCTGATATCGAGGATGGAAAACTTTTCGGTCTCGGAAGCAACGATGCCGGAGCTTCCGGGGTGGCTCTCGCCTCTACTTTCCTTGACCTGATGAATGACCCGGATCTCCCCTTCAACCTTATCCTTGCCATAACCGCTGCGGAAGAGGTTATGGGGGAAAACGGCATGAGGGCTTTCCTCCCCCATCTTGCGGAAAGAGGGTTGACTCCTGATATGGTGCTCGTCGGAGAACCCACGGGGTTGCAGCCCGCTGTCGCTGAAAGAGGGTTGCTCGTATTCGATGCCATAGCTGAAGGGAAGGCCGGACATGCGGCCCGCAATGAGGGAATAAACGCCATATACCGTGCAATCGAGGATATAGAGCTTTTGCGTTCCTTCTCCACACCCGTGGTGAGCGATGTGCTCGGCCCTGTCAAAGTGAGCGTGACAATGATCAATGCCGGAACACAGCACAACGTGGTGCCTGACAAATGCACCTATGTCGTGGATGTTCGTACNACGGACGCATATTCCAATGAGGAGACCGTAAAGCTTATCCGGGAATGTGTCAGATGGTCTACACTCACTCCCCGCTCCACACGTGTACACGCTTCGGTGATTCCCGAATCGCATCCATTGGTGAAAAGTGCTGTGGCTTTGGGTAGAACTCCCTTTGTCTCCCCAACCACCTCCGACATGGCTCTCATGCACGGCATACATTCCCTCAAGATGGGTCCGGGTGAATCATCTCGCTCTCACACCGCCGATGAGTTTATACTCCTTGACGAGATAAACGAGGCCCTTTTCCTATATCCTCGTCTTCTGAAAGGATTAAGAATGAAGGATAAAGGATGAAAATGAAGAATAAAGGATGAAGGGGATGGATCCAAAGCATAAGGATTTATGTTCTGTGGTCGCCGCGGAGCGGTGATATAGGGCGAAGCCTTATTTTCTTATTTCCTTATTTCCTTATTTCCTTATTTCCTTATTTCCTTATTTCCTTATTTCCTTATTTCCTTATTTCCTTATTTTCTTATTTTCTTATTTTCTACAACTTATGTCAAAACAACTTTGGAATAAAGGCTTTCAGCCAAACGACATAATAGAAGCTTTCACAGTAGGTCAAGACCGTGAGCTTGATCTGCGCCTCGCACGCTACGACGTGCAGGGTTCGATTGCACATATCAAGATGCTGACGAGCATCGGCCTCCTTACTCAAGAGGAACTTGACATTCTCCTCCCGGCCTTGCAGCAGATCGCTGATGAGATTGAGCGTGGTGAGTTTGTCATCGAAGATGGAGTGGAAGATGTCCATTCGCAGGTGGAATTCCTGCTCACCGCACGTCTCGGAGACGTGGGCAAAAAAATCCATTCCGGCCGCTCGCGCAATGACCAGGTGCTCGTAGACCTCAAGCTCTTTTTCCGTGATGAGCTGAAAAATATCGCCCACGCCGTAGATCGTCTCTTCCGTCGCCTTCAGCAGCTCTCGGAGCAGCATAAGGATAAGCTTATGCCCGGATATACACATCTTCAGGTGGCGATGCCTTCATCATTCGGACTTTGGTTCGGCGCTTACGCGGAGGCCTTGACCGACGACATGCAGCTTGTCAAAGCAGCTTACAATATCGCCAATCAGAATCCGCTCGGCTCAGCCGCAGGCTACGGTTCATCATTCCCTCTCGACAGGGAGATGACAACCACCCTTCTCGGCTTTGAAAATCCCCACTATAATGTGGTGGCTGCTCAGATGAGTCGTGGTAAAACTGAACGCGCCCTTGCGGTCGCCGTGGCTGCGGTTGCCTCCACACTCGGACGTTTCGCTATGGATGTCTGCATGTGGATGTGCAATAATTTCGGTTTCATCAAATTCCCCGATGAGCTTACCACAGGGTCAAGCATTATGCCACACAAGAAAAATCCGGATGTATTCGAGATTATGCGTGGAAAGTGCAATCGTCTGCAGGCTGTCCCCAACGAATTGACTATCCTTACGGCAAATCTCCCGCTGGGTTATAACCGCGACCTCCAGCTGATGAAGGATATCGTCTTCCCGGCTACGACCGAACTTATCGACTGCCTCGATACCGCCGATTTCATGCTTCAGCATATAGAGGTGAAAGACCACATTCTCGATGATTCGCGCTACGACTATATATTCACCGTCGAAGACGTAAACCGCCTCGTGCTCGAAGGTGTGCCGTTCAGGGATGCTTACCGTCAGGTGGGCATGGCCGTGCAGAAGGGTGAGTATAAACCTACACGGGAGGTGCATCACACTCATCTCGGCAGCATAGGAAATCCCGCCAACGACCGTGTAGCGGAGAAAATGGATAAGTTAATGGAAGGATTCAATTAATTTTCGTATTGAAGTCGTTTAAACTTTTTCTTTGCCCGAAATCCGGCTGAAGACGGGCAAAGAGGTCTCCAAATAAAAAATCCTTAAAAAATAAACAAGCCCGTAAAAAGTTTAAAAACTTCATAATTTGCGAATATTTATATAATAACTTCCATAAACTTTAACTATTCCTACCTTTTTCAACTGATTTTCTTGCAAGTCTCCTGTAAAGGCAGTAACTTTGCACCAAATAATCGCACAACCAGGCAATCCGGCCAACTTATGACAGGTCTTATTATAATACGACTTATTTCCATTATTCTACGGCGTCAGTCGGTGGGATTCTCGGTCTATGCGTAAATATTCGACTTCTTAAACTGAGCCTTTCCCACCTTGAGCGGGAAAGGCTCTTTTATTGTCGAGCTTTTTTTAGGTATAATATTTCCAAAATCATTAGTATAAATGGCAAATACTCTCTTTGACAAAATCTGGGACCAGCACGTCGTGCAGCACGTGGAGGATGGTCCGGAGCAGCTTTACATCGACCGTCTTTACTGCCATGAGGTCACAAGCCCTCAGGCGTTCGCCGGCCTTCGGGAACGCGGAATCAAATGTTTCCGCCCCGACAAGATTTTCTGTATGCCCGACCATAACACCCCCACCCATGACCAGGACAAACCGATTGAAGATCCGGTGAGCAAGACTCAGGTGGATACTCTCGCAAAAAATGCCGATGAGTTCGGACTCAACCATTTCGGAATGATGAACCATAAGAACGGTATCATCCATGTCGTGGGTCCTGAGCGTGGGCTTTCCCTGCCGGGCATGACTATCGTCTGCGGCGACTCCCACACTTCTACCCATGGCGCCATGGGTGCTGTGGCTTTCGGCATCGGAACGTCTGAAGTGGAGATGGTGATGGCTTCTCAGTGCATCCTCCAGCAGAAACCGAAATCAATGAGAATAAATATCGAGGGTAAGCTCGGAAAGGATGTCACTGCGAAAGATGTCGCCCTTTTCCTTATGTCGAAACTCACTACCTCCGGAGCGACCGGTTATTTCGTGGAGTATGCCGGCTCGGTTGTGCGCGACCTTTCTATGGAAGGGCGTCTCACTCTCTGCAACCTTTCTATCGAGATGGGTGCGCGAGGCGGATTCATCGCTCCCGATGAGAAGACTTTCGAATATATCAAAGGACGCGAGTATGCTCCCAAAGGGGAAGACTGGGATAAGGCTGTGGAATACTGGAAAACCCTGCGCAGCGGCGACGACGCAGTGTTTGACAAAGAGCTTACCTTCAAAGCTGAAGACATTGAGCCTATGGTGACCTACGGCACAAATCCCGGCATGGGCATGGGCATCACTCAGGAAATTCCCTCTCTCGATTCTGTCCCTGAGGCAGGAAAGGCTTCTTTCCTGAAGAGCCTCGACTATATGGGATTCAAGCCGGGTCAGAAACTTCTCGGCACTCCCGTGGATTACGTTTTCCTCGGAGCTTGCACTAACGGGCGTATCGAGGATTTCCGTGCCTTCGCTTCGATTGTGAAAGGGAAAAAGAAAGCCGACAATGTCACAGCGTGGCTCGTGCCGGGGTCTTGGATGGTGCTCGACCAGATTAAGGAGGAGGGTATCGACAAGGTGCTGGAAGAGGCCGGATTTGAGATTCGTCAGCCCGGCTGCTCTGCCTGTCTGGCCATGAACGACGACAAGGTGCCGGCCGGCAAACTCGCCGTTTCCACTTCCAACCGTAATTTCGAAGGTCGTCAGGGTCCCGGTGCACGCACTGTGCTTGCAAGCCCCCTCGTGGCTGCGGCTGCGGCTGTAACGGGTGTTATAACCGATCCCAGAACCCTCAACTAATCCGATAAGTCCGACAAGTCCGACCCGTCTGACCAGTCTGACCAAAAATCATAAAAAATGAAGCAGAAATTCGATATAATCACAAGCACCTGTGTTCCTCTCCCATTGGAGAACGTAGACACTGACCAGATAATCCCGGCGCGTTTCCTGAAGGCCACAACCCGCGAGGAAAGCTTCTTCGGTGAAAACCTTTTCCGCGACTGGAGATACAACCCCGACGGCTCTCTTAACAAGGAGTTCGTGCTCAACGATCCAACTTATTCAGGTGAGATTCTTGTGGCCGGCAAGAACTTCGGTTCCGGCTCAAGTCGCGAACATGCTGCCTGGGCTATCGCAGGGTATGGATTCCGTGTGGTCATCAGCAGCTTCTTCGCTGACATTCATAAAAACAACGAACTCAACAACTTTGTCCTCCCTGTAGTTGTCTCCGAGGAGTTTCTTGCCGAACTCTTCGACTCCATCAAGGCTGACCCCAAGACCGAGGTGGTCGTTGACCTCCCTAACCAGACAGTCACAAATAAAGCCACCGGGAAAAGCGAACATTTCGAAATCAACGGCTATAAGAAGTATTGTCTTATGAACGCCCTTGATGATATCGACTTCCTCCTTGAAAATAAAGAGAAAACTGAAAACTGGGAAACAGCTAACAACGCTTGATAAAGATGAACGGACATCCGGCTCAGATTGAAATCATGGACACGACGCTGCGCGACGGGGAGCAAACCTCCGGTGTCAGCTTCGTGCCGCATGAGAAACTAATGATTGCCCGGGCTCTTCTCCAGGATCTGAACGTTGACCGTATCGAAGTGGCTTCCGCCCGTGTGTCTGACGGCGAAAAAGAGGCGGTAAGACGGATATGTAAATGGGCACGACAGGCCGGAATGCTTCATCGTGTGGAGGTGCTCGGATTTGTCGACAACGGCACTTCCCTGAAATGGATCAACGAGTGCGGAGGTGTAAACATCAATCTCCTCTGCAAAGGTTCGGAAAACCATTGCCGCAATCAGCTCAAGAAAACTCCGGAAGAGCATTTCGAGGATATCCGCCGCAACATTCGTATGGCTCAGGATATGGGGATAAACGTAAATGTCTATCTCGAAGACTGGAGCAACGGCATCAAGAACTCTCCGAAATACGTCTTCGACATGATTGAGGCGCTTAAAGGATGTGGGATTAAGCGTTTTATGCTTCCTGACACTCTCGGAATACTGAATCCCCTTGAGCTCCTTCTCTTCATGCGGAAGATGGTGAAACTCTATCCGGAGCTACATTTCGATTTCCATGCACACAACGACTACGACCTCGCCATTTCCAATGTGCTCGCAGCCGTATTGGGTGGGTGTAAAGGGATACATACCTCTGTAAATGGTCTCGGTGAGCGTGCCGGAAACGCACCTCTGGCAAGTGTGCAGGCAATTCTAAAGGATCAGTTCAACGCCAAAACGAATATCGTTGAGGAGAGGCTTAACGAAGTAAGCCGTCTGGTGGAGAATTATTCCGGAATTGCGATTCCCCCAAACCGCCCCATCACCGGCGACAGCGTCTTCACTCAAGTGGCCGGGGTGCATGCCGACGGCGACAACAAGGCTAACCTTTATTGCAATGACCTCCTCCCGGAACGCTTCGGTCGCAAAAGGGAATATGCCTTGGGTAAGAATAGCGGTAAGGCCAATATTCTCAAGAATCTTGAGGAACTCGGTCTTGAGCTTTCTCCCGAACAGACGCGAAAGGTGACGGAGAGGATTATCGAACTCGGCGACAAGAAGGAGGTGGTCACTCAGGAAGACCTCCCCTTTATCGTCAGCGACGTTCTCAAAAACTCTACGCAAGACCAGCATGTGAAGCTTCTAAGTTTTATGGTGAGTGTGGCATACGGTCTTGACCCCATGGCTGCCGTCAAACTGGAGATAAACGGAGAGGTGTATGAGCAGAACGCTTCCGGCAGCGGACAGTTTGATGCTTTCATGCGTGCGCTCAAACTTATCTACAAGGAACGTCTCGGAAGGCGTTTTCCTCATCTTTCCAACTATACGGTTCAGATTCCTCCGGGTGGACGCACGGATGCTTTGGTGCAGACAAGCATCACCTGGGAATGGGAGGAAAAGGTCTACCGCACACGCGGTCTTGATGCCGACCAGACGGAAGCGGCCATAAAGGCCACCATCAAGATGCTGAACCTCATGGAGACCGAACTCCGCAAACAATAAAACCGGGCGCAAATATATTTCATTTTATTTTTTCTTTCATCAATTTTCATTTTTCATTTTTCATTTTTCATTTTTCATTTTTCATTTAAAAATATGGATCTCAAAATAGCAGTACTTCCCGGCGACGGGATTGGTCCTGAAATCTCTGCGCAGGGTGTGGCGGTAATGACTGCCGTGTGTGAGAAATTCGGACACAAAGTATCTTATGAATATGCCATCTGCGGAGCTGACGCCATCGACAAGGTTGGCGACCCCTTCCCGGAGGAGACTTTCAAAATCTGTATGGACGCTGACGCCGTGCTTTTCTCTGCCGTCGGCGATCCCAAGTTTGACAACGACCCGACTGCGAAAGTGCGTCCCGAGCAGGGTCTTCTCGCTATGCGCAAGAAGCTCGGTCTCTTCGCCAACATCCGCCCCGTGGAGACTTTCGATTGCCTCATCCATAAATCTCCACTGAAAGACGAGCTCGTGCGTGGCGCAGATTTCATCTGTATCCGCGAACTGACAGGCGGTATGTATTTCGGTGAGAAATATCAGGATGATGAAAAGGCATACGACACCAACGCCTACACCCGTCCGGAAGTAGAACGTATCCTCGAAGTCGCATATCAGTATGCTCTTCGTCGCAAAAAACATCTCACCGTTGTTGATAAGGCTAACGTCCTCGCTTCCTCACGCCTGTGGCGTCAGGTTGCTAAAGAGGTGGCCACAAAATATCCTGAGGTGGAGACTGACTATATGTTTGTCGACAATGCAGCCATGCGCATGATTCAGGATCCGAAATTCTTCGACGTCATGGTGACTGAAAACACTTTCGGCGACATCCTGACCGACGAAGGCTCTTGCATCACAGGCTCTATGGGGCTCCTCCCCTCTGCATCGACAGGAGAACACACTCCCGTCTTCGAGCCTATCCACGGTTCTTGGCCTCAGGCTAAGGGGCTGAATATCGCCAACCCTCTGGCTCAGATTCTCTCCGTGGCCATGCTGTTTGAATATTTCAACCTCATGGAGGAAGGAAAACTTATCCGCCAGGCGGTGAATGCTTCTCTTGATGCCAATGTGCGCACACCTGAGATTCAGGTTGAAGGTGGTGCGAAATACGGCACTAAGGAAGTGGGCGAATGGATTGTAAACTATATCAAAAACAACTGATTCCCCACGGCAATAAAACTCAGAAGGCTTCCGTTTCCTTTACGGAAGCCTTTCCTTTTATAAGATTATTAAATCTATAAGNNTTAATAAGATTAATAAATCTTATAATCCTTATATTCCCGTAATCTTATATTCTTATAATCTTATATTCTTATATTCTCATAATCTTATATTCTTATATTCTTATAATCTTATATTCTCAATATCATGTCTATAAAGAATCTCATTCTCACTGCCGCCATAGCGGTCTGCGCCATCCCCTCGGTGTGTGCTCAGGAAGCCTTGAATCATAAGGTGCTCCATCATTCGCCGATAATTAATCCGGACTCAACGGCTACTATCGTCATCAATGCTCCTGAAGCGGAAAAGGTGGAGGTCTTCGGGCTTGCTCCCGGCGCTCTTGAAATGCAGCGTGACTCTGCCGGGATTTGGAGCCTCACTACCCCTCCGCTCTCCCCTAACCTCTATACGTATTCCATCGTAGTGGATGGTGTCCGCACTGCCGATCCTTCAAATGTTTATCTGGCAAGGGATATCTCCTCCCTGTCGAATATCCTTATCATTCCGGGTGGTAACGCCGACCTTTATGCTGTTCAGGATGTCCCTCATGGCAACGTCTCAAAAGTATGGTATGATTCCCCTGCGCTCGGCATGCAACGCCGGATGACCGTTTATACTCCCGCCGGATATGAGAATAATACTGACAAGAAATACCCTGTGCTTTATCTGCTGCATGGCATGGGGGGCGACGAAGATGCCTGGAACGAACTCGGCCGCGCTTCCGTTATTCTTGACAACATGATTGCTTCCGGTGCAGTTGAGCCTATGATTGTGGTCATGCCTAATGGAAACGCAGAAAAGGCGGCTGCCCCCGGTTATACCGCGGAGGGGATGTATGTGCCTGACGGTCGTTTCTCCGTAGCTCCTGCCGGGAAATTTGAAAATTCTTTCAATGATATCGTGGGTTATGTAGATTCCCATTATCGCACTCTCTCTGATAAAGAGCATCGCGCTATTGCCGGACTCTCTATGGGTGGTGGCCACTCATGGAGAACATCTTTATGGAATCCGGATGAGTTCGGCTATGTCGGTCTTTTCTCTGCCGCAGTTCGCTGGAATGGTGGTGGGGTGGACGACTCGGAAGAACTCGTCACTCCCCTCAAACGCCAGTTTGCAAATCCTCCCGCCCTTTATTGGATTGGGATTGGGAAAGAAGACTTCCTCTATGGGCTCAACGCTGACTACCGTAAGCTCCTTGACTCCCTTTCCATCCCTTACACTTATCATGAAAGTGAGGGAGGCCACACCTGGAATAATTGGCGTGATTACCTCACTCTGTTCCTTCCCCAGCTGTTTAAACAGCAGAAATAACTGACTTTCAAATAACAAACTATTATTCATACTCATATAGGCGGTTAAATCTTGATTTTAACCGTCTATTTTTGTGTTAAAATCTGTTAATCCATTGGTCATTTAAAAAAATCACCTTACCTTTGCAGTGTTGTAGTAAGGCACAACACTACAATAAATCCACTAAATCTCTTAAAGTCAATATTTAAAATTCCATAATATGAAAAAATTTAAATCTCTCGTTATCGCTCTTGTCGCTTTATGCGGCTGCGCTGTCTCCTCCAATGCTCAGATTCTCTACAAGGTGGAAAAGAAAGGCTCTGACAAAGTGAGCTATCTCCTCGGCACTCACCATTTCGCTCCTCTCGCTGTGGTGGATTCTATTTCCGAACTCCCCTCGATGCTTGCTTCTGTTGACAAACTCTATGGCGAACTCGACATGGCGCAGATGACAGACCCGAGTGTCATGGCTGCTATGCAGGCGACACTCATGGCTCCTTCTGACAGCACTCTTGACAAGGTGCTTGACCAGGCTCAGCTTGCTCGCCTCTCCGATGCGTGGAACAATCTCACCGGTGGCACCGTGCCTCTTGAAATGATGTATTCCGTGAAACCTGCTGTCGTTTCAACTCAGATTGCTGCTATCCTCACTCAAAAAGTGTTCCCCAACCTAAATCCTATGGAGGGGATTGACATGACGATGCAGACACGTGCCAAGGAGCTCGGAAAGCCTGTCGACGGATTGGAAACTATGGCTTTCCAAATGGATATGCTTTACAATCGACCCATCTCCGAACAGGCGGAAGGGCTTATGAAGACNGTCGATGACCTTGACAACAATGAGAAGAAGTCTATCGCTCTCTCTCAGGCTTATCTTAATCATGACATGGATTCAATCCTGAAGATGATGGAGGAGGAAGAAGAGAGTGAGGAAACGATGGACCGCATGATTTTTTCTCGCAATGCCAATTGGGTGAAACAGCTGGCTGAGGAGATGCCTGAGGAATCTATCTTCGTCGTGGTCGGTGCCGCTCATCTCCCCGGGCAGAAAGGGGTGATTGAAGGGTTGCGTAAGGCCGGCTTNAAAGTAACCCCCATAAAATAGGTTAAAGGTTAAAGTATTATGTTATGTGGCATGCGCTGTACGCTGGTATACCGCGCAGCCCTTATTCCCTTATTCCCTTTCCTTATTCCCTTATTCCCTTATTCCCTTATTCTCCCAATTGTGGTTATTCTTGATAAAATACAGTTTTCTTATACAAAGGGATTCCCGGCTCTGTCCGACGTATCGGCTCGTATCGAGCCGGGAATCCATCTCCTCGCCGGTGAAAACGGTGCCGGAAAGACCACTCTCCTCCGGGTGCTCTCCGGGATTGTAATCCCCTCATCGGGGAGATGCTCAGTCTATGGGTCTGATCCCGGCTGCGACATACCTTCTGAAAGAGGAAAGACTTTCCTTATTGAAGATAATATGGAGTTTCCCGGAAAGACTATTCATGATTTTGCAAAGATGCACTCACGCTTCTATCCCTCATTCTCTCCTCTGCTGATGGCCGAAAACCTGAAGGCTTTCGGTTTGTCGGGATTCGAACCGATGAAGAATCTTTCTTACGGAAACAAGAAGAAAACTCAGATTGCGTATGCCCTCGCTCTGGGAGTGGAGCTTCTGCTGCTTGACGAACCCACCAACGGTCTGGACATTGAAAGCAAAGCTATCCTGAAGTCGATTCTGGCNCGCTCTGTTAAAGACAATCAGACNGTANTAATAGCTACCCANACGGTGGCTGATCTTGAAAACCTTTTTGAGGGCGCTATCATGATGCAGGGTTCCAAGATCCTTTTTGCCGGACTGGAAGAGGATGTGGTTTCCCGGCTGGCCTTTACCGTCACATCATCCCCTCAGCCCGGAGTTTTATATTNCGAAACCAACCTCGGGAAATATCTCAACATCACCGAGNCGGAAGGGGATGAAACAAGGATTGACTGGCGCCTCTTTTATTCCGCCCTCCATTCCGAGAAACGCGATGATCTCCTGACAGTCTTAAACTCTAACCCCCCTCTCGAAAATGACTGACAAATCCCTGTTTACATCAGACTCATTCTCTTTCCGCAGAGTCGCTGCTCTCTTCGCGTTTTATTTTCCAACCCTGCGCAAGCAACTGTTCATCTATCTGACAGTATCCATCCTTTATTCAGCCCTCCTCCTGATTCCTGTCTCGGATGAGATGCGTGTGGGGTTCTATTCCTTCTTCTGGACCGTTATATACTGGATGTGGTATCTGGCTCCCATCTCTATTGTCGGAAAGGGAAGAATGGGGACAATCGACCGGCTTCTTCCGACAAAAGCTTCGGAAAAACTTACTTTCCTCCTCTTATGGTACGTCGTTGTCATTCCCCTCTCCCTTATCCTCCTCCCCCTATGCGTCGAATATTTAGTTTATCCGACATTGGGCACCGATTATCAGAAGTTTAAAGCTTTCCTGCATCTCAGGCTTCAGACCTCATGGATGATGATGGCGATAACATATCTCGGCAACATTTGTGCGTCTCTGGGTTGCTTATACGCTGTGCTGAAGGCGCGTCACAATAAAATACTTTTCGGTATTCTTTCAGCTGTCGGTGTGCAGATTGTGTTGGGTATTATCGGTGCAATCTACAGCGGCTATGAATTGACAGCAAAGGCTTTCAAACAAGGGTTCAACGATGGATTGGCAGGAAAACCGAAACTTGATGATATGGAACTGGTGCAAATGACATTTGACCTCATCCAGCCCTCCCCCGCGACGTTCGTAGTGCTCGGCATAATAATTATCGGAATGTCATATCTTGTCTGGCTCTGCTATCGAAAGCTTCGAAAACCCTCTCTTTGACATCCCTATGGAATTCAATGACAACAAACCAATATATCGTCAGATTGTAGACCACGCTTTCGCGTTGATTCTGGAAATGAAATGGCTTCCCGGAGAGAGGATTCCCTCTGTCCGGGAATTGTCGGCTGAATTAGGAGTCAACACCCGTACTGTCCTGAAAGCTCTCGATGAACTTCAATCCGCGGCTCTTATAGAACCCAAACGGGGAATGGGATTTCTCCTCGCCCGGGATGCAAGAGTAAAGGTGGAGCAGGAACTACGGAAAGAATTTTTCTCCTCTACCGTTCCATCATTGGTAGAGGAAATGAAAAGGCTTTCGATTTCGGCTGCGGATCTGCTCCCCTATCTCCCGGAATAAAATCGCTTCNAAAAGAGGATAACCTTGCGAGCGTGACATAGAAAAGAGACGGAAACACCCTTCGCTGTGTATTTCCGTCTCTCTATGAAGTTGTTTAAACTTTTTCTTTGTCCGGATTTAGCCGGATTTCGGAGGTGATTTTTTAGCTCGAAGAGGAAGTTTAGCGAGCTAAACGACCGATGAGAGATGAAAAAGCAGCCCGAAAGATGGCTGAAGANGGGCAAAGAGGTCTCCTTTTTAAAGAAATCTTTATAAAAATAATCAAGCCCGTAAAAAGTTTAAACAACTTCTAAATGTNTCTGTAAGTCTGTTTATTTTTTAANTGAGGCGTGAGAGTTCAGGAATCCATNCNTTCACCTGCAACGGCTCCTTCAGTTCCGGNAGATTTACCTCCGTGTCTTTCTCACTGAACACAATCACTACCTTGTTCCCACTCTCCTTGTCGGTCTTCCTGACAATGAGCACTTGGTTNCCGTTTTTCTCCTCTATTGTCTCAAACTCAGCTTCTCCACGCCACATNGCCGGATTTGCTGCCCGGAATTTCATNACTGCTGCAACATATCCNCGCAATTGATTTTCCTTATAGTTGCGCGGATTGAGGTGACCGCTGGTTCGAGCTATNTTGTCNTTTTGAGCTCCGACAGCATCCCGGCAGTCATCTCCGAANTCATCTCCGTAATACATCGTGACCGGTCCGCTATATGCGGCCATTATNGCATGACGGGCCATCATCTTTTCGTAGTAGTAAGGGTCAAGTGGATTGAAATGGTCGGCGAGACGATAACCGTCATGATTAGACAGGAANAGATTGGGCATAACTTCATCGTTGAGATAACCCCGTTCCGTCGGTTTCGACAACACTTTGACAACATCTGNCCAACCGTTTTCAAGACCCTCCTTGGTGGTGTCTTGCATAGGACCGCTTATAAGCTCCTTCCCGTCNAAATCAAAAGCNCTGAGAAGGCCTCCGTCNCGGTACACTCCGCGATTGATTACATCTGCTGTNCCCCAGTCTTCTCCNACCATATACCCTAAGGTGCCCCATTCTTCCCCTTTGGCTTTACGTTCNGCGGTAAGTTTTTCAACCTCTCCGCGGATTTCATTCCAGTAGTTGTGTCCCCCTTGAGTGGCTTGATAGGCCTGGTCAAGTCGCCAGCCGTCAACTCCGTATTTATCCATCCAGTAAGTGGCCACCTCNTTTATATAGTCGAGTGAACCGGGATATGAGATATTTCCTTTACCATCGCGCTCNCCGCGGTCGCTGAAAGTCTCNGTGACATCTAACGTGTATCCGGAGGGAGAGGGNGTGGTGACGCCTCCATGATGCCCGAANACACCGTCAAGAATCACATATATTCCTCTCTTGTGAGCCTCATCCACCAGCTCCTTGAAATCCTCTTCCGTNCCGAAATGGGGGTCAATCTTAAAGAAATCATTCGTAAAATAACCTGTAGCCTGAAGTTTCTCTCCCCCGGCAGCTGTCGAGCTGTCNAATATAGGGGTCATCCATAGCGCGTTGGCNCCAAGATCTTTAATATGGTCAAGAGAATTGATGATNCCTCGCAGATTTCCGTTTTTCATNGCATTATCCGGTCCCCACATGGCTCTATACCCCGGNGCACCTGTAGAATCATTCTGAAATGATGCNACCATCACCTGATAGATGGTCAATTCNCGCGGATCCCCCGTAAGGGCGAACATNTGTGCCGATCCNAACAGTCCGGCAAACAGTGAAAGTATAAATTTCCTGATTTTTCTCATGGTTATTATNGTTTCTGTGTTTCCATTACAAAATTACAAAAAAATCATACACTCTCCACAACCCTCCCCTGAATATCTATCATACATNATAGAAATCCCGTGGTGCGCGCGAAGCGCGTATATATGCGCCAGCCNNCNTAGCGCGAAGCGCGTNTNTGTGCGCCAGCNNCCGTAGCGCGNAGCTTGTCCATGCAGCGGCTCTGCCGCCCCAATTTCTTATCCCCCNGCGCCCCCTGTNGTGCGCGCGAAGCGCGTNTATATGCGNCAGCCCTCATAGCGCGAAGCGCGTATATATGCGNCAGCCNTCGTAGCGCGAAGCTTGTCCTTGCAGCGGCTCTGCCGCCCCAATTTCTTATCCCCCCTGCNCCTCCCTCAAAGTCCTGTGGTGCGCGCGAAGCGCGTATATATGCGNCAGCCCNCGTANCGCGAAGCNNGTNNATNNAGCGGCTCNGCCGCCTCAATTTCNTANCNCNNNTGCNNNTCCNTGCANNGTCCTGTGGTGCGCGCGAAGCGCGTATATATGCGCCAGCCCTCGTAGCGCACAGCTTGTCCTTGCAGCGGCTCTGCCGCCTCAATTCCTTATCCCCCTGCGCCTCCCTGTGGTGCGCGCGAAGCGCGTATATGTGCGCCAGCCCTCGTAGCGCGAAGCTTGTCCTTGC
>JAAVDJ010000001.1 GCA_014801875.1 Bacteroides sp. | reverse complement strand
TCAGAACAGAGGTGCATTCAGCGGCCGGAAGATGCGATATGCTGATTTTGACCCATCATTTTATTTACATCTTCGAGTTCAAAATCAATGCCACTCCACAAGAGGCACTCTCGCAGATTTATGAACGCGGATACCTGAAACCATTTTTGGCAGACAACAGGACGAAATTCATCATTGGTGCAAACTTCTCTACTCAGGAGAGAAATCTGTCCGGATGGGTCATTGAATCCGTCAAATAATATAATTTGTTCAATTTTCGCCGGGGTCAACTTAATGATCTGTTTTTTCTTCAACTTCCTTGCGCTATACTAAAACTATAGCTATATTTGCGATATGTATTTTTGCGCAGTGCATTGCGTAAAAATACGCAATACACTGCGCAAAATGTAAGAGTATGTATCAACGTTCTGAATATAAGTTAATTAAATCACGACTTGAAGAGCCACGGAGGTTTATTCAAGTGGTAATGGGTCCTAGACAAATAGGAAAATCTACTGTTGTAAAACAAGTGGTTCAAGATATTGCGGAACCATATCAGTTCTTTTCTGCCGATAATATACCTGCTTCAAATAGCAATTGGCTCTCAAATTGTTGGAGTGCGGCAAGGAGTCTCATGACCAATCAAGGATTGGATTCTATGATTATTATTATTGATGAAATACAGAAAATAGCGAATTGGAGTGAAGCGGTAAAAAAGGAATGGGATGATGATTCTTTCCACAATCGCAATATAAAACTACTACTTTTAGGGAGTAGCAGAGTATTGCTTGAAAAGGGATTAGCAGATTCATTAGCCGGACGATACGAAGAGATCCGTATGTCTCATTGGAGCTTTCCTGAGATGAGAGACTGTTTCGGATTCTCCTTAGATGAATATCTGTTTTATGGCGGTTATCCCGGTGCGGCACCTTTGATAAATGATCCCGATCGTTTTGAACAATATATTCAATCAGCTATTATAGACGCTTCTATTAATAAAGATATATTGATGAATACTCCCATAAGTAAACCTGCCTTACTTCGCCAAACATTTGAGTTAGGAGCTGCTTATTCAGGTTCATTATTATCTTTAACAAAAATGTTGGGTGCCCTTCAAGATGCAGGGAATACATCTACCATAGCCGGCTATCTAAATGTATTGGGAGATAGTGGTCTGCTCTCAGGTCTTCAAAAATTTAGTATTGATTTGGCTCGAAGAAAGGCCAGTATTCCTAAGTTGCAAGTTTACAATAATGCGTTGAAAACTATTTATGAGCCTTTGACTTTGAAAGATGCAGTGATGAATCGGAAAGCTTGGGGTCATATAGCTGAATCGGGAATAGGAGCTTTCATTCTCAATGAAGCTTTCAAAAAAAGGATTGAGGTATTCTATTGGAGAGATCGCAACAATGAAGTGGATTTTGTATTAAGAAAAAAAAATTCTGTGGTAGCTATAGAAATCAAAAGCAATGCAGAAAAAAAGACGGAGGGTTTAGACAAATTCAAAGAAATGTTTAATCCAAAAGAAGCTTTTATTGTAGGCGATGGAGGTCTAAAAACATCTGATTTCTTAGAGATGGATCTTAGAGCTCTCTTTTAGAACTTCTTCCCAAGAAACATGTGTGGGAAGAGTTCAAGAGAATGTATGACTGCTACCGATTCGCCAAATCCTGAGACTTAGATTCCATATAATTTATCAATCTTAAATTGGGAGAAAATGGCAGATACGGAATTTTTTGGGAAAATGGGGCTTTTTTTCTTTAATCGAAAGAAGGGGAAAAAGGGAGCATTTAAAATATCTTGGGCCCTCTGGCCTCACTGGTTCTATGGGTTAAAAAAGTTAGGTTTTATTCCTGACATTTTCTCGATTTTTATTTTTACAATTTGATTATTCAACCTTTCTGATTAAATTTGCAGTTTGAAACCCTCCGGGGCTTCGGCAGCCGGACTCCCCGGCTACTTTTCGGCAACACCAACAACCATCAGAAGTGGAAACAAAATATATTTTCGTGACCGGCGGCGTTGTGTCGTCTTTAGGTAAGGGAATTATTTCCTCATCTCTCGCAAGGCTCCTGTTGTCAAGGGGATACCGAGTGACAATCCAAAAATTCGACCCTTACATTAACATCGACCCGGGCACACTGAATCCCTATGAACACGGCGAATGCTACGTGACTGAAGACGGACACGAGGCTGACCTTGACCTCGGTCATTACGAACGTTTTACAAACATACGCACCTCCCGCGCCAACAATGTTACAACAGGACGCATATACCAAAGTGTGATTGACAAGGAACGGCGTGGCGATTTCCTTGGAAAGACGGTCCAGATAATACCTCACATTACCGATGAAATCAAACGCTGTGTAAAAAAACTGGGTAACACCGGAAAATATGATTTTGTAATCACTGAAATCGGTGGTACTGTCGGAGACATTGAGTCGACACCCTTCCTGGAAGCTGTCAGGCAGCTCCGTTGGGAATTGGGGAAAAACGCCCTCTGCATCCACCTTACCTACGTGCCCTACCTCAAGGCCGCCAAGGAACTGAAGACAAAACCCACCCAGCACTCAGTCAAGATGCTCCAGCAGGCCGGAATACAACCGGACATTCTGGTGCTACGCACGGAAAAGGAGATTCCGGCTTCGATGTGCAGGAAAGTGGCTCAATTCTGCAACGTCTCCACCGAGGCAGTCATCCAAAGCCTGGATGCACCCACCATTTACGAGGTTCCTCTGATGATGCACGCCCAAGGTCTTGACAAGACCGTACTTGAAAAAACAGGGCTCCCGAGTGAAGGAGAGCCTGACCTCAGGAGCTGGAACCATTTCCTCCACAAGCTTGAGAACGCTACAGAAGAGATCAGGATTGCACTCGTAGGTAAGTACGTGGAATTGCAAGATGCCTATAAGTCTATAAGCGAGTCTTTGAGCCATGCCGCTGCATATTGCGACAAGAAGCTGCGCCTTGTCTACATTCACTCTGAAAAACTTTCCACGGAAGACGTAGATGAAAAACTGAGGGATATGGATGGGGTCATCATTGCCCCCGGGTTCGGACAGAGAGGTATCGAGGGTAAATTCATTGCCCTGAAATGGTGTAGGGAACACGATATCCCGACTTTCGGCATATGTCTCGGGATGCAGTGTATGGTCATAGAATACGCTCGTAATGTTTTGGGAATGAAAGGAGCCAACTCCACGGAAATGGACCATGCGACCCCCTACAACGTTATCGACCTTATGGAGGAGCAGAAAAGCATCTCTGATATGGGAGGCACTATGCGTCTGGGAGCCTACGAATGTGAGCTTCTTCCCGATTCTCTCGCTGCGAAGGCCTACGGCACTACAAAAGTCAAGGAGCGCCACAGACACCGCTTCGAATTCAACGGCGACTTCCGAGACAGATTCGAGAAGGGAGGGATGAGATGCGTCGGCACAAACCCGGCAACCGGCCTGGTGGAAGTTGTGGAAGTGCCGGGTAAACGATGGTTCTTAGGCACTCAATACCATCCCGAATATCAAAGCACAGTGCTTGAGCCGAATCCTCTCTTCGTGGCCTTCATCAAAGCAGCCATAGCCTACGAGCATGAACGCATTGAGAAACAAAAAGATTGAACTTTTTCAAAACCTAAAAAACAACAGATAACAGACAGACAATGGATAAGAACACCGGCATAGGCCTTCTGCTTATGGCAGCCGTGTTTTTCGGCTTTATGTGGCTAAGTCCGAAAAAGGAAGCGGCCATAGACAGCGATGACGACACCCCGGCACAAGTGGCCCGGCAGCCTCTCACCACCGATTCCCTCTCAAGCACGGAGCAGGAATGGTTGGTGAAAAACATCATCATGAATGGAGAGACTGTGATTCTCCCGGACAGCACACACGCGACACGTCTCTCTGACGGCACTCTCAACCTCACTGTCGTTGGCAACACAGTCAGCGGCACAGTGACCGTCGACGGAAAGACTCTCGACTGGAATGATATCCGCACAGCCGACCTCAAGAAGATGTCGGCGCTCGAGCAGCGAAAGGCTGTGGAAGCCGTGCGCACAGCTTCCATTTCTATGGGTAAATATGGCAAGTTTGCCAAATTCCTTTCCGGCTCCGACTCTATTGTCAAGATGGAAAATGATGTCATAAAACTTCAATTCAGCGCCAAGTCCGGTGCCCTGACAAGAGCCGAGCTCAAGAAATATGACACAGAATACACCCCCGATGAAAGCCAGAAAAGAAAAGAGAAAGTAGTGGTTTTCAACGATACCACCAATAGTCTCAACTTCCGTCTCCCCCTCACTCAGGAGGTCAGCACTGCCGATCTTTATTTCACCCCGGAAGTGCTCAACGATTCAACCGTGCGTATGGCCCTGAAGATGGACAACGGAGCTTACTGGGGTATAGAATACACTCTTCCCAAAGGGGAATCCTACGTGGTCGGAATCCGTATCGTGCAGGAAGGTATGGCGCAACTGGTGGAGAGCAACAACCGTAACCTTGTCATCGACTGGCATCAGGACCTTATTCGCCAGGAAAAGGGAAAAATGTTTGAGGAACGCAACTCCGCCCTCTATTACAAATATGCCGGCGGCTCGGTCGAGAATCTCTCCGAAAACAAAAACGATAAGGAGGAACGCGAGCAGAAAATTCGTTGGATTGGTTTCAAAAATCAGTTCTTCTCATCTGTGCTCGTTGCCGATCGTCCGTTCAACACTGCCGACTTTGAATCCAAGGTTCTTAAAAACGAGCCCTATTTCCTGAAGAGCTTCTCAGCCGAGGCCGTCTCCAACGACTATGACTGGAACAAATCCGTGCCCGCGCAATTCTCCCTCTTCATCGGGCCTAACCTCTACCCTCTCCTCTCAGATCTTGACCACCACACCGTGGCTGACGAAGACCTGAACCTCACGAAGCTGATTCCCTTGGGATGGTGGATTTTGCGTTGGATAAACACCGGCATTGTCATCCCCCTCTTCAACTTCTTGGGCTCCTTCATCTCCAACTACGGCATTGTCATCCTTATCATGACGCTCCTCATCAAGCTTGTGCTCTTCCCCCTCTCCTACAAGAGTTTCATGAGCCAGGCCAAGATGCGTGTCCTCGCGCCTGACATCAAGGCAATCAATGATAAATATCCCGGTCCGGAGAACGCCATGGTGCGCCAGCAAAAGACAATGGCGCTCTACAGCAAGGCGGGAGCCAACCCCATGTCAGGGTGTCTGCCAATGCTTCTTCAGATGCCTATCCTCATAGCTATATTCTCTTTCTTCCCCTCGGCTATAGAACTTCGTGGAGAAAGTTTCCTCTGGGCCAAGAATCTCGCTGCCCCTGACGCGATAATTTCCTGGAGCGGAAACATACCCATCATTACAGAATATTTCGGCAATCATATCTCCCTCTTCTGTCTTCTCATGACAGTGACCAACATCATCTATACCCGCATCAACATGCAAAACCAGAGCGGAGGTATGCCCGGCATGAAGTGGATGATGTATCTTATGCCGTTGTTCTTCATGGTGTTCTTCAACAACTATGCGGCAGGTCTTTCCTACTATTATTTCCTCTCCCTCCTCATCACCATAGCGCAGACCTATGCCTTCCGCTTCTTCGTCAAGGAGGAGGATGTCCGCAAGACCATGGCCGAGAACGCCAAGAAACCTCAAAAGAAGAGTGGCTTCATGGCTCGCCTCGAGGAAATGCAGAGGCAGCAGCAGGCCATGCTCCGCGAGCAACAGAAAAAGAACGGCAAGCGTTAAGACCGCATGAAAGATCTCCGGACCATACGCATATTCCTCGCAACTCTGTTCTTCATTCTTTCCGTGGCATATCTCGCAGTGAGTCCTACACTGCATCCGATAGCACGGGTGGTAGCGAAAATACAGATCATTCCGTCGCTTATCGCGACCGGGATGGGGGCCGTCGCGGTATGGTTCGGCATAACCTTTATATTCGGGAGAATCTATTGTTCAACGATTTGTCCCGTCGGAACGTATCAGGACGTCGTCATCTGGCTGAGGAAACGCCTCGGCCGGAGGCGGCGTCCTTTGAAATTCCGGCAGCCTGACGCCATACGTTATCCGTTGGCAATAATATTTTTCGTTTCCCTACTCCTTGGCATAACAGTGGTGGCTTTCTGGCTCGAACCTTGGAGCATAATGAGAAATATCTGCGGAGCCATCCATCCCTCAGCACAGGAAGAGGCCTGGTTGACGTTAGGAATCGGAATGACCACGGGAATTGTGGCAGGAATCGTCTCCGCATTCCTTCTAACGGTATGTGCGGCAATCACAGGGCGCGGTTACTGCACCGAGGTTTGCCCTGTCGGCACGGCGTTAGGACTATTAAGCGATTATACTCTCCTACACATAGAGATTGACCCTGACAAATGTATCAACTGCATGAAATGTGAAGAGGTCTGCGAGGCAAACTGCATTAAGGTGGTCAGCCGATACGTAGACAATTCCCGGTGCATACGGTGTTTCGACTGTCTTAAAGTGTGTCCCAACGATGCCATACGCTATCAATGGCATCGCAACCGTAGAGGCACGCCGTTGGTGACAAAAGTGGGGTCTAAAGCAAAGGCATAAATATGAAGACATATCAGGATTTATTACGACATATACTTGAGAACGGTCATAAGAAGGAAGATCGCACCGGGACAGGCACAATCTCCGTATTCGGCTATCAGATGCGGTTTGACCTGTCGGAAGGGTTTCCTCTGCTGACCACAAAGAAAGTGCATCTGAAGAGCATCATTCATGAACTGTTATGGTTTCTGGCCGGAGACACGAACGTGAAATATCTGCAGGACCATGGCGTCAGGATATGGAATGAATGGGCTGATGAGGATGGCTCCTTAGGCCATATCTACGGCTATCAGTGGAGGTCATGGCCCGACTACGACGGAGGATTCATCGACCAGATGTCGGAGGCCGTGCGCACGATTAAAGAGAACCCTGACTCGCGCCGGATAATAGTAAGCAGCTGGAATGTGGCTGATTTAGGCAATATGAATCTTCCTCCTTGTCATTCCCTCTTTCAGTTTTACGTGTCGGAAGGGAAGCTTTCTCTTCAACTCTATCAGCGCAGTGGCGACAGCTTTTTGGGTGTGCCTTTCAATATCGCCAGTTATGCTCTGCTGACAATGATGGTGGCGCAGGTGTGTGGACTTGAGCCGGGAGAGTTCATCCATACTTTGGGCGATGCTCACATCTATCTCAATCATCTGGAACAGGTAGAGACGCAGCTGCAGCGGGAGCCGAGAAAACTGCCCAAGATGCGTCTGAACCCGGAAGTGAAGGATCTCTATTCCTTCCGCTACGAAGATTTCAGACTTGAGGATTATGATCCATATCCCCCTATCAAAGGAACGGTGAGCGTATGAAAAATTGTTGGCGCCTTGTCTCACGACGAGGCGCCAACTACGCTTTAATTGATATTTATCAGTTCCCTAATTTTTTATTTACACCTAATTATCCATAAAGTCAGTTCCCTACTGTTTTTAAGAATAATTCCTACAAATATATTTATACTGCCTTAGCGAGATGTAATCTATATTTGTAACATGAAAAACGGGAGATAATTACTAACCCATGAAATTCAGTTTTCCGCTTTTCACGCTGCAAAATTAATATTTGTTTTAGTATCTACCAAATTTTTTAGTAAAATTTTGAAAAATTTTTTTCAAGAACTGATTTTTCAGACATCATAATTCTCCCAAGCAATAGAAAAGCTCACCTCCGACCCCGGCTCAATGCTTAGACCGCTTCCCACATTTTTGTGGGAAGCGGTCTTAAAGAATGAATATTTTATGAATAAATCAAGCCCATATACTGAATTATTATTTAGTAAGTTGCCACTCTCAAAATAATTCACTAAATTTGGCACTTATTTCAGGAAACGGTTTTTTCAACCAATTCGTCTCACCCCTATTCGGGAGACGGTTCCTTTCTGCTTTTGACAAATTATAGTTTTTAGATATGAAGGTTTTGAAGTTTGGCGGCACATCGGTGGGTACGGTGGAAAGCCTGACAAACGTGAAAAGGATTGTGGAGGAAACTCCCGGCAGGAAAGTTGTCGTCGTGTCTGCTTTAGGCGGAATAACTGACATGCTTATTGCCACGGCCAAGCTTGCCGTGGCCGACGATATCGCTTATCTCGACAACTACGCAAGAATCGTGGAACGACATGCTACTGTTGTGAACGGGGTCATCCCCCCCTCCAGGCGTGACGCTACTTTCACGCTCGTAAAGATGATGCTCGACGAGCTCGGTAACATCTACAAGGGAGTGATGCTGCTTCATGACCTCTCGCAGAGGGCTCTCGACATAATCGTAAGCTATGGAGAAAGATTATCAAGCGTGATTGTGGCCAATATGATCAAGGGGGCAACTCACTTTGACTCCCGGACCTTCATACGCACGAAAGAGGGTCCGCTCGGCAACCGCGAGCTCGATTCCGAACTGACTGCAAAACTCATCCGGGAAAAAGTATGCTCCTACGAGTGGGACACAGCCGTAATGGGTGGATTCATCGCTTCTGACACAACTGGAGAGGTCACTAACCTCGGGCGCGGAGGAAGCGACTACACCGCTGCCATAATGGCGGCTAATCTTGACGCCGAAGAACTTGAAATCTGGACTGACGTAGATGGTTTCATGACGGCTGACCCGAGAGTGATTGACAATGCTTATGTCATCGAGGAACTAACATTCACGGAGGCAATGGAGCTATGCAATTTCGGAGCGAAAGTCATATACCCTCCGACAATCTACCCTGTCTACCACAAAAATATACCCATCTGGGTAAAGAACACCTTCAATCCTACTGCCCCCGGCACCCGCATCAGCCATGAGGCCAAACACTCCGGAAAAGCAATCAAGGGAATATCTTCTATCAACGACACTTGCCTCGTAACCATCAGCAGCCCCTGCATGGTAGGTGTGATTGGCGTGAACTCTCGCATCTTCAATGCTTTGACAAAGAAAGGAGTCAGTGTGTTCCTCGTGTCTCAGGCAGCCAGTGAGAACAACACGACAATCGCCGTGCGCAACGCTGACGCAGACCTTGCCGTCAAAACATTGCGCGATGAATTCGCTGCCGAACTCGCCTCCGGCACATTTAATGAGATTCAGGCGGAACGTGACCTCGCCACGGTGGCTGTAGTAGGCGAAAACATGAAACACACCACCGGACTTGCCGGAAAGCTCTTCAACACTGTCGGCAGAAACGGTATTAATGTGATTGCTTGTGCCCAAGGTGCATCGGAGACAAACATATCGTTCGTCATTGAGAAAAAGAGTCTCCGGAAAGCTCTCAATGTCATTCATGACTCATTCTTTCTTTCCGACACTCAGGTGCTCAACGTTTTCCTCGTAGGGATAGGAAATGTAGGCGACAGCTTGCTTCGCCAGATTCGCAAGCAGCAGGAAAATCTTCTCCGTGACAAGAATCTCCGACTGAACGTCGTGGGTGTCTCATCAAGCCGGAAAGCCATTTTCAACCGCGACGGTATCGACATCACCGACTGCCGCGCCCTCCTTGAGAAAGAGGGTATCGATGCTTCTCCGGAAATCATCAGAGACGAGGTGTTGAAAATGAATATCTTCAACTCCGTCTTCGTAGACTGCACGGCCTCTGCCGACATAGCCGCCCTCTATCTTGATCTCCTTGCCCACAACGTCAATGTCGTGGCCGCCAATAAGATCGCGGCCTCTTCCGATTATTCCGACTATCTCGCACTCAAGGAGATGGCCCGCAGAAAAGATGTGAAATATCTTTTTGAGACCAATGTCGGTGCGGGGCTCCCTATTATTAACACTATCAACTCTCTCATCAATTCCGGCGACCGCATACTGAAAATCGAGGCTGTCGTCTCCGGCACACTCAACTATATCTTCAACGTCCTTTCGGTCGACATACCCATGAGTCGTGCCATAGAGATGGCAAAGGAGGCCGGATATGCCGAGCCTGACCCGCGCATAGACCTCTCAGGGAAGGATGTGGTGCGTAAACTTGTCATCCTTGCCCGGGAAGCCGGCTACCGTGTAGACCAGGATGATGTTGAGAAGAATCTTTTTGTGCCGGAAGAGATGTTCGAGGGTGAGGCAAAAGATTTCATAGGGAATATCTCTACCCTTGACAGCGAATATGAGCGGCAAAGGGCTGAGGCAGAAGCCGCGGGCGAACATTTCCGATTCGTGGCATCGCTCGACAATGGCGAAGCCAGCGTAGGTCTGCGTCGTGTAGGTTCTGACCATCCCTTCTACACACTTGCCGGAAGCAACAACGTCATCCTTCTCACGACCGAACGCTACAAGGAATATCCAATGGTAATCAAGGGGTATGGAGCGGGAGCTGAAGTGACGGCTGCCGGAGTCTTCGCCGACATAATAAGTATCGCCAATATAAGGTGAGAGGAGTTAGGTATTAGGTGCAAGGACAGAGGTACCGAGCGTCCCCTCCCGATGCGAAAAGCGCCCGTTACCTCTCACCTCGAACCTCAATAAAGTATTGAAAAATGAAACATATCATAATCTTAGGCGACGGAATGGCGGATGAGCCATGTCCGGAGCTCGGGGGTAAGACCCCGATAGAAGCAGCCGACACTCCGGCTCTCGACCGTTTGGCTAAACTCGGAAGGTCGGGCTTGCTGGCGACTGTACCCGATGGGTTCTCGCCCGGCAGCGAGATTGCCCACCTGTCTCTGTTAGGATACAACCTGCCGGAGGTGTTTGAAGGGAGAGGCACTCTCGAAGCCGCAAGCATGGGAATCGATATTGAGCCGGGAGAGATGGCTATGCGTTGTAACCTCATCTGTATAGCCGAAGACGGAACTATCAAGAACCATTCAGCGGGACATATCTCCACAGAGGAAGCCTCCGAACTTATCGGCGCCCTGAACAAGGCTCTGGGAGACGAAAAGACACGTTTTTTCCCCGGAGTCAGCTACCGCCATCTTCTGAAGATAAAAGGGGGAGACAAACGTATTCTTTGCACTCCCCCACACGATGTGCCCGGCACACCTGCGGCAGACGTGATGGTGCGTCCTCTCGTTGATGAGGCTGCCCCGACAGCCGACTTTATAAACGACCTCATTATCCGCAGCCGGGAAATCCTGGAAAACCATCCCGTAAATCTGCGGCGGAAGGCAGAAGGGAAAGACCCTGCCAACAGTATCTGGCCGTGGAGCCCAGGCTACAAACCGGCAATGAAGACCATGCAGGAGCTTTTCGGAATAAGGAAGGGATACGTCATCTCAGCTGTAGATCTCATTATGGGTATAGGTGTCTATGCAGGCTTGAAACCAATCCACGTAGAGGGAGCGACCGGGCTTTACGACACCAATTACGAAGGGAAGACACAGGCAGCTATCGAAGCCCTCAAAGGGGATGCGGATTTTGTATTCCTTCATATTGAGGCAAGCGATGAAGCCGGACATGAGGGGAATGCGGTGTTGAAGAAACAAACCATCGAGAGTCTTGACAGCAGAGTCGTGGCTCCTGTCATGAAGGCCATCGAGGAGATGGACGAGGAGGTCGCGGTGGCTCTTCTTCCGGATCATCCTACCCCCTGTCGGCTTCGCACACACACTTCTCGCCCTGTGCCCTTCGTTATCTGGAAACCGGGGGTGGAGAGCGACTCCGTGGAGCGCTATTCCGAGAAAGAGGCGGAAAACGGGGGGTATGGACTTATGAGTGACGATGAGTTCATTAAAGAGTTGTTGACACATTAAGGGTAAAGGGATAAATTAGAAATTCACTGTAGTTTAAGATATGAAATATAGAAGTACTGCGGGAAAGTCGCCGGAAGTTACCCTCGAAGAGGCGGTAGTGAAGGGTCTTGCCCCTGACAGAGGGCTGTATATGCCCGAAAGAATCAACCCGATGCCGGATGATTTCTTCCGGCGTCTCCCCTCTCTGTCTCTTCCGGAGATGGCGGCGGAAGTGGCTCAGTCTTTATTCGGGGAAGACGTGGATTCCGACAAATTGAAGGCGCTGACAGAGGATGCTATGAATTTTCCTATTCCTCTCGTAAAGGTAAGAGACAATGTCTATTCCCTTGAGCTGTTCCATGGGCCCACCCTTGCCTTCAAGGATGTTGGAGCCAGATTCATGGCCCGTCTGCTGGGTTATTTCAATCGAGACAATAAGGAGAGGATGGTGAATGTGCTCGTCGCTACTTCGGGCGACACGGGAAGCGCCGTAGCCAACGGTTTTCTCGGTGTTGAGGGGGTGCGTGTGTTCGTGCTCTATCCGAAAGACAAGGTCAGCAAGATTCAGGAATGTCAGTTTACTACCCTCGGACAGAATATCGAGGCAATCGAAATTGACGGAACATTTGATGATTGTCAGGCCCTCGTGAAACAGGCGTTCCTTGATGAAGAGCTCAACCGGGAGATGATGCTGACCTCTGCCAATTCCATCAACGTCGCTCGTTTCCTTCCCCAGATGTTCTATTATTTCTATGCTGTCGGCCAACTTATGGCTGCGGGTGTAGACACGGAGAATATTGTGGTGTGTGTCCCCAGCGGCAATTTCGGCAACATCACAGCCGGTCTGATTGCTAAACGCATGGGATTGCCAATCAAGCGTTTCATCGCAGCAAATAATGCCAATGACATATTCTTCGAATATCTTGAGACCGGGGAATACCGTCCGCGCCCCTCAGTGCAGACAATTGCAAACGCTATGGATGTAGGCGATCCGAGCAACTTCGCGCGTGTGCTTGACCTCTATGGTCATAACCACGACGCGATAGTATCTGAGATTGGGGGAGCGACCTACACCGATAAGGAAATCGCTCAGACTATGAAGGGCACTCTTGAAACTGAAGGTTATCAACTTGACCCGCACGGAGCAGTTGCTTTCCGAGCTCTTGACGAGCAATTGCTCGACGAGGAGACAGGGATATTCCTGGAGACAGCACATCCGGCGAAGTTCAAGGAAACTGTAGAGGGTATAACCGGAAGCACCGTAGAGATTCCGGAACGTCTGGTGGCATTTATGAAAGGCAAGAAAAAGAGCGTCGAAATGGCACCAAACTTCACTGAGTTCAAAGCCTTCCTCCTCTCCCGAAAATAATTCTTTACCATTCCATCTAAATAGCGGGAATAAGTCGCAAAATTTGCAACTTATTCCCGCTTTCCTATTCCCCTCAAAATATGGAACCAAGGGCATTCGCCGAATGCCCGGACGTAACAATACAGTATCTTCATTCCTCAGGACAATACCCTCCGGCATCATCAGGACATTCCAAGAATGCCCTAAATTCCATACCCTGTGCTTCGCATCCCAGATTGCAACCACCACATTGTGCTGTATATAGTGCAATCTTCTTTCCGTTGCAAATCGCTTTGGCGACTACGGGACAATCGGTGGACTTTTCAAAGAGATATCCAGAGAGACCGTCCAACTCTCTGTAGCACAGCAGATATGGGAGTACTTCAGGAAAAGATAAACCATGGGTTGATTCGGGTAATAGCTTAGACGAGAGAAGGCGACTTTAAATTTTACTCGCTTATTGCGAGTAAAAAAGTAAACAGGCGGTTTCAGGCCAACGTACAAAACTTCGAAAGAGACTTGCCGGAGATAGGGTGAACACTGAACTTCTTGATCCAATCATCCAAAGCCTGTAAAGATTCCGTAAATATGAGTAAACTTTTTTCCTTTACTCATTTTAAAAGTATTATTTTATACCTATATCTCGAATAATTGAAATTTGGTACAAAAACGGTACTCTTCATCTATATCCTCCTAAAACCCGACAAGCTCATAATACCGATAGAAAAAGAGACCGAGAATGATAGTAATGCCTGCTGATTTATCCGGAATATCAAATAAAAGTGAGAAAAAGTGAGATTGAGGGCATTCAATCTCACTTTTTCTCACTTTTCCATTCTGATTTCTATTGCTTTACAAAAATTCGCAAGCTAACTTTGCTTTCCTAAACTGAAAATATGGACACCGACATGAAACAAAGAAACTTTATTATCCTCCTGGCTTTTTCTTTTGTCGAATATGCTTTTAATGTGCCGAAGCAAAAAATACACACAAAGCCTGTAAAGATTCTGTAAATTTGAGTAAACTTTTTTCCTTTACTCATATTGAAAGTATCATTTTACACCCACATAAATATCTATACCTAAAATAATTGAGATTTGGTACAAAAACGGTACTCATTTCCTTGACAAACGGTGTACAACTTTATAACTTTGCGCCATACACATAAAACCAAATGGTATGGCCAAAACGATTTTCAAATTCCTATTGTTTACCTTATTAAATTTATTCATTTGTCCATTGGCGGCTGCATTTTATGATAGCTCCAATTTGATGTCGGTAGATACAATTTCTAACCGACAATCCATCCTGACTGAAAATTCCGATAGTGTCCAAGCCAGTGAATTGAAGGAAGTGGTGATAAGTGCTAACAAGAACTATATTCATCTCAATGGAAATAATCTTACTGTCGACATAAGTCGTTCCCCTTTAGGGGATATGCCAAGCACGGAAGATATGCTCGCACAATTACCGTTCGTCAAAGATCAAGACGGGAGTTTCTATGTGGCCGGCAGTGGGAAAGCTATCATCTATATCGGAAATCGGAAAATACAGGATAGCTCGGAATTAACCCGAATTCGAACTTCCGACATAAAAAGCGTAGAGATAATCAGGAATCCCGGAGTGGAATATGATGCAGAATATTCTGCCATAATCAAAATAATACTTAAACGAAAGATTACAGAGGGGTTGGGCATACGTGCATATACCAGAGAGAGTATGGGTAGAAGATTCTCTGATTATCAGCAATTAAACTTATCATATGGCAGCGGAATGACAGATTTCTTTCTGACATGGGATAATGACTCCTACCGCCTAAGAGCCGATCAGACAAACCGGGAGACGTTTTTTACCGAGGCCGAGGAGTGGAGGATGCTTTCGGATATGCCTTCCTGGAATGCCGAGTTTTTTAACTGGACAATTTCAGGAGGAGGCAATATCAGTCTTCCATCCGGACGGAATGTTGGTGCTAAAATTACATATTCTAACGATACTCAAAGAAATGTTGGAAACACATACACCGAGATGACAAGGGGTGGAGAGGAATATGAGATGCTCTATTCCAAAAGTTCATTACCACACCACTATCATCAATGGCAGGTGAATGCCTATTATGACGGCAACCTATCAAGTAAGCTTAATTTAAACTTCAATGGAGATTATATAAGACGAAACTCAGCCGCCACAAGTGTCGTGGAAGAAGAGGGAACCCTCACTCCCCTCCATGAGGTGATTAACACGACGACAAGTATTTACGACTTATGGTCCGGCACGGTGAGATTTGGGTGGAATCCATCTGAACAATCTCGTCTTAGTTTCGGTGTGGATGGAAGTTTCATAAAGAACAATCATTCTTCCGCTCAAAATTATCCCGCCGAATCAACGCTCCTAAACTCACGGGAGGGGAAATTGGCTTTATTCTGTCAATATGCCTTCTCTTTCCGAAATTATGGTCTGAACGTGGGGGTGCGCTATGAAGAAATGCAACTTGACTACAAAAATGGTATAGATAATTCCACTGTGCTTCATAGGACTTACGGAAGGTTCTTTCCTTCAGCTATTTTATCCGGTGAATTTGGCATAGTGAAAATGTCATTGGGTTTTGATTCCCGTATCAAACGTCCCACATTTTATCAGTTACGTTCAGAGAGTGAATATTTCAACCGTTATATCACCGTAAAAGGGAATCCTCTCCTTCTTCCTACCTACAACTATCAATTATCTTATTCCTTGCAATATAAAGAGTTGATTCTGAATCTCGACTACCGATGGGTGCATAACCCTATAGAAACCGAGTCCGTCACCGACTCTTTCAATCCTCTGCATCAAATCCACTATCCTGTCAATTTAGGAAAATATAAATTGTTCAGTGTTGGTGTCAACTATAGCAAGGAAGTGAAGTGCTGGAGAGGAAACATATCAGGGAGCCTGACCAAAACCTTCTATGACATAAGACGCGAATTTCCCTATATGCCTGAAATCGGAAATAGACCATATATGGATTTTTCAATTTCAAACTATTTCTCTTTCCACGGTTTCACGACATACATCAATATGAATTATAATCCACCGGGTGTGTATTGCAACAGCAGAATACATTCTTCCACTAACATAAGTGTGGGTATTCACCGCAGATTCCTCAAACGCACTCTTTACGTCTCCCTGAAGTTGTCGGATATCCTTGCGTCCAAGACAATGTCTACTTCATATGAGAAGAATTATTTGTTTGAACGGATTCAATATAGGGATACAAGAAGATTAATACTGACTCTATCCTACACATTCCGTCATAAAAATAAATATAAGGGAAAAGTTTCCACTGTCGAAGAAATGGAAAGATTGTGAATTAAATCAACTCTCCTCGCCCCTGAGGAAATATTCAGCCTTAGTCCTGAATATTGACAATATTTTTTGGGGGCCTCTTCGGCAATACAACAATGACAATATAGAAACAAGGTAGTTAATGAATGTGAATAGCCGTGGCGACGTCGGGAGGACTCCGCTACGGCTTTAGTATTATCCCTCCGATGCCTGACGGCGGGTAAGGGTCGCACTCCCTTTTGTAAGCTAAAGTTAGGGAAAAGGGAAATTTATGGAAAAGAGTAATCCGAGGAAGAAAATTCCACACTTTTTTATTGCGGAACAGAGAGATTTGGATTATATTTGCCATTCATTTCAGAATTGGCACAACTCCTCCCCTCTCAAATTTTTAACTTATGCCTCTCAAACATTTTCTATACATACTGACCCTGGCTGTGGCGATTATTCTCTGTGCAGGCTGCCGAAGAGGAACGTCGGATAACCCGGAACTCCTTCACGCAGCATACATTCTCGACAACGAACCTGACTCTATAGAAGAGGCAGTCCGGATACTTAAGGATATCTCTCAAAATAATCTCAATCAAGGGGATAAAAGTCTGCAAACACTTCTCTCAGTGAAAGCGGATGATAAACTCTACATTCCTCATACCTCCGACTCCCTCATCCTATCATCCCTAAAATATGAGGAAAAACACCGGAAACGCGGATATTATCCCGAAGCACTATATTATGCCGGAAGAGTGTATTCCGATTTAGGCGATTACCCGGAAGCTCTAAAATTTTTCAATATGGCAGCTGAAAACGCTGACCATCTTTCTCCTCTCTATAGTCGGATTCTAAGCCAGACCGGCAGACTTTATAATAATGTGAATCTCTATACAGATGCAGCTCAGACATTGAAGAAAACAATTTCCACAAATGAAGCTCTATCCGACACGGAATCCCTATCCTTCAACTGTCAGCTTCTCGGAAGTGTCTATATGCATCAAGATGAACTGGATAGCGCTGATATTTATATCGACAAGGCATTTCGGCTATCAAAACAACTTTCGAAAGAGTATCAGGCTTTCATGAAGCTATATAAGGCTGTCTTAATGCAAAAATCAGGGCGCACGGATTCTGCATTGATGCTGATAGAAGACGGTGGATTAAATGTTTGGGATGACTCTAAGCCTTTCGCTTACATTTCAGCAGCTACAATATATTATGAGGCAGCGAGATACAGTGAGGCTTTCGTTTTAGCCCGAAAGATATTAGACCTTCCACCGGGAACCGCTGACAGATACCGAGCTTCAGCCCTGACATTGCTGCTTAAACCGGAGATGCGAAGTCTATTGAATCGCGACTCTATCGACAGTTTGATAGAATCTCTGCTGACAGAAGTGGCTTTGGAACAGAAGAGGACAGAAAGTGAGGACGTTTCTATTATCAAGAACAGATTCAATTACACCAAAAATCTACAAGCAAAGGAAGAGGCTGTACTAAAACAGAAGAATCTTGAAATTTTTATGGCCTGGTTGGGTATAAGTATCTTGCTTCTTATGTTGGGTTGGGCTGCGTCATATATACATAAAAAACGTAAATATGCATCTCTTCTTGAAAAATATACGGCTCTATCACATCTGAAACTCCATCCCGATTCACCCCGTGTGGAAGATATGGAGGAAGAGTATGATCTGAACCAAGATAAATTGTCACTGACAGAACAAATAGCACACAGACTTAACGATATAATCACTGCTATATCTGATTCGGCAGATTATTCAGAAAGAGTAGATAAAAGGCTACTTGACTCACAGGCATATGTCAACATTCAGAGATATCTTGCGGAGAAGAAACCGATCCCTGATTCAGATTTATTATGGAAAGAGATGGAGCAGACGCTCCTTAGATTATCACCATCCTTTAAACTTAATCTCAGGATGCTTATCGGCCATTTCTCCATTGACGATTATCGTTTGTTGATACTCATTAAATACGGAGTTCGACCCGGTGAAACTGCCGGTCTCTTGGGGAAAAGTAAACAGGCGGTTTCAGGCCAACGTACAAAACTTCGAAAGAGACTTGCCGGAGATAGGGTGAACACTGAACTTCTTGATCCAATCATCCAAAGCCTGTAAAGATTCCGTATCAAATAAAAGTGAGAAAAAGTGAGATTGAGGGCTTTCAATCTCACTTTTTCTCACTTTTCCCTTCTGATCTCTATTGCTTTACAAAAATTCGCAAGCTAACTTTGCTTTCCTAAACTGAAACAAATGGACACCAACATGAAACAAAGAAACTTTATTATCTTCCTGGCTTTTTCTTTTGTCGAATACGCTTTTGAATGTGCCGAAGCAAAAAATACACACAAAGCCTGTAAAGATTCTGTAAATTTGAGTAAACTTTTTTCCTTTACTCATTTTAAAAGCATCATTCTACACCCTCATAAATATCTATTCCTCAAATAATTGTAATTTGGTACAAAAACGGTACTCATTTCCTTGACAAACGGGGGGACAACTTTGTAACTTTGCCAAAAAACTTGAACATGAAGACGATTTTTAAAACTCTTTTTTGTGTGATAGTCTTGCTCATCTCTACATTGAGCACTGTTCCTGTCAAAGCGCAGGACATACTTCCGGAGAATGATGAGACACTATCCACAACTCTAACTCCGGAAAATCCCGATCCGGAACGTGGCCAACGTATGCCAAGCATACCCCTTTTCTGCTCCATAAGCAGAGTGGGTGGAATCCAAATCTCAGGCATAGACAACGCAGAGATTGTGTGCTTCGAGATTCTCGATGCCTACGGGAATACTGTCGCCGTACTCGCTGACGAAACCCCTTTCGTCGATACTCTTTTCTCTTTAAAAGGAGATTTCCGTATCGGGTTCCGGCTCAGCAACAAAACTCTATCAGGATGGTTATCCATCTAAAATAACCTAGATATCTAAATCTCTCCTAATAAATATTAACATTAAATATAACATTTATGAAAGGTTTATCTATGATTTCTATAGACCTTCTTCAAAAGAAGATGCTATCAGAAGTAATCGGAGGATCCACTACTGAGAAAAAATGTGCCTGTATTTGTTTTGGACCTCTCATACCCGAAGAAGCCGATGATGAGGACATAAGCCAACCTGATCCTGAGGATGGCGATTGTTCCGATTGCGGTAAAACAAATGCTTTCCGTGCCATAATGGGATAATTATTCCCCTCCTGCACTCATTTCTCCATATTCTTTTAGATGGAGGATTGCAGTGTTATGGATAACATTGCAATCCCTCCATCACTCATGTTAATTTAGGCATTCTCAATAATTCCTCTCATTTCATGATTAAAATTTTACACTACCTCCTTTTCGCACTTTCAGCGATCTCAACCATCTCCGCCAAAGCCCAGATGTCTATATCATATATGCTTGACAAACCTTCCTTCACCCTTCTTCATCAGAACACCAACAAGAAAGATATTCTCGATTCGTGCTATCTGACCATTTCATACGACACCCGTTTCCGGGCTTTCGAAAAGGATGATTCCCTGAGCCACTCCAACATCATGGACCTTCAGATGGGCAGACTGTTCAACGCATTTTTCAGCAAAGACCTGAGAGACCTCGACACAAAGAATACACGCGAGATGAGGAAAAGAATGATGATTGAGACCATTCCCGAAAACTATCTCGGATGGGACATTATCATAGATAACACAGATTCCGTCGCGACCACCACCAACAGGATTCCTTATACCTCAGAGGTGATTGAATACAGTGAGAGAATACCGGTGATTCAATGGAAGAAGATTCCTGAGGAAGCAGACACCATAATGGGATATCCCTGTAAGAAGGCAGTCGGTGAATTTGGAGGAAGGATATGGGAAATAATGTATGCGGAAGACATTCCGCTCCCTTTCGGTCCCTGGAAACTGGGAGGTGCTGACGGGCTTATACTGCGGGCTGCTGACACGGAGAACAATTTCATATTTGAAGCAGCCGGTCTTACTCAACAATCCTCTCCAATTATCAGATACCGCTGGCCAAGAAAACAGATGGATAAAGAGGAATGGAAGATTTTCGAAAGAGACATTTACCGTAATGCAGGAGCCTTTGTCAGATCAACCGGAGCCTCCGTCTCAATCGCGGATGACAGTGAGAAAGGGTTCCATGACCTCACAGAAGACTGGCAGGAATTCTATAACCCTCTTGAAAGGTGATTCGAAAATGGAAAGAATTAGTATTGGTAGACATACATATATATATGACAGAGATTCAGGCTACATATCCTTACAGGCAGAGAGCACTAATAACACCCTAAAAGATATAAAATGGTTTGGATATGACGATGATAAAATTGAGTACCTACATAAACATGGTCTACTTAAATCAAGAGATGGTTTTAAATTTAGATTCCTAACCAAAGAAGATCTAACAACTTCCATCCTAAATACACACCAAATCATTTTTGAGGTAACAGACCGCTGTAATCTTAATTGTCATTATTGCGGTTATGGACATCTGTATAATAATTATGACTTACGGCAGAATAAGGACATATCCTTTAATTATTTTGTAAAACTATATAATTTTCTTAAGAATTTATGGGATAATTCCTCTAACAAGGGATGCAACTCTCTACGTATTTCATTTTATGGAGGGGAACCATTATGTAATTTTAGTTTTATAGAAAAAGTTGTTAATTATACAAAAAAACATCCTATTCCAAACAAACATATTTATTATTCTATGACCACCAATGGTGTCCTTTTGAATAAATATATGGATTTTTTAGTCCATAATAATTTTGATTTGCTTATAAGTTTAGATGGAGATAGGAAAGGACACTCGTACCGTGTTTTTCATAATGGACGAGAATCTTTTGATATTGTATTAGGCAATATAGATTCTCTCTATAACAATTATCCGGATTTTTTCAAGAATAATGTTAAATTCAACAGTGTCCTCCATGACAGAAATTCCGTAAAAGATATTCATTCGTTTATCTCATCACGATATAATAAAAAACCGATGATAAGCGAACTTAACATATTCGGAATTAATAAAGAAAGATTGAAAGAATTTAAGAGTCTGTATCATTCTATCGCTAAGGAATTTTCTCAAATGTCTGAGGAAGAATACAATCTGTATTCAACTCACTCTCCATTTCTACAACATTACGAGAAATGGTTGTTTCAAATGTTAATGAGAGTATATTCCAAAAATCTCTCGGAAGTACTCTCCAGTGACTTTAAAACAGACATAAATAATAAGTCCCCTGAATTCCCTACCAATACTTGTATCCCCTTTTCAAGGAAAATATTTGTATCGGTTTCTGGGAAAATCTATCCATGCGAAAGAATCGGAAATGAGCAGACTTTTGGATGTATTACGGATAATGGCATTGATATTCACTACGACAATATTATAACATCCTACAATAACACATTTGCAAAATATATCCCTCTTTGCAAAGACTGTAAAATTCGGGACTTTTGCTCAGTATGTATGGTATCTGATGTTAACGGAGTAAAGTCTTGCATGCATAACCATCCAAGAGACATTAAGGAGATTATCTCTTTCTTCTCAAATAATCCTGAGAAACTAAGGAATTTAATGAAGAATCTCATAGTACTATAAAAATATGAAACAATCACTATACTATTATCTTGAACCTTATGTGTATTTCAGTGTAGCTAAAAATGGCGTGCTACTAGTAAATCTATTGGATGACCAATTATTATTTTTTAATGATTTGGATTCAATAAAAATAGTTCGAGGTATTATATCCTCAAATCTGAGAGTTGTGGAAATCAACTATGATGATCTGAAAACCCCATTAATCAGGTCTACCATAAAAAGCTTTATGGGTGACATTATTGAGTCCGATTCGATTCCTCTACAATTTGATTCCGAAATCAATAATATATCAGGGATTGAAGCATATCGAAAATCAATCAAATTTACCCGATATGGGATTGGATCACTTATTTCTGATTGTTATATCATAACAGATCTTAAAAATACCTCCAGCCACAGATTGATACAACTACTTTCAGGTATTGAAATACCTCAGGAGTCTCAGCATTCGTCAGTAGTAATAACAGAAATAGGACTGAAAGAAATTATTACCAAAATTTCTGCTTCTAGTCCATATGTCCGTTTTTTTATAAGTGAACTGAAACAAGAAGTGTTTAAACACTTATTGGAGAACTCTCATAATTCGGAAAATATTATCCCTGTATACTCTTTTGAAACTTTACAGGAAGATACAGGTCTTTGTAGAGTTCTTGTTGATAATAATCTCCGTTCAAAGATTATTATCCACACTTCCAACTCTTTAGAAGATTTACGAATTAATAAGGGAATTACAACAATTATGCTCGGTATTCAAAGTGTTGAAGATGTAAAAAAATATAATAGTTTAATAGAAAATGGCTATTTTGTTGAGGCACATCCTGTACTAACTAACAATAACATTCCTTTTATTAAATCTTTATTCAGTTGGTCTTTAGACGATTTTAAAAGACTAGGTGGGAAATATCAAACAATTAAACAAAATAATCTTGTTAACAGTAATAATTGGGGACGTATATTCGTTAATCCCAATGGAGAAATCTCTTATTCTCCATTAGAACTATCTAGAGGCATGCATTCTTTAGATAATCTATTTGAATCGTTTCAACGAATTCTACTTAAAGGTAATTTTGCTTGGACAAGAATACGAGATTATTCACAATGTAAAAATTGTTGTTTTCAACGTCTTTGTCCCTCTCCTTCCTTAATAGAAGATTATTTGCGCTCCAATTATAAATGGGAATGTAACTGTGGAAAAGATTAATAGATTTTTTAATAACTTTTAAGTATGATTACTCTCTTATATTTATATCATAATTATTCTATAAAAAAATAAACATAATATGAGATTCCACCCTATACTCCTGACCGCTCTCCTATCCCTTTTGCTTGGAGCGTGCTCGTCCGGACGCTCCGTGACTATGGCCAATATTGAATGGGCTGTAAAAGACTCCGTACGCTATGTCTACGATAAAGACATGAATTGGGTTTTCAACCCCAACAGCGGCACCTTTGACGCTGAAACCCCTATATATGCCACTGATACTAAACTTAATGCATACCCGGACCTAAAGAAATATCTAAATGAGGTCATATCAGGGGTCAAGCTTCCCATCGACTCCATCCTTCTCTACCTGCCGCTTCAGAAACTGGTTTTTGCAACTCTCGACCCGGATTCCTCCAAACCCATCCCGGCATCATATATCCTTTTTCCGGATGATATCTCAGACACTAAGCACAGAAATTCATTCTCTTTTGATCCTCAGGATGCTATCCCGACAGGAGACAGATGGATGTTTGGAAATATTTTCCCAGACACAAAAAAGAAGCGTGCCGTAATCGCTTACAGGTTTCCATACAACAACCGGGAAATTGTCCTGCTCAGGATAGTTCAGGGACATACTCCCGCCATGGATAAACTATCAAAGGATTTCGGACATGGTTGCACGTCCTGCTATCCTATCACCGACCCCAATATAGATCCTTCCGTTGTGGATTTTGCAGAAATAATAGGATGGTATGCAAATATTGCCAAAAAAACAGCTCTTAAAAATTTCGATTTGGGATACAAACTTAAGTCTCAAGGGAAACCGTAATTCTGACATATCTCAATGACAATCTAAATCAATCTGACAACAAATAACACATGAATATGAGCTGGTATATCAAATTATCTATTTTAGCAGTAATTTTTGGATTCGGACGTATGTCTGCATCAATCATTGAACCGAAAGAGCCGGGGCTATTGGAAATCACTTACCACAAAGTCTGGACATACGACACCACTGCGCGAGAGGCCAACAAGGTCTTCTCCGAAGATATGAAACTGAGAGTCGGGGCTACTTCTGCTATGTTCTATCCCCCTAAGAAACTTTACTACGATTCTCTTCTGACCAATAATTTCGAAATGGCAGAAGAGCTGCTCCGCGCCATGAACCCGCAGGGCCAGAAGTTTTACAACAGTCCCGGAGGTCATGAATCGGAATACGTATTCAGAAACGTTAGAGAGGGAAAAACTTTGGTCTACAATAAAATAGGAGGAGACAGAGGGTATTACCTGGAAGACACGGAAAAACCGGAATGGGAAATCCTGGATGAGACAAAGGATATAATGGGATATGAATGTATCGCAGCCAAATGCCGGTTCAGAGGCAGGGAATGGACGGCATGGTTCACTCCGGAAATCCCTGTCAAGGAGGGGCCCTGGAAACTTTATGGCCTCCCGGGCCTCATCCTGGAAGCTTACGACACCCACCACGACTATTCTTTCACAGCAACAGGGCTTACAGACAAAAATGTGCCGGAAGTCGGTATATTCATCTATACAAATAGCGATCCATTCGTATACCGTTCGCGCATAAATGTACTTAAACGTCAGAATAAGGAAGAATTGCAAGGCAATTATGTAATGAGAATGCAGGCTACTTACGGTAAACCGGGCACGACCACTAAACATAGAAGCCATTACGACTTCGCGGAAACTGACTATCCACACGACTAATACCACTCCAATCCATAAATAATGAAACGATTCCCGGGAATTTATGTTAATGTCCCGATGCTTGACACCCGCCTTACCTTCAAGATAAAAAAGAAAACAGACATATCCGCCGCAGTTACGAACATACTCGGTAAAAAATCGTTCGGCTATTCATCCTATGGAATTATGGCACAGACGGAATCCTACACCTTATTGCGCGGAAGAGAATATCTCGTCACCGTTTCATGGCGACTATGAGACGCAGATAAGCGTCCGCAACAGCTTCGGCGGAGAAACGGTCTCTGACGCTCTTACGCATTCCGGCAAGCATCTCCCGCCGTGAATCGGGATTGTCGGCAATGCCGGCTGCCCACGCAACCCCTTCCGCCAGTCGCGCACCCCCTTCGGACACATCGTCTGAATATCGCACGAGCCAACCTGTAGACAGATGGTCAACGATGTCGCTTTGTCCTCCACGGTCGAAGCTCACGGGGATACATCCATATGCTTGAGCCTCAACGAGTGTACCGGGGAGAGTCTCGTAAGATGAGGCGGAGACAAGGATATCCCCCTCCCCATATATTTTTCTTAGTGCCTCCTCTCCGCGCACCATTCCGAGATGAGTGTGGCTTATGGCTATTCCCTCCAGATTACGCGCATCCCGGATATTTCCGAACGTCACCAACTCCAGACGAGGAGCAAGCTCCGGATAGTCACGCCTGAGCACTTTCGTCATCTCCACAAGCATTGGCAACCCCTTTATCGGATCATCGAGGCGGGCGGCTCCGAAAAGTATGCGCAGCTTAGCACCTTCACTCCTCTCCCCTTTTTCCATGACTTCCAGCGGGAAAGCATTAGGAATCACCTCCACGTGCGAATGTCTTAGCAGCGAGCTTTCCCCGGCCTTTTTCGCGAGCCAGCGGCTTACGGCCACGTAGCAGATGGAGGCAGGAAGGATATCCCTTTTCTTGAGCCATATCCGCCGCGACAGGTCGTGGGGTCCGCTGTGGTTCCCCATCAGGAAACACGACCCGCATTCCTGCCGGAAATGTGTGCAGTCTCCGGCATGATGACAGATTCCGGTCATGTTCCACATATCATGCATTGTCCATATGACCGGTTTTCCAAAAGCTGCGATTTTCGCCACACCCTTCAAAGAGAGGAATCCCTGGTTCACCCAATTCAACAGCACAGCGTCTGCACCTTCAACAAGGTGATGTCTCCAAAGGGGGAGTCCGTCTGCACCGGTGTCTATCTTGAAAAGATTCTCCCTGTTGAATCCATTTTCTATGAATATTCCGAGACGTTCCTTCAGGAAGGGTATCTTCAGGCGCAAGGCGTCGGCCGCCCTCTCTACATAAGGGGAATCCGTCAGTTTCTCAGCCACGAGCATCCGCGCATCCACACCCTGTGCGCGTAAAGCCTCCATGAGGCGGCGACTCACTACAGCCGCCCCTCCGGTGCTGTCGCTTTTATTGATTATCGTGATTTTCATGTTATTTCCGGCGATATTCCACGTATCGGTAACGGATTCCATCCGGGGTCGTAACCCATGGCTCACTCTCGCTTTCTCTCCAGTCATCGGAGGAGAATGCGAGATATGCGTCAGCATCCTTACATTCAGCGTCAATCTCAGTGACATACATACAGGTGACGAACGGGAGAAAAAGATTGTAGATCTGCGCTCCCCCCATCACGAAAGGATTTCCTTCCCCGGCAAGCCTCAAAGCCTCTTCGGGGTCTGCGCAGACAGTCGCCCCCTCGGCAATAAAATTTCTGTCGCGGCTAAGGACAATATTTAGGCGCCCGGGGAGCGGACGCTTGGGGAGCGATTCCCAAGTCTTGCGCCCCATTATGAGGGGGTGGCCCATGGTGAGACGTTTGAAACGCTTCAGGTCTTCAGAAATTTTCCAAATCAAATCCCCCTCTTTGCCGATTGCTCCATCGCGCCCGGCAGCCACTATCAAATTCACTTCCATCTCAAAAGGTCTGTATTAATTTCCGGAAACCGATTGATTCCGGATAAGTTTGCGAATATAACACATTTTCTCCACACCCACTCTATTAAATCGGAAATAGATGAAAATTCGCCCTCACTTTTTCATTTGTACGTTTTCTTTAGGGCGATTTCTTTTTTTTAATTAATTTTGCAATCAAACCGCATTAGCTGAATAAACGTTAATTCAGCATAGCGACTCTCTCCACGTAATATTCACCTCTTACCCCATCAAGATGAATTATACCGTCATTGACTTCATCAGTCTCCTTGGAGCCGTCTGCCTCTTCCTCTATGGAATGAAAGTGATGAGCGAAGGTCTCCAGAAAGTTGCGGGCGACCGTCTGCGCAATATACTTGGAATAATGACCAAAAACCGGGTGACCGGTGTGCTCACGGGCATAATCATCACTGCCCTCATACAGAGTTCGAGCGCCTCCACTGTGATGGTGGTGAGCTTCGTGAATGCCGGCCTTATGAGTCTGGCTCAGTCTATGGCCGTCATCTTCGGTGCCAATGTCGGCACGACGGTCACGACCTGGATTATCTCGGCCTTCTCCTTCGAGGTGAATATCTCTGACTACAGCATCCTCCTTCTCGCTGTCGGAGTGCCGATGATGTTCATGAAGAAAAGCACCTACAAATCTCTGGGTGAGTTTCTTATCGGATTCTGCTTCCTCTTCATGGGTCTTGACCTCATCAGCAAGTATGTGCCCGACCTTCAGGCAAATCCGGAGATGTTGCAGTTCGTCACCAACTATACAACCCTCGGCTACGGCTCAGTGCTGATCTTCTTCTTCTTCGGCATCGTCCTGACGATGGTGGCTCAAAGTTCGGCCGCTACTTTCGCCATAACATTGATCATGTGTTCCCAGGGATGGATTTCATTCACGCTCGGATGTGCCATTATTCTGGGTGGAAACATCGGTACGACCATCACCCCTATCCTCGCCTCGCTGAGCGGAAATCTCGCCGCCAAGCGCACCGCCATGGGGCATGTGCTCTTCAATGTGATAGGTTCAATCATCGTGCTCTGCATTTTCCATCCCTTCATGGAGCTTGTGGCTGACATAACGAAATGGTGTACTGACACGAACCCCCTTGACATTTCAGCAGCGCAGGAGGCCGGCATGGCCGACTCCACCCTTCTTGACCCGAAAGGGGGATTGACTTCCAAAGCTCAGGCATGTGTCGCTTTCGGACTGGCCATGTTCCCGACTGTCTTCAACGCCCTCAATCTCCTGCTGATGATATGGTTCACCAAGCTATATGTGAAGATTGTCTGCTGGATAATGCCGGCCAAACATAAAGACAACGAGGAGGATTTCTCTCTCAAATATATCGGCCGTGGTATGCTTTCCGCCTCCGAGCTCAACATCACCCAGGCTCAGAAGGAGATCGCTGTCTATGCTGAGCGCGTAGAAAGGATGCTCAACATGGCACGTGATATCATCCATCTCCAGCCGAACGATTCCAAATTCGAAGAGACCTACAACCGCCTTGAGAAATATGAGGAAATATCCGACCGCATGGATATCGAAATCGGCAACTACCTCAACCGTGTGGCTGAAGGGCGCCTGAGCCCGGAGGGTAAGATGAGAATCGCCGGTATGCTCAGGGTTATCAGTGAGATTGAATCAATCGCCGACGGTTGCTTCAACGTAGCGAAAGCCGTCGTGCGCCAGAACCAGAACCATGTGAAATTCACACCGGGTGTCATGCAGGAAATCGACAAAATGTATGACCTCGTCGGAAGCGCCATGAAAAACATGATGGACATCATCCGCGAAATGGAAACTCCTGAAGATTCCCTCATAATTCAGGCATACAACAAAGAACGCGAAATCAACAATCTGCGCAACGCTTTGCGGGATTCCAATATCTTCAATATCAACAATAAGGAGTATGGCTATCAGGAAGGCATCTTCTTCATGGACCTCATCAGCGAGGCCGAGAAGCTGGGCGACTATATGCTCAATGTCGTGGAGGGTGTGAAACACCAGTTCCAGAATGCCGAATGATAGGCTCTAGGTTCAAGGCTAAAGGCTCAAGGCTCAAGGCTCAAGGCTAAAGGCTAAAGGCTAAGGTCTAAAATAATTAAATAAATCAGACATCATGAATCGCTATTGCGTGATTATGTGCGGAGGTGTCGGCTCAAGGTTCTGGCCTTTCAGCCGCACTGACCGTCCGAAACAGTTTCTTGACTTCTTCGGGACCGGGAAAAGCCTGCTCCAGCTGACTGTAGACAGAATATCCCCTCTTGTCCCCCCCGAGAACATCATTCTCGTGACCAACCACCTGTATGAACCCCTCATACGGGAACAACTCCCCACAATCAAGCCGGAGAACATCTTGCTGGAACCGGCCAGAAGAAATACGGCTCCGTGTATCTGCTGGGCTGCCCACCATATCGCCGCCCTCGACCCGGAGGCCGTCATCGTCACTCTCCCTTCCGACCACCTCGTGCTGAAAGAGAAAGCTTTCGAGGAGGCTATTGAGAAAGGATTCCGGTTTGTGGAACAGGGGGAACGACTCCTCACTTTAGGAATCACCCCCACCAATCCAAACACAGGCTACGGCTATATCCAGCAGGGTGCCCCGACAGATGATTACGATGAGATTCTGAAGGTGAAATCGTTTACGGAGAAACCGAATCTCGAGATGGCAAAGGTCTTTCTTGCAAGCAAGGAATTTTTCTGGAATTCCGGCATATTCCTATGGTCGGCCAAAAGCATACTGTCAGCTTTCGAGAGATATGCGCCTGATATCGCCCATCTATTCGATGCCCCGGCCGACACCTATTCCACCCCGAAAGAAAAGGAGTTTATCGACAAGACCTTCCCCAATGCTCCCGGAATATCTATCGACTATGCTATCATGGAGAAAGCTAACAACGTCTACGTGGAGACCGTTGACCTGGGATGGAGCGACCTCGGCACATGGCTCGCTCTCTATCAGGCGTCGCCTCATAATGCCGACGGCAATGTGACTCAAAACTGCAAGGTGATTGCATCCGGGTGTCGGGATTCGATTTTCGCCACGTCGTCCGACAAGATTATCGTGGCCGAGGGGCTGAAAGATTATATCGTGGCCGACTCGGAAAACGCGCTCCTGATCTATCCCCTTTCCGAAGAGCAGAAAATCCGCCATATCGTGACGGAAATCAAATCGCGCTTCGGAGAATCTTTCACTTAATCCCTATCCCCAAATCTTATGAGACCTATACCTGCCATTCTTTGCCTGTTTTTCGCTCTTATGCTGGCCGGATGCAAGGGAAAGGAGTTTTCCATTACTTTCGACGTTGATCCTAAAATCAACGCCAACTATAAGCTGATATATTATGCTTCCGACAAGCGCGGAGGGTTTGTCAGGGAGTCGGCAGTGGCCGTCTCCGCAGGGAAAGGGGAATTCAAGGGTCAGACCGTGAACCCTGCGCTCGTCTATATCTACACCGGTCCGAAGGCCTATCCCCTCGTGATATACGTGAAGAGAGGGGAAAATATCAGTATATCCGGAAAAGATGCTTCCCCGTCGAAATGGGTTGTGGAAGGGAACGACATCAACAAGGAATGGTCTGCCTGGCGAAATGAGAATGCCGAATCCCTCGCCTCCGCCGACGCCAAAAAGATAAACAGCGCCGTGGCTAAATATGCTTTAGCCAACCCTGCAAATCCCCTTTCAGCACTCCTCCTGCTGACCTCCTACGACCGTCGAGCCGATGAAACGGGATTCCGACGGCTATGGCTCGCTTTAGACGGGGAGGCAGCCGATCCGCAGTGGGCGGCGTTGGCCGGACGTGCTGACCAGCCGACAAGGTTCATTCCCATACCCGCACGCGTGGAATCGATAGCATTCCGGTCAATGCAGAACGGGGTTGACACAATCCGGCCTGATTCAGTGAAGGGTGTGCTCCTCTTTTTCTGGAACAACACCTTCAGCGACCGCCGAAGTTACACAGACTCACTGAAAGCGCTCGCCAAAGAGTTTCCGGATTCCTCTTCAAGAGTAATAGCCGACGTGTGTCTCGACGGTGATTCCGTGGCCTGGCGTTCCACTACCCGCACCGACTCTCTTAAGAAAGTGGCTCGCCTATGGGCTCCTGCCGGATTGGCAGACTCGCGTGTGATGACCCTTGATGTGCCCTCCTCCCCCTTCTTCATCGTCCTTACTCCCGACGGCCACCAGCGTTTCCGGGGTACTGACCTTGACGAAGCCCTCGCCTTCTTCCGCAAAACAGTAAAAAAATAACCCGATGCTGACCAAAGTCTACACCGCCTCTATCCAGGGAATCGACGCTTTCCCCGTCACTATTGAAACCGACGGAGGAAACGGCTCCACATTTTCTATCGTGGGGCTGCCGGACACGGCGGTGAAAGAGAGTTATCAGAGGATGGTGGCCGCAGTGACTCACACAGGGTTAACCTTCCCCCACAGACGCACGATCATAAATCTCGCCCCTGCTGATATCAAGAAAGAGGGAGCGGCATTCGATCTCCCCATGGCAATCGGCGTCCTCTCAGCCCATGAGATGATTCCCGCCGATAACCTCTCTGACTACATGATGCTGGGCGAACTCTCCCTTGACGGCTCCGTGCTCCCTGTCAAGGGGGCTCTCCCGATGGCTGTCAAGGCTCGGGAGATGGGGTTCAGACGACTTATCGTGCCGGAGGCAAATGTGACGGAGGCTGCAGTCGTAAATCGTATAGAAGTGTTCGGAGTGAAGAACCTCGCCGAAGCTGTGTCGCTCATCGGGAATGCCTCCGACCTTCAACCTGTCAGAATCAATACCCGCGAGATTTTTGCCGCCGACGCGGCCTCTTTCGATTTTGATTTCTCCGAGGTGAAAGGTCAGGATGCTGTGAAGAGAGCTTTTGAAGTGGCTTGCGCCGGAGGTCATAATATCCTGATGATCGGTCCTCCCGGAGCGGGAAAGTCAATGATGGCCAAACGCATCCCCTCCATACTCCCTCCACTCAGTCTCGGAGAAGCTTTGGAGACGACAAAGATACATTCTGTAGCCGGGAAATTGACGCGCGGCTCCATGCTTATGACACGCCGTCCCTTCCGCACACCCCACCACACCGTCTCCCCGGTAGCCCTCGTCGGAGGAGGCACCAATCCGATGCCGGGAGAAATCTCACTGGCACACAATGGTGTCTTGTTTCTGGATGAATTTCCGGAGTTTCCGCGCACAGTCTTGGAAGTGTTGCGCCAGCCGATTGAAGACCGCGTGATAACTGTGGCCAGGGCGAAATATACTGTCAACTACCCGGCCTCTTTCATGCTCGTGGCTTCGATGAATCCATGCCCCTGCGGTTATTACGGCCATCCTTCCAAACCTTGCACCTGCCCGCCGGGAGCCGTCACAAGATATATGAACCGTATTTCCGGCCCGCTCCTTGACCGCATCGACCTTCAGGTAGAGATTCAGCCCGTCAGTTTCGACGACATGGCAGATACGACTCCGGCTGAAAGCAGCCTGAAGATTCGCGAGAGGGTCATGGCTGCGCGAGGTGTGCAGCAATTGCGTTTCAAGGATGAGAAAGGCATATATTGTAATGCACAGATGAATTCCCGCCTCCTCCACAAATATGCGTGGCCGGATGAAGCCGGGCTTGCAAAGCTTAAAGACCGCATGACCAAACTCAACATGTCAGCCCGTGCTTTCGACCGCATCCTGCGTGTGGCCCGCACGATCGCCGATCTCGATGGCTCCCCGGACGTTCGTGTCGACCACATATCAGAAGCCATCGGCTATCGTTCCCTCGACCGCGGCAACTACGGCAAAATCTACTAAGACTGCTCCCCACGAAAATGTGGGAAGCGGTCTTAATTAATGGATTTTTGTTCGCCAAATATAGGTCGTCAGTCACCTCATACCGGTTTCTCATGGAAATATGCTCTTCCGGAGAAAAGATTTTTTTAGTTTTTTCTGAAAAAAAACAGTTTTTGTTTTGTGGTCTAAACTTTTTCACTAACTTTGCCACATATTTCCATAAACATGAAGGCAACAGGGTGTTTGTTTTATCCTCACCCTATAAGTCAATAACTTAAATCTAACCAACAAAATGCTACAGTCTTCAAACGTAAAGAGTATCGAGAAGGTAGTCATCCGTTTTTCGGGCGACTCCGGCGACGGCATGCAGCTCGCAGGCAATATCTTCTCCAATGTCTCTGCAGGCGAAGGTAACCTCATCTCCACCTTCCCCGATTATCCGGCTGAAATCCGTGCCCCGCAGGGATCTCTCAGCGGTGTCTCCGGATTCCAGGTCAGCGTAGGTAAAAACGTACACACCCCCGGCGACCATGCCGATGTGCTCGTGGCAATGAACCCCGCAGCTCTCAAGACCAACTTGAAATATCTCAAGAAAGGGGGCATCATCATCTGCGACGCCGACTCTTTCACCCCGGCCAACCTTAAGAAGGCTCTCTATCAGACCGACGATCCCGTGGCTGAACTCGGCATAGACCCCGAGCACATCATGCTCGTGCCGATGACCACGCTTCTCAAACATACTCTCGCCGACACAGGCATGGACAACAAGGCCATCATGAAATGCAAGAACATGCTTGCCCTCGGTCTTGTCTGCTGGCTCTTCGACCGCCCGGTCGACAAAGTCCTTGCCAAACTGAAAGCGAAATTCGCCAAGAAACCCGCTGTCTATGAGGCAAACGAAAAGGTGATACATGCCGGATGGGACTATGGACACAACACACACGCCTCCATGCCGACATACCGCATCGAATCTGACGAGGCTAAACCGGGCACATATACCGACGTAAACGGCAACACTGCCACTGCATGGGGCCTCATCATGGCTTCCGAAAAGAGTGGACGTCCCCTCTTCCTCGGTTCATACCCCATCACCCCGGCTACAGATATCCTCCACGAGCTTGCAAAACGCAAGGACCTTGGCGTGAAGGCTTGCCAGATGGAAGATGAAATCGCCGGCGTCTGCTCGGCAATCGGCGCTTCCTACGCCGGTCATCTCGCCGTGACCTCTACCTCCGGCCCCGGTCTCGCCCTCAAGAGCGAAGGTATCGGTCTGGCAGTGATGGCTGAGCTCCCACTCGTGATTATCGATGTGCAGCGTGGCGGTCCTTCCACCGGTCTCCCCACCAAGACAGAACAGACCGATCTCATGCAGGCCCTCTACGGCCGCAATGGTGAAAGCCCGCTCTGTGTGCTCGCTGCCGCAAGTCCTACAGACTGTTTCACCATGGCTTTCGAGGCTGCCCGTATAGCTGTGGAGCATATGACTCCCGTTATCCTACTGACCGATGCTTTCATTGCCAACGGTTCATCTGCCTGGAGAATACCTGAAGAGGAGGATTTCCCGGAAATAAAACCCAATTTCGTTACTCCCGAACAGCTTGAGAACGGCTGGAAGCCTTTCGACCGCGACGCGGAAAGCCTCGTGCGCTATTGGGCTGTCCCCGGAATGGAAAAGGGTATGCACCGTGTAGGAGGTCTTGAGAAGGATTTCAATACATCCGTCATCTCCACCGACGGCCCGAACCACGAACGCATGGTGAAAGTTCGCCGCGAGAAAATCGCTAATATCGCCAACGACATTCCGGAGCTCGAAATCGAATGTGCAGCCGACTCTGACACTGTTCTCGTTGGCTGGGGCGGCACTTATGGCCATGTCCTCACCGCCGCTGCAGAACTGACAGCTGAGGGCACTCCCGTGGCTCTCGCCCATTTCCGCTATATCAATCCTCTTCCGAAGAACGCTCTCGACGAACTCAAGAAATATAAGAACATTATCGTGGCTGAGCTCAACACCGGTATGTTCGCCGACTATCTCCAGCAGAAGCTTCCCGGAAAGGAAATCATGCGCATAAACAAAATCGAGGGTCAGCCTTTCCTCGTTGAGGAGATTGTTGACGGAGTAAAGAAACACTTAGGAAAAGCATAACCATGGAAGAGAATAAGACAGTTACTTTCGCTGCAGGCGATTTCAAGAACGAGCAGACAGCAAGATGGTGTCCCGGCTGTGGCGACCATGCTATCCTCAATGTGCTCCACAAGGCTATGGCCGAGGTGGGTGTGGCTCCGAAAGACACAGCCGTCATCTCAGGTATCGGATGTTCATCACGCCTCCCGTATTATATGAACACCTATGGCATGCACACAATCCACGGTCGTGCGGCTGCCATAGCTTCAGGCGTGAAGACTGCGCGTCCTGATCTGACCGTATGGCAGATTTCAGGCGACGGCGACGGCCTCGCAATCGGTGGCAACCATTTCATCCATGCCCTCCGCCGCAATATCGACATCAACATCCTCCTTTTCAACAATAAGATCTATGGTCTGACCAAGGGTCAGTACTCCCCCACATCCGACCGTGGCTTCGTATCGAAATCATCTCCTTACGGCACAACCGAGGATCCCTTCATCCCGGCTGAGCTCGTATTCGGCGCTCGCGGCAAATTCTTTGCCCGTGGCTTCGACATCACTCTTGACACGACTCGTGAAATCATGGTGGCGGCTGCCCGTCATAAAGGCACGGCAGTTGTGGAAGTGCTCCAGAACTGTGTGATCTTCAACCACGGCATCCACACATGGCTCTCCGACAAGGAGGTTCGCGCCGAGCGCACCATCACTCTCCGTCAAGGTGAGAAAATGCTTTTCGGCAAGAACAATGAGAAGGGTCTTGTAAGAGACGGTTTCCAGCTGAAGGCTGTGACTGTAGGTGAAGACGGCTACACAATCGACGATGTGCTCGTACACGACGCCCACACCGTAGATGATATCCTCCACCGTCAGCTCGCTCTCATGGACGGACATGACCTCCCTCTCGCCCTCGGCGTAATCCGCGACGTAGAGGCTCCCTCTTACGAGGCTGACGTAGAGGCTCAGGTAGCAGAGGTGAAAGCGAAGAAAGGCTTCTCAAACCTCCGCGACATGATCATGAAGACCCAGGAAACCTGGACAGTTTGATTCCACTATACAACAATACACGGATAGCCTCGGGGATACTTTTTCCGAGGCTATTTTTTATGTGTCTATTTTTTCGGCGGGCTCCCCCGGAAAATTTACGTTTATGATATGGATTCCAAAATTTTATATTAATTTTGTGTCGTCACTTCTGAGGCAGACTGTCCTCAGACACATTTACTTAATGAAACATTACCTATTTTACGATCATGGGTTACAAAATCTCTTATCTTTGGCTTTATGCCATTAATATCGTGGCAACAATAATCTTGCTGTCAGGAAAATTCTTCGATGCAATTGTGCCTCGGCTTATCAATTGGAGCGAAACCTGTGTATTGTGTATGGGTGTGTGGATGTTATTGTCATTGTGGGGAAAGGCCTTTGAGGCCGACCAAGAATATGAAGGTAAGAATGTCCTTAATCCGCTAACCACAAAATTCCTCACATTCTCGTTGGTGGTTATTGAGAGTATGACCGTCGGATGTATCACTTTCGAAAACTATGATCTTTTTATTCCCTGCATTGCAAGTCTCGGTCTTTGGACGATAGCCTTCATATATTTAATTCTTAGGTCAAACAAGTTGATAACACCGATGGAGAAGATATAAAATAAAAGGGAATGCTGACCAATCAGAGGCATTCCCTTAATAAATATATCCGGACTTTCTCCCGTCAGGAGGAATTATCATCGAAGGATTATTGAAATAATCTTTCGATGATAAGCACAAAATATGTAAACGTAAAAATAAATCACAATCTCGGTTGGAGATTATTCCGAACGCATTTCAATTCAATACAGAGGATTGGGGAAGATGGGAATAAGAGTCCTCTTTCAACCTTGTGACGCGCTCAGGGAACATAGGCTTTCCCAATAGGATAAAGCTTTCCCTCTGGGTGAAGTAAAGCAATTTATGGAGCTTCATTTCATCCATGGTTCTACCCGATGCCTCTTCATATCGATGAATCAGATACTTAGCTGCTATCCTTACATCAATCATTTGTGAAAAGATTATGTTTTCTCAAGTTGCAAAGGTATAACAAAATACTCATACTTTTACAACCATATCCTAAGTTTTAATTTTTTATCAAAACAACGTCTTATTTCGTCTCAAAAGTAATTTCGATTTACAGAAAATATACTCATCACAAAATGATTCAAAAGATAAACCATGGGTTGATTCAGGTAGTAGGTTAGACGATATCCGCAGCTACTTATCGTTTCAAAATTTGCGGGGGGGGGGGTTTTGTGAGTTTAATTAATTTTATAATAATTGTAATTAATTGAATGATAATATTATATATTTTACTATTTTAATAAAGGGATGTAAGATAAACGTCAGGGTAAAGTGAAATTTTTAACCTGACTAAATGTATAAAATCAGGCAAAGTTAAGAAAAACTTGAAAATACCGGTTGATAAGATAAGAAATTGTGAGGGGGTGTTCTTCATCTACTACTTCCTAAGCCCCGACAAGTTGATGATGTCGATAGAAAAAGATACCGAGAATAATAGTAATACCTGCTGATTTATCCGGAATATCCAGTAAAAGTGAGAAAAAGTGAGATTGAGGGCTTTCAATCTCACTTTTTNTNNNTTTTNNATTCTAATCTCTATTGCTTTACAAAAATTCGCAAGCTAACTTTGCCTTCGGTAACTGAAACAAATGTACACCGACATGAAACAAAGAAACTCCACTATCCCTCCGGCTTTTCCTTTTGTCAAATGCTCTTTTGAATGTGACGAAGCAAAAGATACANACNNNGNCNGTAAAGATTCNGTAAATATGAGTAAACTTTTTTCCTTTACTCATNTTNAAAGTATCATTTTACACCCTCATAAATATCAATGCACCAAATAATTGTAATTTGGTACAAAAACGGTACTCATTTCCTTGACAAACGGGGGTACAACTTTGTAACTTTACCAAAAAAATTTGAACATGAAGACGATTTCCAAAACTATCCTCCTATACCGTACACAATATCCCATACTATCATGCCGGCATTGANCTGACTGCTGTCTTCACTTTCGGATATGGAAAGAAAGTGAACAGAGGGAATGAGGTCGGAAGGCAGTGGGGTGCTTCTTCGGCAATACAACAATGACAATATATGAAACAAGGTAGTTAATGAATGTGAATAGCCGTGGCGACGTCGGGATGACTCCGCCACGGCTTTAGTATTATNCCTCCGATGCTNGNCGGNNGATAGTGGTCGCNNTCCNNTTCGTNAGCAAAAGTTAGNGAAAAGGAAAATNTATGGAAAAGAGTAATCCGATGANGGAANTTCCACNCCTTTTTATTNCGGAANAGAGAGATTTNGATTATATTTGCCATTCNTTTCAGAATTGGCACAACTCCTCCCCTCTCAAATTTTTAACTTATGCCTCTCAAACCTTTTCTCTACATACTGNNCTTNGNTGCAACNCTGCTNNTCGNAGCNGCCTGCCGAAGAGGAACGTCGGANAACCCGGAGCTCCTTCACGCAGCATACATTCTCNACAACGAACCTGACTCCGTCNAGACGGCTGCCGATATGCTTNTTTCCNTCGATTCCCTTTCCTTGGACACGAGAAATAAACATATCAGACGTCTGTTAATAAATAAAGCTCAAGACAAGCTCTTTTTNCCGGTCTCAAGCAAAACCAATCTGTGGGAGGAAATCAATTATTTTTCCAAATCCAATGATAAAGAGTTTCATAAAGAAGCNCTTTATCTACAGGGCAGAATGGAGACAGACAAAGGGGATTTTCTAACAGCTCAGCAACTTTACAGGGAAAGCTTAAAAATAGAGGTTCGGAAATCTGAAATCAAGANTCTAAACGCCAAAATACTTTGGCACCTTGCTTATCTGTCTTCAATACTTAACCATCATTCCGATGCCGGAAGTTATGCGGAACAGGCATATTTACGATATCGCGAGATCAATGACACTTTAGGAATGGTCTATTCCCTGAAATTAATCGGGNTTTCATTATGCCGTCTCCAGAAATTCGATGNGGCGGTTATNAAATTCGATTCAGCAGCGTGCCTCGCGAAAAAAATTTCTCTTNAATCTGACCAGATTTTATTATATGCCGCTGATGCAAGACTTAAACAGGGTAATATCTCGGAAGCTCTNGGAATAATCCGGAATATCTCGCTCAGNTCCGACACTCTTATTCGAAATAATTTTTTTGCCATAGCATTAAATATTTATGACAAGGCTNATAAACCTGACAGTGCCGTCATGTATGCAAATTTGCTTATAAATTCCGAAGATGCGATCAACCGACATGAGGCTTACCGTCTCCTCATAAATCCAAAGTATCGAAATTTTGTAGCGGCAGACTCTTTATCNTACCTCTTTGATNGATATTACAAATCCCTATCTGATTATCTTGCAACCCATGAGGCAAAGGATTTTGGTTACCGTACGGCTATGTTCAACTATACCGATCATCTTGATGCGAGAAAAGCAGCGGAAAGCAAATCAAAAAAATTGCTTATAATTCTCCTCTNGGTTTCTTNATTGCTTTTTCTGATTCTTTTGATTGTGGTATATCTTCTGTATCGAAATAAGACACAGGCTTTGTTATGTCAGGAACTAAAAAACAGGATATTGGTACTTCAGAAAATAAACCTCAATCCGGGAACTGCTATTGACAACCATAATGATATTACAATATCGGACTCAAAGACTACTCCACAACAACTCATTGGAGAATTCAGACAGATGGTGAAAATACTGTATNACTCNTCAAATNAGTTTCTGCCGGTATCATTACCCGACAAGACAATTATGGATTCCATTAGCGACTATATTGAGAAGAGAAAGCCGATTCTTAAGAAATCCGACCTTTATAAAAGGATTGAAAATTCCCTCAATGAAGCAAAACCGGACTTTATATCAAATCTCAAATTCATAACAGATGGTAAAGTTTCATCAGAAGAAACTCTCCTTGCNATCTTACTTAAAATCGGCATTCGCTCCACTGATATCGCAGTTTTGTTAGGAGTAGAGAAAAACACTGTTTCATACAGAAAGAAAATCCTTCTCAAAAAATTTANTATTGATGGTGTNTCCACAGCTTCATTAGACCGTCTGATTCTCATTNTTTGACTCTNTTGAACAATTCCAAACAGCTTTTTCTCTNCATATATTANATTNCTGATTATAAACAATTTATCCTCATAATTCAGTTCTAAATCGAATTCCAAACCACCATTTTGGAATTAATTTGGAACCGATCTGTAGTCATTATTCGGAGAGACCTGCGTAACTTTGCGCCCTACACATAAAACCGAATGGTATGGCCAAAACGATTTTCAAATTAGTTCTTATGCTGACATTCCTCTTNNCAGGAATGGGAATGGCAAATGCGGATGATCCTGATTGTATCGACATCTCTCTCTACTGCGTNGAGACGGACTCAGACTCGGGNGATATTATCNAAATAGACCCCAAAGGACCGCGATGCCCNGCNGCTCCNNTGTTCTGCNCCATAAGCANNGTGGNCGGAATCCAAATCTCAGGGATCGAAAACGCCGAGATTGTGAGCTTCGAGATTCTCGATGCCTACGGAAATACTATCGCGCTCCTCCAGGATGAATCTTCATTCATCGAGACCATATTCTCCCTTAACGGGAAATACCTTGTCATCTTCTGCCTCGGCGACCGTTCCTTGGCAGGCTGGATTGAAATTGAGTAATTTAAAAGACTCCTATTTTAGAAGGATTGAAAAGTATAACATACGACTCAATAAATATTATTATGAAGAAGCTAATCATTTTATTATCCTTATGCCTTCTGTTTATCTCTGGAGGTTGCAGCGACAAGGATGAGGCACCCGAGGATCTGATTCTCAACCAGACAGTGTGGAAAGGTATTCTGTATAATTGGGATGACTTCACCAAAGAGCAAACCAATTATGAAATCCTTTTGACATTCTCTTCGGAAGAAGGAGGATACTTCAATGCCACAGATTTAGATTCAGGGGAGGAGATTTTTAAAGGGGTGTCTTTCATATACCAGCACGACGGGAAACAAATACACATTTACTCTCTCTTTACTGACACTCTAATTTCTGGCTATTGGTGGATTACTGAGAGTACGAACAAAAAAATGACCTTGGAAACCTTTCCTGGCACTGACTATTCATCAAAAATGATTCTAACTAAAAAATTATGATAAAATATACTCTTCCATTGTTTCTTTTAGGCTTGATCAGTTGTACTCAAGATGAGCCATTTGATTCCGAGCTGGAATCACCCAAAACTATTGTTTTGAAAGAACGTCCCGCTGATAATCCATGGAGACCTTACCGTTATAGTCCTGATTCTCTTTCTTTGACCCGTGGGCAAGAAAGATCCGCCCTCGGTCTGAGAGATTATCTTGGATACTCTTTCCAATTTAACCATTCCCCTATAGAAGATACGAGAAATCTTGGTTGCAGGATAATAGACGTGAAGTCTTTGGCTAAAAATTATCCTTCATATTTCACTTATTGGTTAAATGCCAGTTCAGAAGCAACCTCCTTCTCATATTCATCATTTTCTGATTACAGCTCCAAGTCAGAGTTCTCACGCACACTCACAAGTGGTTTTAATTTGAAATTCTTTGGTTTCAACCTATCTCATAAAAAGACTCATACAACAACTTTTGGGGAGACACTTACTAACGACAGCAAAAGTGTCTTTGGGGAATTGAATATTGTCTATAGAGATTCATGTTACAGAATGAACTACACGTCCGCTATAAGGCAAACCATTGTGAAAGAATATTTGGATGCGAACTTCTTGCAGGAACTGCACGCCAATAATCCATATCAATTCTTCCTCAATTATGGAGGTATTGTGGCAGTCAATTATTGTTCAGGAGGTAGAGCCACTGCTATATATACCGGTGCATACAAATCAGATTCTACAGATGAGACTAAAGAAAGTGATCTTAACAATGAAATTAATACTTCATACAATTGGGATAAAAATGCAGCTGGAGGAAATCTAACCATAGGCAGAAAGAATGGAGGAACCACAACCTCTTCAAAGAATTTTAGTTCTGTGTTGGTGAGTGTAAAGTCGTTAGGAGGGTTAGCTGAAGGCAACTTCTCTGTTCCACAGGAACTGGCAACAGCATCAATAAATCTGTCAAGTTGGGCTGCTTCTCTATCAGATAGGTCTCGTCATGTCATATCTGAATTCAATCAGAATGGGCTTGTCAGTCTGACAGACTTTATTATTGAAGATAATCTGAAAGAATGGTATGAGACATTTATTAAAGGACAAGTACCTTATTATCAAGATTTAGTTGAACCGTATATCCTGATTGATCAGATATGGGGAAGAACTTCAAACGAAATGGTGTATGAACTATACATAATGACAAGATTTGGGAGATATATATTTTTAGGCAGAATCTTAGGAGATGCAGAGGATGCTGCGATCTGGTTAGATGAATGTCAAGAGATGATGACTAAGGTATTTAATATTAAGGTAGTCAGATCAATGTGGTATCCAAATTCTCTCGCACAGACTTATGCGGCTTCAAATTTCCAAAATGTCTATTATTCTAATCTTTTCACACATCCGGAGTATTATAAGAAACTTAGCAATAAAGGTATTCTTTATCTGGTAGATGAGGTTACTAAGAGAGGACTATCTATCTTGGATAATCCACAGGTGATAAGAGAATATGGTTTGACAGAGTTTGTCTCAACCCTTAAGCCCGCTACTATCTCTTATAGCCAAATGATAGACGAGGGCTATAAGCTTAATGCTTTGTAATAGGCTGAATGTTCTAATTAGTTTTACGATAGCTGTCATACCTACTTTATATGATCATGAGATTAGGATTGATTAAAACTCTCTTCCTATCTTACTCCGGACAATCCTGATCCAGCGCATAGAGAAAGGATGCCTGCTGTTCACGTCTTTTGTACGATAAGCAAGACACATGGAGTGCAGATCGCAGGCGTTGACAACTCCGAGATTGAAAACTTCAAGATCTGGGATATCACCGTAGCTGTCCTCTCCGATGAAGCCTCGTTCATTGAGACCCTCTTCTCCCTCAAAGGAGAATACCGTATCGTGTTTCGGCTCAGTAACCGATCTCTCGCCGGCTGGATAGTAATATAAATCAACATTCAGCTAAGGAAATATTTTCTTTGGCTCACTTTAATAATTTTTTTATGAATAACATCTTTTTTTCTCCTGAAGAACTTTCCTCTATTGAGAAGCTTCAGGTTATGGGTGGTGCTGTCAATCCTCCCGATGGTATAATGACGCAAGTCAAATGTACCAATGGTGCTGTAGCATGTGGTCTTACAGTCACACAAGAAGAATGTGCCAATACCGCTCCCGGTTGTGGCACAGCAGGTCATTTAGGATGCTAATAAATGTTTGTGGTGTGGAGAGTTATCTCTCCATGCCACTCTATAGTTTTCATCATGAAATGTAGTAATTATAATATTATACAGGAGAAAGGAGACTTCTCATATTGGTACAATTGTCTCACACGTCATTATTTCAGACTGCCGCTCAGTTTGGGAAGAAAGGTATATGAATGTCTACAAAAACAGATGTATGACCATCTTCCTATTATACTGAAGGAAAAACTGACGGAAGGAGGATTTATTATTCCTGACGATTTTGACGAATTAAGATTTATTCGAAGAAAAAACGATGAAGCCATAGAATCGAAAAACTATTTTCTGATTATCCTACCTACTCTTAACTGTAACTATAGGTGTTGGTATTGTATTCAGGAGCATGTTGTTTCAAAAATGGATAATGATACTTTGGAAAAAATAAAAAGTCATATTGACTATATGATTGACCAAGAACATATATCCTCTTTGCATATAGATTGGTTCGGGGGTGAACCATTGATGTATTTTAAAGAAATTGTAGTACCTATAAGCGAACATGCAAAAGAAAAATGTCGTCATGCAGGCATTGATTTTCTTAATTCATCAACAACGAACGGATTTTTCCTTAACCCTACCAATATTAGAGAATGCTTAAGGCTTGGTTTCAAACAGTTCCAAATTACCTTAGATGGTAATCGGGAACATCATGATACTGTCAAATTCAGTAATGGGTGTGACTCTACTTTTAATCATGTCCTCACTAATATTAACAATCTTCTCAGTCAATCTTCTGATGTAATAATGTATCTTCGCATCAACTACACTAAGGACAATTTGACTGAGGAGATAGTAGACCAAGTAAAACAATATATAAATCCGATTAATCGATCTAAAATTGTTGTTACACCTCGTAAAGTTTGGCAAGAAAATGTTGATAGAAATTTCAATGCGCATATTATTAAGATTCTTGATAAATTCAGAGAAGCTGGTTTTTTGGTAGAATACTGTAACTTTATTTCTTCATACTTACCTTGCTATGCCAATAAAAAATACTATAATGCAATTAATTTTAATGGTAATGTAGTAAAATGCACGGCGTGCAATGATTTATATGAAAGTAACGCAAGAGGGGTACTTCTAAATGATGGAAAAATTGCTTGGAATAATGAGTTTGATAAAAAGTATCTTCAAAAATCTTTTGAAAACGACAAATGTCTGAGCTGCAATAAACTTCCTCTATGTATGGGATTGTGTCCTCGGGAACATTTCAATGGAGAGACCTATTGTAAGGAGAAGGCTATATCATCCTCTTTCGAAAATTCTATCATAACACTAATTGACAGATCTTACGAAATAGAAGCTTTAAAATAAAATCCGGAGCTAATTAATATTTTAGCGAACAATATATACCAATTCAAAAATACATAAGAATTAGCATAATAGTGGATCCAACATCTGAATAATTATGAAACCAATTACTCCTTTAACCCTCTCAACACTCTTCTTTTATATATGCAGCCTGTCTTGCATATCGGCTTTCGCATCGGATCTTTCTCCCGACACTGTAGTAAACACCCTGCAGGAAGTGACAGTGCAAGGGGCTTCTCATGTCCTGAATAATAACAAAGCCACCTACTACCCTTCTTCCAATGCAAAAAAGAGCGCCACAGACGCCATCAACCTCCTTCAGCGTATGGCTATGTCGGAGGCAAGAATAAATCCTTTGACAAAAAAGATCCTCACACCAGATGGTGAGGAAATATCGCTCTTCATAAACTACGTCGCCGCAACAGAAGCGGATATCAAGGGGCTGAACTCTTCGGATGTGAAGAAAGTGGAAGTAATCGACTATCCCGAAGACCCTCGTTTCGGAGCGGAAAAACATGTCCTAAATATCATTCTCCAACAATACGAATACGGAGGATATACAAAACTCAGCGACAAACAGAATTTCATCTCTGCTGCTGACAATGACGCGTCTGTATTCTCCCGTTTCAACTATAAGAAATTATCTTTCGACGCTTTCATTGGCTCATCATTCGCCTCCTCATCCCACAAGAATTCCTCGCAGAACACCGTATATACCGTAGGAGATGAAACTATCGGGCGTGAGCAAATTTGCGAAGACAGCAAATATCGCAACTGGTCCTTGCCCGTATCTGTCAGGTCCACTTACACCACCCAGACAAAACAGATTGTCAATACCGTCGGCTACACTTTCTCAAAACGCCCTTACCAGGATGAATCCGGACAACTCAGGCTCACAAATAGAGGTGATGAAGAGGTATATCCTTTCTCATCAAAGAATTCCTCTCGCGAAAACGCGCTCGCATACACCGGAAGTTTCTTCTTTATCCTTCCCGCCGGGTATTCTCTGTCCATAAACCCCTCATTTGCATACTCGCATCAGAACTATTCAAGGGATTTCATCGCCGGAATACCTTCCCTGACACCTGTGGTCACTGACGCCAGGGAAAACGCATACAATATTAAGCTCTCCGCTACACTGCGAAAGTATTTCAATTCCTCCCACTCTGCTTATATCTCTTTGGGTGCCAATGACATTATTAACCGCATCAATTATTCCGGCACATCCGACTCCGATGTCAGATTGAACTCTCTGGGCTATTTCGCGAACATGGGATACACTTTCTCCATTCCCTCAAAATTTACTTTCGATATGTTCGCAACACTCAAAGGCTCTCGAATCGAGTCAAACGGTAATCTGAACAACGAGTTTCTACCATCAGGGGGACTCTCCGCTTATTGGACACCCTCATCGAAGAGCAGGTTTTCTTTAACCGGCCGGATTGTGCAGACTTCACTCGGAAGCTATTCTGTCTCCGATGTCCTTATCAGACAAAACGATTTTCTATACTATAAAGGGAATCCAAATCTGAAAGCGTTTTCCAATCTATACACAAACCTCAGCTACACTTATATTCCAGCCAATTACATGGCTGTTACAGCTTTCGCGAGTTTTAACGCCGGCTATAATCTGGTCTCGACCATATATGAACCTTTCTCCCAACAGAACGCCCTCATAATGACTACAGTGAACGAAGGAAAGTATGGTATCCTTTCGTTCGGAGCAAATATAACCGGCAATCTGCTCTCAAACAAGCTTACTCTCCGAGTCTCTCCTATCTTTTCTCATTCTCGTCTGGATGGATTCTACAATATTTCAAAAAATAAATTCTCACTATCCGCACAAGCTGATTTCTATGCCGGAAACTTCAATTTCTCAGCATACTACCAGACTCAGGAGGGGACACTCTCTCCGGTGGCCGGTATGTGGACTAAAAACAGATCTTATTATTATCTGTCTGCCGGATGGGCTAAAAATGCCTGGAATCTGTCAGTGCGTGTGTTGAATTTCTTAAGAGGAGACTATGACGCTCAGTTTGACTCCGTCTCGTCTCCCATATACTCCTCCTATACCGTACACAATATCCCCTACTATCATGCCGGCATTGAGCTGACTGCTGTCTTCACTTTCGGATATGGAAAGAAAGTGAACAGAGGGAATGAGGTCGGAAGGCAGTGGGGTGCTTCTTCGGCAATACAACAATGACAATATAGAAACAAGGTAGTTAATGAATGTGAATAGCCGTGGCGGGGCCGGGATGGCTCCGCCACGGCTTTAGTATTATACCTCCGATGCTGGACGGTTGATAGTAGTCGCGCTCCCTTTTGTGAGCAAAAGTTAGGGAAAAGGGAAATGTATGGAAAAGAGTAATCCGATGAAGAAAATTCCACACTTTTTATTGCGGAACAGAGAGATTTAGATTATATTTGCCATTCCTTTCAGAATTGGCACAACTCCTCCCCTCTCAAATTTTTAACTTATGCCTCTCAAACCTTTTCTCTACATACTGACCTTGGCTGCAACCCTGCTCTTCGCAGCTGCCTGCCGAAGAGGAACGTCGGACAACCCGGAGCTCCTTCACGCAGCATACATTCTCTACAACGAACCTGACTCTATAGAAGAGGCAGTCCGGATACTTAAGGATATCTCTCAAAATAATCTTAATCAAGGGGATAAAAGCCTCCACACCCTTCTCTCAGTAAAGGCTGATGATAAACTCTACATTCCTCATACCTCTGACTCCCTCATCCTATCATCCCTAAAATATGAGGAAAAACATCAGAACCGTGGTTATTATCCCGAAGCACTCCATTATGCAGGCAGAGTATATTCTGATTTAGGAGATTATCCGACGGCTACCAACTATCATGAAAAAAGTCTTGAGGCAATTCCCTTGGATAAAAAATATGATCAACTCAGATTTAGAGCGTTATATGGTTTGGCATGGAGTTTTACCGTCCAATTTCTTTATTCAAGCGCTGACTCGGTTGCACAGCAGGCGATTCAGTTGGCAATAGCTAAGAATGACACACTGAGACAAGCCAGATTCTATGAGTTATTGGGTCATATACAGCTCCACCAGAAAAAATACTCTCAGGCAATCTCCTCCCTAAATAATGCCGAAAAAAAATATGTAGATCTCTCCCTTCCTGACACAATTTCAAT